>JAQXUQ010000023.1 GCA_029224465.1 Bacillota bacterium | reverse complement strand
TTCAAATCATCCCAATTCATGCCTGTATTCAGACGGCACGTTTATGGAAGGAAGAACCGTCTGCAAATACCACAAATTTTTGACGCAAACCCACGGGAAGAAACGGCCACCCGATAAGAACAAACCGAAGTGTGCTTTGTTCGACACATGGTTAGAAACGCCGTACAACAAGTGCTCTGAGTGCAGGCACAGCACCTGGGAAGATTGCGAGGGTAGATGAATGAGCGAGGAAAAAGTTAAGAAGTCCAAACAAGCACTCAAGCTTGCAGCTAGAATGAGCAAACAGTATTACGGCAAGCCGCTAATAATATCGTATTCCGGTGGAAAGGATAGCTCCGTAATGCTCGATCTTGCAGAACGTTTTCTACAGCCCGAGGACTACGAGGTAATGTACAATCACACTTCTGCTGATGCGCCACAGACTGTGCAATTTATTCGGGCAAAGTTTAGCCAGCTGTCTGTAAAAGGCGTGAATTGCACTGACTACATCCCAAAATACAAAGACGGGACACAGATTACAATGTGGAATCTTATCCCGAAAAAAAGAATGCCGCCGACAAGAATAGTGCGTTATTGCTGCCAGAAATTGAAAGAAGCATCCACCCCAAACCGGATGTGTGCTGTTGGAGTGCGTAAATCCGAATCCACAGGAAGAATGGGGAGAGATATATTTTCAATCATAGGAAAGACAAAGAATCTTGGCCAGCACTATTCGCTGGAGCACGCTAAGGAAGTGTATCAAGAGTCAAACGAAATTGATGACCCGAACTGGGATTGCAATCTCATCAAAAACATGAAACAAAACAAAAACATAGTCGTTAATCCGATATATGAATGGTCGGATCGCGACATATGGGAGTACATCACCAAATACGGCTTGAAAATTAATCCGTTGTATTATCCACCATACAACTATAAACGAGTCGGATGTATCGGATGCCCAATGGCAACATTAGAAGTTGTTAAAAAAGAATTTTCGGATTTCCCACAATATAAGCAAGCGTATATTAAAGCGTTTGATCGGATGATTGAGGAACGGAAAAAGGCCGGATTAATTACCAAATGGAACAATGGATACGAAGTATATCACTGGTGGATAAACGACGATCATATTCCCGGACAGATGAAGTTTAACGATGATTTAAACATTGTGAAAGAGGAATGATGGGGAAATGAGGTAGACGCATGAGACGTGATTTATGCCCGCTATTCCCTACAGGAGGAGCAAGAAATGATTAATTTTGATGATAAGGCAGTTGAAATTGTAAAAGATTACATCACGGAGCATCTGGATAAATCTGACCCAATGTCGAATTTTACAGTGTTTACGGTGTGGAAATGCAAGATTCTACAGAACTGGAAATATCTTATCAGCTCAACCCTTCCTGACGGCATGTACTATGAGCTGACCTACAACGGGGACAAAAAAGAGTGGTATTTGGATGCCTATAAGAAGTTCCAGAATGTGGTGGTGAAAGAGGAGGGAAGGGAATGACACCGGAACAGAAACATCCAGCCAGTGTGCGCCAGCAGATCATCACATGGCACACGCCGCAGGAGAAACTACCGGAACCTGGCAGGAAAGTGCTGGTCACGTTTTCCGGAAAGCCTAAAACGATGGGATATAATCACTACCTTGCGGTCGGGGAATACTGGAAAGCAGAAAGGAAGTGGCTGATAGACGGAATTATCCCTTACGAGGCGGAACAGAGAACAATCAATGCGTGGGCAGATATTGATCCGTACTGGGAGGGCAAGGATGATTGAGGCAATCAAAACAGCCCTAGCCATCATCGGCGGACTGACCGTCGCGTCAGCGGTGGCGATGGCAATTATCATTTTTAAACGCTGACAGGATTAAGACTAATAATCAGCTGAAAGTTAAACGTAGTTGATTATTAGTCAAAAAATTAGTCAAAAATTAGTCTAAGCAATAGGGGATAGAAAAACAAGAGGGAGAATGCCTATGAACTGCGAAGGTTATAATGACCCGACCGCAGATATCGCGGTACGGCATGCGGACAAACCACCGGAGCATGTAATGCAGATCATCAACATGATGCGGTCCATTGCATCGATCGCAGGGTTTGACATCGTAGGCCGGATCACACTGCGGGACAGGGCAACCGGAAGGGAGTACAGATAATGCAGATCAGACAGCTTCTGATTGATTGTCGGAAAGAACAGGCAGAGCTTAATTCGCTGATCAATAAGCGTGAATATATTTACAGCACACTGCTGCCGAAGGCCGTGAAAATCAAAGAGGTAGATGTTCAAATCAGCGCTCCGCAGGATGTGATGGCGGATACAATGGCAGAGATAGAGCAGTATGATTCTGCGATTAGCCGAAAAATACTCACACTTTCAAGAAAACATCGAAAGGGGATTGATATGATCGGCAAGCTGAATGATACCGTACAGCGTAATGCGCTCGAACTGTATTACCTAGACAGCAGGCTTTTATCGTGGGAACAGGTGGCGCTGGAAATGGGATATGATGTGCGGCAGATTTACCGGATTAAGAACGCTGCGATAGATGAATTATTAAAATGTCAGTGAATGTCAGTTTCTATGCGCGTATATTGTTATGATAGAGTCTATCAGAAAAACCTCCTGAGACGCTGAGACGATAACAGCGTAATCAACATCAACGACGAGCCAGGCCGGAGCATAACGCTGCCGGCATCAGGGCTCGTCTTTCTATTGAGAGAAGATGGAGAGCCGGTATAAGTTGGTGAGGTGAATGGCAAATGAGGAAAACTTAAAGCCACAGAGCGAGCGAACAAAGAGCGAACAAAGAGAAATTGCTACAAAAGGCGGTATCGCATCCGGTAAGACCCGCCGCCGCAAGAAGGCCATGAAGGAGCGTCTTCAGGAAGCTCTGGAGTGTTCTGTGGTCAACCCGAAGGTTAAGAAGATGATGCGGAGCGTCGGGATGGATGAAGCAGATAGTAGCAACTGGGATGCGGTAGTTGCCTCCATAGTAGCTGGAGCTCTTCGCGGGGATCCGCGGTATGCAAGGCTTCTCATGGAGCTGATTGGAGAGACCGGAGAAGAGAAGCGGGCGGAACGGGCGGATAAAAGGGACGCCAAACGACTGCGGATGGAGATGGAAGATCACGCGGCAGCCAAGGCGGACGATCCGGAAGACGATGGCTTCATAGATGCTCTTTCCGCTAAAATAGATAACTCGGACTGGAGCGAGGATGAAGAGAAATAGGGTATTTCGATTTAAACCGTTCAGCCCGAAGCAGCTGCATGTATTGAACTGGTGGATGCCTGAAAGCAGGTACAGTGACCGGAACGGGATTATCGCGGACGGCGCAATCCGGTCCGGAAAGACACTCAGCATGTCTCTGTCCTTTGTTATATGGGCAATGACCACCTTTGACGGCCATGATCTTATCATGGCCGGCAAAACAGTAGGATCCTTCCGCAGGAACGTGCTGGATACGCTGCTGCCGATGCTCGGGAGCAGGGGATACACGGTAAACTACCGCAGAACAGATAACCTGATGATCGTGAGCCGTGGAAAGGCAACAAACTATTTTTATATTTTCGGCGGGAAAGACGAGGCATCGCAGGACCTTATTCAGGGCCTTACGGCTGCGGGAGCTTTTTTTGACGAAGTCGCTTTGATGCCGGAGTCCTTTGTCAATCAGGCAACGGCACGATGCTCCGTAGACGGATCCAAATGGTGGTTCAACTGTAATCCGGCGGGGCCTTATCACTGGTTTAAACAGAACTGGATCGACAAAAGGAAACAAAAGGAACTGGTTTATCTCCATTTTACGATGGACGACAACCTGTCCCTGTCAGAAAAGATTAAATCAAGATTCCGGAGCCAGTACTCCGGGGTCTTTTTTAAACGCTACATCCTGGGCATGTGGGTAATGGCGGAAGGCGTGATCTACGACATGTTTGATCCGGAAGCCCATGTATTTCATGGCGGCGCGCCGCTGCCAGAGATCCCACAGTATTACGTGTCGTGTGACTACGGCACGCAGAACGCGACAGTGTATCTTCTGTGGGCCAAAGGAACGGATGGAATTTGGTACTGCCTGCGGGAGTATTACTATTCCGGACGTGACGAGAGCCAGCAGAAGACTGATAGCGAATATGCGGACGATTTAGCGCACTGGCTTGGCGGAATAAATCCGGCCAAAGTCGTCGTTGACCCTGCTGCTGCTTCCTTCATCGCTGAACTGAAAAATCGCAGATACGCCGTAAAAAAAGCGAAGAATGACGTGCTGGACGGGATCCGGTATGTTTCATCCCTCCTGTCGGATAACAAGATCAGGATCAGCGATACCTGCGTCAACCTGATCCGGGAGTTCGCCTCCTACGTATGGGACGAGAAGGCAGCGGACAGGGGCGAGGACAAGCCGGTAAAGCAGTTCGACCACGCGCTCGACGCACTGCGTTATCACTGCATGACAATCATCCGCAGACCAAACGGCGGCATGAGCATACTGAAGTAGGTTTTACATGGATATTGAGATTGTAAAAAAGCTGATAACCAAATACGAGCCGGGGCACATGAGCTTCGTTCAGAAGGCTCTGACGGGGGAACGCTACTACCGGAACAAGACCGATATCCTTGCCGCCGAGAATAAGGATAAAGACAAGGACGCGGAAGGGAACCCGATCAGGAACGCGGACAACCGGATCCCACGAAACTTTCACGGCCTGCTTGTCAACCAGAAAACTGCCTACGCGTTTACATCTCCGCCGTTGTTTGATACCGGCAGCAAGGAAACGAACGCCAAAGTGGAAGATGTTCTGGGGGACGATTACCGGAAAAACTGCACGACGCTGTGCGTGAACGCTTCCAACAGCGGCATTGCATGGGTGCACTACTGGCGCGGAGAAGACGGGGCGTTTGAGTGGTCTGTCTGCCCCAGTACGGACGTGATACCCGTATTTGACGGAAGCCTTAAAAACCGGATGATCGGCGCACTGCGAGAGTATCAGACGATTGACGAAAGCACCGGAGAAGGATTTATCCGCTATGAATTCTGGAATGACAGAACCTGCGAGACATACCAACGGAGGGCTTCGGACCCCATTGATCTGATTATGCCGTACTTTATGTTCGAGAGCCCGGACACCGGGGAACTTGTAAATACGTATGAACACGGACTGGGGGCCGTGCCCTTCATCCCGTTCTGGAACAACAACATACACGAGAGTGATCTCGAGAATATCAAGCCGCTGATTGACGTTTATGACAAAGTCTTCAGCGGCTTTATCAATGACCTCGACGACGTGCAGGAGCTCATATTCGTGCTTTCCGGCTACGGAGGGCAGGATCTGAAGGAGTTCCTAAGCGACCTGAAAAAATACAAGGCAATTAAGATTGATACAGATGACGATCATCCGGGCGGAGTGCAGACCCTGTCTATTGAGATTCCGATCGATGCAAGAAACAGCGTCCTCGAAGCGACGCGGAAGGCGATTTTCGAACAGGGTTTCGGGTTTGACCCGCGGCCGGAGAACTTCGGCAATCAGTCAGGTGTCGCTCTCAAATTCATGTATGCCCTCTTGGAGATGAAAACCGGGCTGATGGAAACGGAATTCCAGTCCGGCTTTAACGCACTCGTCCGCGCAATCTGCCGGTTTTATGGCATGAAGTGCGGCAAGATTATTCAGACATGGACGCGTACGAGCATTAGGAACGATGTGGAGCAGGCGCAGATCTGTCAGAGCAGCGTAGGAATTGTCAGCCGGAAGACGATACTCCGGAATCATCCCTTCGTCGAGGACGTAGATGCAGAAATCAAACAGCTGGACAAGGAGGAAGCGGAAGACACGGAAAAAAAGTCTGAATACGGCTTTCTCGGAGATAGCCACAAGCACACGCGGGGGCCTGGTGCCGGAGGGGATGAGGCTTGAGAAACGGGGAATACTGGCAGAAAAGAATGATGGCGCTGGAGGCGGCTACTCATAGCAGCGCAGCGAAGGCCTATAAAACAGCTGCATCCGCGCTGGAGGACGCCGGTATTCTGCTGAACAAAGAAATCGACAAATGGATTGGCAGGATCGCAAAAAACAACGGCATCAGCGTACAGGAAGCGAGGAAATGGCTGAAAGGCGCTGAGTTGAAAGAGTTTCAATGGGATCTTGAAACCTATATCAGGAAAGGCGAGGAAAACGCCTATTCGCACAAATGGATGAAAGAGCTGGAGAACGCGTCCGCGAGGGCACACATTTCCCGGCTGGAAGCCATGGAGCTTGAAATTGAAGCGATCATGTGTGATGCTTACGGAGTACAGGAAACAGTGACCGGGGACCTGCTGACACAGGTTTACCAGGACCGGTATTACGGGGCCGCGTATGACATTGAGATCGGAACCGGAAATGGCGCAATGCTTGCAGGATTAAGTGAAAGTGCAGTCCGGCAGATAGTTTCAAACCCCTGGTCAAATGACAATGTGAATTTCAGCAGCCGTATCTGGTCCGCAATGGACGACATGAAAGAAGAGCTGCATAAGCAGCTTACGCGGCAAATTCTTACAGGCGCAGCGCCGGATCAGGCGATCAGCGCCATGACGCAGTATGTAGATGCCGGTGTCAAAAAGGCAAAATACCGCGCGGGCAGGCTCGTTATGACCGAGAGTGCGGCAATAGGGAACAAGGCGCAGCAGGATTGTTTTGCCGCCCTTGGCGTAAAAGAATATGTGATTATCGCTACTCTGGATGGGAAGACATGCGGAGAATGCGGAGATATGGATAGTCTGCATTTCCCGATGAACAAGTTCGAGATCGGGGTAACCGCTCCCCCGTTCCACCCGATGTGCCGGTGCTGCACGGCGCCCTACTTCGAGGACGATCCTGTTTCTACCCGCATGGCGCGGAATCCGGAAACCGGAAAGAGCGAATACGTCCCCAACATGACGTACAATGAGTGGAAAGAACAGTATGTCAGCACAGCGAATGTGCGCGGGGCAATTGCGCCATCTGGAGCAAGAATTTTAGACCCGGATAGTGCGGACGCTCAGAAATGGGCGGCTAGTTATTACGCCGAAATCAGAAAGAAATCAACAGATTGTAGAAAGATAGCTGATCGGACAGGAAAGTCTGAGCAGGATATAAAATCAATCAAGGATTATTTGTTTTTTAGTGGTACATGGTATAATCCAGTTACAAGGAGACAAGAACAGTTTATACCAGACGCCGCCATCGGGCAGAGCTGGCAACGTCTTGCGGAAGGCAAGGAAATTCTCCCACATGACTTGACGCTGTTGAACCATGAGCTTTATGAAATGAGGCTCCTAAAAGAACATCCAGAATGGAGCCAGTTACAGGCGCATAGAACAGCAGAATCAAGATATAATTACAGTAAGGAGTCGATGCTCTATTATGATGACCTTAGAAAACATAAAACAAAAAAATGACTTGATTAGCGCTGATTATCATTGGGGGTATGAAAAAGAAAAAGGGCATTTTGTTTTTGACGCGGCCAAACAGAATATAATTAGCTTCGAGCTTTCGGATACGGATAAAAAATACTATCACGAAAGCAATGGTTATATTCCGGGACTCAGCAAAGCAAGGATCGCAATGATGGTAATGACACGAAACCACTCGGCTGATACGAAATATCCGTCTGAATTTAATTTTATTCAATATTAATCACAATGAAGATTAAATTCGTTGGTAAATCTTTTGGGGCAATTGTCGCGGGGGGTCCTACAGAAAGGGCAATCATCGCGTTGATTATATTTGCCATAGCATTCATCATTCTTTTTAGATACAAACATTTAAAGCATCGGACAGCATCCGGTGCTTTTTTATTGCAGAAAACGCAGGGTATACAGCAGGTTCGAGGCCTGCTTCTGCATTGCCGAATGGCGATACTCTGCCGGGAGAATAACCGGTGAATCCACAACACGCGGAGAGCGCGAATAAAAATCTATTGGAGGATAACAGATGGATTGGTTAAAAGCATTGCTGGAAGCAGCGAAAATTACGGACGGGAAACTGGATGTGGATGCCCTCGTGCAGAGCATACAGGCAGAGTTTCCCAAGCATGCCGTGCCGAAAGACGAATTCAACAGCAAAGTTGGAGAATTAAAGGCTGCCAACAAGACCATTGAAGATCTCAAGAAGGCAAACGGT
This sequence comes from Bacillota bacterium, assembly GCA_029224465.1. Classification (GTDB taxonomy): domain Bacteria; phylum Bacillota; class Clostridia; order Lachnospirales; family Lachnospiraceae; genus CAG-791. The sequence goes on along the minus strand of JAQXUQ010000023.1, from coordinate 19,729 downwards.
GACAACGCGGAGCTGCAGAAGCAGATTGGGGAGTACAAAGAGCAGGTTAAGCAGCTGCAGACAAGCGCGGCGAACACAGCTAAAACGTACGCCCTGAAGGAACAGCTGGCAAAAGAAGGAGTCCTGGATCCGGATTACCTGATTTATAAGGCCGGCGGCATCGAGAAATTCACGTTTGACGATTCCGGAAAGCCGACAGGCCTGACGGAAGCACTAAAACCGTACAAGGAAGATAAGGCTATGGCACATCTGTTCAAGCAGACGCCGGGCTACGATCCGAATGCGGGAGGCGGCGGTGGAAAAACCAATCCGTTTGCAAAGGACACGTTTAACCTCACAGAGCAGGGAAGGCTGTTCAGAGAAAACCCTGCGCAGGCAAAAACACTTGCAGCAGCCGCGGGTGTGACGATTTAAGAAGGAGAAATAACGAATGGCAGATACTTTATCTCAGGTAATTGTACCCGAACTGTTTAACCCGTATGTCATTAACCGGACAAAGGAAAAATCCGCTTTCTTCCAGAGCGGAATCATAGCAAGCAACGCGAAGTATGACGCGCTGGCATCCCAGACGGCGCCGACAGTAAATATGCCGTTCTTCGAGGACCTGAACGGAGATTCCGAAGCCGTTGTTGAAGGGCAGGATCTTACACCGGCAAAGCTGGGCTCCCAGAATGATGTTGCGGCAATCTTCCGCAGAGCAAAGATGTGGTATGCGTCCGATCTTGACGCGGCGCTCTCCGGTCTTGACCCGATGAAGGCTGTCGGCGAGCGCGTAGCATCTTTCTGGGCAAGAGACATGCAGCATGAGCTGATCCAGATCCTTGCAGGTGTATTTGGCGCGGCCACCATGAAGGACAATATTCTCGACATTTCCACGCTGGAAGGGGCAGCGGCGAACTGGACCGCGAATGCGTTCATCGATGCGGAGGAGAAGCTGGGCGACGCAAAAACAGATCTTACGGCTGTCGTTATGCACTCCGCGACAGAAGCATACCTCAAAAAACAGAATCTTATTCAGACGGTCCAGCCCTCCAGCGATGTTGCCTTCGGTCTGTATCAGGGTAAGAGAGTCATTGTTGATGACGGATGTCCCGTTTCTGCTGGCGTTTACACGACTTACCTGTTTGGTGACGGCGCGGTCGCGTATGGTAACGGATCTCCGGTCGGTTTCGTTCCTACGGAAATCGACAGAGACAAGAAGAAAGGATCCGGCGTTGACTACCTGATTAATAGGCGTACGTCGATTCTGCACCCGATCGGCGTCGCGTGGACCGGTTCAAGCGTTGCAAATGCTGCATTCGGCCCGACAAGGGCGGAATTCGCAAAGGCTGCGAACTGGAAGAGGGTTTACGAGACCAAGCAGATCCGCATTGTTGCGTTTAAGCACAAGCTCGGATAAAAGGAGGCCGAGAATGACCGGTGAGGAGTGGAAGCCCGTAGATATGGAAGAAATAAAGAGCATAGCATGCGGGAAAATACGTCCATTCTGCGTGGATAGCGTTGACATGGATCTTCTGGGCACGGAGCTGGAAATCGCGGCGGAAGGCATCAAGAACACGATCCATCAGCCATATGTCCCTGCGGGCCTGAAATACGCGCTCGCCGGGCGGGCTGCCGGTGAATACCTGAACGTGCTGTATATAAACGGCACGCTGAAGGCGGAAGCCCCGGTGCAGACCGTAAAAGTCGGTGACACGCAGATCAGTTATTCCGGCGCAGCCAGTGTACCATCGCTGATTGCATCCCTGCAGAGTGCGGGAGAAAGGGAGCTGCTACGATACAGAAAACTATGTTTTTGACAGCCAGGAAGCAGATCGAGATGCTCTACAGCGACAGATGCACGATTACGAAGGCGGAGACTTCCGAAGACCCGGTAACGCACAGAAGCAGCCATGAAGATGCGACAGTCTGCAGCGATTATCCCTGCCGGCTGTCGTTTTCTTCTGTGCAAAGCACGAATAATAGCGGGAACGCTGCGAAGATCGTGCAGGAGGCAAAACTGTTCATTGCGCCGGAAATCAGCGTTCCGGCGGGAAGCAGGATCGTGGTGATAAGAGACGGAAGGGAAAGCAAGTGGAAGTGTTCGGGACTTCCTGCACAGTATTCTACGCACCAGGAAATCGCATTGGAACCGGAAAAGACTTATGCGTGAGGGGAAATGGCCAGAAGCGGATTTGAATTTGACGAACTGAAAAGATGGCAGAAAAAGATCCGGAGGCTTGACGAATCCGACAAAGACCGCCTGTTCAGGGAATGTGCGAATGCGCTTGCCGCGAGACTGCTTTCGAAAGTGATACCGAGAACGCCAGTTGGCCAGTATCCACCGTCTTCGGGAAAAGTTGGCGGGACACTCCGGCGCGGATGGACCGGCGGTAAAGAAGTCGAAGACGGAGACTACAACGCTATTGCAATGTATGCCCATTCGTTGAACATTGAACACAAGGGAAAGGTATATCTCATAGAGATCATAAATCCGGTGTATTACGCTTCTTACGTCGAGTACGGCCACAGGCAGGAACCGGGAAGATACGTCCCCGCAATAGGGAAGCGTCTAAAAAAAAGGTGGGTCAAAGGAAAGCATTTCCTGAAGATATCGGAGAGAGAAGTGCTTGAGTCTGCTCCGGCGATCCTGTCACGCAGGATCGAGACGTTTTTCAAGGAGTATTTCGGATGACGGTGGAAAAACTGATTGACGGGATTGCAGGAAGTCTTCATGAAGCCTTTGGATTCCCGATATATACAGAGCATATTGAGCAGGATCTGCGGGCGCCATGTTTCCTCGTCCTTTGCGACGCAAACCGCGGCGCCCGGCTTCCGGGAGACAGGTACAGGCACAGCGCTGACATGAGCATCGTGTATTTCCCAAAAGACGGCAAGAAAGAGATGGACGATGTGTCCGACCGTCTTATGTACCTGATGGAGTTTGTAGACACGGATAGCGGCAAGGTTCGGACACGGGACCGGTCGTCGGTCATTTCCGATAACACACTTGTGTTTACCTTCAACGTTCTTGTGCATGAGCGGATCTCAAAAGAAATGGACGTTATGCTGCACGAAGAGACGGTATTTCGCGGGTAAAAGAGATGAAAAGTACGAAATATTCAAAAGATATCATCCTGAAGGCGGAACAGTTCCGCAACAGTCAGGATATTCTGAACGCGCTTCTGGATGACAACAAGCAGTACTCTGCGGCGGAAGCGGAAAAAATCATAGCAGAGTACAAGACAAGAAAGGTGGGCTGACATGTTAGGCGGTGGAACATTTACCGAACAGAACAAGATCCTTCCGGGCGCGTACATCAACTTTGTGGCGTCCAACCAGGCATCTTCCGCGCTATCCGGCCGTGGAGTTGTAACGATGCCGCTGGTGCTCGACTGGGGCCCGGAAGGCATGTTTGAAGTAGAACAGGAAGACTTCCTTGAAGATGCGAGGAAGTGCTTCGGATATCGCGCAGAGGATGCGAAGCTGGCGGGGCTGAACGACCTGTTCAGGCATGCAAAGAAGCTCCTTGCGTACCGCCTGAATGCGGGCGGCGTTAAGGCGGCCAATGCATACGCTACTGCGCGTTATGCGGGTACAAGAGGCAATGACCTTACGATTGATATCACCGGCAATGCGGACGGCACGTTCGATGTGGTTTCCAGCCTTGGCGGGGAAAAGGTGGATACGCAGACCGTAAAGACCGCTGCAGAGCTCGAAGACAATAGTTTTCTTGTGTTTAACAAGAGCGCGAAACTTGAGGCGGTAACATCTAACGCACTGACCGGCGGCACAAACGGATCTGCAACAGGTGATTCCGTGCAGGCATATCTGGCAGCTGCAGAATCATACAGCTACAACATCATGGCAGCTGCCACGACCGACGCGGACACGAAAAAAGTATATGCTTCCTTCGTCAAGCGCATGCGTGAGACTCTCGGGAAGAAATTTCAGCTGGTACTCTACAAGTATGACGGGGACTATGAGGGCATCATTAATGTGGCCAATGCGGTCACGACAGCAGGGCAGGATGAGTCTTCCGCGGTATACTGGGTGGCTGGCGCGGAAGCGGGGTGCGACATCGGTACATCTGTTCTGAATGCTTTGTATGATGGCGATCTGGACATTTCTGTTGAAAACTCGCAGGTTGATCTGCGGGCAGATATCACCGGCGGGCGTTTTGTTTTCCACAATGTGAACGGAAATCTCCGTGTGCTTGAGGATATCAACTCTCTGGTATCGACGAATGCTACAAAGAGTGAGGCGTTCAAGGACAACAAGACCATCCGCGTGATCGATCAGATCGCGAACGACATTGCGATTATGTTCACCGAGAAATATCTCGGAAAGATTCAGAATGACGACGACGGCCGGATCGCGTTCTGGAACGACATCGTGACGCACCACAATGAAATGATGAAAAAACGGGCGATCCAGAACTTTTCTTCTTCTGACGTAACAGTAACGCAGGGAAAGGGAAAGAACGACGTTGTTGTGTCGGATGCGGTCGAGGTGACGGGCACAATGGCCAAGCTTTACATGGTTGTCGTGGTGAAATAACAGGAGGTGAACATGGATAATTATCAGGTTATGGACTCGAAAGACACAATTTCCGGTTCCCTCGGCCGTGTCTTTTATACACTGGGCGACCGGCGCTATCTAGGTATGGAATTCGTCAAGGTAGAAGCCAAGATGGAGAAAACCAAGAAGGAAGTACCGATTCTCGGCAAGACCGGCAAAGGCAATAAATCAACCGGATGGAAGGGAACGGGTACCGCGACTCTTCACTACATCACAAGTCATTTCCGCCATTATCTTTTCGAGTATATGAAGACCGGAAAGGACTTCTATTTTGATATGCAGATCGTTAATGAAGACCCCACATCGGATGTAGGGAGACAGACGACGATCCTCAAACACTGTAACATCAACTCCGCGATTATCGCTAAGGTGGATGCAGACGCAGAAGATCTGGACGAGGATTTTGATTTCACGTTCGATGACGCCGAGCTTCCCGAGGAATTCTCGGATCTGGCAGGTATGTGATTAGCATGGGGCGGATAAGGCATATGACTGACAAGGGCGTTCCCCCGCGTCCTTCCGCCCCGATTTTACGGGGAAAGAAAGGGGATATATGGCAACTGATTTCAGCGCATTTCTGAAGGAGCACAAGAAGGAACAAGTAGAAGAAGAATATGCTGTGTCCAAGGCATTTGTAGATGAGAACGGGGACCCGGTGAAATGGCGTTTCCGTGCGATCACAACGGAGAAATTCAACAAAATAAAGGAAAGCTGCACAAAGATGAAGCAGATTCCCGGAAAACGCGGGCAGTATCGCCAAGAGACAGATATTGACCTTCTGAACAACAAGATGATCGCAGCATGCACGGTGTATCCGGACCTTCTGAACACAAAGCTGCAGGACTCTTACGGTGTCAGCACTCCCGAGGAACTGCTGTACAGCATGGTAGACAATCCGGGGGAGTACAGTGATCTTCTTGCGTTTGTCAATGACCTTTGCGGTTTTGATATGAGTCTGGAGGATAAGGCGGAAGAAGCAAAAAACTGATCGAGGGTCCGGATGCGGACCCCATGGCAATGTATGGGTACTTCTGTTTCCGCAGGTTGCATATTCTCCCCAATCAGTTTGATGATCTGGAATCGAACGAGAAAGCAATGGTCATTGCGTATATCCGTAAATGGGTAAAAGACGAAAAAGAGGCAGAAAAGAAGGCTAAATAATGGCGCAGATCGGGACCACATTAAAACTGAATGACCAGATGACGGCGACACTCGGCCGGATAGACGCAAGTCTTACCAGAGTCACAAGGTCGAGTGAAGGGCTGGATGCGGCGGTTCAGCGCGCGGATGCCCTGATGACGAAACTAAATGCTACGAAAACGTCCGCGCAGTCGGTCAGCACATCTGACATCGGGAACGGAATCCGGAGCGGTGCAGACGCGGCGGCGTTATCTGTCGACGGACTCGTTCAAAAGCTGGGCGCGCTTGCGGCGTCATATCTGTCAATTCAAGGGCTAAAAAAAGCAATTGGCCTGTCTGACCAGTGGACCGGCATGACGGCAAGAATTGATATGCTTGACAAGCAGATGAACGGATCAGCCGCCAATATTGACACGTTTCGCAACAAAATCGTCGCCGCTGCGAATGACGCAAGAGGTTCCCTTTCCAGTATGACGGAGCTGATCCAGCGTGTCGGAATGAACGCGGGAGATGCCTTTGGAAGCTCGGATGAGCTGATCCGTTTCGCTAATGTCCTGCAAAAATCCGCGGTCATCAGCGGGGCAAGCGCACAGGAGGCCGCGAACGCAGAACTGCAGCTGTCACAGGCATTATCTCTTGGCGTTCTGCGCGGGCAGGATTTCCGATCGGTAGCATCGCAGATGCCCGTGATTACCGGACAGATTGCGCAGTATCTTGGCGTTGCACGCGGGGAAGTGAAAAAGCTGGCAGACGATGGCAAACTCACAACGGACGTGGTAAAAAACACTATTCTTTCGGCCGGAGACGAGGTTGATAAAAAGTTCAACCAGATGCCGATGACGTTTGAGCAGGCGGCTAATAAGGTCAGAAACAGCGCCATGCAGTCATTTGCGCCTGTAATGGAGAGAATGAATCAGGCACTGAACAGCAGCCGCGGGCAGCAGGCCATAAATGGCATAATCAATTCGATTTCCGTGATGGCAGATGTTACAAGCCGTGGGATGGACGCCGTAGGACGCATCGCATCGTTTGTTCATGATAACTGGCAGGGCCTTGCACCGCTCATCTTCACAGCCGCCGGCGCTATGTTAACCTATGCGGTGGCATCTGGAGCTGCAGCCGCGGCGCAGGCAGTTGCGAACAGCGCGATGCTGGCATCCCCGATATTCTGGATAGGCGCAGCGGTTGCTTTCGCGATCGTAGTGATCGGTCAGCTGGTGCAGAGCATTCTGGAGCTGTCCGGGGTGTCAATATCGTCTGCTGGCGCTGTTGCAGGCGTGGTAGCTGTTTCAGCTGCGGCTATTTACAACGTGGTCGCCGGCCTTGTCAACGGCGTAATTACCATTGGCGTTAACCTTTACAACCTGATTGCCAGCTTTGCGGCGGCATTTGGGACAATCTTCAACAATCCGGTAGCGGCAATTGAGGCAATCATGCTTTCCTTGTTCAACTTTATCGTCAGCATTGTCAGCGCGGCGGCGGGAATGATCGACTCTGTGTTCGGATCCAACCTGCAGGGCGCAGTCTCCGGATTTCAGGGAAAGATCCAGTCCCAGATCAACGCCAAAATTACGGAAGCAGGCGGAAGACCCGCAAAAACACTGAACGCCGCGGACTATACACTCAAGCGGGCGGGGTACAAGTCGTCATTTTTTAAAGGCGCGTCGTGGGGCGATACGAAGCTGTCAAAGATCACTGCCGGAGGAGCTGCCGGAATCGGTAATATCGGGTATGATGCGGCAAGCACGGCAGCGAATACTGGTAAGACCGCCGGCAATACCGGGCGCACTGCGGACAAGCTGGATGATACGAACGAAACGCTGAAATGGCTGTGCGACGTCGCGGAAAAAGAAGCGATTAATAGGTTTACGACTGTCGAGATATCGGTTGACATGGTCAATCATAATTCGATCAGCTCGGCATCGGACCTAGATGGCATTGTGGATGGGCTTGCGTCAAGGCTGCGCACATCCATGGCTTCCGTCGCAGAAGGAGTCTGATATGGCATACCGTTTTTATCTTGGCGGCGTGCTTCTTCCGGTCACGCCGGGGAAGCTGTCCGTCAAGATTGAGAATAAAAATAAAACAGTGACACTGATTGATCGGGGGGAGATCAACCTGCTGAAATCGCCGGGGCTTTCGGAGATCAGCTTTGACATGCTGCTTCCTTCCCAAGCGTACCCGTTTGTCAATGAAAGTGCCATGCCGCCGCAGTACTATCTCAGCCTTCTGGAGTCTTATAAATCCGAAAAGAAACCATTCCAGCTTGTGGTCACGCGAGACGCGGAAAGCGGCATATCCCTGCATGGGACGAGCCTCCGCGTATCAGTTGAAGACTATGAGCAGAAAGAGGATGCGGAAGAGTACGGAACGGATATCTGCGTAACGGTAAATCTGAAACAGTACAGGGAATATGGCACAAAAACGGTTGTTATTCGCAACCGCTCCGCCGCAGGAGTAAAGCAGCGCGAGCGGGATAACGCCCCGAAAGCAGGCACATCCGTGCCCAAGAAGAAGGCCGGAAACCCCGTCGCACTGTCGAAAAAGTACTACGGAAATTCATCGGGCGCAAAGACAATCGCGAAAAATAACGGATTCCCCGCGGTAAAAAAGATTGATGACCGTGATACGAGGGTGCAGAAGGTGTCTGTAGTGCCGGAGTATACACCGAAAGAGACAAAACAGCACCTGATCGGGACGGAGATATCCGCGCCGAAAAAGGACTCGGTATTTATTCCGGCGTCCATTCCACGGAAGGAATCGGCAGCCCACTCGATCGCGAAAATAGTGGATTATCTGCTTTTCAGGAACCCGGGAAGCTTAAGGCCGGTAAAATAACATGCCAGAATTTATACAGCAGCCATTACTCATAACCATTCACGAAGATGTGCGTTATTATCCGAGCGTCGCGGAGGATATCACGTGGAAAACGGAGCGGCAGGGTTCACCGGGGGTGCTTACTTTTTCCTGCATCAGCGATGAAGACCTTGTGCTCGAGCCCGGTGATCCGGTCTATTTTGCGTATGGGGATCAGAAGGTTTTCTACGGGTTCGTTTTTGAGGTCCAGCGGACGGCAGATCCGGTAATCAAGGTGACCGCCTATGATCAGCTCCGATACCTGAAAAACAAAGGGTTCTACAATTACAAGGGCCTTACTACGGCGCAGCTGATCCGCCGGATTGCGGAAGATTACAGGCTGAACTGCGGAACGCTGGAAGATTCCGGACATACGGTATCCCGGATTGAAAAGGATAAAACGCTGTTTGATATCATTAAAAACAATCTGCAGGAAACGCTCCGGACAACAAAGCAGATGTATGTCCTTTATGACGATTTCGGCCATCTTACACTGAAAAATATCGCGCATATGGCGTTCAATCTGCTGATTGATGAAGAGACAGCGCAGGATTATACCTATGTGCGGTCAATTGACAAGCAGACCTATAACCGCGTGAAACTGACCTATGAGGACAGCTCCGCAGGCGGCAGAGAAGTATATATGGCGCAGTCCGGCGAGAATATAAATAAGTGGGGCGTGCTTACTTATACCGACACCATCAAAAAGGGTGAGGACGGAGAGAAAAAAGCAAAAGCACTGCTTGACCTTTACAATTCCGAGACGCGGAACCTGTCTATAAAAGGCGCTTTCGGAGACTGCAATATCCGCGGCGGATGTCTTCTGGTCGTCCATATGAAACTTGGGGACGGAACACAGCTTTCCAATCTTATGATGGTTGAAAATTGTACGCACACATTCAAAGAATCAGAGCACTGGATGGATCTGACCGTCCGGGGAGGGCAGTTCATTGCTTAGCGCGAATGACCTGATCAGAATAATCAAAGAAGCAGCGGTGGAAGCCGTGCGGGAGAATGATCCTGCGGATGTCCACTATGGAACGATCGAAGAGGCAGATCCGGAAACGGGAAAAGTTAACGCTGTCAGGATAGACGAGCAGTGGGAGCTTGACGCGGATCAGGTAGTCACGCCGGCCGTATACCAAGAGAGGACGGTCAAGAAGATCAAGGTGAAGGGAGGCCTCATCGGGGCGTTCTATTATTTCTTAAGGAAAAACGGAATTGACATACAACTGCCTGAAGGCTGCGGCGAAGACGAAGCACTGTTTGATGTCACGATAAAGGATTTCCTGCAGACCGGCGACGCCGTTATCATCACACGGGAACAGGGCGGGCAGAGATATGTGATCAACGGGAGGGTAGGCAATGCCGGTAAGTGAAGCTATAGATGGCCTTCTTCCTGCAAAGGGAGAAATTGTACTGCAGGATGTTCCGTTCACTACGCCACCTTCGAAGACGTACAGGATGCACGTTGATCTTGAAAGAATAAGCGGCATAACGGACGACGAGCAGGCGCTGGAACAGGCGATATATAAAATCATCCATACGCAGCGTTATGCCTTCCCGATCTACTCTCAGGATTACGGTATTGAGATCGAAGATCTTTTTGGAAAGCCTACATCATATGTGGAAGTGGAACTTGAGCGGAGGATAACGGAGGCACTGGAATGGGACGACAGAATTGAACGCGTGGATTCTTTCAGCTTTTCCTATCCAAAGGACAAAAAAAGCGTCTATGTCAGCTTTACTGCTCACACTGTATTCGGCCAAATCGAGGAGGGAGTAAATTATGATATCTAGCTCAAGCATCAGCAGCGAGGCAATCCTGCAGCGGATGCTGGATAACGTCCCTGCGGATCTGGATAAACGAGAAGGATCCGTTATTCATGACGCTCTGGCACCGGCATCTCTGGAGATGGCACTGACATATCTTGTCATGGACAAAATGCTGGATGAGTTCTTTGCAGATACGGCGTCGCGCGAAAGCCTTATAGAGAAGGCAGCGGAACGCGGGATTGCACCGCATGCGGCGACACCCGCGGTATGGCAGGTCAAGATCACGCCGGAAGATCTGCAGCTCGCGGCAGCTGACCGTTTCCGCTGCGGAGATTTAACATTCCGTGTGTCCAAACGTGTCGGAAGCGGATTGTGGAATCTGACGTGCGAAACGGCGGGCGAAGCCGGCAACATACTGACAGAAAGAATCCTGCCGGTAGCCAATATCGGGGGCCTTACAAGTGTTACGCAGGTTCAGCTGGCAGAAGCAGGGACCGATGAGGAAAGCACGGAAGATTTCCGTAAGCGCTACTTGGATTTCCTCAAAACGCCTGCATCCAGCGGAAACGCAAACGACTATTACAATTGGGCGATGTCGGTTGACGGAGTAGGGGCAGCAAAGATTTTTCCACTGGCGGATGGAAACGGAACGGTCCGCGTCGTGATTGCGAACACAGACAGAAAAGCAGCGGGTGCAGAACTGGTAAACCGGACCGCCGCTTATATCGATACGGTACGCCCGATCGGCGCCACTGTATCGGTCATATCCGCCAAAGAAAAGAAGATCAGCGTCACGGCATCCGTTACGCTGCACGCCGGATATTCGATCAACGCGGCGAGCTCGGCACTTGCTGCGGCACTGGACACATTTCTGCAGTCACAGGCGTTTAATGCGTCATATATATCCTTCGCCCAGATCGGGAACCTCCTGATAGACCTTAACAGCGTTGACGATTACGAAGGGCTGAAGGTCAATGGGACGGCCGGAAATGTAACGCTCGAGGCGGATGAGATTGCGGTACCGGGGACGATACAGCTGGAGGTCAAAACGGCATGATTGTGACTGCATTTACCAAAAAGTACAATAAAACAACGTCATCCTATATGACCGAGGAGAAACATGTCATGCCGGCTAACGGTATTTATGAAGCTGAACTGGAGCATGACAATGTCAATGAGGACAGTATAAATGTTTACACAGGCGTTTCAATGACCGGAACGCGGCTTCCCTTTACGCTTACAGCGCCGCCGGATGCACCGTGGAAGAGGACCATTCACGTTGAAACAGAAGAAGCGGTGATCTACATCTCCTATGAGTCGTCCGGAGATCAGGTGGAAGCAGACGATATCAATAAGGTGCAGGACGCAATTGCACAGACGCAGACTTTTGTAAACACACTAGCGGATGATATCCGAGGCTCATCATCCGGATTTACCTGGAACAGACTGATGGGGATTACATCCTCATCCGGAATCAGCATTACGACGCAGCCGACAGATGTTTCAGTTACCGCGGGAAGTGATGCTGAGTTTACAATCACGGCAAGCTCCAGCGGCGGGGACGTCACATACCGCTGGCAGTACGAGGAATCCGGGTCCTCTATATGGAGTGATGTGTCCGGAGGAACGCAGAGTCTATGCCACGTTTCGGCGGTGACAACAAACCAGAACGGAAGGCGATACCGCTGCATTGTGTCGGACGCATCAGGGAATACAGAAATTTCCAGCACCGCAACGCTTCTCGTAACGTCGTAGGAGGGCACGGAATGGCAGAATATGCACAAGGACAGTATGGAGACCTGATCTATGGAAGCGGATCGGTCAGTCCTTCTTCCGAAGAAAAGCCCCGAAAGAATCAATACTACCGCGATCTTGAAAAATACCTTCCGGAATTTATCTCAAGATACAGGGAAATGGATGGCGTGCTTAAGGCGCAGGGGTATGAAATAGGAAACATCTGGCACAGCCTGGACGATTATTTTTCCCAGTCTTTTGTGGGATCGGCCACATGGGGGCTTTCCAGGTGGGAAAAGGTCCTCGGTATCACAGTCAATGAGCAGATGAGCCCCGACAGCAGGAGACAGCAGATCAAATCACGGCTGATAGCCGCATCCGGCTGTACGCCGGAACGGATCCGGACATTGGCAGTGTCCGTAACGGGAACGGAAGCAATCATTATGGAAGACAGTGAGCAGTATGCGTTCACTGTCTATTTTATTGGGAAATACGGGGTTCCGAATAATATCCGGATACTCAAGGACGCTGTCGAGAGGATAAAGCCGGCGCACCTGCGATGCCAGTACAAGTACAGGTACGTCATTTGGAACGAGCTTGAAGGAAAGGCATGGGAAGAGCTTCGTTCCTTCACATGGGATGCGCTTCGCGTGAATCAGCAGCTTCCGTTCGTATCATGGGGCGGCTTGGAAAAAGCAGGCTTCACATGCAAAAGCATTAAAAAATACACATGGAACAGTATCAGAAATGTTGAGGAGGCAAAAGCTTGAAGACAACGACATTCTACAAATTGAGAAAGCCTGAAGGAACAGATCCGGTCAATCTTGAAGATTTCAATGTGAATTTCGACGACATTGACAAAGCACTGAAAGAAGCTGCAGACGCGTCCGGCGATCTGTCCAGAGGAAAGGTGTTTGCGACGCAGGCATCGGAAAGATCCAATTTTGACTCCGGCGATACACTGGCGGCCGGTTTCGGAAAGATCATGAAATGGTTTTCCGATCTGAAATCAGCCGCATTCGCCACGCTGGTGAACAATGATATCACTACGGCGGAAGGGTATGCAGCCGACGCGCGGATTGTCAAAGCACACGGGGATGAGATTGATGCACTTGTGACGAAGACGGACAACATGAAGGCGTCTTTTCAGGCTGGTGTTGACGGCATTTACAATGCCATTACCGCTCAGGGGACAACACCTGCATCCAAATCCCAGAGCGATGTGCAGGCTGCGATCCCGACATTGGCCAACAATTCGTATAATAAAGGTTATGCGAATAAAAAGTCTTCTTCACGGGTAACATATGGCGTAAATACCTATGATGCAGCCAATAATTACGTAAATCTTACCAAGTTGACTGGTCATCTTATCATTGTGGCTGCATCCGCCAGCACCGAAAACAATACTCGTGCCAGTATTTCCTACACAACAAGCGGTGGATCATTACAGGAAATTGGCCACTATGAGTACACCGCGCCAAAAGTAAATGGCGGTGAAAACTATTCCAACTGTAATGTGCTTATTGCAAGGGTGGACAACTGGTCTGGAACAGTAAATTTTAGCGGTGGAATGTACCATCATAACGGCCAATGGCAGATATTTATAATCAACTGAAATGCGTTATTTGCTCACATAGCCGCCATATACAGAACAGTTGTACCACGATGTGTTAGCGTAGAAATTGCCGCCAGCCTTGGCGCCAACAACAACCACTATTGTATTCCCTCCTCCGCCGCCTTCATTAGGAACTACAGAAGTATAAACTGTTCCCTGCCCTCTGTAGGACACCTGTTTGCCACCACCGCAATTAGCGACGGCAAAGGCTATATCATAATCTCTCGATAGTGTGTATCCCGTAGAATTATAATAAGTTGTATCGTACCAAAGCCGTTGGAAATCAAACGAAACGCTATTTTTACCATTCGCATAACCTTTATTTAGCGAACCAAGCGCCCTGAAAGGGGCGCTCATCTATTGAAAAGAAAAAATATGAATCAAGATTATCTACAATTGAAAAATGGATCGCGGTATCAGATCAATCCGCAACCTGCCCTTGGGCGTATAGGCATCAAGTGCAACAAGGAACAGTACGAGGCTATCATATCCGCAATGAAGCCGGAAAACACGGCCATCCTTAAGTTCTACGTGGATGATCAGGAATATGCAATTTACCGCGGGTATACGCTGCAGTCTCACACTTGGTCAGAAGTCCTTATGACAGCGTGGCTAAGTTTTACTGGCACGGGATTGCAGGGGGGATCATACACGGAAGCACAGGTCGCGGAAATCGTAGCACGCGCAGAACAGGAAAAGTCTGCGGCGCAGCAGCAGGCGGCATCCTACGAAGACGGTTACAAGGCCGCCAAGTATCTGATGGGTGAGGAGGAATGATTATGGGCACAAGTATGCTGGACAGGGCAAAGTCGCTGAGACCGTACATCGAGAAAGCGGCAACGGCGCTGAGCGACGATGATTCGATCAAGGCACTGGAGATGTTCCCCAGGTGGAAAGCAGATGCAGGATCGTACAAAAAAGGCGACAGGCTGACCTATAACGGTACGCTGTACAAGGTTTTGCAGGATCACACGCCGCAGGAGACATGGACACCGGAGGCCGCGCCAAGTTTGTTTGCCACGGTACTGGATTCCATCAACGGAACGCCTACGAACTGGGTACAGCCTGATTCTACAAACGGCTACGCCAAGGGTTCCAAGGTTATCCATGGCGGCAAGACATGGACATCCACAGCGGATAACAACGTCTGGGAACCCGGAGCTACCGGAGCGCCGTGGACGCAGGATACAGCCGAATCCGAAGGCGGAGAAAGCACAGGAAACAGTGAAACCGTACCTGAGTTTGTTAAGCCGACAGGAGCAACCGACGCGTATGCCAAGGGTGCAAGGGTTACGTACAAGGGAAGCGTATACGAATCGCTGATCAACGCGAATGTATATGCCCCTGACGCGTATCCGGCAGGATGGAAAAAGGTTACAACGTAACAGTGGATAGAAACATCCGTGCCGCGGCGCGAATGATTCTGATGGCCCCGAGTGAGACGATCTTGCCCGGGGCCTCTTTATAGACAAAGGTATGGGACTGAATGACAGCATGGGATTTTTTGGACGAGGCGTTTCAGGGACTGATCAATGCGCCCGGATTTGCGGATGCGCTGTTCCGCTTACTGTTTATCGCCATTGCGATACTGATCCTGATCGAGATATCTCCAGCAAAAGCGAAACCGTTATCTAACATGGCGCGGAAGCTCGGAAGGGCCATCAATGCGGATATCAGCGATCGTATGGTGAAATTGGAGCACAAAGCGGCGAAGGAGGAAAAGGACAATGTGCGGTTGCAGCTGCTAGTATTGTTTTCCGATTACCCACAAAATGTATCGGAAATACTGGAAGTGGCGCATCACTATTTCGTTGACCTCAGCGGCGACTGGTATATGACAAATATGTTTAACAACTGGCTGACAAATAATAATGTCGGTCAGCCGGAATGGTTTGACCCGGCAAAATAATGAATAGAAAACTGAAGAACCTAGACAGGTACGTTGTAGCGGCAATGGCTTACATCTTCGGATGGAGCATTGCCTTTTTCGTTGCGTGGATTGTGAAGGGTGAGGAACCATCCGTACTGGAAGGCTGCATTTTATCACCCGGAGTTGTGGAGTTAGTATGCGCGGCATGGATAAAGCGCGGAAAGGGGATTAATAGTGAACGAAACAACATTTCAGATAGCGGAGTTACTGGTGAGGATTGGGACAATTTTGGTGATAGCGGTCTTGATCCCAGCGGCCCAGAAGTGGATGAAGGACAAACAGATTGATGGCGCCG
This sequence comes from Bacillota bacterium, assembly GCA_029224465.1. Taxonomy (GTDB): domain Bacteria; phylum Bacillota; class Clostridia; order Lachnospirales; family Lachnospiraceae; genus CAG-791. The sequence continues at coordinate 3,823 of JAQXUQ010000023.1, read as the reverse complement.
TGAGGAAAGCGGTGTATGCCGCACAACAGTTATTGTGGGCGCAGGATGGCAAAACGCGAAAGAAATTTGCCGTAAATCTAGCGACAGAGCTGTTAGAAAAAGCGGGCATAACTATCAATGAAGGGCAGTTATCTGCACTGGTGGAAGCGGCAGTACAGGAAATGCATATCGCCCGTGGAGACTATAAGGAGATCAAGGATGACGGAACAGCAGAATAAATTTATCGCAGAAATTGCGCCGATCATCGGGAAATACGCGGCGCAGTACGGATACGGCGTAACATCCGTTACAATCGCGCAGGCATGCATCGAGTCCGGATTCGGAAATGCATGGAGCCGGCGAAATAACAATTATTTCGGGATCAAATACGGCACGTGGGTAAAACGGTCTGCCATAGCATCGAAAATTACCGTCGTGCAGGCACGCACGAATGAGGAATATCGCGTCGGACAGCTGACATCCATTATCGACGGGTTTTGTAAATGCCCCAACATGGATACCGGCGTAGCCCTGTACTATGAATTTCTGCGCGTTAACAGCAGGTACCGGAATCTGAAAGAATGCAAAACCGCCGCGGAATTTGCGAATACGATCAAGGCGGACGGATACGCAACGTCCAGTTCCTACGTGCAGAATTTGCTGAATTGTGTCAGGGCTTGTGGACTGGAGAAGTATGACGGAAAACGTGTAGAAAACACTTCCGGTTCTTCTGTAAGGACTTTAAGGCGGAAGGACAGAGGAGAAGACGTAAAGCACATGCAGGAAATGCTGATTACGTGCGGCTATTCCTGCGGTCCAGCTGGTGCAGATGGGATCTTCGGCACCGGAACGTTCGTCGCGCTGTGTGCGTTCCAAAAGGCGTCTGGAATTGCAGTTGACGGCATTTACGGTCCGAAATCGGCTAAAGCCCTTGAAACGGCCTATGCTCAGTGCAAGACACGCAAGTCCGTTGATACGATAGCCCGTGAGGTTATTGCTGGCAAGTGGGGATCCGGCAGAGATCGCATAGATAGGCTGGAAAAAGCCGGGTATGATGCGACGCAGATACAACACCGGGTGAACGAATTACTACGGAGGTAGGTATGATAATTGCGATCACGATTATCGCTGCCGCGTCGGCAGCAGGAATCATTTTCAAATTTGGGATTTTTGATTATTACAGAAGTGTAATCAACTGAATACCGATAAAAGCCGGGCGAGGCCCTCCGCTGCGGTTTTTGATGGCCCCGCGGGATTCCGCAGGGCCTTTTGACGTTATACGATGCGCTTAGGCAGGTGGACTCTTTTGATTCGCCACCGCATTGCCACCATTTTGCCACCGACAAGGAAAGACATAAGTAAGCGAGACAAGGATTTGACTGTTGAATAACATTGAAAACCATTATAAACAAAGCATAATGGGGACTGGCGAGGTGTATAATTCAATATATGTCTAAAAACGGCGAATATAGAGACCATATGTCTTTTAACCCGCATAAAATAAGGATTTATGCGATATTCTAGATATCGTTAATTGCTATTTGCCACCGTTCAAAGCAAAAAATAAAGGCTGAACCTTCGATTTGTTCAAAGTGTTCAGCCTTATTTTTTGATACCGATGTGATACGATCAAAAATTACTACTGTTTCATCCTGCATCGCGTCCGTATCATGCACATATTTGTTAATTGTTGTCCATAGTCATCGGACCCCTGCTGTTCTTTATCATTGGCTGGGATATCTGGTTTCTGTTCGGACGGCAATGGACGCAGTGTCTGATCCTGACCGGAATGGCGGTGGCCTGTTTCCTTGTCATCTTTGCGGCGGCGGTTGTCATTGTTCTGCTGGAGATGGCAAGGGAAGGAATCGGAGGATTTATCCGCTCGTAACGTATCAACAATAAATCATTGTGGTCCGGGGACTGTTCCGCTTCTTCAGGTGGGATGGTCTCCGGATTTTTTTGCTTATCGGCAGGAGGAAAAATGGCAGCGACAAGACTCATCGCTCTGCATGTGAACAGGGATAAAGGTGCATCCGGCAGTTTTTCAAACCCGGTGAGGTCACACCGGAGGATGCCAACAAAATGGGGTATGAACATGCCATGCGCTTTACCAAGGGACGCCATGCGTTTACCGCCTCGACGCATACAGATAAGGCACATATCCATAACCACATCATCTTCAATTCCATTGATCTTGATAATACCCGGAAGTTCAAGAATTTCTTTTTCTCTGGCATTGCCCTGCAGCGGCTCTCGTACATTCTCTGCTTCGAGCATGGCTACAGCATCATCCAGAGAAAACCATATGCGGAGCGGAACAAGAGAACAACGTATCCAAAGCGGCATACGATCCGCGGTGAACTGGAGACGGTGATCGCAGAGATTCTGAAGAAGAAACCGAAGGATCTGGAATCCTTTCTGGATCTGCTTCGTGAGGAAGGATATGAGATCAAACGCGGAAAACATATCGCTGTAAAGGGGAGAGCGCAGAAGCGGTTCATCCGTCTGGACTCACTGCAGGAGGGCTTCCGGACACAGGATCTGATACAGATTTTGGCGAACACGCAGGAACCACATTCTGTGCAGCAGACATCGGACAAACGCCAGAAGATTGATCTGCTGATCGACCTTCAGGCAAAGATTCAGGAGGGTAAAGGAGCCGGGTATCAGCACTGGGCAAAAATTGTCAATCTGAAGCAGATGGCAAAGGTCCTGCTGTTTCTGCAGGAGAATGATATTCACGATTATGGGCAGCTGGATCAGATGGCAAAAGAAGCTGCAGTGCAGACAGATCATCTGCTTTCCGATATCAAACAAAAGGAAGCACGGATGCAGGAGATCAGAAAACTGCGGACGCATATCATCAACTACAGCAAGACACGGGATACCTATGCGGCATACCGGAAGGCTGAATACAGCCGGAAATTCTTTGAGGCTCATCGGGAGGAGATCACACTGCATAAGGCGGCGAAGGAGGCATTTGATCAGCTGGAGCTGAAGAAAATTCCAAGAGTTGCGGAGCTGAATGCGGAGTTCAATCGTCTCGCCAAGGAGAAGAATGCGATGTATGCGCAGTACCGCACAGAGCGGGACCGGATGAGGGATCTTGCAAATGCGAAAAGAAATGCAGAGATGATTTTGCAAAATGACGATTTTGCGAGGACAACTAAATTAATTTCAAAATAGTACTTGACTTGGAGTTAACTCCAAGGAGTATAGTCTGGTTACAGATGACAAAGCAAGCGGCAAACTGTGAAGAGGGGTGATGACGATGACGATAAAAGAAGTTTGCGAAAAATTTAATCTTTCTCCGGACACGCTGCGCTACTATGAGCGCGCAGGTGTAATTCCGGAAGTCAGAAGAACGAAGGGTGGCATCAGAGATTATTCTGATGAAGATCTGAAATGGGTAGAGAATGCTGTCTGCATGAGAAATGCCGGGGTTCCGGTAGAAACGCTGATTGAGTATGTAAAGCTTTTTCAGCAGGGTGATTCTACGATCGCAGCAAGACGAGATCTTTTGATGGAAGCGCGTGCGGAGGTACAGAAGAATTTAGATAAGTATCAGGCCACTATGGACAGACTCAACTACAAGATTTCAAGATACGAAGAAGCGGTGAAAACCGGTGTCCTTTCATGGGATGCTGAGAATATTAAGAAAGATTGAGATAGATACTATGGAAAAGACGTTAATGGCATTCTTTTCAAGAGCGGATGAAAATTATTTTGGCGGTTCTATGAGATATATAGAGGTTGGCAACACGGAAGTTGTGGCTCGAAAAATCAAAGATATGATTGGGGCAGATCTCTTCAAAATTGAAATGAAGACACCATATGCGAAGGA
>JAQXUQ010000022.1 GCA_029224465.1 Bacillota bacterium | reverse complement strand
ATGTTCTGGAAGACCCGTACATCAGCAGCGCGGTCAATGCGTTATCGGACGCACTGGAAAGCCATGGCTATTTTTTAATGCTGAAGAAGACAAGTGACATTATGGATATTGTCCCCTTTGCATCCATGTGGAATATGGATGGAATGGTAATCATGGGGTTCTGCGAAGATGAGTATCAGAAGCTTCGTGACCGCATCAGGATACCATTTGTTGTATATGACGGTTTTTTCCAGAATGACAGAAACATCTGAAACCTGATGCTGGATGATTATGACGGAGGAAGGCAGAAGCATCAGGGGCATGGGCCGAATGCGGCACGTCAGGAAATGCCGCATTTACATCAGATTCTTCCCTGCCCGGATGGCAATTATCTTGCGGCGGTAGATTTAGGCACGGACAGAATTGTCACTTACACGCAGGATTTAAAAAGGATTTCGGAAGTGCATTCGCCTGCAGGGAGCGGCCCCAGGCATCTTGCATTTGCCCCTGATGGACAAGTGGCTTACTGTGCGAACGAACTGACCAATGACGTAGGTATATACCGCTATCATGAAGGGCATTTTACTTACCTTCATTCGGTGCAGGCACTTCCGGACTCTTTTCAGGGTCTTACCAAAGCGGCGGCGATCCGATGCACGGGTGAGTACGTATTTGTTTCTCATCGGGGATTCGACCATATATCCTGTTTCCATAGAGAGAATGAAGATCTTTTCAAAACGGCAGACATTCCATGCGGCGGCAGAGGACCAAGAGATTTTGATGTCTATGGGGATTATATCGTCAGCACGAATGAGGACAGCGAAGATGTAACAGTGATCGCCTGGAAAAAGCCGGGATACCCGTGCACAGAGAGAATCGCCCTGCCGCATCCTTTGTGTGTTGTTCAGTTTCACAGTGTTTGAAACTGGTTTAACAAATGATTTTCTGAACCACCTGATCGCTCAGAACACGATATTCATACAAGAAGATCCTGTCAGAGTTCTAAACAATGATGCAGCGTTAGTCATATTTGAAGATCTTGCTGAGATTGGACAAGACTGCATTGAAGTAGTGATAGAGTAATGCAGTCAATTCATCCGGCGTTTCCTGCATACCTCTTTCAATCCATTCCTCAATCCATCCGCTGACACCGTCCGCAAAGAACACCTTTTGATAAGCATCCTCATTGGGGAGGGTTCCTGTCAATCCGATTTTCTCGCGGAGAGATGCCTGCAAAACGGAGTCTCTTCCGGTTTTATGAAGGATTTCATAAAAGACCTGGTGTTTTTTTATATGGCGGAACAGGCTCTCAAATACATCCCGTGGTTTTGCATCCGGATCTGATTCTAATTCTTTGGCCCATGTCATAATCAGAAACTGCGCATGACGCTCCAATACTTCCTCCTTACTGCGATAATGGCGATAGAAGGAAGCACGTCCGACGCCGGCCCTGTTACATAGCTCTCGAATGGATATTTCGCCAAAGTCCTTATCTTTCAGTAATTCTATCAGGGTTTTGGCAAGCTGCTGCTCAACATAATAGATCTTGGTTGATTCATCTTCCATGAGTCACTTTGCATCTTTCTGTCTCATTACGGGTGAGACACTTGTATCAATCTTTTCATTATGATAGCCTGTCCGAAAAGGAAAGGCAAGAAATTCATGAAAAAACACAGGCTATTAATAATCACAGGCATTATTATGCTCATAGTTGCTATGTTGACAGGCACAGGAATACTTGCCATAGCCATTCATCCACAGCTTGCGGTAGGCGGGATTCAGAAGCTCATGTATCAGAAGAATCCGGTGAATACATATTCACCTTTGCATGAACCATTGGAAGGAATGACAGAATCCGGTCTTTACAAGATAACAGACCGGGAGTATGGCACCGAGTATCCGAACAGTTTTCTGGATATCACCTATCCTTCCGGGAATGTCAAAGAGAAGCATCCGACGCTGTTTTATTTTCATGGGGGTGGTTTCTTCGGCGGCAGTAAGGATATGGGTGATCCGATGGCTGCTACCGAGGCAACTGCATTGCTGGACGATCTGTGCGCGGCGGGCTATACAATCGTCAATGTCGACTATGCGCTGGTGCCGGATTACCATTTTCCGGTTCCGCTCATTCAGGCAAGTCAGGCATTTGCATGGGCAAAGGAGCATGCAGAGGAATATCATCTGGACATGGAGCATGTCATAATCATGGGATCCTCTGCTGGTGCGATCATGGCATCCCAGATGGGAAGCGTGATCACGAACAGTAATTATGCGGACCTTATCGGCGTCACGCCGTCTCTGTCTTCAGATCAGGTGAAGGCTGTTGTAATTGATGATGCGCCGCTGGATTATGATACTTTTTCTTTTACATGCAGGCTGCTGATCGGAAACTATGTCAAAGGTACCACGTTCCTTTCGAAAGAGGATAAATCGCGTTATAACAACATCCTCCATGTGACAGGAGCCTATCCTCCTTCATTCCTGCTTGGAAGTGAATATCGGACGGATATGAATGAGATGCATGATGCACTTGAGAAGGCGGGAGTGGTTAATGAGCTTGCTGATCCTCTGGTGGAAGAGGGAAAGAAGATGCCACACTGCTTTGTCGCTGCAGAGAGAACGGATCCTGTTGCCCGGAAGGCATTTCTCAGATTAACGGACTTTTTGAAAAAACATAGTTCTGTCCCATGCCCCGGTCTGCAAGCTTCGCGTGACCGGAATTCATAGTGCTGAGCATGAATTTGAATCCTTTTCCCTCTTTATCAGGATTTATTAAATGTTAAAATACTACGTATACTAAGGGGGAAGATTCTGATGTGAAAGTGCAAGGGCTGATCCGGCATCAGATTCCCGGGATACGGCACAATGAAAAAAGTGGATTTTGAAAACGGAAATATCACACAGAATATTTTAATGACGGCATTGCCGATGCTGATCGCTCAGGTTCTGAATCTCCTGTATAGTATCGTAGACCGGATTTATATAGGAAGAATTCCAAATGCGGGGACGCAGGCGCTTGGTGCGGTGGGACTTTGTTTTCCGGTCATAATCATCATCATCGGTTTCACGAATATGTTCGGCCTGGGCGGCGCCCCGCTTTTTTCCATGGCTTTGGGAAAGGGAGATAAGAGAAAAGCAGCGGAAATTCAGAATACGGCATTCCGGCTGCTGCTCCTGTCGGCGATTCTGTTAACGATTCTTGGGGAATTGTTCGGAAGAGGACTGCTGCTCCTTTTCGGAGCGGAAGTGAGTGAGATCCCGGTTTCGCTTTCCTACCTGCAGGTATACCTTTTGGGCACGGTTTTCCTGATGATTTCCACCGGGATGAATCCCTATATCAATGCGCAGGGCTATGCTGCCATCGGTATGTGTTCCGTTATGATCGGGGCTGTGGCAAATCTTATACTTGATCCGGTATTTATCTTTCTTTGCGGCATGGGTGTGCAGGGTGCCGCAGTTGCCACCGTAATATCGCAGGTTCTGTCCTTCCTGTATGTTTTGCATTTTCTTCATGGAAAGAAAAACGGCTTTCCGGTCACACCCGGATTCCGTTTTCCATACGCCGGAGAAATCATCAGTCTGGGTTTTGCTCCGTTTATCATGCAATTTACAAACTCTCTGGTACAGATTGCCTGCAATCAGGTCCTGATGCAGTTTGGAGGCATGACGTATGTGTCCGTCATGACGATTGTTTCGTCTGTGCGGTCGATTCTGGACACGCCGGTTTTTGCGGTCACGGAAGGAACATCGCCGGCCATCAGCTATAATTATGGAGCCGCAAGGCCTGCAAATGTCAAAAAATCCGTCCGCATCATGATGTCGCTGGCACTGCCATATACGTTTATGGTATGGCTTCTGATCATGCTCCGGCCGGAATGGTTTATACGGATTTTCAGTAGTGACAAGACGATGATGCAGGACGCATCCCGTGCCTTGCATCTGTATTTTCTGGCATTTATCTTCCAGTCGCTCCAGTACAGCGGACAAACCGTGTTTAAGGCGCTGAATAAGAAAAAGAGAGCAATTTTCTTCAGCCTGTTCAGAAAAGTCATTCTTGTTGTTCCGCTGACCTATCTGCTTCCGCATATTGCGAATCTGCGGACAGACGGTGTTTTTATGGCGGAACCGGTTTCCAATGTGGTTGGGGGGATGGCTTGTTTTGGCGCAATGCTTCTGACCATATGGCCGGAGTTAAACAGGATGGCATCTGGAAAAGAGCATTCCTGAAGGATCAAATAATGGGAGCCTAAATAGCGTGTTGAAAAATGATCAAATGAGATATATGATTTAGCCACAAGGAGGTGCTGCCATGCAGATTGTTCCAATGAGAGATTTAAAAAATACAGTTGAAATTGAACGAAAATGTGCGGAAGAGAATGGCCCTGTCTTCGTAACTAAAAACGGGTATGGGAGACTGGTCGTGATGGATATCGATTATTATGAAAAAACCATGCAGTCTATGGAAGAAGCACGCATGGTCAATCGCGGAATTGCTGATTATGAAAAGGGAAAAGTGGCTGATGGGAAATCTTCATTAAAAAAGCTGAGGGAGAAATATGACATCTGAACCATACGATTATGTTTTAACGGAAACAGCGGAACCAGAATAATATCCTAAAAACGATTTAGTTTTAGTAAAATCATAATAATGATATCCGATATTCTCCCGGCATCACGCCATACTCTTTCCGCTACTATCCTCCTTATCTTTAAGCGCCTCCTTCTGCCGGCGCCTTTCCTCTTCCTCTCTCTTTTCGCGCAGAATGCTCCCCTGCGTGATCTGATCGGTCTTTTCCCGCTCCGCGCGGTAAGCTCTCGGGGAAATGCCATACATCTTTTTAAAAGCGTCCTTGAAATAATTGGAATCGGAAAAACCGCAGTTGATCGCGACTTCCGTAACGGAATGGTCGGTTGAACGCAGCTCCTGCGATGCGTGCTCGAGGCGCACATAGGAGAGGTATTCTTTCATACCCATACCGGTGACAGCCCGGAACTTTTTGGAGAAGTAACTGGGCGAGAGGCCGGCTTTTTCTGACCATCGACCGGATGCATTGCAAGGCTTATAATTAGTCCATAACGGTAAAAGGGAGAGTCAGCGATGGCATCGGCGCAGCAGGCGGCAGAAATCGAAGTAACTGAAATAAGGAAGAAACAGGAAACGGACAACCTCGTCCGCGCGCTTCTGGATATGGGAGAAGCCATGATCGGGAGCGGCGCGGAAATCTACAGAGCCGAGGATACGCTTCGGAGAATTGCGAAGGCATACGGCGCTAGTGACTGCGAGGTCTTCATTATTACTTCAAGCATTGTGATCACGCTCGAACTTCCGCAGGAGCATCCGCGGACCCGGACCAGAAGAATCAGGAAACCGGTGGAAAACGACTTTACAAAACTGGAAGATCTGAACGAACTTTCGCGCGAAGTGTGCGTCCGACCGATCCCGGCGCAGCAGCTGCGGCAGCGGACCAGTGCTATTGCGGGTACAGGCGCGCAAAGACGGGGACAGTTCCTCGGATATATCCTTGCTTCGGCAGCGTTTTGTCTCTTCTTTACCGGAAATCTTTTGGATGCGCTGGCAGCGGGCGTAGTCGGAGCTTTCCTTTTCTGGATGCAGATCTGCGTGGGGCCGTTTTGCATGAATTCGGTCGTACTGCAGTTTTTATGCTCTTTCTTTTCGGGAATTATGATCTGCATTTTGCACGGCGTGTTTCCTTCCCTGCAGATGGCCAAAATCATGATCGGCGACATTATGCTGCTGATTCCGGGCGCCTCCTTTACGAACAGTATACGGGATGTGCTTCTCGGGGATACGCTCTCCGGCATAGTCCGTTTTGTCGAGGCACTGCTTCTTGCCGCGGTGCTGACGGTTGGTTTTCTTGCGGCTATCTTGCTTTTCGGGAGGATCTTCTGATGGAAAAACAGCAGATCATACAGCTCCTTTCCGGCGCAGCCGGTTCCTTCGGCTTCGGACTGATCTTCAATCTCCGGAAAAAATATCTGCCGCTTGTCGCGGCAGGCGGCTTTCTTGGATGGCTTGTCTATCTTCTGTGTTCAAGGTATGTTTGGGAGGGCGTCTTTCTGCCAACGCTCGCCGCTTCTTTTGCGACCGCAATCTTTGCGGAAGTGCTGGCGAGGGTGTGCCATGCGCCGTCAACGTTGTTTTTCCTGACAGCTGTGATACCGCTGGTCCCCGGAAGAACCTTGTACTATTGCATTGATGCGCTGGTGCAGAATGAACAGGAGCAGGCGCAGCGTTATGGAACGGAGACATTTCTTTACGCGCTTGCGATTGCCGCGGGCATGGCGATTGCCTGGACACTGTGTGACTTCTCGAGAAGGATCGGGAAAGCCGGCGGAACCGGAAGCTCCGGGAAATCGGTGGAACCGGAACATACAGATAAACGGAGGATGGACAGATGAGTAAAGAACGGCTGGGCGCGTTCATGGATGCGGTGATCGCAATTGTCATGACAATTCTTGTTCTGGAGCTGGAAAAGCCGGCGGCGCCGACGCTTGCCGCGTTCTGGGCACTTCGAATCAATTTTGCGGCCTATGCGCTGTCTTTTCTGTGGCTTGCGGCGCTGTGGACGAGCCTGCATAATGCGTGGCATGTGATCGAAAAGATTTCGGGACGAACGGTCTGGCTGAGCATGGGGCTGTTGTTTTTCTCGTCATTATTCCCTTACGCGACAAGTCTTGTTTCCACGTATTTTGGAAGCCGGGTGGTGCAGGGATTCTATGGGGTGATCGTCATCGCGACTACGGTTATGCTGCTGCTCATTTATAAAAGTCTTGAAAAGGATAATCCGCCGGAGAGTACCGTGAAGTATATGCAGGCTGTCAGCAGATTTCTGAGGGCGGATCTTCTGATTAAAGTGGCGGGAATGATTGCGGGGGTTTTGTTTTGGCCGCCGATTGTTTCGCTCGGAGTCCTTGCCGCTGCTATTTTCATCATGACTGCGAGAAAAGGCTCCGCTGGATACGGCGTGATTGATACAAAAGGCCGCCGGAGCGCGAACTAAATGCGCGGCGTGTATCGAGGGAGGGCTGTTCATGTACACACAGGAATCATGGAAAGAAGCTTATCATGAACTCGTGAGCACGATTGTGCGGATGGGCTATCCGAAAGAGTTCGGGCAGGTCATCGCGCGCAATCTCGGCTCGGAGAAAACGATGCGGCGGATGAACGTCTATCTGCACGAGGCCGGTCCGGGGTCGGCGGAGGAAATCGCGGATGAAATGCTGGCGATCATGAGCGACCGGGAGCGCTGGATACAGAAGAAGGAAGCGGAACGGGCGAATGCAGCTTATAATGAATATATGAGGGATGGGCAGTAGGGGATGTACACGAAAAAATGCAGGGGTATTGAAGATGACGAATAAAATAACATATGGAATCGGTCTGTTACTGACGGGAGTGTGCGGAGTCTTCGGAATTGGCGTAATTTCTGAATTACAAGCGGCTGCTTTTTCGGATTTCAAACTGCTTCAGAAAATTTTTGAAGCTGACCTGATATTACCATTTATTCTCTTTTCAGCATTAGGCGTAATCGGTTTCTATATCGCAACCAAAGCATATGTAAGTTCGGATAACAAACAGGCATAAATCAGAGAAGGAGCAGGATATGCACAATCAGAAATTAAACGGCATGACTGCCGTGATCACCGGCGGCAACGGCGTTATCGGCGGAGTCTTTGCGAGAGCGCTCGCGGGAGAAGGCACGGATATTGCAATTATTTGCAGAAACACAGGCAGCGCGGAAGGCGTTATGAGGGATATTCGTGATCTGGGAAGAGAAGCCGCGGTCTTTCAGGGGGATGTTCTCAGCAGAGAAGATATGCTGCGTTGCAGAGAAGAAATTCTTGCCCGGTTCGGACATATCAACATGCTGGTGAACTGCGCAGGTGGCGCGCTCAAAGGAGCAGCTGTGCCGCAGGACCAGTATACGGAAGATTCGAAAGAAGAAGGCAACTTTTTTACCACTGCGTCAGAGAAAATCCATCAGGAATTTGATCTGAATATTTACGGCACGATTCTGCCGACACAGATTTTCGGGGAAGTCCTGATCGGACAGGAGAACGCGAATATCATCAATGTTTCCAGTATGGGTGCTTACCATCCGATGACAAGGATCCCCGGGTATGCCGGCGCGAAGGCCGCCGTTACAAACTTTACGGAGTGGGCGGCAACTTATTTCGCGAAAAGCGGTGTCAGGGTGAACGCGGTCGCACCCGGATTCTTCCAGACGCCGCAGAATCATGACCTTCAGTTTTTCCCGGATGGAACGCCGACGCCGAGAACGAAGAAGATCATTGCCGCAACGCCGATGGAGCGTTTCGGGAAGCCGGAGGAGCTTGCGAGCGCGGTTTTATTTCTCGCGGACCCTTCGAGCAGTTTTGTTACCGGAACGGTAATTCCGGTTGACGGCGGCTTTCATTGTTATCTGGGCGTGTAACTGCGAAGAGGATGGCGCAGATGTATCAGGTTGTGATTGTCGATGACGAGAAGCAGATAGCGGAGGGGATTGCGGATCTCTTTCCATGGGAGAGTATTGGATTCCATGCGGCATATTTTACAGATCCGCGGGCTGCAATTCTATATGCGGAAAGTCATCCGTTTGATGTTCTCCTGTCAGATATCGAGATGCCGGGGCTAAGCGGTCTTGAACTCTGTCAGGAGATCATGAAGATCAATAATGAAATTATCGTGGTATTTCTTTCCAGCCATCAGAACTTTGAATATATGCGTTCTGCGATTCAATTCGGAGTGACAGATTATATTCTGAAGCCGATGAAGAGCAGTGATATTCTTGAATGTTTTGGAAAGATTAAGGTAAAGCTTGACGAAAAGCGCGGGAATGAGCCGGATGACGAACCGCAGAATTACTACGATAAAATATTCCGGATTGTCCGGGATTATCTGAGGGACAATTATAAAAGCGCAAGCCTTGAAGAAGCGGCTGTTCAGGTCAGTCTGTCTCCGGCATATTTGTCAAGTATTCTGAAGGAGAAGTGCGGTGTAAGATTTTCCGATCTGCTTCTGGAAACGAGAATGGAAAAGGCCAAAGAACTTCTGCGGGATATTCATTATAAGAGTTACGATATCGCGTATCATATCGGTTATGACAATCCCAAGAGCTTTTCCAGAGCGTTTAAGAATTATTACGGAATCACGCCTGCCGAATACAGAAACGGGAAGAATGTGCAGCAGTGAAGCGGGGGACAGCAGTGCAGGAGAAGAGATTCTTAATCAAACGTTTCCGTGAGTATCTGATATTATTTATGGTTCCGGTTGTGCTGGCTATCATACTGACCAGCTTGCTGACACTCCGAATGGTCCTTGGCAATGCCAGGGAACGGAATATGACAGTGGTGCAGGAAGTAAATTCCAATATAGGAATGTCCTTATCCGCAATTCTTCAACAGAATTCCCAGTTCGCCAATAACCCGTACATGCTTCTGTCACTTCGCCGGATTCTGATGGACAGTGACAATATTCGCTACGCGGATTCCATCAATTTGCGTTCACTTAATGCATCTCTGCAGAGTATACAAGTAACATTTCCATATATTGATAATGTACGTCTTTATCTGGACGGCATTGATTTCTGCTATAAATCCAATCAGACGATAGAAAAAGTAAATAAAGAAGCCGCTTGGTACAAGGGGTATAGGAGAATGGATCAGTCGCAGGCAGCCATGGCGGAACGGCTGCCCGAAACTACCGGACAGACAGGTGAAAAGCTTGTCCTTTATCAGCGGCTTCCGTATTATCACGGTGCTGTCATTATGACGGTGAATCTTGACAGATTTAAAGAACAGCTGCGCAGGTCAATCGAAATTGATGAAACGCAGAGTATCGTCTTTATAAACAGCCGTGGCGAAGAACTTTTTGTATGGGGAAGAGGAGATAAAAATCTCGAATCAGCCGTCACATCCCCGGGTACGATGCAGGGAGAGGCCGGCCGCTGGGTGAATGAGGGAGGAAAGTATTATCTGACATGTGCGGTTAAGAATGAAGATTATAATCTGATGATCCGATCATATATACCGTTTGAATATGTGCTGCAGGTGCAGAAAAGCTACGTACCGATGATGCTCATGATGATAATCGCGGTAGTTCTTGCGGTATTACTGATTTCCTATATTACGACCAAAAGAAATTTCAGAAATATCGAAGCAGTCATCAAAGTCCTGGCAGATGCTGAAAACGGAATCTATCCGGCAGAAAGCAATAATACGCATACCGATGATGAATACGGACTCATTCTTGGCAATATCATCCGTTTGTATCTGAACAATGAGAAGCTGGAAGGAGAACTGCTTGAAAAACATCACGCACAGGAAGTTGCAGCGCTGACGGCACTGCAGGCGCAGATCAATCCGCACTTTTTATTCAATACGCTGCAGATAATCGGCTTTGAAGCTGAAAAAGCAGGCGGCAGAAAGAATCAGATTACACGAATGACTTCAAATCTTGCGGATATTCTCAAATATGCGCTGGCAGACGCGACAACGCCGATTGCGCTGAAAGATGAAATAGCATATCTGAAAAAATATATTGAGATTCAGAAATATCGTTTTGGAGAACGTTTCATTATTTATTATGAGGTGGAAGAAGGGCTCGAAGAACTGCCTGTTTTCCGGTTGATGCTGCAGCCGCTCATTGAAAACAGCATCTCTCATGGTATCCGTGATTGTGAAAGAAACGGATATATCAAATTAACAGTTTTCCGGAGAATTTCCAATCACAATATTTTGTTCCGTGTGATGGATACCGGGAGCGGGATGAGCGCGGTGCAGCTTGAAAAGATCAGAAAGGACATGCAGACTTTCAATGTCCGCAATATCGGACTTGCCAATGTCAACAACCGGCTGAAACTGTATTTCGGCGAGGAAGCCGGTTTAAAAATCATCAGTATCCGAGGACAGGGGACGATTGTATCTTTTGAAATTTCGGAGGTACAGATGAAGAGATATGCGGAGCAGCATCCGCAGCAGACAAATTAATGTGGAGAAATCAAAAAAAATGTGGACAATATGCAAATCCGAGTAACTTATGAGGATAAAACGAAACGCTGCGTCATTTTGCAGGGGAAACGTGGAAGATATACTTTTCTCATACAGTTTTTCTGATTCAGTTCAACACAGAAAATAGGGAGGGGTATATGAAAAAACAGGCACTTAGTGTTGTTTTGGCGGCTGCAATGACAGCAGCGGCACTTGCCGGCTGCGGAAGCGCAGGCAGCACCGGCAGCAGCGCGGCTGCAACCACGGCGGAAGCAGCAGCGGCAGCTACAGAATCCGGAAGTGACAGCACAGGCGAAAAGGTAACTCTCCGTTTCGCCTGGTGGGGCGGCGATGAAAGAAATGCGGCAACGCAGAAAGTTATTGATCAGTTTACGGATGCACATCCGGAAGTAACAATCGAAGCGGAACCCGGCTCATCCGATGGGTATCATGACAAGCTCGCCACGCAGCTGGCTTCCGGAACAGCACCGGATATTGTTCAGGTTGATCCCGAGAGAATGCCTACGTTTGTGGATTCCGGCGACTATTTTTATGACTTGAAGGAATACGGAGCGGATACGTCGCTGTTTGATGCAAATTACATTGGCCTGCAGATCAATGGAAATTATGATGGTAAGCAACTTGGCCTGCCTACCGGTATTGCGGGACCTGCCATCATCGTTAACAAGGATCTGGCGGACAAATTCGGAATTGATCTTCAAAAGAAGGATATCACCTGGGAAGATTGGATAGAGTATGGAAAGAAGGTACATGAAGCAGATCCGGAGACATATCTGTTCTGCGCAAACAAAGAGTATCTGACCAACCTTTTTGTATATCCTTTGGCAAAACAGTATGATGGTGCTGTTTTTGATGAAGACGGGAAGCTGGTTCTGTCTCAGGAGAGCCTGACGAAGATTTTCAAGTATATCAAGGATCTTTACGACAACAACGTTATTGCTCCGGCGTCTTACACTGCTTCCTATATTGCGGATGACCTTCAGTCTGACGCAAACTGGCTTGCCGGCAAATATGTTGGCGCACTCTGCTTTATTTCTACAATGGATGTTATGGCGGCGGGGTATCCGGACGGCAATTATGTTGCAGCGACATTGCCGGTTATAAAAGGCGCGAAGGACGGCGGCTTTGCTTCCAATACGCCGCAGCTTCTTGCGGTGACGAAGAGCTGCAAGCATCCGGAGACAGCGGCAGCGTTTCTGAACTACTTTTTCAATGACAAAACGGCGGAAGAAACTCTGGGAGCAACCCGTTCCGTACCGCCCACAGAACAGGCTCGTAAAATCTGTGAAGAGAACGGCACGCTGAGCAAGGTTGTTGTTGATGCGGCAGATATCGCTACCGCAATCGGCGGTACGCCGAATGATAAGATTGCTTCTTCCGATGAAGCCAAAACAATCGTCTATGACGCAGTGGAAGCAGTCGGTTATAGTCAGATGACGCCTGAAGATGCAGCCGCTGATGTACTTGACCAGTTCAGCAGCCTCGCAAAGTAACTTCGACAGAATATTGCCTGAAAAATCCTCCGTGCCATACAGGCACGAAGGATTTTTTATAGAAAGAGGTTAGATCATATGAAAGAAACCGATTCCACACGGATGAAACAGCATTATTCAAAAAGAGATTACAAGGCATATCTGTATCTTCTGCCGTGGCTTTTTGGATTTTTTGCATTACAGCTGTATCCGTTTATTATGTCATTTATCTATTCGTTCAATGATTACACTGTAGGCGGAAAGATGAATTTTGTCGGTCTAGGGAATTATATTCAGCTCATGACGAAAGACCGTGACTTCTGGAATTCTCTGAAGGTTACCATACTTTTTGCTTTGTACACGGTTCCCGGGAAAGTGATTCTGGCGCTTCTTGTTGCAATGTTTCTGAACAGAAATATCCGTGGAATCAATTTGATTCGAACCGTCTACTATATACCATCCCTGTTTGGCGGCTCGATCGCAGTCGCGCTTCTATGGCGTCTTATGTTTATGGATAACGGTATCATTGTGACAGCGCTTTCGCATCTTGGCCTGAAAAATGTTACATTCCTCGGAAGCCCCAGGCTGGCCTTGCCTACAATTACCGCGCTTGAAGTCTGGCAGTTCGGATCTTCCATGGTTATGCTGCTGGCTGCGCTGAAAAATGTTCCCAAGGAGTTATATGAAGCAGCGGATATAGACGGCGCAAATAAATTTGTTGAGTTTTTCCATATCACACTGCCGCAAATCAGTCCGATTTTGTTTTTCGCACTGCTGAATCAGATGATTCAGGAACTGCAGAATTTCACAACGCCGTACACAATTACAAACGGCGGCCCCAGAAAGGCAACGAATGTATTGGGAATCCTTCTCTACAAGCAGGGGTTCAGCTATTTCAAGATGGGATATGCCAGTGCAATTTCATGGGTCGAGTTCACGATCATTCTTCTATTCACGCTGGTGCTGTTTGGCACAAGCAAATTCTGGGTTCATTATGCGGATGAGACGTAAGAGGGGAAGAACACAATGGCAAATATATTCCATAGAAATAATAAAAAAGAAAATCCGGATGTACCAACACAGGAGAAGGCAGGCTTCTTTACCTACTTGATTATAGTGATTATCGGTCTCATACTTTTGTATCCGATTATCTGGATGTTCTTTGCTTCGTTCAAATCGAATAATGAGATTTTCGGATCTACAGCGCTGCTTCCGAAAGAGTGGCATCCTGAAAACTACATTAAAGGATGGAAGGGAAGCGCAGGATATACCTACACCAAGTTCTTTGCGAACACTTTTTTGATGGTAATTCCGACGACTCTTTTCACGGTAATTTCATCAACTTTAGTTGCATATGGGTTTACAAGATTTAACTTTCCGCACAAAAAGCTGTTGATGACAGCACTCATTGCAATGATGATGCTTCCAAACACAGTTGTCATTGTTCCGCGGTATATGCTGTACAATCAGTTCCACTGGGTAGACAGTTATATGCCTTTTTACGCACCGGCGCTGCTTTGCTGTAATTCGTTCTTTCCGTATATGCTGATTCAATTTTTACGGAGTGTGCCGAAAGATCTGGATGAATCTGCGTATATTGACGGTTGCGGCACATTTAAAACACTGACCGCGATCCTGCTTCCACTTATGAAGCCGGCAATATTTTCTGCCGGTTTGTTCCAGTTTTTATGGACTTATAACGATTATTTCAATGCATTGATCTTCGTCAACAGTGTGAGGAAATATCCGATCTCCCTTGCGTTACGTCTTTCGCTGGATTCGGAGTCGGTTGCGGACTGGGGCAAAGTCATGGCGATGGCGTTCGTGGCAGTTATCCCTGTAATGCTGCTGTTCTTTGCCTGCCAGAAGTATTTCGTAGAGGGAATTGCAACGAGCGGCATGAAGAATTGAGGAAGATTATGAAAATTTTTCTGCAAGGGATTTCTCTGGAGGCAGATTTGCAGATCCGGGAGCGAACCGACAATGGTTCTTCCGGTTGGATTGCAGTTCATGATGAAAATCAGTTTCTGGAAATCGGCGAAGCAGTGGAGGAGGAAAACCTTTGCTATCGTCCTTTCCGTATATATGTCAATAGCCGGATTCCGACGCAGGTCCGGCTATATCTTCATGCTCCGGAAGGCAGGATTTATCATGTGATTCCGGCCAATATTTTTGGAGATAATAACGCAGCCACAACGCATCCGGGTGAATTTCCTCATCTGACTGCGGAAGGAGAAGACCTGTTCAACAGCCCGTACTGGGAATTCAGGGCGGACAGGGCGCCAATGCCGATCTCTGCTGTCTGTGGGACTTTTGGCACACTTGCAGTTTCGATCGATCCATACGCGATGGCAGAAGAGCCGGTGCTTTTCGGAAAAGAACAAACCGGTCCTTTACTGAATGAAGTGATAGATAAGGGATTTACGAATGGAAATCCCGGTGCGGCCAGAGGCGCGGATGCGTCTGTTTTGTATGATACGGGAAAGCTGCTTCATAATGGTGTATTTGCCTCTTTGCCGGACGGCTTTGGTGTGACACTCGGGTATACGAACGATCCGTTTTCCTTTATCAATAAAAGAAATCCCGGATCATCTACCTGGCAGGCTGCCTGCAGGGCTTCGGCTGAAGGAAGGATCTATTTTGCCGAAGAAGCAGATGAGGGAAGAAGATCTATACACAGAATCATCCGAAGAGAATATGAAGACCGCCGGGAAAAGCCGTCAGCCCGAAAGAAACCGCTGGAAGCTGTCCGCGGAATCACCGAGGCATTTACAAGAATTAACTGGTCGGATAATTTTCATGAATACACAAATGAAAACTGCCTTCCGCCGGCAGATACCTGTCTTAAGCCATGGAGGCAGGTCCTGGAAATCGGCTGGACGGGCGGCGGTGTACTGGGGTATCCACTGACTGTAGCTGAATACATTTTGAAACTGCAGGGGATGTCAAAAGAAAAGATCTTCGGTTCGGCTTTGGACGGAGCTGGAATATTTAACAGAATTGCTGCTTCCTATAATGAAAGATCAGGATTACTTTACGATCTGGTAAAGCCGATAGACGAGAGTGGAAGCCGGCTGAACGGATGGTGGTCCGGCTTCGGACTCGCGAAAGATGTGCACTGCAGTTATAACGTTGGAAGCGCCCTCCATTATATGCTGAAGACTATCATGTTTTTACAGGATCATAATCTTACGTCTCCTCCGCAGTGGCTGGATACCGCAGTGAAAGTGATGGATACAGTGATAGCGCTGCAGCGCCGCGACGGGGCATTCGGTTACACTTACAGAAGCGACAGAAAAGAAGTTGCAGACTGGGACGGTTTTGCAGGCTGCTGGTTCATCCCATGCGCAGCATATCTGTATCACCTGACCGGGAAAAGAAAGTATCAGGAGGCTGCGCACAAGGCACTAAAGTATTACGGGGCACAGGTCAGGGCACTGCATGTATATGGTACGCCGATGGATACGTGGAAAGCTGTGGATCAGGAAGGCAATCTTGCCTACATCCGCGGAGCAAGACTTCTCCACGAATATACAGGAAAGCAGGAATATCTGACTGCATTGAAAGACGGCGCCGATTATGAAATGCTGTGGCGTTACGGCTACAGAACCAAGCCGGATTTCAGACCGTTAAATGATGGATGGAACAGTTGCGGCGGTTCTGTCACAAGTGTCTCCAATCCGCACATTCATCCGATGGGAGTGATTGTTGATTCAGACTTGTATTATCTGGCAAAACAGATCGGTGATAATTACTACAGACAACGCGCAGAAGACAGCGCAGCCTGGCTTTTTCAGACATTGGAACTGTATCCAGACAAAACAGGATACGGAGCTTACGGTGTCATGTCCGAGCGCTGGTGTCCGAGTGACGGTCTGGTCGTTCAAAGAGATTCGGAAGGAAAACCATATTCGTCCTGGTTCTCCTTTAATTTATGGGCGGGCGCTGCCGCTCTGGAAGAAGCCTGTGAACGGACTTTGATGCTGGACGAGGTGAGAGACAATAAGGACCTCACGCTGCTGCAGCCCGCAAGCCTTTGACAAAGAGCTGTTGCTGCCGTGGCGGCAATGCCGGAACGTTCCTTGCATGAACATGGCTTCTGTTTTGCCGGAAACTGCGCTATGATAGAGGGCATGAAAAGAATACTGATGATCGCAACCGGAGGCACAATTGCCTGTAAACCGAACCGGAGCGGACGGCTTTCTCCGAAAATCACATCTTCCGAACTACTTGAGTATGTCCCGGAGCTCGCGCAGATCTGCGAGGTCGAAGCACGTCAGCTATACAACATTGATTCCACGAACATGGGACCCGCGCAGTGGCCGGGGATCGTCAATATGATCCGCGAAAACTGGGGAATGTATGACGGCTTTGTCATTACGCATGGAACGGATACAATGGCATATACTGCCGCGGCGCTCAGTTACATGATTCAGAATCCTGCCTGTCCGATTGTTTTGACGGGAAGCCAGAAGTCGATTTACAGCAGAGATACAGATGCGCGCAAAAACCTGCTGCAGGCCTTCCGTTACGCGGCGGCGGACGGTGCCTTTGGCGTTCAGATTGTATTTGACGGCCATGTGATACTGGGAACGAGGGCAAGAAAAGTCCGTTCGAAAAGCTATAACGCATTTTCCAGCATCGACTATCCGGATACCGCGGTATTTCGTGGCGATCATCTGATCCGGTATCTGGATTCTCCTGCGCAGCGTCCGCCGATGCGGTTCTATACGGAGCTGGATCCGGCGGTCTTTGTACTGCGGCTGATTCCCGGCATTACGGCAGGTATTTTTGATTATCTGAAGGAGCATTATGACGCTCTGATTATCGAAGGATTCGGCGTCGGAGGTTTGCCGGACAGCGGGAACGGCGCGCTGTTAAAGGCCCTTTCGGAGTGGTCGGCTGCCGGGAAAATTGCCGTCTTTTCGACGCAGGTGCAGCACGAAGGCAGTGATCTTGAAATTTATGAGGTCGGACGCGGCGCTCTCGAACTTCCCGGCGTATACGATGCTCATGATATGACGCCCGAAGCGATTGTGACCAAGCTGATGTGGGCGCTCGGACAGACCCGCGATCAGGCGGCTGCCGGAAAGCTGTTCACAGAGGAAGTCAGTCACGATGTATGTGAATAGAATATACGCATTTGCGGGGGCCTGTGGATAACAGGCCCCCGCAAAGCGCTTTATGAAGTATCGGTTTCTGCGGGATGGCAGTGAATGCCTTATTGATAATCTGTTCCTGTCAGATAATTATAGAATGCGTTGTTGCAGTAGCGCGTAACAGGCTGCAGACGGATGGAACTGCTGTGAATGAGCTTATTCGCGGCTGCCTCCACCTTGGCGGTATCGTCCGTCGTCACAAACGTCTTCAATGTGAAGCCATCACTCTGAATGTTCATATCCGTGACCGGTTTATACTGGCTGTCGGCAGCCATCAGAGGATTGGTCGTCGTGTAGCAGGGCTGCCACCATGCTTTCTTGATCATCCCTTTGCCGTCGGAATTGCTGGATGTTTTCTTTGCGTAGGACAGGATCACCTGATTGAACGCGTTCAGATCAGTCTGATTCACAAACTCCAGTTTCAGATCATATTCCATCGAGTATACCACATAGAAATGATCGGCTGCCTTGCGGACTTCATAGGTCGGTGTCGGCGCCGGCACAGGACCCCAGTCGAGCAGGTATTCATAGCTTGAAACCTTCGGCTCGAGCGCAACCTTCGCGGTCAGATTTTCGCTGTTTAAAAGCGCGACGAGCTGTTTTGCGTGCTCGATGTTGTCGTGACTGTAGGTAATTGTCAGATTCTCGATGAAGCGGGCATTGTAGGCGTCGTCTTTGAGGTTGAAGCCGGTGATGTCTTTCTGATTGAGGAGCGTCGTCCCGAGCTTTGTCAGATCCTGATTGTCGTACAAAACAAACGAATGCCACGCCGCATCCAGCTTCGAATAAATGGCAGGATCATTCGACATGCCCAGATAATTTCTGCCGTTTCCGGTAGCGTCCGCAACAGCCATCAGAACAGAGTTGATATCATCTGCACTCATGGAGGTTCCTACGGCCGCTGCTTTTCCCTGCTGTGCCGTGATCAGGTTCGCGTCAACGGCTGCCGCAATATTCCGCGCCAAAACAAGATCTCCCGGCACACCAATCCCCGCTTTTGAAAGTCTGCTGCTGACTTTACTGTCCGGATAAGTGTCCGCAAATTCGGAGAAATCCGCAGCCTGCAGCAGGACAGGAAGCACGTTGTTCCAGCTTACGCTTCCTGTAACGGCGGGATAAGGCGTTTTGCCGTCCGCATATTCTGACTCGTTTGAGAGAATGTTGCGGAGGCAGGCGTTGAATGTGGGCGCGTCTGTTTTGCCGCCGGCTGCAATGCCAAAGTACGCCGCAAGATACAGCGCGTCATCCGTCAGACCGGTCCCGTTTGTCTTCTGTGTTTCCACCGCGGCCGGGGTTGCTGCGTATGCGGGAACGGCAGCGCCGCCAAGTACGCTCGAGGAAGCAAGGAACGCAACAAGGAGTTTGGTTACAAATTGCTTTTTCATAATAGCCTCCCATGTGACTCTGCTCCGGGAGACGTTCAGGGAGAAGCCTGTTCTTTCCCCATATCCCGGAGAACTTTCGTCATTTGCCATTAGTATAAGAAGGAAAGTTTGTGCAGATCAAGGCAGTATGCATGGGAGAATGCGGATTTTTGTGATAATTTCTATTATGTAAGGAGTGCGCAGCGCGTGCGGTGCGCCGACCGCGGTTATGTAAGGGCAGACTTTTGTGTGCGGTGCGTCGACCGCGGATATGGGGCTGCGCGACATGTAAGGGAAGACTTTTTTGCGTGGCGCGCCGTGTGCGGTGCGCCGTCCGCCAATCTGGAAGGAAGGGCGCAGAGCGGCGGCGAAGGGAGAAAGAGGGATGTATCAGGATGCCAGCGTGATGCTTGGAGAAAGCAGAATGGATTATGCCGCATTCGGACAGGGAAAGAAGATTCTCGTTGTTCTGCCCGGTCTGTCGGACGGCCTGATGAGCGTAAAAGCAAAGGCGTGGATGCTGTCTCTTCCTTATAAAAAGTTCCTGCAAAACTACACAATCTTCATGTTCAGCAGGAAAGATCCGATGCCGGACGGATATTCGATCCGCGAGATGGCGCGGGATCAGACGCTGGCGCTTCGAAAGCTTGGAATTGAAAAATGCTGTCTGATGGGCGTTTCGCAGGGTGGTATGATTGCGCAGTACATGGCGGCTGACTCGCCGGAGCTTGTCAGTAAATTGATCCTTGCCGTCACCGCGCCGAACGCGTCTCCGCTCCTGCGGGAAACGGTTGGCGGCTGGATCACACTTGTGGAACGCGGCGATTATGCCGCGCTCCTTACAGATACGGCGCGAAAGATGTATTCGGAAGCGTATTATAAGAAGAATAAGAAGATATTTCCGCTGCTCGCGAAGCTGATGAAGCCCGAAGGAGCTGAAAGGTTTCTTATCAATGCCCGTGCAATTCTTTCGTTCGATATAAGGGCAGAGCTGGCGAAGATTTCCTGTCCTGCGCTGATTCTTGCGGGCAGCGACGACCGTGTGGTCGGTTCGGAAGCTGCCTTCGCGCTTTGTGAGGGAATTTCCGGCAGCAGGCTGCATGTCTACGAAGGGCTCGGGCATGGTGCGTATGAGGAAGCCCGGGACTTTTATGACAGAGTGCTGGAATTTTGTGAAGGGTAGGAATGTATCGTGCCGGGGCGGCGCGCGCAGCGCGGGGTGAGCGGCCCGCCCGGGAAGAAGATTCGAGCGGCGCGGGAAAACAGGCTCGAGCGGCGCGGGGAAACGACCAGTCAGGGTGCGGGGAAGGATTCATGCAATATCGGGCCAGATGTAAAATTCGTCTTGGAAAATCTATGCAAATGAGCAAGGTGCGGGCCGCATTGCCTGAAAAGGAGTAAAAACTATGCAATGGCGGCCTGCACAAGAAATATGTCTTGGAAAATTTATGCAAAATGAGGCAGCGGCGCGATATTGCATAGAAACGGACAGCCGCGCATCGCGCGGGGCGCAGTCCCGCCCGGGAGAGTAGAATTTCCCGCTGCGGGACAACGACCAGTCAGGACGCGCGGTGACAGCTCCGCCCCGCCGCTACGCACCCCACCGGAAAATTCATCACCATGGAGATTCAATATGAGCCTTTACGCTATCGGCGATCTGCACCTGCATTACCAGTCTGTACTGAAGTCACAGGCACAGCTGCATGACCGCGTTTGGAAAAATCACGAAGAGAAATTTAGAAGAAACTGCGACGCATTGCTGACAGAGGAAGATACGCTTGTCCTCGTCGGCGATCACAGCTGGGGAAAGAAGCTGTCAGAGTGTACGCAGGATTTACAGTATATCAGTGCACTGCCGGGAAGAAAGATTCTGACGAGGGGAAACCATGACCATTTCTGGGAAGTGAATAAGACCGGACAATTGAATGCGCTATATAAGCCGGCGCTTACATTTTTGCAGGACAGCTACGAAAGCTACCGGGATTACGCGCTTGTCGGAACAAAAGGGTATGCTTTCGAGGGCCCGTTCTATCTTGACCACCGGGGAAGAATCACGGGCTGGGATGAGAAGGAAGAAGAGCACGCAAAGAAACTTGTGGAAAGAGAGCTTGTGCGGCTGCGGAAAACTTTTACTTTGGCACAGTCGGACGGCTATCGTAAATTCATCATGTTTCTGCATTATCCGCCGACAAATATTCTCGAGGAGCGCAGCGGATTTACGGACATGGCAGAAGAATTCGGCGCGGAGCAGGTAATCTACGCGCACTGTCATGGAGAAGCGAGATTTAACGACAGCATACTGGGGGAGTTTCGCGGAAGGAATTATCAGCTGGTGTCGGGCGATTATCTGAAGTGGAAGCCCTTTAAGATATTGTACTGAACGGCCTGCCCACCATGCGCAATCGCCCATCCGGGAAAGTAAAATCGGCGCCGTGGGGCAGGTTTCATGCAATATCCGGCCAGATGTGAAATTCGTCTTGGATAATCTATGCAAATGAGCACTGTGCGGGCTGTATTGCCTGAAAACGATCAAAATCTATGCAATAGCAGCGCACAAGGGAAATTTGTCTTGGAAAATCTATGCAAAATGAAGCGGCGACGCGATATTGCATGAAACAGACAGACCGGCTGCCACAGGAAACCGCTGAAAGATTTCTGTGCGCCTCCCGGAACTGCTCAAAGATGCCTGTGCGCCTCCCGGAACTGCGCCGGCGAAGAGCCGGTTTCATCCTTGAACACCTTGGAGAAAAAGTTCCGGTTTCCGAAATGCAGCTGCTCGGAAATATCATCAATGCTCATCCTTGTCGTAACAAGCAGATAAGAAGCATGTTCAATCCGCGATTTCTTGATGTAGGAGTTGATGCTCATGCCGGTTTCTGTCTTGAATTTCCTGGAGAGGTAATACCTGCTGTATCCGATCCGGCCCGCCAGAAGATCGATGTCGAGTTTTTCGCAGGGGTGCGCGTCAATGTAATCCGTGCAGGCAACAATTTCTCTGGAACCGGCCGGCCTTCCGTTGTGGTTGTGCACCTGAAACAGAAGATCCTCGAAAAGACAGTGGCAGACCTGCATGATCTCCGCATATGTCGTGGCAATCGTCAGATTTTTCAGATAGATGGCCGTCTTGGTGTAAGCGGAGTCCGGCGATATGCCGCCCTCAATCGCCGCATGTATGCAATGCCCGCAGAAGACCGTCGCATATTGCCTGGCGACAGGAATAGACTCGCCGATGATTGCCTCAAAGAGGTGCAGCGTTGATGAAGCAGACGGAATCTTTTCCTTATAATGAATGTCGCCGGTGCGGATATAATTGATGATTCCGGATTCGAACGCGAAAAAGTCGGCATAATTGCCGCGCTTGCCGGAGGAAGCGTCGTCCGGCTCTTCGAAGCTTTGAAAGGTCATCTCCGAAGCCTTGATATAACGGCCGGTCACGCAGTAATGCAGCATCATTGTGTCCCGGAAGAACTCCGGTACGGGGATGGTTTTGATCGCCTTCAGGTACCTTATGAACTTGGGCTTCCAGCTTGCCCGAATCTGCGGGTTTTTCAGGATATCGGCAATCGTTTCTTCCATAAGCGGTGATGACAAAACAGGCCCGAGCGTATACAGCAGATCCGCCTCCGCATCTTCATCCTGCTCGTAGATGACGCTCCACATCAGTCCGTACTTCGTCGTTATGATAAGCGGTCCGGAATTCTCCCGCCCGAACGCGATCGCTTCATCCAGCCTTCCCGACGAACGAAAAAGCGTGTCATAGATCGCGTGTTTCGCGTTGGTCGTAAGGAGTGTGCCGGAAACGGTATACGTCGAGACAATCATCTGCGTGCCGCATTGCAGAAGGTCCGTCAGAAGTCCGACACGCTGTTCAATCTCATCAGCGCAGAACGGCGGCTTTTCAGCTGTTCTTTCTTTATCCATTTCACTTTCTCCCTGCGGATGCTGACGGTGTTGCCGCGCATCCCCGCACAGGCGGGGGGAATCATCGCACTTCGCCGCCCGGGCTGCCGAAACCGTGCTCAGTCCACATAATTCCACTCGGAAGGATCGCTCCAGCCGCGCTTTCCGAGGTATTTGTCGAGCGGCAGCTTTTCAATCTGTTCTTTGGAAAGTCCGGAATTTGTAAGCTTCGAAAAGCCGCTCTTCTGATCGCTGCTGCCGAAGCGGTCCGACGCTTTCAGAACATTCAGCATCGGCTCACCGGCTTCGAAGCGGCGTTTGTTTTCCCGGATAATTTCAATCGAACGCTTCGCCCGGTCCGGTACCTGCGGCGTTGTATGCGGCGTGATATAAACCTGCGGCATGGTCCAGAGCGGATGATCTTGCGGAAGCGGCTCCTCTTCAAGCACATCCAGCCCCGCACCGCCGATTTCGCCGCTGCGCAGAGCTTCCAGCAGGGCGTTTGTGTTCACGATGCCGCCCCGCGCGATGTTGACAAGGAAGGCGTCCTTCTTCATCTTGCGGAAAGCTTCCGCGTCAAACAGATGATAGGTTTCGTCGGTCAGCGCGAGCGTCAGGATAACAAAATCGCATCCGGTAAGGATGGGGTCAATCGTATCGCCGTCCTTGCCTGCAAATCTGTGACGGATGTAATCCATCCCGCGGACCGGAAATTTGTCGAAGGCATAGATGTCCATTCCAAACGCGTGCAGGCGCTCCGCGAGCATCCGCCCGTTGTTGCCCATGCCGATGATGCCGGCTTTGCGGCCGTAAAGCCCTTTCCATGTGTTCGAGCCGTCGACGCCCCAGTGTCCGGCCGCCTGCGCAGCCAGCAGTTCCTTCGTATGGTAGCAATGCTGCAGCATGAAATAGACTGCGTGCTCCGCAAGAACCGGCGCGCTTCTGCCCGCGGCACCGGTGACAATGAAATCTTTCGCGAAGACCTCGTCCCGCGCGGAACCGTTGAGGCCAGCGTGGTCGCAGGCGACCCATTTGAGCGTGTTTTGCCCGAGAAGACAGTCATCGACGTCGCCGAGCAGAATCGCGACATCCGCGTCCTTTGCTTCCTGCGCGAGTTTTTCCTTGTCATAGAAATCTACGTAGACAAAGTCCGCTTCGGGAAAAACATTCCGCAGCGCATGATAATTTTCCTTGTTATACCAGACGGTAGAGACAACTTTTCTGATTTTCGGCATTTCTTTTCCTTTCCGGCACGCCCGGACAAGCCGGGCAATCCATTAAACTGCAGTACAGTATAAGCGGAAAGGCCGCAAAATGTTATATGTATAATCAATTATATATACGCAGAATAGATAAAATAAGTAAAGAAATGAAATATCGTATAAAAAATAAAATATAAATTATTCACTCCGGAGCGTCTCCTTGCCGCCTTCGAGCATTTTCAGATAGGCTGTCGGCGGCATGCCTTTGACTTTCCCGAACAGGCGCGTGAAGTAATTCACATTGTCAAAACCGCACAGAGAGGCAATCTCCGAAATGTTTGTGCGCCCGGTGTTCATCAGAAAAATTGCGTTCCGGATCTTGCGGGCATGCAGATAGTCCGTCAGCGTTTCCCCGGTTTCTTTATGAAAAAGGCCGGAGAGATAGCCCCGGTTCATACCGGTTGCCAGCGCGATGCCGGAAAGGGTGAGCGGCTCGTTTTCATGAATTGAAATATAATTCATGACTTTGCGGATCGCGGGAGAGAAGCCGGCTGTCGACTGATTGCCGATGAGCATGCAGTACTGCCGGATGATTTTGCTCTGTAGCTGCTGCCGCTGCATTTCCTGATAGGACACGCAGTTTTCAATCTGCAGATTCAACTTGCCGGAGAGTCTGTCAATGTAGTACGGGTGAATGCCGGCTTTGAAGGCAGCGCGCCTGCAAAGTGTGTTGATGATAATGAGATAGTTTTTCGCGTCCCGGACGGTGCTGCCGCTGCGGCTTCGAAGTCCTGCTCTGCCGAGAAGCGAAAGCTTTCTCTGTGCGCCCTCCAGATCGCCGCGCTCGATGGCCTCTACCATTTCCTGTTCGATATGGTACCGCTGATCCAGTGCCTGCAGCCGTTCCGGAGATTTATCGTCTTCCTCCGGCTGCAGCACCGGACGGACGCCTGTCCCGGACTGCAGTGAAATTTCATGGAAATGAATGTTGGAAGACGGAAAAACAGTCCGGATCGAAGCTCTCAGATACGCTTCCAGCATGTAGGCGTCTGTGACGAGGGGAATGTCTTCAAAGCCGCTGCGCAGGCTGGAGAGCCGGATAGCTGCGCCTTCCAGAGAACGAAAAATCTGAAGGATATCCTTTGTCGTCGGAACGGCGTGCTGATAAGGCCCAATGAGCAGAAGATGATCCATCCCGGCATACGTTAGCGCGATGTAATGACACAGAAAATGATCTGTAATCATACAAAGATGAAATTCGCTGTCAGAGGAAAGTGGAATTTCCGGAAGAAGCGGATCCGGCTGCAGTGTGACAATGCTCCGGAGACCGTAGTCCGGCAGCTGCGATTCATGAAGCGAAAGCGGGCTTTCCCATGTGCGGATTCGAAGCTCCTGAAAAAAGCTTTCAAAGAGACTGCTGAGCATACGGATCTGATCTGTCATATCGTTCCTTTCGGGCGGCAGGGGGCGGCGCCCGTGGTGTGGCGGGGCCGCCCGCTTTCAGTGCGCCGCGCCGTATTGCGCAGCGCCATGCCCGCGCCGTATTACGCCACGTGGCCTCCGGCGGCGCTGCCTCGAAACCACATTTCTGATATTCATATTTATAAGCACAATATACAGCAATTTTGAAACAGAAACAATATTGTGAATAAATATATGTAAATCGTGCAGGTATTTAATTCCGCAGACCGCTATCATGACTTCATATTCCGTATTCCGTTTGCAGGGAGACTGCGCGGAAAACCGCGCGGCAGGAAACTGCAAGGCATTTGTTGAGGGAGGATATGAGGGAGGACATATGAAATCGGACAGCACAGTTAAAGAAAAATTTCCGCTCGGAAGATTCTTCGCTTGGAAGACAAGAGACATTTCACTCGGCTGCATGGTCATTATTCTGGGGTACCTGAGTCTGTACGCCAGCACGGAACTGGGAATCCCGGTCGGCATCATCGGATCTTTGATGATGGCCAGCAAGATTTTCGACGCGGTCACAGATCTTTTTGCGGGGTACATTATTGATAACACCAACACCCGTTTTGGCAAGGCAAGACCGTATGAATTCGCGGTGATCGGCGCCTGGATCAGCACGGTGGCACTGTTTTCCTGCCCGCCGTCTCTGTCCCTGACGGTCAAGTGCGTCTGGCTGTTCTGCATGTATACTCTGACTTATTCGATCTTCGCGACACTTCTGTACGGCTGCCAGCAGCCTTATATTGTCCGGGCGTTCAAGGACCGTGAGACCATCATCAAGGTTTCTTCGTTCGGCGGTATTGTCAGCACACTGGGTGCATCCGTCGTTTCGATCTCGTTCCCGATTCTGATTAAAAAGATCGCGGTCACGCCGGAAGGCTGGAGCCGGCTCGTACTTCTTTACGCGGTGCCGCTTCTGATTCTCGGCATGCTCCGCTTCCTGTTTGTCAAGGAAGTCTACATACCCGGTCAGCAGAAGGCGCAGGAAAAGACGACGGTCAGACAGATTTTCACGATGCTGAAAAAGAATCCGTATGTATGGGATGTCGGCATTGTCGCAGGTTCTGTCCAGTTCATTATGGGACTCGGTTCTGCACAGTATTATTTCAAGTTTATTGTCGGCGATATCGGCCAGTACAGCAAGCTGCAGGCCATGACCATCCTGATGCTTGTTTTTATGTTCGCTTTTCCGAAGATGATCAGGAAGATGAGCGTCGGCAGAGTCGTCATCCTCTGCAGCGCTGCCGGCATCGCGGGATACATCGTCAATTTCTTCGCGGGCAGCAGTATGGCGATGCTGATGGTGGCTTTTATTGTAACCGGAATCGCGAGCCTGCCCGGCGCGTATCTGCAGGCGCCGATGCTCATGGAATGCTCTTCGTACAATGAGATGCTGGGCCTGCCGAGAATGGACTCGACTTCCGCGGCAGTCATGAACTTCATGATCAAGTTCATGAACGCGCTCGGCGCGGGACTGATGGGTCTGCTGCTGCAGGTCTCCGGCTTCATCGCGACAAAATCCGGAGAAGTTGTGACACAGCCGGACAGCGCGATGCTGATGATCCGGATTCTCTACAGTATTGTTCCCGCGGCTGCGCTGTTCGTGGTAATTCTCGCGGCAAAGCATTTTGACGGCCTTGGAAAGAAGCTGAAAGAAAACGGCAAACAATAACCAAAGGAGCGAAAACTTGAGAACGACACAGATCATAAACGATAACTGGAAATTTGACAAAACAGCGTCGGTGCCCGCTGTTTTTCCGGAAGACTGGGAGTCTGTCACGCTGCCGCACACATACAACGCGGCAGACGGACAGGACGGCGGCAACGATTACTACCGCGGCACGGCGGCTTACGTGCGGACCCTTGTGACGCCGAAAGGGAGCAGTGAAAAGGAAGTGTATCTGGAATTTCGCGGCGCGGCCATGAGCGCGGAAGTTTACCTGAACGGGAAGCGGCTAGCGAAGCACCGGGGCGGTTACAGCACGTTCCGTGTCCTTTTAAATGGAGCGCTCCGCCCGGAAGGGGAGAAAAATCTTCTCTGTATTCTTGTGGACAATTCCGAGAATGAAGAAGTCTACCCGCAGAAGGCAGACTTTACGTTTTATGGAGGCATTTACCGGGATGTTGTTCTGATCACGGTGCCTTCCGCGCACTTCGCTCTGCGCGAAGACGGAACACCGGGGATCCGGATCACACCGAAGGCGGACCTTGCAAAGCACTGCGCGGACATTCTCGTGGAAACAAAAGTCGAGGGATCTGCGGACGGGGCGCAGGTAAAGATCTGCGCGTGCGGACAGGAGCAGACGGTTCCTGCCACAGACGGAACCGCAAAGGTTGTTTTTCATGTGGAGAACGTACATCTGTGGGACGGTGTTTTTGATCCGTATCTGTATACGGCACAGGCGGTTCTTGTGGCGGACGGCAAAGAGCTGGATCAGGTCAGCGCAAGGTTCGGCGTCCGGAGTTTCCGGATCGATCCGTCGAAAGGGTTCTTCTTAAACGGCAGATCTTATCCTCTGCGCGGCGTATCCCGCCATCAGGACAGACTGGGCGCCGGAAACGCGCTGACGCCCGCCATGATGCAGGAAGATATGGAAGTCGTGAAAGACATCGGCGCCAACGCGCTGCGGCTCGCACACTATCAGCACGCACAGGAATTCTACGACCTCTGCGACGAAAACGGCATCCTTGTCTGGGCAGAGATTCCGTTCATCACGAAATTTATGCCGGAAGGCAGGCAGAATACGATCAGCCAGATGCGGGAGCTGATCACGCAGTCGTATAATCATCCTTCGATCATCTGCTGGGGACTTTCCAATGAAATCACTGCCAGCAGTGAGGTTACCGAAGAACTCATGGAGAATCACAGAGCGCTGAACGAGCTCTGCCACAGCCTCGATGGCACAAGACCGACCGCCATGGCGCACGCGTTCATGCTGGAGAAAGACAGTCCGCTGATTCCGGTGGCTGACATCGCGGGTTACAATCTGTATTTTGGCTGGTATCTGGGCGAACTGGAACAGAACGACAGCTTCTTCGATGAATACCATAAGATGTTTCCGGACCGTGTCATGGGCTTTACCGAGTACGGCGCGGACGCGAATATCCGCTTCCATTCGGAACATCCGGTGCAGGGCGACTACAGCGAGGAATATCAGTGCGTGTATCATGAGCACATCGCGAAGATGATCGAAGAGCGGCCGTATCTGTGGGCGACTTTTGTGTGGAACCTCTTCGATTTTGCCGCGGACGGCAGAGATGAAGGCGGTAAGCACGGGCAGAACCAGAAAGGTCTTGTGGAGTTTGATCACAGGACGAGAAAGGACGCGTTCTATCTGTACAAGGCGCTCTGGAGCAGTGAGCCGTTCGTTCATATTTGCGGCAGACGTTTTATAAACCGCACCGGAGACAGTACGCTGGTACGCGTTTACACAAATCTTTCCTGCGTAACGCTTTTTAACGGAGATGTTGTTCTGGCGCGGCAAAACAACACAGAATGCAGCCAGAAAGGTGTTTACCTGTTCGAAGTTCCGCTCGCGGGTGAGATGCATCTTCGTGCGGAAGCAGGAGAAGGCGCGAAGACAGTCAGCGATGAAATACGGATCCGCCATGTGGATCAGGCGGATGTTTCGTATCAGTTCGGCTCGGTTGGAGAGGTTGTTAACTGGTTTGACAAGATCACCGTAAACCCGGACT
Source organism: Bacillota bacterium (assembly GCA_029224465.1). Taxonomy (GTDB): domain Bacteria; phylum Bacillota; class Clostridia; order Lachnospirales; family Lachnospiraceae; genus CAG-791. Next base: position 4,658 of record JAQXUQ010000022.1, on the reverse strand, counting down.
ATTACTCGGTGCACGACACGCTGGGAACGCTCATGCGGAATCCGGCGGCCGGCGCGGTTGTCGGACAGATCATGCAGAAAGCGAGGGGTAGCCGCGGCGATGTCGCAAAGAGCACGCAGGGCAACAAAGCGCTGCAGCAGATGCTGGCCGGCATGAAGTTGGAAAGCCTTTTACTGAAAGCCGGGAGCAACGTCATTTCGAAGGAAATGATCCAGAACATCAATGAAACGCTGCAGAAAGTGCCGAAGAATAAGGACAGCGCAAAATGAAGTACGGACTTGATCTTACATTAAATGAAATTGACAGCGACGCGGACTGCGCCGCTGTCGTTGACCGTTTTCTTCCGGGACTGCGGGTCAAGCTCGGACAGAATCCGCAGGCTCGCAGCCTCTCGCTTCGAAAGCTCGCGCAGTATACCGGAGGTCTGATTCCGCAGCAGGCGCTGGACGCGCTGGATAAAGCACTGCAGGAGCTTGGCAGATCGGCCGGCGGATACACTGCGGCGGAGAAGACAAAGATTCTGCGGTACAGTCGGATCCTGGAGCAGGATAAGGCGCGCGCAAAGGCCGCGGGACGGAGCCTTTACGCATGGGAAAATGTCGGGCGAAAGCCGCAGACTCCGGCAAAACATCACCAGAGCGCAATCGAACCCGGCAAACCGTTCCTTGATACGGCAGGGAACCGGATTCAGGCGCACGGCGGCGCGATATACCATGAGGACGGCGTGTATTACTGGTACGGAGAGAACAAGGAGCACACCGACGGCGGAAAAAGCAGCACGATCTGGACCTTCGGTATCCGATGCTACCGCTCGGAGGATCTGATGAATTTTGAAGATCTGGGGCTCATCATTCCACCGGTAACGGACAATCCGGATTCCTGCCTGTTCCCGGACAAGCGGGTGGACAGGCCGCACATTTTTAAAAACGAGTCGACAGGCAAATACGTTGCGTGGCTGAAGCTTTCGGGGAATGACGCCTGTTTTGCCGTATTGACGGCGGACGCTCTGACCGGACCTTATGAGCTGCAAAAAGAGAATTACCGGCCGCTGGGCAAAGAGGTCGGCGACTTCGACATCGTGACCGATCAAGAGACGGGAAAACATTACCTGTACATGGTCGCCGGTCATGAGGGCGTTGCGACAATCGGGATTTCGGAGGACGGGATGTCTGCCGAAAAGCTTCTTGCGATGTCCTATACGGGCCTTTTTCCGCCGTTTGTGCGGGAAGGCATCGCGATGGCAGAGCGTGACGGGAAGAAGTATTTGTTTTCCTCGGGGATGACAGGTTACATTCCGAACCAGAGCGACTGCGCGGCGGCCGGGAGCTGGACAGACCCGTTTGAGCCGATAGGAGATCCGTATCCGTCGGACGCCTCGCTTTCTTCGTTAACAGTCAGTTTACGCAGATTTACCGGCTGCCCGGCGAGAAAGAGCAGTATATGGCGCTGTCCGACCGGTGGGTGCCGGACTACCCGATGGACCGGGAGAAAGAGGAGCTTTTCCGCAGGGTCATCGCTTCGCACAGTGCGCCGGATCGCTATCGCTGTACGGAGGAAGAGCGAAGAATTGTTATGGAAGCGCCAAGCCTGGAGAGTGCGGATACGTCCGTGGCGGATTATGTCTGGCTGCCGGTGCGCTTTGAAGGAACAACGCCGGTTATCGAATGGACGGACCGGTGGGTGCCGTAAATTTTACCATACGTTTACCATTCCTTTGTATGCTCTGAACCGTAAAGAGAGCCGCGCGGGTCTGCGCGAGTCTCAGGACGATGGACAGAGGCCGCGGCGCGCGGCAGAAATACGGAGGGATCATGATGAGCGATACAAAGTATCTTGTAACCGGAGCCGCAGGCTTCCTCGGCGGAGAAGTCTGCAGGCAGCTGATTCAAAGGGGCGAAAAGGTCAGGGCATTTGTCCTGCCCGGAGACAAAGCCATCCGCTTTGTGCCGGACGAAGCGGAAACCGTGACCGGCGATCTGACGGACAAGGAGTCGCTGGAACGGTTTTTTACCGTGCCGGAAGGAACGAAGACGATTGTTCTGCACATTGCGAGCATTGTGACGGTCAATCCGGATTTCAGTCAGAAGGTCATGGACGTGAACGTCGGCGGCACGAAAAACATCATCGGCCTCTGTCTTTCCCACAAGGAATGTCAGAAGCTCGTTTACTGTTCGAGTACTGGCGCGATCCCCGAGCTGCCCAAGGGGCAGAAGATCCGCGAGGTGGACTGTTTTGACGCGGACAAGGTCGTCGGCTGCTACAGTCAGTCGAAAGCGCTCGCGACACAGGCAGTACTGGATGCGGTGCGGGAAAATGATCTGAACGCCTGCGTGGTTCATCCGAGCGGCATTTTGGGACCCGGTGATTTCGCGGTCGGAGAGGTGACAGGCACCCTGATCAAAATCATCAAAGGCGACATGCCGGCAGGAATCGACGGCTCTTTCAATCTCTGCGATGTCCGGGACCTTGCGGACGGTGTGATCTGCGCCGCGGACAAAGGCCGCAGCGGAGAGTGCTATATCCTCGGCAATGAGGAAGTAAGCTTTCGAAAATTCAGCCGGATGATCAGTGAGGAAGCGGGGACCAGACCGGTCCGGGTGTTCCTTCCTCTCATGGCGGCGGACATGATGGGCTTGATCATGGAAAAACAGGCAAAAGCCAAAGGAACCAAGCCCCTGATGACCCGTTTCTCGGTCTATAACCTTGCGAGGAATAATTCGTTTGACTCTTCAAAGGCAAAACGGGAGCTCGGATACAGCACCAGATCCTATGAAGAGACGATCCGCGATGAAGTTGCGTGGCTGAAAAAGGAAGGAAAAATCGATGGCACAGGTATGCGTGGTAACGGGCGTCGGCAGCGGTATGGGACTGTCGGCAGCCGGGTACATGAGCAGGGATAAGGAATGGTTACAATTCTGCTTGTAGAAGACGATCCGGCGGTGCGCCTTCTCGTCAAAGCAAAACTCAAAGACAGATACCGGATTCTCGAAGCCTGCGACGGCGAGACGGCGCTGCAGGTCATGGATACGGCGCATGCGGATCTGATGATTGTTGACATCTGTATGCCGCGCATGGACGGAATTACGTTTGTGCGAACGATCCGCGGGCAGCAGGATAATACGCCGGTCATCATGCTCACGGCGATGAACACGTTTAATCATAAGAAGAAAGGCTTTTCTTCCGGCATCGACGAGTATCTGACAAAACCGATTGACTGCGAAGAGCTCGAATGGAACATCGAGGCGCTGCTCCGGCGGGCGAGAATCTCTGCGGAGAAGAAAATCGTGACCGGCGGGCTGGAACTCTCCGAAGAGAAGCATAGCGCAGTTTTAAATGGAGAGCCGGTAGACCTGACGGAGACGGAGTTCAAGCTGCTGTTCAAATTGCTGTCGTATCCGGGCGTTGTTTTTACGCGGCAGCAGCTGATGGATGACATCTGGGGGTTTGACAGTGAATCGGACTACAGCACAATCAAAACATACATCTCCAGACTTCGCGCCAAATTCGAGGGTTGTCAGGATTTTGAGCTGATCGCGGTGCGGGGGCTCGGCTACAAAGCGGAAATACGAAAAGATGAAGCGGATTAAAAATAATAGAAAGCTTTCGATCAGAAATACAGCGTGGGCAGGGATGCTCACGCTGATTGTCGTTGTAGGCTCGGTTATGGCGTACGGCGGGGTGGCCGTGCTGTTCCTGCCGATGAATAGGTCCAATGCGCTCAGCATGGTTTTTATGGTTGTGCCGATGACGGTGCTGATGTTTGTTTCGCTGCGGTTTGTTTTGCGGAAAATACAAGGACGGATGAACCTTCTGACAGACGCGCTCGGGCAGGTAGCCGGCGGAAATCTTTCGGTGCGGCTGGATGAAGCGAACGCCGGCGAGTATGCGGCGGTCTATTCTGACTTCAATCATATGGTGGAAGAGTTGCAGCGGACAAAGGACGAGATGACGCAGTTTACAAATGACTTCGCGCATGAGTTCAAAACACCCCTCACCTCCGTCAAAGGCTTCGCCGATTATCTGTATGAGACCGGAGGCGGGATCGAGTCGAAAGAGCGGATGGAGTATCTGAAAGTCATTGCGGAGCAGTCCGGCAGGCTTTCGCGGATGGCGTCGCACGCGCTGATTCGCTCGAAGGCGGAGGCCTGCCAGATTCCGGTGCACCAGACATGGTTCAATATGGGCGAGCAGATCCGCAGGTGTTTCATCGCGCAGAGTCGCGAAATGGAGCAGAAGCATCTGACCCCGGATCTGCCCGAAGATTTCGATTTCTCTTTCTACGGGAATGAGGAACAGCTGGAACAGATCTGGATCAACCTGATCGGTAACGCCATAAAGTTTACGCCGGACGGCGGTGTTGTCGGCGCGCGGTGCGGCAAATCGGAGGGCGTTGTTGTCGGCGCGCGGTGCGGCAAATCGGAGGGCGTTGCTGCCGGCGCGCGGTGCGGCAAATCGGAGGGCGTTGCTGCCGGCGCGCGCTGTGAGAAAACGGGTGGCGGCGCCCTCGGCGCGCGCTGTGACAAGCCGGACGGCACTCTTGTCATTGAAATCTTTGATAACGGAATCGGGATGGATCAGGAGACTGCGGCTCATGTCTTTGACAAGTATTATCAGCATGATCCGTCCGGTGTTTCGTCCGGCAATGGTATCGGACTTGC
>JAQXUQ010000021.1 GCA_029224465.1 Bacillota bacterium | reverse complement strand
GAAAGACTGATACACTGGGGCTTTTTCGATTTAGCCACAGCATACCAGTCTGTGCACGTCAACTGTTGAAACCGCCGTGTACCGAACGGTACGCACGGTGGTGTGAGAGGACGGCGGCTAATCACCGCCTCCTACTCGATCAAATCTTTCTGTAAAATCCGGCGTAAGGATTAAGCCTCGGAAATAGCGCCAACAGGGCACTGTGCTTCGCAAGCGCCGCAGTCGATGCACTTGTCAGCATCGATTTCGTAGTGAGAATCACCCTGAGAAATAGCCTCAACGGGGCACTGTGCTGCGCAGGAACCGCAGGAAATGCAGGAATCACTGATCTGTCTAGGCATTGTAGAATCCTCCTTCAATACATAAATAACATTATAAAAATGACATCCACGCAAGCCGCATGGAACTGTCTCCTATAGTATCTGAGCACAGGCGCTCAAAGCACCTGTGCTCAGAACAGTTACATATTACAACCCGAAGCGCGGGTTAGACAATGCTAATTTTAGCCTTGTTCTTGCTGCCGGCAGCGGCTGAAGATCAGTCGTTGTACAGAGCACCCAGCTTCTGCAGATATGCGTAGTGATCCTTTGCGTGCTGTTCAGCCTCTGCGAAGAGTCTTGCAGCTCTCTCGGGATTCTTTGCCTTCAGGGAAGCGTAACGAACTTCTCCGCCAAGGAACTCGCTGTATTCCTTTGTAGCCGGCTTGGAGTCCAGAGTGAACTTCTTGCTGCCGCCTGCAGGATTGAATCTGAACAGGTTGTAGTATCCTGTCTCGACTGCGAGCTTCTCTTCGGTCATCGCCTTGTTCATGCCCTTCTTGATACCCTGGTTGATGCAAGGTGCATATCCGATAACGATGGACGGTCCCGGATAAGCTTCTGCTTCGGAGATAGCCTTGATCGCCTGATTGTAGTCAGCACCCATGGAGATCTGAGCTACATATACATAGCCGTAGGACATTGCCATTGCGGCAAGATCCTTCTGAACGGTTTCCTTGCCGGCTGCAGCGAACTGAGCAACTGCGCCTTCAGGAGTAGCCTTGGAGGACTGTCCGCCGGTATTGGAATAAACCTCGGTGTTTACAACAAAGATGTTGACATCTTTGCCGGAAGCAAGTACGTGGTCAACGCCGCCGTAGCCGATATCGAATGCCCAGCCATCACCACCGAAGATCCACTGAGACTTCTTGTTGAGGAAGTCCTTCTCAGCGAGGATATCCTTTGCGGCATCAGAACCATCAGCTTCAAGGCCTGCGATCAGCTTCTTTGTAGCAGCCTGGTTTGCGTTGCCGTTTGCGAATGTATCAAGCCATTCCTGAGCACCCTCGCCGTTCCAGGCAGTTACCTTCTCCTTGAGCTGTGCACGGATTGCGTCGTTCGCAAGGAACATACCAAAGCCGAATTCAGCAGCATCCTCGAACAGGGAGTTGGACCATGCCGGGCCGTGACCTTCCGCGTTTACCGTGTAAGGAGTAGAAGGTGAAGAGTTGCCCCAGATGGAGGAGCAGCCTGTCGCGTTGCCGACCATCATGTGATCGCCGAACAGCTGTGTAATCAGCTTGATATAAGGTGTCTCGCCGCAGCCTGCGCATGCGCCGGAGAACTCAAGCAGAGGCTGCTTGAACTGAGAGCCCTTAACCGTTGTAGGCTTGAAGTGCTCGACAACCTCGTCCTTTACAGGAAGCTTGACAGCATAGTTAAATGCAGCCTGCTGGTTCGGAAGCTTCTCTGCATCTTCCTTGAGAGTCAATGTCAGAGTAGCATTCTTTACGTTGCCGGGGCATACATTCGCGCAGGAACCGCAGCCTGTGCAGTCGAGCGTGGATACAACGATGGCGAACTTATAACCGGGCATACCTGTCAGATCCTTTGTAAGGGTTCCTTCAGGAAGCTTTGCTGCCTCTTCCTCAGTCATGGCAACCGGACGGATTGCAGCGTGCGGGCATACATAAGAGCAGAACGTACACTCGATACATGTGGAAGCATCCCAAACCGGTACGTTAACCGCGATACCGCGCTTCTCGAACGCGGATGTGCCGGACGGTGTGGAGCCGTCAGCATAAGGAAGAACATCGGAAACCTTCAGGCTGTTGCCTTCCTGAGAAGAAACAGCGATCTGGATGTTGTTAACGAAGTCCTCGGCATCCTTGCGGTCTGTTGTAACCTTATGGAATTCAAGACCTTCATCAACGCCGTTAGCCCAGGAAGCGGGAACTTCTACCTTGTGCCAGTTCTTGGCGCCGGCATCGATAGCCTTCCAGTTCTTCTCAACGACATCCTGACCCTTGCGGCCGTATGTCTTCTGAGCTGCGTCCTTCATCAGCTGGATCGCCTGATCTTCAGGAATGATCTTTGTGATGCTGAAGAATGCGGACTGCAGAATGGTGTTGATTCTTGTCGGTCCCATGCCTGTCTCGATACCAAGCTTTACGCCGTCGATCGTATACAGGTTGATCTTGTGATCATAGATGAACTTCTTAACCTGGCCGGGAAGTTCCTTCTCAAGATCTTCATCGGACCAGTTGCAGTTCAGCAGGAAGCTGCCGCCATCAACCAGTTCCTGAACCATGTTGAACATGCGGATGTATTCCTTCTTGTGGCATGCAACGAAGTTCGCCTGGTGAATCAGGTAGGTGGACTTAATCGGCTTCTTACCGAAACGAAGGTGGGACATTGTTACGCCGCCGGACTTCTTGGAGTCATAATCGAAGTATGCCTGTGCGTACATATCCGTATTGTCGCCGATGATCTTGATGGAGTTCTTGTTCGCGCCTACAGTACCGTCAGCGCCAAGGCCCCAGAACTTGCAGCATACAGTTCCTTCCGGAGTTGTAACAACTTCCTTGCCGGTAGGAAGGGAAAGATTTGTTACATCATCGGTGATGCCGATCGTGAATCTCTTCTTTTCGGTGTTGTCATAAACCGCGATGATCTGTGCAGGTGTTGTGTCCTTGGAACCAAGACCGTAACGGCCGCCGAAGACTTCGACATCCTTGAACTTGGAATCCTTGAGAGCTGCAACAACATCAAGGAACAGAGGCTCGCCGATGGAGCCGGGCTCCTTTGTTCTGTCAAGAACGGAGATCTTCTTAACAGTATCCGGAATTGCGTTAATCAGAGCTTCCGCGCTGAAAGGTCTGTACAGGTGAACTTCAACGACACCGACCTTGCGTCCTGCAGCATTCAGGTAGTCTACGGTCTCTTCGATGGTCTGGTTTACAGAGCCCATCGCGATGATGATCTGTTCTGCATCCGCGGCGCCGTAGTAGTTGAACAGGCTGTAGTTTGTACCGATCTTCTCGTTGACCTTCTGCATGTACTTCTCGACAATGGCGGGCATCGCGTCATAGTACTTGTTGCAGGCTTCACGTGTTGTGAAGAAGATATCCGGGTTCTGAGCGGAACCCATCTGACGGGGATGGTTGGAATTCAGAGCGTTGTCACGGAACTCCTGAACCTTCTTGAGGTCAATGAGATCCTTGAGATCTTCATAATCCCATACCTGAATCTTCTGAATTTCGTGAGATGTGCGGAAACCGTCGAAGAAGTTAATGAAAGGAAGCTTTCCGTCTACTGCAGCGCAGTAAGCAACGGGTGTCAGATCCATAACTTCCTGAACAGAGCCGGAGCAGAGCATTGCGGCACCGGTCTGACGGCATGCATAAACGTCGGAGTGATCGCCGAAGATGTTCAGAGCGTGTGTAGCTACGCAGCGGGCAGATACGTTGAATACTGCCGGAAGGCCTTCACCTGCGATCTTGTAGATGTTCGGGATCATCAGAAGAAGTCCCTGAGAAGCTGTGAAGGTGGATGTCATGGCACCGGCAACGATCGAGCCGTGTGTGGCACCCGCAGCACCGGCCTCAGACTGCATCTCGGTTACGTGTACAACATCACCGAAAATGTTCTTACGTCCGGCAGTAGCCCACTCATCAACATGCTCAGGCATAACTGATGAAGGCGTGATCGGGTAGATGGTAGCAACTTCGGTATAAGCGTACGCCGCATGAGCGGCAGCTTCGTTACCATCCATGGTTAAATACTTTCTTGCCATAGTAGTTTGTCCTCCTGTTTTATTTGATGTTGCGAGGGGGCACGGCAAAATGCATCCCGCACAACGAATCTATCATACAGATAGTACCATTGAGGACCTTAAAATGCAATGTTTGGACCGTTAAAATAGCCAATTGGCATATAACACATGGATATGTTTTGGTGGATAGTTCACAATACTTATAAAACTAATATAAAATGACAGATAATTTTGTGAAAGAGTTTTCCATAAGTGAAAAGAAACCTCTTTTCCGCGCGGAAGGCACGAAAAAGGGGATGAGATATAAATGATGTCAAAACAGTAAAGAGCGCGGTTTACAGTGCGCACAACCTGCCCAGAGCATTCCCTTCAAGCAGTACACGGCAGTGTTCGGACAGGTGTCTGCGCCTGCCGTCGGTCGCGGGAAGCTGCGTACCGAATTCGGAGAGCGCCGCGAGAGCGCTCTGCTGCAGACTGACTTCTTCCATCGTCGGCATGGAGAGCATGAGATAATAGGTGCCGTCCGCCTCATCCAGGACAAGCGTGCTCTCATCTGTATAAGTGCCGCCCGAAGCCCTCGCGGCTTCGATCACATCATTCATCGATGAAAAAGCATACAGGCGGTTGAGCATCAGATAATTCCGCAGTTCATTGATCTGCTGCGCGTTCTGCCGCAGCGCTTTGCCTGCGGCGGCCGGCGTATCAGCGCCCTGCGCACCCTCCGCGGCCTTGCTGATCGTATTGATCAGCTGTTCAAAAGCGTTCGGTTCGTCTGCGCCTTCTCCCGGAACTGCCTGCACGCCGGGAGCAAAGCTTGCAAAGCGGGTGTCAAGCTCTTCAGGATTTTCGACCTTCGTGACAACCAGCACAATGCTGTCGGAAGATGTGGGAACCGCTTCAATCATGAGCGGCATATTCTCGGTAAAGAAACCGTATTTCGCAGCTGCCTGCTGCATCAGATCGCGGAACAGGGCCCTTGCCTTGTCGGTTCCGTAGGCGAGCTCACTGAGCCGGAGCTGCCTTTGCGCGAGATCCTCGCTGGTCAGCGTGCAGCGGATCTGGTTATCATTTATTTTTTCGATCTTCATTCAGGGCACCTCCTCCCCTTAACGTTACCGGCGAATTACAATTTCGGACTATGCCGGTTCATTTAGTTTTACTCCCGGATCCGCGGAGCGTCAACCGCGGCGGCGGATTCTTTATAAAAGTTTAAGCGCTCTTTCAGAGGAGTTTCCGTGCTGTTTTGCAGCAACTTGTGAATAATTGCATGATATGCTTCCGATACACGACATATACGGAGGCTGACATAGAAAAATCATACAAAAAACGTACGGCGGTATTCTGCAGTTTTTGCGCAAATGAAAAAACATGCCGATAATCTGCCGCCGGCCTTTTCCGCAGTTTCACAGGTGGTATGATGGTAACTGCCGACGACATGAAAAATCCGGTGTCGTAGGGAGGTGATGATCTGCATACCTGTCTGATTCATTTCTTGAATCACATCTGATGACGGCAATAGCCGTATCAAGGCCGGGTCCGGCCGATTTAGAACAGGTTTTCCGCAAATTGCTGCTGCAGTACAAAACGACCTATTTTATGTCCCGGCAGGACGCGCCGATGCAAGGATACGGTCCCCACGGAATGAACCTTCCGGTCCCTCGGCAAGTCAGCAGTTCTGTGCCGCGAAAAGCGGTATCTTGTTTCATATCTTATATACCATTTCTGCTGCCGGCCAGCAAGGATATGGCCGCGCGTCTGAAAGGATACGGCAGGACATGTGTTTCTTCATTAATAATAGCAAATCAGGGGGCCCCGCTGTCTCCGCAAAGAGAAAGAAGAATCATATGCCTCTGCCGCATTCTGCATGCTGTTCCGGCGCCGGCGGCCGCTCTGATTTTTCAATGACGCGTACACGGCATTCTGCTATAATTACTTGCAGACCCGGGACACGGGTATGGAAAGGAAGTCAGATGAGCGGAAACGGCAGAAGAACCTACCAGTTTGAGGATGATTACTTCGACGAATTTGAACCGGTCGAAGATTATGATACACCTTACGATGCGTATGATGATTTTGATGACTATGATGACAGAAAAAGCGGAAGCCGGGCCGGCAGAAACGGATCGCGCGGCGGCGGAAAAGATGCGGCAAAGAGAGGAACGGCGCAGAGAAAGACCGTAAACAGGAATGCGCGAATGCAGGATACGCGGCGCAAATCCGCACCTTCCCGCAGAAACGGCAGTGCTTCCACGGGAACACGCAGGGGGAGATCCGGCGGTTCAAAAGGAACACCGGTACTGCTCGTGATCCTGATGATTGTCATTTTATGCGGCGCGTTCGGCGTGAAGCTGGTACTTGACAAGTATTCCTATTCCAAAAAGAAGGCGGATCTTGCAAGCGAGTACGGCATTACCGGCGATACGGATGTGGCAATCGTATGGGGAAATCAATATTCTGATGTGCGCGCAAGGCTTCTGGACGGCAAGTACTATATGGCGCTTGCGGATGTCAAGAAGAATCTGAACGACCGCTTTTATTACGGCAAACAGAATAATGATGACACAACAGGCATTATTCTGTATGCGCTGCCGGACAAGGTGGTTTCCACGATTCCTGGAACAACACAGATCAGCGTCGGACAGGAACAGCAGACACTCGACTACATGCCTGCCAGAAAAGAGGGAGATACTGTTTATCTTGCGCTGGATTTTGTAAAACAATACACGAACTTCTCTTATCAGGCCTTTACAGACCCGAACCGCCTGCAGCTTGACAATGCCTTTGATGAGCGGACGGTGGCGACAGTGAACAAAGACACACAGATCCGGACGAGCGGCGGCATCAAGAGCGACGTCATGGAAGAAGTGCCCAAGGGAGCCAAAGTTACAATCCTCGAGAAGATGGACAACTGGTCCAAGGTGAAATCCGAAGACGCGATCATCGGCTATGTGGAAAACAAACGCCTGTCCGGAGAGACCAAAGAGACGCCGCAGGCTGTGACGGACTACAAGGAGCCGGAATATAAATCCAGGATGCTCGGCAAAAAGGTTAATATGGCTTTTCATGCAGTCTGGGGATCGCAGGGAAATGTAACGCTGCAGTCCTATATGGCGCCGACGAAGGATGTCAATGTCGTCGCGCCGACATGGTTCTGGATTACAAGCGACAATGGAGATATTACCAGCGCCGCGCAGCAGAGCTACGTGGATCAGGTCCACCAGATGGGCGCGCAGGTCTGGGCGGTTGTGGATAACTTCAATTCCACGGATCTGCAGGACCGCTCGAAGTTTCTTGCAACGCTGGATTCGAGAACGCACCTGATCGAGCAGGTAATCAGCGAAGCAACAACTTACGGTATTGACGGAATCAATGTCGATTTTGAAATGATCGATCAGTCCTACGGGCAGGATTACATCGAGTTTATCCGCGAGCTGTCCATTGCCTGCCGCGCAAACAACCTGACGTTGTCGGTGGACGATTATCCGGCTTATGATTTCAACAGCTTTTATGATATCAAGGAACAGGGCGTTTTCGCGGATTATGTGGTTATCATGGGATACGACGAACACTACCAGGGAAGTCAGGAGGCCGGCAGCGTTGCGTCAATCGGCTATGTGACCGAAGGAATCACGATGGCGCTGAAAAAGGTGCCGGCGCAGAAGCTGATCAACGCGATTCCGTTCTACTCGAGAATCTGGTACACGGAAAACGGAAAGGTGACTTCCGAAGCCTATGGCATGCAGGATATTCAGAATTTCATTTCCGAGCACAATATGAGCGTAAACTGGAACGCGGAGGCTGGCCAGAACTATGCGGAAACGACGGAAGGTGATAAACTGATTCAGATCTGGGTGGAAGATTCCCAGTCCATCAAGCAGAAGCTGGATGTCATGACGGCGAACAAGCTGGCAGGCGTCGCCGAATGGCGGCTGCAGTTTGAAACAGCCGATGTCTGGGATGTCATCAGCAATTATATGAATCAGGAATAATATCTGCCGCGCCGGAAACGGCGGCAGGTACACAGGAGTATGCAGAGGCAGTGATTTTGAAAACAGAATATGTATCCATGACCGAGGATGCCATAGACCTGAAGGCGATCGAAAAAGCCGGCCGCATTATACAGGAAGGCGGCCTGGTGGCATTCCCCACGGAAACGGTATACGGGCTTGGCGGAGACGCGCTGAACCCGCAGTCTTCCATGAAAATATACGCGGCCAAAGGCCGGCCGTCGGACAACCCGCTGATTGTCCATATCTGCAGAATAGAGGATCTGTATGAGATCGTACGTGCGGTGCCGGAGGAAGCACGGAGGCTTGCGGACGCTTTCTGGCCGGGGCCGATGACGATGATCTTTTACAAGAGCAGCAGGGTGCCATATGAAACAACCGGCGGCCTGGAAACAGTCGCTGTGCGCTTTCCCAGCAATAAAATTGCGAAAGCCCTGATTGAAGCCGGCGGCGGTTTTATAGCGGCGCCATCGGCAAACCGTTCCGGAAGGCCCTCACCCACAATGGCGCAGTACTGCCGGGAGGATCTGGACGGGCGCGTTGATATGATTATTGATGGCGGACAGGTCGGTATCGGCTTGGAATCCAGTATTATCGATCTGACAGATAAAAAGCCGACCATCCTGCGCCCAGGATATATTACGAAGGAGATGTTTGAGAGCGTCGTCGGCGGCGTTGATGTCGACCATACGATTATTGATCCTTCATCGAAAGAGGTTCCGAAAGCGCCCGGAATGAAATACAGGCATTACGCGCCCAAAGGGGATCTTACGATAGTTGAAGGAGAGCGGGAAAAAGTTGTAAACTATATCAATGAAATGACCGCGCAGGCGCGCGCGCGCGGAGAAAAGACCGGCGTTATCTGCACGGATGAAACGAAGGACAGATACAACGCGGATACAGTCAAAAGCGTCGGAACAAGAAAGGACGAAGAGACGGTCGCACATGAGCTGTTTCATGTCCTTCGCGAATTTGATGATGAAAATGTGACGGTCATGTATTCGGAGTCGTTCGATAGTGATGGCATCGGCATGGCAATCATGAACCGGCTGAAGAAAGCGGCAGGACAGCAGATCGTCCGGCTGTGACAGCAAAGCGGGATCTTTTGGAAAATTCCGGAAGGAACAAGAGAACCGCGGACAGATGTACGAAGACATGGAGGATAAGGTATGATAGCGATTGCTTCTGATCACGGCGGCTTTGACCTGAAGGAAGCTGTCAGGAAGCATCTTGAGGAGAAGGGAATCACATGCAGGGATTTTGGTACGGACAGCAAGGCTTCGTGTGATTATCCTGATTATGCGGGAGCTGCCGCGAAGGCAGTCGCGGACGGCGAGTGCGAGAAAGGCATTGTGATCTGCACAACCGGTATCGGAGTCAGCATTGTTGCAAATAAAGTAAACGGCATCCGGTGCGGTCTCTGCACGAATGTAACGCAGGCAAGACTGACAAGAGAACATAATAACGCGAACATGCTGGCGCTTGGCGCGGGAATTACGGGACAGACGGCAGCTATGGATATAGTGGACACTTTCCTTTCTACAGAGTTTTCACACGGGGAAAGGCATGAGCGCCGCGTCCGCAAGATCGCGGAGTATGAGGAATAAGGGGTAAGCCTTGCCGGAGGCGGCAACGCAGAGAAAAGGAGAAAACAATGGCTAAAGTAGTAGTAATGGATCATCCGCTGATTCAGCACAAGATTGGTTTTATCAGAAGAAGAACAACCGGCACCAAGTCCTTCCGTGAGACGGTAGGCGAAATCGCCATGCTGCTATGCTATGAAGCGACAAGAGATCTTGAGCTGGAAGATGTCGAGATTGACACGCCGATCGCGCATATGACCGCACAGCAGCTCAAAGGCAAGAAGCTCGCGGTTGTTCCGATTCTGCGCGCGGGCCTTGGCATGGTAGACGGCATGCTTAAAATGATCCCCGCCGCGAAGGTAGGACACATCGGCCTTTACAGAGATCCCAAGACCCTGAAGCCGGTGGAATACTACTGCAAACTGCCCGCGGACTGCGCGGACAGAGAGGTATTTGTTGTTGATCCGATGCTGGCAACCGGCGGCTCATCGGTTGATGCCGTGGCGCTTCTCAAACAGCACGGCTGCCGCAAAATCCATTTTCTCTGCATTATCGCGGCTCCGGAAGGCGTGAAGGCATTTACACAGGCGCATCCGGATGTGGATCTTTACATCGGTGCTCTCGATGATCATCTGAATGAAAACGGATACATTGTGCCGGGACTTGGAGATGCCGGAGACCGGATTTTCGGAACTAAATAATACTGCTGGTACGGAGCCGGTGCCGTCAGGGCGCCGGCTTCGTTGCAATACGCGGAATGCTGCGGCGGCCCCTGCAGCCGGCCGGGGCTTCGCGCGGAGGTGAATATGTCATCCAAACGCAAAGATTATATCAGCTGGGACGAGTATTTCATGGGCGTCGCCCAGCTTGCGGGCATGCGCTCGAAGGATCCGAACACACAGGTCGGCTCCTGCATTGTCAGCAGCGATCACAAAATTCTTTCCATGGGATATAACGGACTGCCGAAAGGGTGCGACGATGATGTTTTTCCGTGGGACAGGGACGGCGCGGACCAGCTGATGACCAAATATCCGTATGTGACACACAGTGAACTGAACGCGATATTAAATTACCGCGGCGGTTCGCTGGAGGGCGCGACTTTATATGTCTCTCTTTTTCCGTGCAATGAATGCGCAAAGGCAATCATTCAGGCGGGAATCAAGAATGTCGTTTATGACAGCGACAAGTACGCGGATTCGGAGGCGACGATCGCAAGCAAGCGGATGTTTAATGCGGCAGGGGTAAGGTACTATCAGTATCAGCGGACGGGCAGGAAGATTGAGCTGAACGTTTAGGAAAAGCCGGGCGGGGCGGATTTCTTTATGGGGAAAAAGACAGACGGACAGGTGAAAAACAATAAAGGCGGAGCAGCCGTTTCCAAATGCCTCCTTTCGGGGTGCGCGCTTTTGGGAGCAGCTTTTCTTGCCGTGTCTTTTCCTCTCCGCGCAAGAGCGGACATCAAGGAGACGCAGAAGAAGCTTGACGATGCTAAAAAGGCGGCGTCAGAAACGAAGGACGCGATCGGCAGCAACCAGAACACAATTGACAGTCTGGAAGATACGCATTCCGAACTGACAGGACAGCTTGCGGATTTTAATTCACAGATGACGCAGATAACCGGAAAACTCAACGAGCTGGATGATCAGATCACGAAGAAACAGGGCGAGATTGCGGGCACGCAGCAGTCGCTTGCCGATACGCAGGAGACGCTTGATGAGACGCAGAAGTCTCTGGAAGAGGCGCAGAAGAAAATGGCGGATCAGTATGCCGCGATGAAAAAGCGTGTCCAGTTTATTTATGAACGGGGATCGAGATATTATCTGCAGACGCTCATCGAGTCCAGATCTCTTTCCGAATTTTTAAGCCGGAAAGAATATATTGAGAAGCTTTCCGCATATGATAAAAAAACGCTGGAGAATTACCGGCAGCTGGCAAAGGAGATCACCGAGAAGAAGCAGCAGGTCGAGGAGAAAAAAGAAGAACTTGAGCAGCAGAAGGCATCGCTCGAGTCCCAGCAGTCGGATCTGGTCGGACTGCACAGCGAGCAGAAGGACCAGCAGAACAAAGTGTCGGATCTGATTCATCAGACGAACGGCAGCATCTCGCTGACAACGCAGCAGCTGGCGGACGCAAACGCGGTCGCGGATTCCCTCCAGCAGAAGCTGGATGAGCAGAACCGGCAGATTTCCGCGCTGGAGAAGCAGCTGGCGGAGGAAAAACGACTGCAGGCACTTTCCGACGCGAGTGTCTGGAGAGATATCTCCCAGATTACCTTTGCCGACGGAGACCGGTATCTTCTTGCCAATCTGATTTACTGCGAAGCCGGCAACCAGCCCTATGAGGGACAGGTCGCGGTCGGAGCGGTCGTCATGAACCGCGTGATGTCGGGAGCCTTTCCAAGCACGGTATCCGGCGTGATTTACCAGTCCTGGCAGTTTGAACCGGCCGCGACAGGAAGACTTGCAATCGCGCTTGCGAATGACGAGGCGACCGATGCCTGCTATCAGGCAGCCGATGCCGCGATGAGCGGGCAGACACCGGTCGGGAACTGTCTGTTTTTCCGTACACCGATTCCGGAGGTGACTCCGAAGTACACAATCGGCGGACATATTTTCTATTGACGGGAAGAAATGTTGCATAAAACAAAAGCACCGGTTTCCACCAATCTATAGAAAATAAAAGCACTCCGTAAATTTCGTTGAGAGCCCGCGGTAAATAGTATAATATTGTATTAATCGTTTGCAGGATTTCATATTCTGCAGCGTGGGATAAAGCTATGGAAGGCAGTATGAGTTTGAAACAGTGGTCTGAAATCCTGAGGAATATAACACTTCTGGGACAGCTGGGGCTTTCGCTTGCTATGCCGCTGCTTCTTTGCCTCGCGGCATGCTGGCTTCTGGTCACAAAAGGCGGACTTTCCGCCTGGATCTACGTGCCGGGCTTTATTCTCGGGATCGGTGCGTCCTGCATGACCGCCTACAAGGTTTACCGGGCGGCCATGGCGAAGGAAGACAGGGACCGGAAAAACTGGCCTTCGAGAGGCTATAACCGGCATATTTAGAATGCGCGGTATAACAGACGGAAATGAGTTGGCGGCGTGCAGAAGCCGGAAGGAATACAGACAGCAGATGAAGATACAGAAGGCGGTACTGAAGGAAACAGGGTTTGTGGCGGCCGGGGCCGGCGCAGGAACGGTTCTGATGGTCGCTGTTTTCGCGGGGCTGCACAAGATAATGCCCGCATCCGTTCCGATGGATGCACCGGTAGCAGCCGGAGCAGCCGTGGGCTTTTGTGTTGCGGTCCTCAATTTTTTTCTGATGGGGTTAGCGGTACAGAAGGTGGCCGGCAGTACAAATGAAGATTTCGCGCGCCGGGCAATGACGGTGAGCTACCGGTACCGCACGCTGATGCAGCTTTTGTGGTGCGTGCTTGCTTTTGCGCTTCCTGTTTTCAACGCGGCGGCGGGAATCATTCCTTTGTTTATCCCGAGTGTCCTCATTAAGGCGAGAGGCATTCTTTCGAAGGGAAGAGGAAGGCAGCCTTCCGCGGGAGAAGAGCGCGGAGACATTCATAAAGAGCAGCAGGATGGTGAAACGAAGGAGGTGGATGCGCAGGTATGACCTTTTCAATTGAAGGGGCAAAGATATTCGCGAGGATTCACACGGGAATTCCGGTTCTGGGAGATATTCTGATTTCCGAGACGCTCGTAGTCAGCTGGATTGTCATGGCCATCATTACGGTTCTGTGTATCGTGCTGACAAGAAACCTCAAGGTTACGAACATTTCGAAGCGGCAGGCACTTGCGGAAATGCTGGTGGAGACGGCGAATGATTTTGTCCGGAACAATACGGGGGGCGGGCATAAGTTTGACAAGCTGATCCCGTTTGTAGCGGCGCTTTTTACAACAAGCGTCATTTCGAACCTGATTTCTCTGATCGGGCTGCGCAGTCCTACGGCGGATCTTTCAACGGAAGCTGCCTGGGCGGTCGTGGTTTTCATCATGATCACCGCGGAGAAGATCAAGGCAAGCGGAATCCTGGGCTATCTGAAAGGATTCACAACGCCGATTTTCATTATGACGCCGTTTAATATTCTGTCGGAAATCGCGACGCCGATCAGTATGGCATGCCGTCATTTCGGCAACATTCTTTCCGGCGTTGTCATCAACGGACTGATTTACTGGTCCTTATCCGTAGCTACAAACCGCTTGTTCGGGCTGATTCCCGGCGCGGTCGGAAGAGTTCTCTCGAACATTCCGTTTCTCGACGTCGGACTTCCGGCAATTCTGTCGGTATATTTTGACTGGTTTTCGGGGATCATGCAGGCATTCATTTTCTCGATGCTGACAATCATGTATATAGCAAATGCATCCGAGGGATAATAAATAAGGAGGATTTACATCATGGATTTCACAGTACTTGCAAAAGGTATCGCTCTGGCAGGCTGCGGCATCGGCGCCGGCTGCGCTCTGATCGCCGGCATCGGACCCGGCATCGGCGAAGGCAACGCGGTAGCGAAGGCACTTGAAGCCATCGGACGCCAGCCGGAATGCAAAGGCGATGTAACGAGCACAATGCTTCTTGGCTGTGCGATCGCCGAGACAACAGGTATTTACGGATTTGTAACCGGTCTGCTTCTGATCTTTGTAGCTCCCGGCATGTTTATGAACTTCCTGAAGTGAGGGAGAAATCTGAAGTAAGGGAGAATTCAAATGCAGGAAACACAATCGCTGGTAACGATTATACCGTGGACCTTCATTGCGCAGATCCTGAACCTGTTCATTCAGATGTACCTGATCAAGAAGTTTCTTTTCAAGCCGATCAACAATCTGCTCTCGAAGCGCGCACAGCTTGCGGACAAAGAGATTAAGGACGCGGAGACCGCGAAGTCCGAGGCGGACGGTTTGAAACAGCAGTATGAGGAAGGCCTTGCCAAGGCACAGGCGCAGGCTACGCAGATTGTCCAGGACGCGCAGAAAACCGCGCAGATCCGCGCGGAAGAAGTCGTCAAAGAGGCGCAGGCCCATGCGGCGGCGATCAAGGCGCAGGCGCAGGCCGATATTGAACAGGAGAAAAAGAAAGCTGTCAATGAAGCCAAGAACCAGATCGGCGGCCTTGCCATGGATATTGCGGGTAAGGTTGTTGAAAAGGAAATCCGCGAGGAAGACCACAGAAAGCTCATTGACGAGTTTATTGAGAACGTGGGTGACGCATCATGATTAAGGATTCCGATCTTTACGGACAGAGTCTGTATGATCTGGCTTCTTCGGAGAATCTTGCAGATGATATTCTGTGTCAGATGCAGACGGTCTTGAAGCTTCTTGCCGAAAATCCGGATTATGTGCGCCTTCTGACAGAGCCTTCGATTCCGAAGAAGCAAAGGCTCGCACTTCTGGACGAAGCGTTCGGAAGCGATATGCAGCCTTATCTTCTGAACTTTTTAAAGATCCTTGTCGAGAATGGAATGGTCCGGGATTTCGGCGGCTGCTGCAGAAGATACACAGAGCTTTACAATGCCGACAGAGGAATCGCGCAGGCAGAGGTGACGAGTGCGGTGCCGTTGAACGCTCAGCAGCTTGAGCGCCTGCGCGCAAAGCTGGAAGAGATCAGCGGAAAGAAAATCCGGCTGCAGCCGAAGGTTGATCCTTCGGTGCTCGGAGGACTTCGCGTTTCACTTGAGGGTAAACTTCTGGACGGCACAGTGAAGGGAAGGCTGGAGGATCTTCGAAGGAAGGTCAGTGAAACAGTAATGTAACAGGAACTGCCGCGTTTCCAGCGGCTGGAATCGCGTCCGCCGCAGGACGCGACAAGAAGGTGGTTTGAATGGAATTAAAACCGGAAAAAATATCCGAGGTAATCCGAAGCCAGATCAAACATTACCAGAATGCCATTATTCAGAACGAAACCGGCACTGTTCTTACAGTCGGTGACGGTATTTCCAGAGTCAGCGGGCTTTTGAACTGCATGTCCGGAGAACTGCTGGAGTTCGAAAACGGCACATACGGTATGGCTTTGAACCTCGAAGAGAACAGTGTTTCGGCTGTCTTGTTCGGCGAAGATACCGGCATCGCCGAAGGGCAGACCGTGAAGCGGACCGGCAGAGTTGTATCTGTGCCGGTAGGAGAGGCCATGATCGGCCGTGTTGTAAACGCCATCGGACAGCCGATTGACGGCGCGGGCCCGATTGCATCGTCCGAGTACCGTCCGGTCGAGTCTCCGGCGCCCGGCATTCTGGACCGGCAGCCCGTGAAGGAGCCGCTGCAGACAGGCATCAAGGCGATCGACTCGATGATCCCGATCGGCCGGGGCCAGCGTGAGCTGATTATCGGCGACCGTCAGACCGGTAAGACAACAATCGCGATTGACACAATCCTGAATCAGAAAGACAAGGATGTCATCTGCATTTATGTAGCCATTGGACAGAAGCGTTCGACGGTATCAAATCTGGTATCCCAGCTGCAGTCAGGTGGCGCCATGGGTTACACGATTGTGGTCGCGGCGACGGCTTCGGAGCCTTCTCCCTTGCAGTACATTGCTCCATACGCGGGCTGCGCGATGGGCGAATACTTCATGCACAAGGGGCGGCACGTACTGATCATCTATGATGATCTGTCCAAACACGCGGTTGCATACCGTGCACTTTCTCTGCTGATCAGAAGACCGCCGGGACGTGAGGCGTATCCCGGAGATGTCTTCTATCTGCACTCCAGACTCCTTGAAAGAGCGGCGAAGCTCTCGGACGAAAAGGGCGGCGGCTCGCTGACAGCGCTCCCGATCATCGAGACACAGGCAGGCGATGTGTCGGCTTATATTCCGACGAACGTCATTTCGATTACGGACGGACAGATTTTCCTCGAAACCGAGCTGTTCCACTCCGGCATTATGCCGGCAGTCAACCCCGGTATTTCGGTATCCCGTGTCGGCGGCAACGCGCAGATCAAGGCGATGAAAAAGGTTGCCGGAACATTGAAGCTCGTTTACTCCCAGTACAGAGAGCTGCAGAGCTTTGCACAGTTCGGCTCCGACCTCGATGAAGATACCAAGGCGCGTCTTGCGCAGGGCGAGCGTATTGTGGAAGTACTCAAGCAAAAGAACGCAAGTCCGGTACCGGTTGAAAAGCAGGTCGCGATTCTTTATGCCGTTGTCCATGGCATTATCACAAATGTGGCTGTTACGGACATCGCGGAATATGAGCAGGGCTTATACCATTATCTGGATGAGAATCCGGACGGCATTGCCGCGATGAAGGAAATCCGCGAAAGCGGAAAGCTTGAAGCGGATACTGAAGACAAGCTGAAATCCGAGCTGGAGACCTATACGCAGAGTTTTCTGAAGGGTAAAGAAGCTGCAAAAGCCTGACACAGAATTGATAAGGAGGAATTTTCATGGCTGGAGCGAATATGAAGGCCGTCAAACTCCGGATCAGCAGTGTCCAGAATACGATGCAGATCACGAAGGCCATGCAGCTGGTGGCAGCATCGAAGCTGCGCAAGGCAAAGGAACGGGCGGATGAGAGTAAGCCCTATCTTTCCATCCTCGGAAAGACACTGGAGGACATAGCGAACTCGAACCGTGACTTCCAGTCTCCGTACTCGAAGCCGTCGAAAAGCGACAGGTGGCTTTTCATTGTTATCGCCGGCGACAGAGGTCTTGCGGGAGGCTACAATTCGAATCTTTTCCGTTTCATGGAGAGCGAGACAAAGGGCCGGGACTATGATGTTTTTCCTCTTGGCAGGAAGAGTGTGGACTATTTCCGGCATAAAAACGTAAAGCTGTTTACCGAGGAATATGCGGAGGTTGCGAAGGTAGGCGTTTCGGACTGCTTTGAAATCGCACGTGAAATCTGCGAAGCGTTCCGGAAAGGGGAGTATGGTCATGTATTTCTGTGTTATACAAACTTTGTCTCCATGCTGAATCAGACGCCGACAGCAACATCTCTTCTTCCTCTTTCCGATTTCCGGACCGGGAAAAAGGATGAATCAGACGGCAGGGCGAAGAACCTGATTCTGTATGAGCCGGATTCGGAAGAGGTATTCAATACAGTAGTTCCGGAATATCTGGCAGGACTTCTGTACACCAGTATTAATGTATCCGTTGCCAGCGAACTTGCCGCGCGGCGGACAGCAATGGAAGCCGCGACAGACAATGCAGAGGAAATGATCGAAAACCTGAGCCTGTTCTACAACAGAGCGCGGCAGGCAAGCATTACGCAGGAGATCACCGAGATCGTCGCGGGTGCGGAAGAGCCCTGAGGCACTGCTGCTTGGCATGGGAGGAGTTAAATGAGCGAACAACATATAGGAAAGGTAATCCAGATCACCGGGCCGGTTCTGGATATCCGTTTCAAGGAGGGCGAGCTGCCGGATCTGAATAACGCGGTAGAGATCTCCGCAGGCGGCCGCCGTCTGATCGCGGAAACCGCGCAGCAGATCGGCGATGATGTCGTGCGCTGCGTCGCGATGAGTTCAACGGACGGCCTTGTCCGCGGGACAGAGGCAGTTGATCTCGGGAGCCCGATTACGGTTCCGGTCGGCGAAGGCTGCATCGGCCGTATGTTCAATCTTCTGGGAGAACCGATTGACAATCAGCCCGCGCCGGATGCCGCGGAGCACTGGAGCATTCACCGCCCCGCGCCGTCCTTTGAGGAACAGGTGCCTGCGACAGAAATTTTCGAAACCGGCATCAAGGTCATTGACCTGATCTGCCCTTATGCCAAGGGCGGCAAGATCGGTCTGTTCGGAGGCGCCGGCGTCGGCAAAACAGTTCTGATCGAAGAGCTGATCAATAACGTCGCGAATAATCATAACGGTATTTCTGTTTTTACGGGCGTCGGAGAACGTACCCGTGAAGGAAATGATCTTTACGGTGAAATGAAGGAGTCCGGTGTTCTCGACAAAACTGTTCTGGTCTACGGCCAGATGAACGAGCCGCCGGGAGCCAGAATGAGAGTCGGTCTTTCGGGACTGACAATGGCCGAGTACTTCCGTGATGTCAAGAATCAGGACGTACTGCTGTTCATTGATAATATTTTCCGTTTTACACAGGCAGGCTCGGAAGTTTCGGCGCTGCTCGGACGTATGCCTTCCGCCGTCGGTTATCAGCCGACACTTGCGACGGAAATGGGCGCGCTGCAGGAACGGATCACATCGACCAAGAAGGGATCCATCACTTCGGTACAGGCGGTTTATGTGCCTGCCGACGACCTGACGGACCCCGCACCCGCGACGACCTTTACGCATCTGGACGCGACAACGGTTCTGTCCCGTGATATCGCTTCCAAGGGTATCTATCCGGCTGTGGATCCTCTTGATTCGACAAGCCGTATTCTGTCTCCTTCGGTCGTCGGCCAGGAGCACTATGATATCGCCAAGGGCGTACAGCAGGTTCTGCAAAGATACAGAGAGCTGCAGGATATCATCGCGATCATGGGTATGGACGAACTCAGCGACGATGACAAGCAGACGGTTTATAGGGCCAGAAAGATCCAGAACTTCATGTCCCAGAGCTTCCACGTGGCGGAACAGTTTACCGGCCTGAAAGGCAAGTATGTTCCTTTGAAGGAGACACTGCGCGGCTTCAAGATGATTCTGGACGGCGAGTGCGACGATCTGCCCGAAAGTGCCTTCCTGATGGTAGGCACGATTGACGAGGCCTTCGAGAAGGCCGGACATCAGGCTTGATGGGAAGGGAGAGCGGCTATGGCAACCTTCCATCTGCAGGTCGTGTCCATGGATGGCCTTGAATATGACGGGGATGTGGAAAGAATTACGCTTCGCACGGTGAACGGCGATGTCGCGATTCTTGCGAGACATACCAATTACTGCACCGCGGTTGGCATGGGAACCGCGCGTATCGTTCTTCCCGGCGGGGAGACGAAGACGGCCGCCTGCATTGGCGGCATGCTCTCTGTTATGGATGGAGAGTGCCATGTGATCCCGACCACCTGGGAGTGGAGCGATGAAATTGATCTTGCACGCGCGAAGGCCGCAAAAGCCCGCGCCGAGGAGAGACTCAAAGACGCGCAGCTCACCAAGGAGGCCAGAGTCCGTGCGGAGGCAAAGCTTTACCGCGCACTTGTCCGGATCGGGACAGCGGACGGCAAAAAATAAGTTCAGGAATACATGCGAAGAACACTTATCCGGATTGCGTACGCAGTCGGACTATTCATTCTGACAATTCTATTACTGGAAATCTTTCAGGACAAGGGCGGCTCACAGGTGACGGCAGTAATGGCGGAACCGAAGCTGCCCGTTGTCACAATGCAGACATCTTCCGGTGATCTTTACAATGAGCTGCACGGATATACGCAGGTTCAGGACGCGGGTGCCATGCATCCGCCGCTTTCGGTCGCGGGAGAGGACCGGAAAATCCGCTTTCAGGTGGATCCCTATGGCCAGCATGTCACTGTGCTGCATGTACAGGTGCGCAGCACGACTGGAAGCCGCCTGATCGAGGACACGGAAATCCGCAGCTACAAGACGGATAAAGACGGAAAGATTTCTGCCGAATTTGTTCCCAAAGATCTTGCACAGGAGAATACCGAGTATATGCTGGTCATCATGCTTTCAACGGGAGAGCAGGAGGATATCCGGTATTATACCCGCTACTGGTACGGCGACGAAGGCGATGATACATACGCAGAGGCAGTCGCCTTTGCGGGCCGACTGCATGAGCACGCGGTTTCCAAGGACGAACAGTTTCTGCGGACCTATATGGAACCGGAGGATGGCGCGGCATCGCAGGACTATGCGGACGTTGATATCAACAGCAGTCTGTCCCTCGATATGTGGGGCAGCATGGCAGTCAGCGACGCGGTAACGCCGGTTTTCGAGATTGCGGAGGCCTCTGACGGAACGTACTCGATCAGAGGAAGTGTTCTGCTGCGCGTTACACCGGACGATGCGGACCGGAAACCTTTTCTTCTGCACTGCCGTGAGTACTACAGAATTAATGAAGGCACGGACCGCTATCATCTTCTGGAATTCCGCCGTACTGCCGTGCAGGTGCCGGATCCGCAGAACATGGAACTGCAGAAGGGTCGGATTGATCTCGGCATCGGAATGCCTTCCCAGGTAGTGGAGAGCGCGGAAAAGAAAGCACTCGCCTATGTTATGGACGGCCGGTTGTACGGGAATGACAGCGAGAACACCATATCCTATATTTACGGCTTTATGGATGCGGATAATCCGGACCGCCGCAGTATCTTTGACGAGCACGATATCCGGATTCTGAAGGTAGAGGACAACGGCGACGTGGAGTTCCTTGTATACGGATACATGAACCGCGGCACGCATGAAGGGCGTGTCGGTGTATCGGACATGTATTACAGCAACCGCTACCATACGATCGAGGAACAGGCATTTATCCCGTATTATGGATCATATGAACGGCTGAAGGCCGAAGTGGGAAGCTCCGCGTACCTCAGCAGGAACAACCGCCTGTATATTATGCTCTCCGGAACGCTTTTTGAGATCAATATCGCGGGCCACTCGACTTCGGTTGTCGAAGACGGTATGCAGGGCGGCAGGAGCGTTACCTCTGACGGCGGGCAGATGATCGCGTATCAGAAATCGGACGGCAACATTGTTTTGATGGACCTTTCGGACCTGGAACGCAGGACAATTGATGCGCCTTCCGGCTCATCGCTTTCCCTGATCGGATTTTTCGGAAATGATCTGATTTATGGCATTTCGAAGGATTCGGACGCGGCAAAGGACGTGACCGGCCTCACATACGCTCCAATGTACTGCGTGAAAATTGTGGACCCGCAGTTGAAGGAACTGGAATCCTATCAGCAGGACGGGATCTATATTACCGGATATCAGCTGTCAGGATCTCTTCTGACGATCCACAGGGCCCGGAAAACAAACGGGGCAGACGCTCTGTACGAAACCGTGGAAGATGATCAGATAGTTGATACCGCCAAAAAGGACGAGAGCCTGACGATCCTTGCCAGCGAGAACTCTTCCGCTTACGGGACCTGGAATTATCTGACGGTCTCCGGATTTGACCCGGAGAAGCTGCGCTACGTGCAGCCGAAGGAAACCACGTATCAGGATTCCAGAGAGATAACGGTGGCGGACGGGAAGAACGGAAAAGAAGTACAGGACAGCCGCTGCTACGTCTATAATCTTTACGGACTTGTCAAAGATTACGCGAATGTTTCGGACGCGATCGAAGCCGCAAAGGAAGCCAAGGGCGTTGTGACAGACAGCAAGGGCCGTGATATCTGGATAGAGAAGATACCGGACCGGGCGGAAATCAGCGCGGTAACCTTGCAGCAGGGAGACAATCCGCTGGAAAGCTGCCTTCTGTCCATTCTTGCCTATGAAAAATCCGGTGCTTCGATCGTCAAAACAGACGGAGCAGCGGACGCTGTCGCCACGCTGGAACAGATAGACGGCGCAGATGTGCTTGATCTGACAGGGTGCAGTCTGGAAGACGTATTGTATTTTACCGCGAAGGATACGCCGGTGCTGGCGATCCGGGGATCGGACGAAGCAGCGCTGATCACAGGATACGGCCCATCCAATATTGCCGTGATGGATCCTTCGGGTTCCGGAAAACGGGAACTGCTGACCAGAGCGCAGGCGGAGAAAAGGTATGGCAGCGGGACCAGGTATCTCGCGTATATCAAGTAAGACGAAAAAGACTTCCGGCATCCGGGAAAACCCGGAGAGCCGGAAGTCTTTTCAGATCTGATGCAGTGTAAAGCCTTGTATTACCGTTCCATGGGAATATGCAGGCCGTTTGCCTGATAGCGGCTGACAATGTTCTGGATCCTTGCGGAAGGATCTAACAGATCGCTGATCGAGCTGTCGTGATTGAGCGTATCAATAATATAAGCAATATATTTGCTCATGCTGCAGCTGATATACCAGGGGCGCTCGAGCAGCTCCGGCGTCTGATAAATCAGATTGGTTGTCAGAACGCGGTCGATCAAGCCCTTCTTGTAAGCTTCGTCGAAAGCGGAGAGACCGTTTGTGAAAAGTCCGAAGGTACTGAAGCAGAAGACACGGTTCGCTCCGCGCTTTTTGAGGCCATCCGCGACTTCGAGCATGGATTCGCCCGAAGAGATCATATCATCGACGATGATCATATCCTTGCCTTCGACCGAAGAACCGAGGAACTCATGCGCGATGATCGGATTATGGCCGTCCACAACGGTTGTATAATCTCTTCTCTTGTAAAACATACCCATGTCCAGACCAAGAACATTGGCAATGTATACCGCACGCTTCATGCCGCCCTCGTCGGGGCTGATGACCATCATATGTTTCGCGTCGATATTCAGACCGTCGACATGACGAAGCAGGCCTTTGACAAACTGATAAGCGGGCTGGATTGTATCGAAGCCCGAAAGCGGAATCGCATTCATCACGCGGGGATCGTGCGCGTCAAAGGTGATGATGTTGTCAACACCCATTTTCACGAGCTCCTGCAGAGCAAGCGCACAGTCCAGAGACTCCCGCATGGCGCGTTTATGCTGCCTTCCTTCATACAGGTACGGCATGATGACGGTGATGCGCCTTGCCTTGCCGCCGATCGCGGCGATGACACGCTTGAGGTTCTGATAATGATCGTCCGGTGACATATGGTTCATCTGGCCGAACATCTTATAGGTTTCACTGTAGTTAACGACATCAACGAGAAGATAGAGGTCCATGCCGCGCACGGAGCTCTTCATAACGCCCTTGCCTTCACCGGTTCCGAAACGCGGCAGGTCGCAGTTCACGACATACGTCGGTCTCTGATATCCGGCAAAAGCGAGGCTGTTCTTGTGCTCGCTTTCTCTCTCGGCGCGCCACTGGGTCAGATAATAATCGATCTCTTTCCCGATATTCTCGCAGCCTTTCAGAGGGATGAGTCCCAATGAACCTACCGGTATAGATTCCAGATTCCTCTTGTCATGTCTTCTTATTGGTTCCATTTCTTCCTCGCTTTCTTTTTCATCCTGATGTCAGGCCCTTCCAGCTTGCAGATAATATAATCGCTGATGATTCTGGAATATATACGGTCCGAATAACGATCCCGCAGATCCCGAAGGTCGAGATTTGTCGAAATGATCGTGGATTTCCTTGCCAGGTGCCGGAGATTCAAAAGCTCGAAGAAGCGGGACTGCGTAAACGCGTTCGTCAGCTCCGTGCCCAGATCGTCGATGATCAGAAGATCACAGTCTGTAAGATCCCTGCGGAGTTCTTCATAGCCTTCTCTGTCCCTGCTGCCAAAGATGTAACCCGACAGCGTCTCAAAAAGATTTGTGGCGCTGAAATACAGAATAAAATGTCCCCTTTCAATCAGTTCCTTTGCCGTGCAGATGGAAAGGAACGATTTTCCCGTTCCGACTGTACCATAGAAATACAGATTTTCATAGTCTTTATCGAAAGTATCAATGAAATGGCGGCAGATCCCCACCGCGCCGCGGAAGCGCTCCAGCGCCTCGCCTTCATAGTAGTCGAACGACAGAAGACCGAAGTTGTTTTCCCGGAAAAGCTCGCGCAGATGAGACTGGTCATACAAAACAGCGACTTCGCGCTCCCGCAGACAGTGGCATTTTTCGCCGTCGATATAACCGGTATCCCTGCAGTCCCTGCAGTCATACTGCATTTCCAGATAATCGGGGGGAAAGCCGTTTTCCGTAAGGAGACGGCGCTTTTTCACTGTAATTTCCTGGAGCCTGTCCTGCAGGGAAGGTTCGCCCGGCTGCTTTTTTCTCCCCGAGAGCCGTTCGTCCAGCTCCCGCATGGAAAGGACAGGTACCTGTTCGTCGAGCGCCCTGTATGCGGGAATTTTCCGGTATACAAGAGCGCGGCGCTGCTCCCGTTCGTTATAATGAACGGTGCGGCGCTGCTCGTATTCTGCCATTATTTTTTTGTACTGTTCACTGCTCAGCGGCAAAACATCTACCTCGGAAGGAATATCAAAGATCAGTTATCGAGAATCGAAGACTCGTCAAAATCATAGTCGTCACGGCGGGCGAAACGGTTGAAATCACTTTTGGAACCGAGCTGCCGCGCTGTGCCGCGCTCGCGCTTTTTGCGGCTTGCATCCGCCTCTTCCTGCTGCGCGTCCTTGACCGTTGTGATGCCTTTTTCCGCCCAGCTTACGGCTACCTTCTCAATATAGCGGAAGTCGCGCTTGCCGCGGCCGACGCAGTACTGGATCAGATAATCAATCAGATCAAAAGAGAAGTGCAGGTTGTCGGAAATATAACAGAGGGACTCGAGCTCCCGGACGGAAAGTGTTTTGCCGATATACTTTTCAGCAAGGTATACGAGAGCCCGGTTATCTTCCTCTTTGCCGAACGCCTCGATTGCCTCTTTGGAAAGACGGGCTCTTTCCGCGGGCTTTTTTTCCTGTGTATCGGAAAGGAGCGGCTCAATCGAAACAACGCGGCCTGCATCATCGGTTTCGGGGTCCCGTACAATGACTCGGGGCTTGATTTCGCACAGATGAATGCTGACAAGACGGCCCGCGCGGTCGCACTGGAGCGAGAGAAGGCCGCTCTTTTCCCAGAATCTGAGCGCGCGCAGAATCTCCTTCTGCGGGTGGCCGAACTGTTCCGCCATATCGCTGATGCTGGCTGCGCGTCCGGCGCTCATCATGCGGACAAGGTACAGATATACCTTGATCTGGCAGTCGCTTGCGTCCAGCATATATTCATCGATAAAAAGATTCGAAATAACCGTGGAATCCGAATCAAGGTCGCTCAAAATCGTAAATACTCCCATGACAGCCAACTTCCGCTTTCCTTACGTATTTGTTCTGTTGCAAAAGGCCCTGACGGCCGTTTTCGTGGAACAAACCGAAGTATAGCATGCGCTGTTTTTCGCGGAAATGGTAAAACTCAACAGAAAAAATCACTGCTCCCGCGGCCTCCGTCCCGCGGGAAAAAATGTGGAAAATGTCGAATATGTGGATAACCTTTGTTCAGACGGAGAAGGCGGCAGCGGTTATCCACACCTCTTGAAACGCCCGGGTTTGTGGATAGTGTGGATAAGCTCCGGGACAAAACATCAGGAAAGCAGATCAGCCGCGATTTCATTGACATTTCCGGCGCCCATGGTTATCAACACGTCACCCTTTTGGCAATTTTTACGGACAAAATTTTCGATCTCCGCAAAAGAAGGGAGATAATACGTTTCCGGATGTCCGAGCGCCCGGATCTTTTCCGCGAGCGTTCCGGAGTTGATGCCCAGCGTATCCGTTTCTCTGGCGGCATAGATATCCGCGAGAATCACAACGTCCGCCAGGCAGAGCGCCTTCGCGAAATCATCCATCAGTGCTTTCGTTCGTGTATAGGTGTGCGGCTGGAAAATGCAGTAGATTTTCCGGTGCGGCATATGGGAAGCCGCGGTGAGTGTCGCTTCGATTTCTGTCGGATGATGCGCGTAGTCGTCAATGATTGTGACGCCGTTCCAGTCGCCTTTATACTCGAAGCGCCTGTCCGTGCCTTCAAAACCGGCAAGCGCCGCTGCCGCTGCCGCTCTGTCTATACCGAGGACATCGGAAGCAGCTAGCGCGGCAAGCGAATTATAGACGTTGTGTTCGCCGGGAACGCGGAGTGTGATCTGCTGTCTTCTGACAGCGCCGTTCTCTTTGCTGCAGGCGTTGTAAGAAGGATGCGCGTACTCGTCATAACGTATATCGGCGGGATAGTAATCGCTCTTTTCCGCATCGCTGCCGTAATAGACAACGCGGCAGGCAAGACCGTCCGTAATTTCCTGCACATCCGGAATATCCGAATTGATGATGAGTGTCCCGTCTTCGGGAATCAGCTGCGCGAAGCGCCGGAACGAATGCCGGATATCGGAGAGATCCTTGAAGAAATCCAGATGATCCGCGTCCACGTCCAGAATGATGCCGATCTTCGGATACAGGGACAGAAAGCTGTTGGTGTACTCGCAGGCTTCGGCGACAAAGTACGGAGAATGCCCGACACGGACCTGTCCGCCGATGCTCTTCAACATGCCGCCGACCGAAATCGTCGGATCATCATCCGAATGCAGCAGGATTTCGGAGATCATGGAGGTCGTCGTTGTTTTACCGTGGGTGCCGGCGATGGCGACGGGCACCGGATAATTGCGCATGATTTCGCCCAGAAGCTGCGCCCTCGTCAGGTGGTTCAGGCCAAGCTTCATGGTCTTTACGTATTCGGGATTGTCCGGATGAATTGCCGCCGTGAAAACAACGAGATCCAGATCTTCTGTAATGTTCTCTTCTTTCTGGCCGTCCGCGACCGGAATTCCCTTTGCCTCGAGCTGCCTTGTGACAGCGGAGGGCGCTCTGTCCGAACCCGAAACTTCAAAGCCCCGGCTCTTTAAAATCTCTGCCAGGCCGCTCATGGAAATGCCGCCGATCCCGCAGAAAAACACCTTGACTGGTTTATTGAAATCGATCTGATACATACGATCTTCCTTCCTTAATATGCATATTTCCCTAGTAGATTATACCTTGTTTTACGCAAAAACCAATATACCCCCAATTGTTCCTTTTAATCCATGCGTGTGATATAATTTTTATATAAAAATCATATCTGAGACTTGTCTGATACGATTTGGGGGAAATTTCCGAAACATTATGATTTTGAGGTGAAGGAAGCTATGGTCAAAAAGGAAATGATTGCTATGCTTCTGGCCGGCGGACGGGGCAGCCGCCTGGGAATTCTGACTTCCAGAATGGCCAAACCGGCAGTCCCTTTCGGCGGGAAATACCGGATCATCGATTTTCCGCTGAGCAACTGCATCAACTCCGGTGTGGATACGGTCGGCGTCCTGACACAGTATATGCCGCTGCGGCTGAACACCCATATCGGCATCGGTATTCCGTGGGATCTGGACAAGCTTGTCGGCGGCGTTTCGGTTCTTCCGCCTTATGAGAAGATCGAAGGCACCGAGTGGTATACCGGCACGGCCAACGCAATCTATCAGAACATGAGTTATATGGAGAGTTATAACCCGGATTATGTTCTGATTCTGTCCGGCGATCATATCTACAAAATGGACTATGAGTCCATGCTGGATTTCCATAAGGAAAATCACGCGGATGTCACGATTGCCGTTATGCCGGTTCCAATGGAGGAAGCAAAACGCTTCGGCATCATGATTACGGATGATGATAAACGGATCACGGACTTTGAAGAGAAGCCGGAGCATCCGCGCAGCAATCTGGCCTCGATGGGAATTTATATCTTCTCATGGAAGGCGTTCAAGGAAGCGCTCGAGACGAACAAATCGACTCCCGGCCTTGACTTCGGCAAGCATATCATTCCGTACTGCAGGGATAAAGGCGAGCGCCTGTTTGCCTATGAATTCAACGGCTACTGGAAGGACGTCGGCACACTGACCTCTTACTGGGAGGCCAACATGCAGCTGATCGATATCGTTCCGGAGTTCAATCTTTACGAGGAATACTGGAAGATCTACACGAACGTGGAGTCGCTGCCGCCGCAGTATTACGGTAAAAACAGCGCGGTCGAACGCTCGATTGTGGGAGAAGGCTCCGAAATTTACGGCAAGGTATACAATTCCGTGATCGGCTGCAACGTCGTAATCGGTGAAGATACCGTGGTGCGTGATTCGATTGTCATGAACGGCACCGTGATTGACGGAGGCTCCTCGCTCAGCAAGACAATTATCGCAGAGAATGCCCATGTCGGCGCGCATGTGACGACCGGCGCCTTTGATTCTGCGCCGAACGAAACGGATCCTTCCATTTACAGGGATGATCTTGTCGTTATTGCGGACAGCGCGTTTGTTCCGGAGAATGTCACGATCGGAAAGAATGTCATGATAGCCGGGAAGACGGTTCCTGAAGACTATGAAGGCGGCGTCCTTGCAAGCGGAAGAACGCTGAACAGGGAAGGGGGAGCGTCATGAGAGCGATAGGAATTATTCTTGCCGGCGGCAGAAGCAACCGGATGAGAGAGCTCTCCCGCAAGAGAGCCGTATGCGCGATGCCTGTGGCAGGCAGCTACCAGAGCATTGACTTCGCGCTCAGCAGTATGGAGTATTCGAGGATCCAGAAAGTCGCTGTTTTGACGCAGTTCAATTCGAGAAGCCTCAATGAGCATTTAAGCTCCTCCAAGTGGTGGGATTTCGGGCGCAAGCAGGGCGGCATGTTCCTGTTTACGCCGTCCTTTACCAACGAGAACAGCAGCTGGTACAGGGGAACTGCGGACGCGATTGCGCAGAACATCAGCTTCCTGAAGAATTCACATGAACCGTATGTAGTTATTGCGTCCGGCGACTGTGTGTATAAAATGGATTATAATCAGGTTCTCGAGTACCATGTCGCCAAGCGGGCGGATATCACAGTTGTCTGTAAGGATATGCCGGCGGACGCCAATGTGGAACGTTACGGCACGGTGGTCACCGACGCGGACGGGAGAATTACCGGTTTTGAAGAGAAACCGATCATCACGCATTCCAATACGATTTCCTGCGGCATCTATGTCATCCGCAGACGGCAGCTCATTGAGCTTTTGGAGCGCTGTGAGGAAGAGGGACGGTTTGATTTCGTGCAGGATATTCTGATCCGTTACAAGGATGTGAAGCGGATCTGCGCGTACCGGATGGACAGCTACTGGAGCAATATCGCTTCGGTCGATGATTACTTCCGCACCAACATGGATTTTCTGAAGCCGGAAGTCCGGGATTACTTCTTCCGGCAGTATCCGGAGATTCATTCGAAGGTGGCGGATCTGCCGCCGGCAAAATTCAATGTGCATGTCAGTGTGCGCAACAGCCTGCTCTCGAGCGGCTGTATTATTAACGGTACGGTTGATGACTGCGTCCTGTTCCAGAAAGTTTATGTCGGAAGCAACTGCGTCATCCGGAATTCGCTGATTCTGAACGATGTCTATATAGGAGACAACACCTATATCGAGAACTGTATTGTGGAATCTGACAGCACGATTCCGTCCAATTCGTATTATAAAGGGGAAAACGGCATCCGGATCATCGCCGAAGAGAAGGGCGAACGCTACAGCCGGATGTAGCAGATCAAAGAAAGAAGGCCGTTTATGAAAATCACAGATGTACGGGTTAGGAAAATCACTAAAGCCGGAAAGATGAAAG
Organism: Bacillota bacterium; assembly: GCA_029224465.1. Taxonomy (GTDB): domain Bacteria; phylum Bacillota; class Clostridia; order Lachnospirales; family Lachnospiraceae; genus CAG-791. The sequence goes on along the minus strand of JAQXUQ010000021.1, from coordinate 34,908 downwards.
CGGTCGTTTCAATTACACTGGACAACGAATTTGTGGTGCATGACATTAAGGTAATTGAGGGCGAAAAGGGACTGTTCATCGCTATGCCGAGCCGCAAGACTGCGGAGGGGGAGTACCGCGACATAGCGCATCCGATCAATTCGAAGACGCGGGGAGAGCTCGAAGAGACGATCCTGAAGGTTTATCAGGAGAGTCTTGTGGCTGCGGACGAAAGTCCGGAAGATGCTCCCTGTGAAGAAGCGCTGTAGAAAACAGAGCGGAACAGAGACTTTCCAACAGAATATCATGATACCGGTTCATCACGCGGTGTGGTGAGCCGGTTTTTTTATGGTACAATATCAGATTGCCGGACAGAGTATTATATGGATAAAGGAGCGGAAATGCATGGATTCGTTATACCTGATCGTTGGCCTTGGCAACCCCGGAAAGGAATACGCGGGGACCAGACATAACATGGGCTTTGATGTCATTGATCATCTGGCTGAGGAGTACAATACAGGCAGCCTTTCGAAATTCGGAAAGTCACTGGCGGGAAAAGGAATGATCGGGGGCCGCAAAGTCATTCTGCTGAAGCCGCAGACGTACATGAATCTTTCGGGAGAGGCGGTCCGGGAAGCCGTCGATTTCTACAAAATCGACCACAAGACACAGCTGATTGTCATATCCGACGATATTGACCTGCTGGAGGGAAAGCTGCGGCTGCGGATGAAAGGCAGCTCGGGCGGACACAACGGCCTTAAAAACATTATTCTGCACCTCGGGGATGATGAGTTTTACAGAATCCGGGTCGGCGTCGGCGCGAAGCCGGACAAGAATGCCGATCTTGCGGATTATGTTCTGGGGCATCCCGGGAAGGATGACAGAAAAATTCTGGAAGAGGCGCAGGAACGGGCGGCGCAGGCGGTGCGCTGTATCATCGAGGATGGCATGCAGAAGGCAATGAACCTGTATAACTAATATGAGAAGTCTGACAGAACCGATGCTTGCATCGGCCGAATACAACCGCATAACAGCCGCGCTCTCGGATGAAAAGGGCAATATTCTGGCGGACGGCTGCGTAGACCCGCAGAAGCTTCATCTGATCCACGCCGTGTCGAAGGATGATCACCTTGCAGATCACGCAAGATTCCGCCTGATCGTGACCAGCAGCGATAAAAAGGCGCAGGAAATTGCGCAGGATTATGTTTTTTATGACCGGCAGACTTATGTTTTTCCGGGAAAAGACCTGATTTTCTATCAGGCTGATCTTCGAAGCCGCGAAATACAGATGCAGAGAATCCGCTGCCTTCGAAGAATCGTGGAAGGCAGGCCGCTCACGGTCGTGACCACTTTCGCGGCCCTGATGACACCACAGGTTCCGACCGGCATATTAAGAAAAAACATTATCAGGATCGAAAAGGGAGATACCTTCGATCAGCAGGCACTGATCAGACAGCTTGTTCTTCTGGGTTATGAAAAGAACGCGCAGGTCGACGGACCGGGCCAGTTCGCGGTCCGCGGCGACCTTCTGGATATCTTCGATCTGACAGAGGAGAATCCGTACCGGATCGAATTCTTTGATAATGAAGTCGAGACGATCCGGAGCTTTGACGCGGAGAGCCAAAGATCCATTGAACAGCTGAGCATGATCCGGATTTACCCGGCGACAGAGCTGATTCTGGATGAGAAGCGGCTATCCAGAGGCCTTTTAAAGATCAGGGAAGAGACATCGCAGACGGCCGGAAGACTTCGGGAAACCGGGAAAATGCAGGAAGCCGGGACGCTGCAGCAGCAGATCAGAGATCTTGAAGAAGAAGTAACCGAATGGCACGACTATACAAAGCTGGAAGGCTTTATCCATTACTTTTATCCGGAAACGGACAGCTTTCTTGATCTGTTCAAAACAATGGATACCATGCTTTTCCTCGACGAGCCGGAGCGTCTCTTGCAGGAAGGACAGGCGGTCGAGCTGGAATTCCGGGAGAGCATGACAGGGCGTGCAGAACGCGGCCTTGTGATTCCGGGCCAGATGCATCTTCTGACGCCGGTGGACACGCTGGCATACAAAATCAGCCTGTTCCGGCGTCTGGGTCTTGCCGCGCTTTTACAGGGGTGCACTTTCTTTGAACATGCGAAGTGCGTTTCCATGCACGCAAGGAACGTGCCGCCTTATAACAGCAGTTTTGAGGCTCTTGTGGAAAACCTGAAAAAACTGCGTGCGCAGCAGTACCGCGTGATCATCATCTCCGCGTCAAGAACAAGGGCCAAGCGGCTCGCGCAGGATTTGACAGAGCGCTCCATCACGACGTTTTACAGTGAAAATCCGGACCGCGTACTCCAGCCAAGAGAAGTGATGACCTATTACGGGCATCTCTCCTCCGGCTTTGAGTACACCGACCTTAAATTCATGGTCATCGCGGAGTCGGATATCTTCGGCGTACAGAAGAAGAAAAAGAAATCGTCCGGCAGCGGCAGTGCTTCGGCAAAGAACCGGATCCGCAGCTTCGAGGACCTGCATGTCGGAGATTACGTTGTCCACGAAGATTACGGCATCGGCATGTACGAAGGTGTCGAAAAGATCACGGTAGACAATTCGACGCAGGATTATATCAAGCTCCGCTATGCCGGCAGCCAGACACTGTACGTGCTTCCGACCGATCTGCATTCGCTGCAGAAATACGCTTCCGCATCCGCGGCAAAGCCCAAACTCAGTACGTTCGGCGGCAGCGACTGGAAAAAGACCAAGAGCAAAGTGAGGGGCGCTGTAGAGGAAGTCGCGCAGGATCTGGTCGAGCTTTATGCCAAAAGACAGTCGCAGAAGGGCTTTGTATTTTCGAAAGACACCGTCTGGCAGAAGGAATTCGAGGAGATGTTCCCGTATCAGGAGACGCAGGACCAGATTGCCGCGATTGAAGATACAAAGAAAGACATGGAGAGCGGCAAGATCATGGACCGCCTGATCTGCGGAGACGTCGGATTCGGCAAAACAGAAATCGCGGTCCGCGCCGCCTTCAAGGCAGTACAGGATGAGAAACAGGTTGCGGTCCTCGTTCCGACGACAATCCTTGCCCAGCAGCACTACAATACGTTTATCGAAAGGATGAGGGATTTCCCGGTCAACATCGAACTGATGTCGAGGTTCCGGACGCCGGCCGAGCAGAAAAACGCGATCGCCGGCATAAAGAGCGGCCGGGTGGATATCGTGATCGGCACACACAGGATTCTTTCGAAGGATGTTGTTTTTAAGGATCTGGGCCTGCTTGTCATCGATGAAGAGCAGCGCTTCGGCGTGGCTGCCAAGGAAAAAATCAAAAAGTTCCGTGCGAATGTCGATGTTTTGACCCTGTCCGCGACACCGATTCCAAGAACGCTGCACATGAGCCTGACAGGCATCCGGGACATGAGTGTCCTCGAAGAAGCGCCGCAGGACCGCGTGCCGATCCAGACCTATGTTATGGAATACAACGAGGAGATGGTCCGGGAAGCGATTCTGCGCGAGCTTTCGCGCAAGGGACAGGTCTACTATGTATATAACAGGGTGAATGATATCGCGCTTGTGACGGGCAGGCTCCGCGAGCTGGTGCCGGAAGCGCGGATCGGTTTCGCGCACGGACAGATGAGCGAGAGCGAGCTCGAGAAGATCATGTATGACTTCATCAGCGGCGAGATTGATGTTCTCGTTTCCACGACCATCATCGAAACCGGGCTGGACATCAGCAACGTCAACACGATTATCATTCACGACGCGGATAAAATGGGGCTGTCCCAGCTCTATCAGCTGCGCGGCAGAGTCGGCAGATCCAACCGCGGCGCGTACGCGTTTCTTCTTTACAAGCCCGGAAGACTGCTCCCGGAGGTCGCGGAAAAGAGACTTTCCGCGATCCGCGAATTCACGGACCTCGGCAGCGGTTTCCGGATTGCGATGCGCGACCTGGAGATCCGGGGCGCGGGCAGCATCCTCGGGAAATCCCAGCACGGACATATGGCTGCGGTCGGTTATGACCTTTACTGCAAGATGCTCGAAGAAGCCGTGAAGAAGGCAAAAGGCGAACCGGTTCTGGAGCAGCGGCACACTTCGATCCGCCTTCTTGCGGATGCTTATATTCCGGACGAATATATCGTGAACGAAGCGCAGAAGCTCGAGATTTACAAGAAAATCTCGCAGATCGGCGGTGTGGACGACTGCGGCGACGTGCGGGATGAGCTGCGCGACCGCTTCGGGGACAAGATACCGCTCCCTGCGCGGAACCTCCTGCGGATTGCGCTCATCCGGGCGACCGCAGAGAAAACAGGCATCATCGACATCACCGGCGAAGCCGGCAAAGTCCGCTTTACACTGGACCACAGCGGCAGCTTCCGCGCGGAGAATATTCCGGCGCTGATCAGACGCTATAAGGGCGGACTCCGGTTCATCGCGAAGGGAGAAGGAAAAGGAGAGCTTGCGGGCGAGCCGTATTTCGAGCTGGAGTATCCGAAAGATCCGATACAGGACGCGGACGGCGAAAAGCTTCTTTCGATCGTTGAAAAATTTATCACACAGTTTTCGGAGCTGCTTCGATAGCCCTGGAGAGACGCTCGGAAAACGGTGCGGAATAATGTACGCCTGGAAGATACTTTCGAAGGCACTTCCGAAGACTGTACAAATAAATGCACCGTTTTCCGAGGAATTATCTGCTATATCCATGCTGTTATACGGTATGCTTATTGTAAAATCCGTGTAAAATGGTTTTAGAACAAAACTATATCCGTAAACAGAACGGCCGACAGGCCCCGGCGGAGTGCGTATCCGCTCTGGAGGAAGCATGAGCTTTTTTGACTTTTTAGGAATTGTGGGAGGACTGGTCCTCTTCCTGTACGGTATTCAGACCCTCGGTGACGGACTGAAAAAAGTCTCCGGCGGCAAAATGGAGCAGATCCTGCAGACCCTGACATCGAACAAATGGAAGGGCGCGCTGCTCGGCATGCTGGTGACAGCGGTGATTCAGTCCTCCGGCGCGACGATTGTCATGGTTGTCGGCTTTGTCAATTCGGAGATCATGTCGCTGCAGCAGTCCGTCGGCGTCATCCTCGGCGCGAACATCGGAACGACGATTACAGCCTGGCTCCTGTCCCTTACGGGCATTCAGGGCGACAACATCGTTCTGTCCATGTTAAAGCCCGCAAACTTTTCACCGGTTGTCGGCATCATCGGTGTTTTTATGATGATGATGTGCAAGAAGCAGAAGCAGCGTGACGTCGGAAGCATCATGACGAGCTTCGCGGTGCTTCTGATCGGCATGGACATTATGGCGAGCGGCGCGGCGCCGCTTGCGGACGATCCGAAATTCACCGGCATTCTGACCGCGTTTTCCAATCCTGTTCTGGGGCTTCTGGCCGGTCTTATCATTACGGTTATTCTGCAGAGCTCTTCTGCTTCGATCGGTATTCTGCAGTCGGTGTCTCTGACGGGTGTTTTGAAGATGAGCAGCGCGATTCCCGTCATCATGGGCGAGAACATCGGCTCCGCGATCACCGGCGTCATGGGAGCGATCGGCACTTCCAGAAACGCGCGGCGCGCTTCGTTCATTCAGCTGTTTTACTGCATCATCAAAACATCTGTCTTCATGCTCGGCTTCTACACGCTGAACATGTTCCTTCATTTTCCGATTATGGAGCAGACGGCGTCACCTGTTGTCATCGCTGTTTTCCATTCGATTTTTAACATTGCGGCAGTTCTTCTGATGCTGCCGGTTTCCGATATTCTGGTCCGGCTCGTCGAAAAGGCTGTGCCGGTGACGCCGGAAGAGAGCGCTTCGAGGCAGACCAAAAAAGAGCTGCAGATGCTCGATGCAAGATTTATCACATCGCCCGCGTTCGGTATCCAGCAGTGCAAGAAAGCGACCGACCGCATGGGCGACTATGTGAAGGAGTCGATGGAAACCGCACTTTCGATTGTGCTGTCCTATGACGCCGCCAAGGCTGCAAAAGTCGAGGAAATCGAGAATACCATCGACCACTATGAAGATGAGCTCAACGGGTATCTTGTGAAGCTCAGCAGCATGAATCTTTCGGACAGCGATACGCATATGTTTTCCCTGCTGATTCATACGATCGGCGACTTCGAGCGTATGTCCGATCACGCGCTGAACATCATGCAGTCGGCGCGGCAGATGGACGAGAAGAAGCAGGAGTTTTCGGACAAGGCGCGCGAGGACCTGCAGGTGTTCAATAATGCGCTGAATGATATTGTGGGAAGAACCGTGCGCGCGTTCCAGAAAAACGATCTGCGGCTCGCGTCCACGGTTGAACCGCTTGAAAACGTCATCGACGGCCTCAATGAAGAGATCAAGAGCAGACATGTAAAGCGTCTGCGGAAGGGCAAATGTACCATTGATCTGGGCATTGTGCTTGAAGATATCACGACGGACTACGAAAGAATCGCGGACCACTGCAACAACATCGCCGTGCATATGACGCAGATCGCGGACGACGCGGAAGGTTTTGACACGCATGAGTATCTGGTCAGTCTCGATGAGAGCCAGAAGGAAGAGTACAAAATCGCGGAGCGCGGGTTCGAGCATATGTACGCGCTGCCGAAGCTCAAGGACGACAAGGACAACAGGGATCCAAGAGACGGCAGAGACAGTAAAGACGGCAAAGATAATAAAGACAGCAAGAACAAATTGAAGGACAGAAAAAAGAGCTGAGCAATGGAAGAAAAGAACGTGTGGCCGGAAGGCATCCCGCAGTATACGGATCAGGACGTGCTTTCAGAGGAAGAGCTGTTTGATATGGCCATGAAAGTTGTGCTGGAACAGGAAGTGAACGCGCCGGGGTATGAGCTTGTCGCGGCGTCCTACGATCCGAAATCAATTCCGAATATTGTATTCCGTAAAAACGGACGTCTGCAGATGATTGATGTTGAAGCCGGCATTGCCCCTTCGGTGCCGGCGCTTGACGATCAGCTCTACGGGATCATGTTGGGACAGGCGCAGCAGTTTGACGCGAGAGCCTATTTCGCGGCGGTGTCCATCGGCTCGAAGGACCATGCGCGGTTTGAAAAGTCACTGGCGCTCCGCGGCGATGACTTTTACATCCGCTACGAGGGGCTGCGGAAGATTATTCGTGTGATGATGTAGAGGACGGCATGCTGCGCGGGCGGCCGGCAGCACGCTGCGGAAGAGTAATTTCCTGCAAAACCGAACAAAATAAAGATTTGCAAGAATACCTTCGTTGCAAGAGGAGAATTCCGGGGATTTGCCGGAATAAAACGAGAGGAACAACAAATCCCTTCTTGCGAAAGGGAAGAATTAGAGAATTTGCAAGAAAGGCTTCCTGCAGCCGGGGCAGAACTGCCTGGCGGAGCCGCCTGCCTTGTGCGCGCGGCTCCGCCCTTCAATTAATGATGCAGCTGTTCCAACAGACTTATCTTTGTATCGTACAGCCGCTGGGACAAATCAACATAAACCTGGTGCGGATTGGACAGACGCCTTGACTCTTCCCAGAGCGTATCCTGCTCTTTCAGGCAGTAGTCGCGGATTTCCATTGTCGGCCGCGCCTGATATACACACTTCCCTTTCAGGAAAACCGGCACCATAAGCTCGCGCAGCTCGAATTCGCCGGGCTGCATAGTTGTCTTCTTCCAGGGCTCTGCGGGATCGAACAGCTCGATTGGTTCGTCCTCTGTGAACGTTTCATCTTCAAAACAAATCAGATCCGCCTTAATCTTGTGTGAATCCTTTTCATAGATCCGGTATATTTTCTTGTTTCCGGGGTTCGTGATCTTCTCGGTATTCTCGGAGAGCTTGATTTTGGGCTCGAATGTGCCGTCATCCAGCTGCACGGCCGCGAGCTTGTAGACGCCGCCGAAGGAAGGATTGTCCTTCGCCGTGATCAGGTTCGTGCCCACACCGAAGGAATCAATGCACGCGCCCTGCTGGAACAGGGAGTTGATCAGATATTCGTCAAGGTCATTGGAGCAGGTGATCTTCGCCTGCGGATAACCCGCGTCATCGAGCATCTTTCTCGCCTTCTTTGTAAGATAGGCAAGATCGCCGGAATCCAGACGGATGCCGATGTGATCGACCGGCAGCCCTTTTTCTTTCATATAATCGAACGTCCGGATCGCGTTCGGAATACCGCTCTTCAAAGTGTCATAGGTATCAACCAGCAGTGTGCATGCCTGCGGATACAGATCCGCATAGGCTTTGAACGCGTCCAGTTCTGACTCGAAGCTCATGATCCAGCTGTGCGCGTGTGTTCCGAGAACCGGAATACCGAACAGCTCGCCGCACAGAACGTTCGAAGTGCCGGCGCACCCTGCGATAACAGCCGCTCTCGCGCCGTAGGTTCCTGCATCGGGACCCTGTGCTCTGCGCAGGCCGAATTCCATGATCGGCGCTTTGCCCGCTTCATGCACAATTCTTGCCGCTTTAGTGGCAATCAGACTCTGGTGGTTTACAATACACAAAATCGCGGTTTCCACCAGCTGCGCTTCCATGATCGGCGCAACAACCTTGACCATGGGTTCTCTGGGAAACATCAGGGAGCCTTCGGGAATGCAGTAGATATCTCCGTGGAAGCGGAAGTCGGCAAGATAATCCAGAAAATCCGCGTCAAAGATCTTCAGGCCGCGCAGATATTCAATGTCCTGCGCCGAGAAGTGCAGATCTTCAATGTATCGGACAAGCTGTTCAACGCCGCACATAATCGAATAGCCGCCGCCGAACGGATTGTTGCGGAAAAACGCGTCGAAAACAACCGTCTTGTTCTCAACCTTGTTCTTGAAATAGCCCTGCATCATCGTGAGTTCGTACAGATCGGTGAGCAGCGTCAGGTTCTGTCTGTCCATTTTATCCTCCGGAATGGGAATGTCTTAAACTGGTGTAATCATACTACAATACAGAAAAGTGCGCAAATTTTCATGCAATTTTAACAGGCTGCTGCAGCAGATCAGCGGAATCCGCGCACATATATGCTATACTGAGCAAAATTAATGTGCATGCCCCGCATACCGGGAGATCACACTATTGTGCACGGAAGGAATTTTATTATTATGAAGAAATTATTTTTCGGAGGCATGAGTCTTCTGGAAAAAGCAATGCGGATCGGACTCCTTCTTATTTCCGTTCTGCTTCTGCTGCTTGCAGGACCTTTGTTTGCGGATACTTTCAAAGTCGATCCGGACAGCCGGCTGCAATACGACCCGGACATGCATTACACATACCTGTCCGCAGGGGATAGCAGCAGTGCAGTCTTCAGCGGCGACGGAGCGCTGCTTCGCAGCGTTTCCTTCCGGTACAGGGTCAGACGGCCGCAGGCAGGTGCGGAAATCCCGGTCCTGGTTCAGATCTTCAGCACGGACAAAGGCGAGATCTTCCATCGGGAAATACAGCTGCCGGCCGGCATCGCTGAAGATACCGCAGAGATTCCCCTGCAGCTGTCTGCAGAAGATGGCGCCACCTTTCAGATGAATATTTCTCCCGCCGGAGATGAAGAAATCGGTATCGGCGGGACAAAGAGTGATGGCAGTGCCGCCATTATCCTGCACAGGGACGGCGACCCCGCACCGGTTGCCGCGGCTCTTCTCTTTGCGTGCCTGCGTGCCGGCCTCCTGTGTTTTGCCGTGATGGCAGCTGCGGCCGCCGTTCTTGTCAAAGTCCGGCCCTCCTCGATGGCCTTGTTTACCGCCGCGCTGTTTCTGACAACGCTTTGCATGCAGTATTTCACGGATATGACAGCGGAATCTGCCGCCGCTTCCCGCATGGGTATCTTCTTCCTGCTTCTTCTGACTGCCATGACTTTTCTGGAAGTGTTCTTTCCGGACAAAACATGGCTGCGCCCCCTTCTTCTCCTCGCCCTCGGCATTTCTTTTATGTTTATACTGCCTCCTGCCGCGCCGCCGGACGAGGCGCATCATTTTTACAGAGCCTTTGAAATTTCCTGCAGGAATCTTTTTTCGAGAAGCTTTCCGGGCGGTGCCGGAGGCAATATCCTGCCCGCGGGCATCGAAGCTTACGCGGATCCTTCGGCGGTGCTGGACTGGGGGAATGCATCGCCTCTGATTTTTTCCAATACGGCGCTGTATTTTCCGACCTGTTATCTGCCGCAGGCGCTGGGCATCCGCATCGCGAGGCTGTTCACAAACCATACGATGGCGATTTTCTACGCGGGAAGGGCGGCAAACTTTGCCGCCGCGTATGTGCTCAGCATTCTGGCGCTGAAGCGCATGCCGTTTGGAAAGAATATACTGTTCATCATCATGTGCTTTCCTGTAACGCTGCAGGAAATGGTTTCGCTGTCGCCGGATGCCGTAACCAACGCACTTTCCTTTTTCCTGCTTGCAGAGGTTTTAAGACTCTGCCATGAAGGAAAAAGAATCACAAAACGGCAGTTTATCCTGCTGCTTGTCTGCAGCTTGTGGCTGTCTGTTGCGAAGGTGATCTATATTGCGGTTGCTCTTGTTGCAGTACTGCTGCCGGCTTCCCTGTATAAAGACGGCAAAACAGCACGGCGCGCAAGACTTCTCCTGCTCCTTGCGCCTGTCATCGCGAATATTCTCTCGATGAGCTACTCGGCGCGCTTTATCGGCGATCTGACAGCCGGCGTCAGCGCGGCGGGACAGGTAAAATTTGCGCTGACAAATCCTGTCCTTGTCCTTCTTGCGGTTATCCGTTCAACCGCGCAGGACCTGCAGTTCTGGATCCGCTCGATGACGGCCGATTACATGGGATCCCTGAATCTGCCGGTGAATCCCGGCGTCTGCCTGGTGCTGATGATGCTGACCGCTTTTGCGGTTGTGGACGCGGATGCCGAAGAGGAACAGCGAAGCCGGAGAATTTCGCTGTCTCTTATGCTTCTTGCTTTTTTCGGTTTCCTTGCGATGCTCGGAAGCCTGTATGTCACCTGGACCGTTGTCGGCGCGGGAAAAGTCAACGGAATTCAGGGAAGATACCTGATTCCGTTTGTGCCGATGGTGCTGGCGGGTGTTGTTTTGCACCGTTCGGCGGGACACCGCGTGATGAACAGCGGTTATGCCTTCTGGAACAGGTCGGATTCAACTACGGAGTCCGGGACAAGATACAGACTCTGCGATCTGCTTCTTCTTTCGCTTTATGTGATCACGGCAGCGGACCTGTATCTGAGCCGGATTCGCGGGCTGTAACGATAAATTGACTTGAAAACGGCAATTGATTTATAATTCTAAAACGGTTGACTGTACATTTATAATGTACGCCGCAGCACAATAATAGAACGCGGGCTGACGAGAAAGGTCCGCGGAGGAGGAACAATGTACAAAAAGGTAAATCCCGATCTGAACTTTGTGGAACGCGAGGAGAATACGGCGAAGTTCTGGGAAGAGAACAGAATCTTTGAAAAGAGTGTCGAGCAGAACGAAGGCCACCCGGTCTACATGTTCTACGACGGCCCGCCGACCGCGAACGGCAAGCCGCATATCGGCCATGTCGAGACCAGAGTCATCAAGGACATGATTCCCCGCTACCACACCATGAAGGGGGAGCAGGTCCCCCGCAAGGCCGGCTGGGATACGCACGGTCTGCCGGTAGAGCTCGAGGTCGAAAAGGAAATCGGAATCGAGGGCAAGGATCAGATCGAGGAATACGGAATCGAGCCTTTTATCAAGAAATGCAAGGAATCCGTATGGAAATATAAGGGGATGTGGGAGAAATTCTCCGGCAAGGTCGGCTTCTGGGCGGACATGGAGCATCCCTATGTAACCTACTACGATGACTATATTGAGTCCGAGTGGTGGGCGCTCAAGGAAATCTGGAAGAAGGGACTGCTGTACAAAGGATTCAAGGTCGTTCCTTACTGTCCTTCCTGCGGCACGCCGCTTTCCTCGCACGAAGTCGCGCAGGGCTATAAAACGCTGAAGGACCGCACGGCGGTTGTCCGCTTCAAGGTAAAGGATGAGGACGCGTATTTCCTCGCATGGACGACAACGCCCTGGACACTGCCTTCCAACATCGCCCTCTGCGTAAATCCCGAAGAGATGTACGCGAAGGTAAAGTGTATCGACGGCTTCACCTACTACATGGCTTCGGCGCTTCTGGACAAGGTCCTCGGACCTCTTGCCGAAGACAAGGAGAAAAATCCGGACGGGAAGCCCGCCTATGAGGTGCTGGAGACTTACAAAGGCAAGGACCTCGAATACAAGGAATACGAGCCTTTGTACCAGTGTGCTGCAGACGCTGTGGCAAAACAGCATAAAAAGGCATTCTTCGTCTACGCGGACGATTATGTCACCATGACAGACGGTACCGGCGTCGTTCATATCGCTCCGGCATTCGGTGAAGACGACGCCAGAGTGGGCAGGAAGTACGACGCGCCGTTCGTCCAGATGGTGGACAGCCACGGCCGCATGAAGCCCGAAACCGGAAAGTTTGCCGGCATGCGCTGCAAGCCTACGCAGCACGAGATCGAAGAGGGCGCTGTCAGCTGCGATCCCGAGGTTTTGAAGGATCTGGAAGAGCGCGGTATCCTGTTCAGCGCGCCGAAGGTGGAACATGATTATCCGCACTGCTGGAGATGCGACACACCGCTGATCTACTACGCGAGAGAATCCTGGTTCATCAAGATGACCGCTGTCCGCGACGATCTGGTACGTAACAACAAAGAGATCAACTGGATTCCGCCGACCATGGGCGAAGGACGGTTCGGCAACTGGCTCGAGAACATTCAGGACTGGGCGCTCTCCCGTGACAGATACTGGGGAACACCGCTCCCTGTCTGGGAATGTCCGGACTGCGGCAAGAGAGTTGTCGTCGGCTCCAGACATGAGCTTGCGGAGCTTTCGGGTGATGCTTCCTGCGAGAAGATGGAGCTGCACAGACCGTATGTGGACAGGGTTCATTTTGCCTGCCCGGACTGCGGCGCGTCCATGAGCCGTGTGCCGGAAGTCATCGACTGCTGGTTCGATTCCGGCGCCTGCCCGTATGCGGAGCTGCATTATCCTTTTGAAAACAAAGAACTGTTCGAGAAGCAGTTCCCGGCTTCCTTTATTTCCGAAGCTGTGGATCAGACGCGCGGCTGGTTCTATTCACTGCACGCCGAGGCAACGCTGCTGTTCAACAAGCCTGCTTTCAAGAACGTCATCGTCATGGGCCTTGTCCTCGATGAAGACGGCAATAAGATGAGCAAGTCCAAGGGTAATGCCGTTGACCCGATGGACGCACTCAATACGTACGGCGCGGACGCGATCCGCTGGTATTTCTATACCGCGAGCGCGCCGTGGCTGCCCAAGCGTTTTTCCGGAAAGGCGGTCAAGGAAGGACAGAGCAAGTTCCTCGGAACGCTCTGGAACACCTATGCTTTCTATACGTTGTACGCGGAGATCGACCAGTTCAATCCCGCGGAGCATACGCTCGATTATGACAGCCTTGGCGTTATGGACAAGTGGCTCCTTTCCAAAATGAACTCCATGATCCGCGACACGGACGCGAACCTCGCGGCTTACAAGCTGCCAGAGGCGGCAGCGGTGCTCGAGGACTTTGTCGATGACATGTCCAACTGGTACGTAAGACGCGGCAGAGAACGTTTCTGGGCAAAAGGCATGGAACAGGACAAGATCAACGCCTACATGACGCTGTTCACGGCGCTGAAGAACGTATGCCTTTGCGCCGCTCCGATGATTCCGTTCATGACGGAAGAAATCTATCAGAACATTGTGCGGAGCGTTTTCAAGAACGCGCCGCTTAGCATTCATCTTTGCAGATATCCGGAGGCCGATGCCTCGAAGATCGACAAAGATCTCGAAGAGCGGATGGAAGAAGTACTGAAGATTGTCGTCATGGGCAGAGCCTGCCGCAACGCTTCGAATATCAAGAACCGCCAGCCGGTCGCGAAGATGTATGTCAAGGCCCCGGTCAGACTGGACGATTTCTATGTCGAGATCATCGAGGATGAGCTGAACATCAAGGATGTCGAGTTCACGGATGATGTCAGGAGCTTTACAACTTATACATTCAAGCCGCAGCTGCGCACGGTCGGACCGAAATACGGGAAACATTTAGGCTTTATCCGCAAGGCGCTTTCGGAGCTCGACGGGAACGCCGCAATGGATCAGTTGAACGCGGGAGAGAACCTGCATCTGCAGGACGGTGATACGGACATCGAGCTTGCAAAGGACGATCTTCTGATTGACATGACGCAGAAAGCGGGTTTTGTCTCGCAGGAAGACGGTCTTGCTGAAGGCAGCACGACGGTTGTCATCGATACGAACCTGACGCCGGAGCTGATCGAAGAAGGCATCGTCGCGGAGCTGATCAGCAAGATTCAGACGATGCGCAAGGATTCCGGCTTTGAAGTCATGGACCGCATCCGTCTGTCGGTTTCCGGCAATCCGAAGATCTATGAGATCGCGCGGAAAAACGCTGCGGTCATCACAGGAAAAGTGCTTGCGGATACCGTTTTGCAGGATACGAAGCTTGCGCACGAAAAGGAATGGAACATTAACGGAGAAACCGTAACGATCGGTGTCGAGAAGCAGTAATCGTCTGTGATGACTGGAAAGGGAGAATATGGTCAGAAAAACACAGCTGAGCTTTGACAAAGACCTGTTTAAGAGAAGCGTGGTCTACAATGTCAGGACAATGTACCGCAGGGAAATGGGAGAGGCGACAAGGCAGCAGGTCTTTCAGGCTGCCGCTTACGCGCTGAAGGATCAGATTATCGACGACTGGATGCGTACGCAGAAGGCGTTTGACGAGCAGAATCCGAAGACACTGTACTACCTTTCCATGGAATTCCTGATGGGCAGGGCTTTCGGCAATGACGTGATCAACCTGCAGGCGTTTCAGCCTGTCAGCGAAGCTTTGAAAGAGCTTGGTTTTGACATGAACAAGATTGAGGACGAGGAGCCGGATCCGGCGCTTGGAAACGGCGGCCTCGGAAGACTTGCCGCGTGCTTCCTCGATTCCCTCGCTACACTGAACTATCCGGCTTACGGCTGCGGCATCCGCTACCGCTACGGCATGTTCAAGCAGCAGATCCGGGACGGATATCAGGTTGAGGTTCCGGACAACTGGCTCGAGAACGGAGATCCGTTCGAGCTTCGAAGACCCGAGTATACGCAGGAAGTTCATTTCGGCGGCTATGTGACCAGTCACGTGGATGAGAACGGCCGGACGATTTTCCGTCAGGAAGGCTACAACGCGGTCAAGGCGGTTCCGTATGACATGCCGGTCATCGGTTACGGAAACGGCTTTGTCGATACGCTCCGCATCTGGGACGCGCAGCCGGTCAACAGCTTCCATCTGGATTCTTTCGACAAGGGAGATTATCAGAAGGCTGTTGAAGAAGAAAACCTCGCGCGTACGATCTGCGAGGTTCTGTACCCTTGCGACGACCACATTCAGGGCAAGGAGCTTCGCCTGAAGCAGCAGTATTTCTTTGTCTCCGCTTCAATCCAGTGCGCGCTGCAGAAGTTCATGTCCAGAAATGACGACATTCATCAGCTGCCGGAGAAGGTTGTTTTCCAGATGAACGACACGCATCCGACGCTGTCGGTGCCGGAACTGATGCGGATCCTGCTGGACGAGTACGGCCTTACTTGGGATGACGCGTGGTCAATTGTGCAGAAAACCTGCGCGTATACCAACCATACCATCATGGCGGAAGCGCTTGAGAAGTGGCCGATCGAACTGTTTTCACGGCTGCTGCCCAGAATCTACCAGATCGTGGAGGAAATCAACCGCCGCTTCGAACAGCAGATTCATCAGAAATACGACGGCACGGGAGCAGACGTACAGCAGAAGATCCGGAAGATGGGCATCATCTATGACGGACAGGTCCGGATGGCGAACATGGCGATTGTCGCCGGCTTCTCGGTCAACGGCGTCGCAAGACTCCACACAGAGATTTTAAAGAATCAGGAGCTGCACGACTTCTACGAGATGTTCCCAGAGAAGTTCAACAACAAGACAAACGGCATCACGCAGAGGCGTTTCCTTCTGCACGCGAATCCGCTTCTTGCCGGCTGGATCACCGATCATATCGGAGATGACTGGATCACGGATCTTTCGCACCTTTCCGAGCTCAAGGTATATGCGGACGACGTAAAGGCGCAGCGTGAGTTCATGCAGATCAAGTACCGCAACAAGGTGCGCCTTGCAGAGTACATTCAGGAGCACAACGGCATTTCGGTGGATCCCAGGTCCATCTTCGATGTGCAGATCAAGCGCCTGCATGAGTATAAGCGGCAGCTGCTGAATATCCTGCATATCATGTACATTTACAATCAGCTCAAGGCGAATCCGAACATGGATTATCCGAAGCATACGTTCATCTTCGGCGCCAAGGCGGCAGCAGGGTACAAGAACGCGAAGCTGACCATCAAGTTGATCAACAATGTAGCGGACGTCATCAACAACGACCCGGACATTCAGGACAAGATCAAGGTCGTGTTTATTGAGGATTACCGCGTATCCAACGCCGAGATCATTGTCGCGGCAGCGGATATCTCCGAGCAGATTTCGACGGCTTCCAAGGAAGCTTCCGGCACCGGCTGCATGAAGCTGATGCTGAACGGCGCGTTAACCATCGGTACGATGGACGGAGCGAACGTCGAAATGGCGGAGGAAATGGGCAAAGAGAACATGTTCATCTTCGGTCTTTCCTCAAAGGAAGTCATAGACTACGAGAACAACGGCGGTTACAATCCTTCGGAAATCTTCAATAATGACGGAAATGTCCGGCAGGTGCTGGTACAGCTGGTCAACGGAACCTACTCGAAGGACAACCCGGAGCTGTTCCGCCCGCTCTACGACTCCCTCCTGACCGGAGGAAACGGCTCGCCTGCAGACCGGTACTTTATCCTCAAAGACTTTGAGTCGTACGCAGATGCGCAGAGAAGAATCGTTGCCGCTTACGAAAACAAGAAAGAGTGGGCGAGGAAAGCCATCCTGAACACGGCTTCTTCCGGCAAGTTCTCGTCCGACAGAACGATTGAGGAATATGTAAGAGATATCTGGCATCTGGAAAAGGTAGAGCTGCCTGCGCAGAAAAAGACCCGCAGAAAAGCGGCGAAGTAAGCGCGGCCGGCAGCGGAAAGGGGACAGCGTGGTTACATTACATGAAGGCGGAGCATATTATCTGGGGAACGGGCAGTGGTCCCGCGCGGACAGCGCTGCTGCGCCCGTCCGTGCGGACGGACGGCCCCTGTCGAAAGAGGAAGGCCGGGATAAAACCATGGCATGGCAGATCCTTTCGGCGCATAACAAGGGCACGGACAGTGACCGGCTGCACATCCGCTTTGACAAGCTGACATCGCATGATATTACTTATGTCGGTATCATTCAGACAGCGAGGGCGTCGGGACTGACAAAGTTTCCGATGCCGTACGTTCTGACGAACTGCCACAATTCGCTGTGCGCGGTCGGCGGCACGATCAACGAGGATGACCACATGTTCGGCCTGTCCGCCGCGAAGAAATACGGCGGCATTTATGTGCCTCCGCACCTTGCGGTCATTCACCAGTACGCGCGGGAAATGCTGGCGGAGTGCGGCGGCATGATTCTCGGATCCGACTCGCATACAAGATACGGCGCTCTCGGCACCATGGCGATGGGAGAGGGCGGACCGGAGCTGGTCAAGCAGCTGCTGAACCAGACCTATGACATTAAAAGGCCCGAGTTCATCGCGGTGAACCTTAAAGGCGCGCCGCGACGCGGCGTCGGACCGCACGATGTCAATATCGCGCTGATCGGCGCTGTTTTCGCGAACGGCTTTGTCAAGAACAAGGTGCTCGAATTCACAGGTCCCGGAATCGCAAATCTTTCGATGGATTTTCGAATCGGCATCGATGTCATGACGACCGAGACGACCTGCCTGTCCTCGATCTGGGAAACCGACGATAAAACGAAAGAGTGGCTTTCGCTGCACGGGCGCGAAGGAGCATACAGAAAGCTGGAGCCCGCTCCCGGCGCATACTACGACGGCGTGATCGACATTGACCTTTCCACGGTCGAGCCGATGATCGCGATGCCGTTCCACCCGAGCATGGCATATACGATTGACGAGGTAAATCACAACCTGCCGGATATTCTGCATGCGGTCGAGGAGAGAGCGCGCGTTTCGTTCGGTAATGATATCGAGACACATCTTCTGGACAAGATCGTGAACGGCCGGTTCCTTGTGGACCAGGGAATCATTGCGGGCTGTGCCGGCGGCGGTTTCGAGAACATCTGCGAGGCAGCGGGCATTCTTGACGGGGAAAACATCGGCGACGACAGATTCTCCTTAAGCGTATACCCTGCTTCCCAGCCGGTTTATTACGAGCTGATCAGGAACGGTGTCGCGGAGAAACTGATGGATGCCGGTGCGGTATTAAAGACAGCGTTCTGCGGGCCTTGTTTTGGCGCAGGCGATACACCGGCCAACAATGCCTTTTCGATCCGTCACACAACACGCAATTTCCCGAGCAGGGAAGGAGCGAAGCCGCAGAAAGGCCAGCTGACCTATGTCGCGCTCATGGACGCGAGAAGTATCGCGGCAACCGCCGCGAATCAGGGATACCTGACACCGGCGACAGAGATCGACAAGGATATTCCGACGTACGCGTACCATTTTGACAGAAAGATTTATGAGAAGAGAGTTTTTGATTCAAAGGGGATCGCGGACGAAAACGAAAAGCTCCAGCTCGGCCCGAACATCAAGGACTGGCCGAAGATGGAGCCGCTCCCGGACAACCTTGTTTTGAAACTTGTTGCGGAGATCCACGATCCCGTGACGACAACGGACGAGCTGATCCCTTCGGGCGAGACATCTTCGTACCGCTCCAACCCGGAAGGACTTTCGGAGTTCGCGCTTTCCAGACGCTGCCCTGACTATGTGGGCCTTGCGAAGGAAGTACGGGAAGGAGAACGCGCGCTTACGGAAGGCAGGTGTGCCGGCGAAGCGCTGCCGGAGCTGCGCCCCGTTATGCATACGATCAAAGAGAAGTTCCCGGACGTCTCTCATGACAATCTGGGTATCGGCTCCGCAATCTTCGCGGTCAAGCCCGGTGACGGGTCCGCCAGAGAGCAAGCGGCTTCCTGCCAGAAAGTTCTGGGCGGCTGGGCAAATTTCGCGGTTTCCTACGCGACCAAACGCTACCGTTCGAACCTGATCAACTGGGGCATGCTGCCGTTCCTGATCCCGGAGGAAAACCTTCCTTTCGAAAAGCTCGACTACCTTTTCTTCCCGCAGATCAGAAAGGCAGTGCGGGAGAAGGCGGCATCAATCACGGGATACGCGGTCAAGGGAGAGAAGCTTGTTCCGTTTACGGTTTCCCTTGGCGATCTGACCGATGAGGAGCGTGAGATCATTCTCGACGGATGTCTGATTAACTACAATCGGAGATCCCTGTAATAATTAAAAACTGCGGCAGCAGGTACTTTTTGCCCGTAATGGCGGAAAGTGCCTGTCTGCCCCTGCAAAGGAGCATGGCACATGGCTGCACCAATGATTTTTGCGGGACGGGGGATCCTGCTGGCCATTTACCTGCCGGCGATGGCAGCCGCTGCGTATTATTTTCTGCATATCTTCCGCCTTGGCGGGTATCATTTCAGCGATTATTTCCGGTATCTTCTGGCAGAGCCGATCCGGTGGCTTCCGCTGATTTTTATTTTTCTACCCGCGGCCGCGCTGCTGCTGGATTATTCCCTTCCCGGCTTCGTTGCCGGAATCATCTATCTTTGCGCCATTTTTATCATCTATTTTCCGGGCAGAAAGAAAAATCACGCGCAGCACCACTCCGGAAGAATTCTGCGGATCGCTGCTGTGAATTATCTGCTTCTGCTGGCGGTCTTCATTATCTGCGCTCTGCTTGTGCATCTGCCGTCAAGCAGTCCTCTGCTGTATCTTTCGTCGTTCACCTGCGCGTGTCTTCCATTCCTTACGGCGCTTTCGGCACTGCTTTCGATCCCTCTGGAGCAGGCAGCGCAGGCTAAAACCGTACAGCGCGCCACTCACACGCTAAAAGAAAGGCCGGATCTGACCCTGATCGGCGTCGCCGGTAAACGCGGACAGCAGCAGAGCATCGAAGCGCTTTCCGCCGCGTTGTCTGTTTCCTACGATATACTCACCGTAGACGAGACGGATGAAATGGAGAGTGAGCTCGCGAAAGCACTCTGTACGAAGCTGGAAGACCGGCACCGGTTTCTGATCTGCCCTGTAAACAGGGAAATGATCCAGGAACTCTCTGCGGTCTGCAGCCTGATTGTTCTGGACAGCAGAAAATTCGCTTCTCTCGGGAAGAATCCTGTTTTTACCGAACCGGTCTCCTTCGGAACCGATGAGGCGTGCGCGTACTCGTTCCGGATCCTCGGGGTTACACATGAAGGAACGGAGGCCGAAGTTGTTTTTCCGGAAGGGGATACGGAAATCTTCCGCTTAAAACGCATCGGCGCAAGAAACACGATGGCTACGCTCGGCGCGGCAGTGCTTGCGTATAAGCTCGGCGTCCCGATGCAGAAGTTAAAGAGCGCGGTTTCAGAACTTACGAGCAAGCCGCACCTGATGGAAGGGCGCGTGGTAAACGGAATGACGGTCATTGACGATACAGCGAACGCAGTGCCGGAAGGTGTTCTGGACGCTCTGGAAACCATGCAGTGGTTTTCGGGAACCAAAATTCTGATTACCGCCGGAATCACGGAACTGGGCGCAATCCGCGGAGAAAGCGCGAGAAGATTCGGCTCGGCAGCATCCAAAGTATTCGATTATATAATTCTTGTCGGAAAAGAAAACACAAGGGCCATCAGAAGTGGTATCATGAGTGCCGGCTTCCTGCCGGACCGGCTGATGACGGCGGACACAACCGCAGCCGCATGGCAGCTTGCGAAAGAAACGCAGGGCAGCGAAAGGATCATCCTTCTCGAAAGCGATCTTGCCTTTGGCGACCATGCGGAGAATGAAAGGAAAGCTTCAGAATGAAAATCGTAGTATTATGCGGAGGACTGAGCACGGAGAGAAAGATTTCTTTCCTGTCCGGAACGAAGGTTTGCGCGGCGCTTCGAAGCCGCGGACATAGAGCGGTTCTGGTCGATCTCTTCAACGGACTTGAAGATATGGGAGACGACGTTCTTGCGGCGCCGGAGAAGTTTTTTGACGAGCTTCCTCCTCTGCAGCCGGCTGTTTTCGACGGGCAGGCGCCGGACCTTGCAAAGGTACGGGAGGAGCGGAAGTTCAAAAGCCCTTCTCTTTTCGGCAGAGGCGTTCTTGAAATCTGCAGCAAGGCCGACGTTGTTTTTATAGCGCTGCACGGCCTGAACGGCGAAGACGGCCGCGTGCAGGCTGCCTTTGACCTGATGGGAATTCCGTATACCGGCTCCGGCTATCTCGGGGCGGCGATCGGAATGGACAAAACGCTGACCAAGCAGCTTGTCCGCCCTGCCGGCGTTACAACCCCGGACTGGCATGCGTACCATGGGGTCAGCAAAGAGGATGTCCCGCGGATCATGCAGGAAAACTCCGTACCCTGCGTCGTTAAGACACCGACCGGCGGCAGCACCATCGGCGTCTACATTGTCCGCCGGCAGGAAGAACTGGAACCTGCGCTGACGGACTGCCTCCGCTACGGCAGCGACCTTTTGATCGAACAGTTCATTGCAGGCAGGGAGTTTACAAATGCGGTGCTGCAGGATAAAGCGCTCCCCTGTGTGGAAATCGTGCCGAAGACCGGCGGCTATGATTACAGCAATAAATATTCCGCGGGCGCGACGCAGGAAATCTGCCCCGGCCGCCTTTCGAAGGAACTTTCGGAAAAGATGGGCGAGATGGCAGTGCTTGTGCATAAGACGCTTGGCCTTCGCACCTACTCCCGCAGCGATTTCATGATCGATCAGGATGACAATATTTATTTCCTTGAAGTGAACACGCTGCCCGGCATGACCCCGACAAGCCTTGTTCCGCAGGAAGCCGCAGCCGTCGGCATTTCCTACGAAGATCTGTGCGAAATCATTGTAAAGGACGCGCTGCAGAGGAGATAAGACAGATGGAAGCTATTACGCTTGGCGAACTGGTCCGCGCGGTCGGAGGAAAACTTCTCGGCCCCTGCACGGACGAGAACATCATGATTACAGGCGCCGTTTCGGATAACCGGAAGGTGGAGAACGGATATGTCTTTTTCGCCTATCCCGGTGAGAAAAGCGACGGACATAAATACGTCCCGGCAGCGCTTTCTTCCGGCGCAGCTGGCTGCGTCGTTTCCAAAGACCCCGGCACCTACATGGACGGAAAGTTCTATGTCCTGACACAGGATACCATCCGCGCGGCGGGGGATCTTTCGGCTTATTACCGGCGCTGTTTTGCCGTTCCCGTGGTCGCGGTGACAGGAAGTGTCGGCAAAACAACGACCAAAGACATGATCGCCTCCGTCCTCTCCGAAAGGTTCAACGTCGTCAAGACGCAGGCGAATTTCAACAATAATATCGGGCTGCCGAGAACCATCCTTTCGATTGGCGCGAATACGCAGATCGCGGTGCTGGAAATGGGCATGAATCACCGCGGCGAGATTGATTATCTGACGAGAATCGCAAAGCCCGATGTCTGCACGATCACGAATATCGGCGAGGCGCATATCGGAAATCTCGGCAGTAAAGAGAACATTTTCAAGGCGAAATGCGAGATCTTTGGCGGCCTTACGGACGGCGGGCTCGCGGTCATGAACGGGGATGACGAGTTTCTTGTTAAACTCCGGGAGGATGCGGATAAACAGCGCCGCTTTCATTTCGTCTTTGTCGGAGAAGCGAAGAACTGCGATTTCCGGGCAGTCAACATCTGCGATACACTTCCGGAAGAGCTGAAATTTACGGCGGTGACGCCCACGGGAGCCTATGATATTGATGTTCCGGCGGCAGGAAGACATCTGATTTACCCTGCGCTTACAGCTGCGGCGATTGGCGCATACTACGGCATGTCGAAGGAAGAGATCGCTGCCGGTATCGCGCATTATACGGCGACCGGCATGCGTATGGAGACGCTGCATTTTCCGGGGAACCGGACACTGTATAACGACACCTATAATGCGAATCCCCAGTCCATGAAGGCAGGGCTTCTGACACTGTCGCATGCGGCGGGCGTCCGGAGAATCGCGGTCCTTGGCGATATGTTCGAGCTGGGAGAGAGGGAAGAAGAGCTGCACCGCGAAGTCGGCGCGTTTGCGGCAGGACTTCCCGTTGATACTCTGGTCACGGTCGGAAAAGCGG
Organism: Bacillota bacterium; assembly: GCA_029224465.1. Lineage (GTDB taxonomy): Bacteria > Bacillota > Clostridia > Lachnospirales > Lachnospiraceae > CAG-791. The sequence goes on along the minus strand of JAQXUQ010000021.1, from coordinate 11,746 downwards.
CGGCCTTTATCGCGGAGGAAGCGAAGAAGAACGGACTTTCCGATGTGCGCGCCTGCGCGGACAAGAAGGAAGCGAAGTCCGAGCTGGATAAAATTCTTCTGGAAAGTCCTTCGGATACCGCAATCCTTTTCAAGGCATCCCGCGGGATGGCCCTGGAAGAACTTGTTCAATATGTGAAAGAGAAAGAGGAGCAGGCATAAGCCTGCTCCTCTTTGCCATGTGCGCCCGGCGGCGCACGTTTCTAACCGGAAAATCTTTTCAGCGCGGATTTTCATAGATAATTTCTCCGCCCGCAATCGTCCAGCGGACGACGCCCGGCATGGTTTCGCCGATAAACGGAGAATTGGAAGAGCGGGAAGCAAAGTGGTCCGGTACGGTCCACTGCGCTTTTGGATCAAAGATCACAAGATCCGCGGGTCCGTCCTCCTCGATCGACCCTGCTGGCAGCTGATAGTATTCCGCAGGATTCCAGGTCAGAAGCCGCAGCATCTGCATCATCGAAAGAAACCCGGGATTCACCAGCTCCCGGATGGAAAGCGAAAGCGCGGTCTCCAGTCCGATCATACCGCTCGGCGCCTTCCAGAGCGGCGTGACGGCCTTCTGCGCTGCCGTATGCGGCGCGTGATCGGTAGCTATGAAACTGATCGTGCCGTCCTGCAGGCCGCGGATGATTTCCATGCGGTCATGCTCTGTCCGGAGCGGCGGATTGACTTTCGCCAGCGCGCCGCAGCGGATCACAGCCGCTTCGGATAATGAGAAGTGGTGAGGTGTCGCCTCGGCGCGGATGAGCGGATTGAGCTGCCTTGCGTGGCGCACAAGAGCAACGCCTTCTGCCGTGCTGATATGCTGGATGCAGAGTGCGGCGCCGGTCTGCACAGCTGCCTGCACGTCTTCGCGGATCATTGTGATCTCGGCTTCTCTGGGGGATCCCTTGATCCCGTAGTACGCTGCCGCGGCTCCGCCGCCGTTAATTCCGTTCTCGGAAATATAGGACGGATCTTCCTCGTGCAGACTGACGGGCATATTCAGAGCCTTCGCGTGCAGCAGGGCGCTGCGGAGCAGCAGCCGGTTTCGCACGGGAACGCCGTCATCGGTAAAAACCTTCGCACCGGCTTCTTTCAGCGCCTCGAAGTCCGTCAGTTCTTTCCCCTGCATGTGGAGCGTTACGTTTGCGGCGCTGTAGATATGGATTTTTTCCTTCGCGCATTTTTCAAGTACTCTTCCCAGAACTCTGGTGTTGTCAATCGGCGGATTCGTATTCGCCATCATGATAACGTTTGTATATCCGCCGGCTGCCGCCGCAGCGGCGCCGGAATGAATATCTTCCTTTTCGGGATAACCCGGGTCACGGAAGTGCGCGTGCGTATCGACAAGCCCCGGCGCGACGATGCAGCGGGCGGCGTCCAGAGCGGGGACATCCGGGCCGCCTGCGTCTTCCAGGGCGCCCTGCCGCGCGATCCGTACGATTTTTCCGCGGTCCAGCAGAAGATCAAATGCCCCTTCCTTCTGTGTGCGCGGGTCGATCATATATCCGTTTTTGACAAGCAGCATAAAACAATTCCTCCTGTGCTTTCCGCATGGAATAATTCTACCATAGCCTTTCCTTTCGTATGCTATACTGATCATGTTTAATAACAGAAACGGAGAATTTCTTATGGGATATCTTCATGCACTGATCACTTTGCTTTCCGCGGTCGTTTTCTTCCTTCTGGGACTGCCGGCGGGACTGGTGATCCTGATCACAGAGCTGTTTTCCAAAGCGGCGGCGGAGCGCATGTCCTACGCGTTCGTCCGGTTCGGCCTTCGCCTTGTCAGCGCGGTTTCCGGAAGCCGCGTCACGGTTCAGGGATGGGAAAACATTCCGAAAGACCGGCCGGTCCTTTTTGTTGCGAATCACCGGTCGATTTTCGACGTGATTCTGTTTTTTCCGAAGCTTCCCGGCCGCACCGTTGTCATTGCGAAGAAGGAGCTTTCAAAAATCGCGCCGCTCCGCTTCTGGATGAAGCGGGTCCACACAATATTTCTTGACAGGACAGACATCAAGGCCGGCGTGCAGATGGTGCAGGACTCGGTGAACTACTTGAAGAACGGATACAATGTTCTTATCTTCCCCGAGGGAACCAGATCGAAGAAGGAAGGCGAATTCCTTCCGTTTCACGGCGGCAGCTTTAAAATCGCGATCCGCAGCGGCGCGCCGGTCGTTCCTGTCACGATCATCGGCACCGGCGATATTTTCGAGGACCATTTCCCGAAACTGAAGGCAAAGAAAGTCACAGTTATCATCAGCCCGCCGATTGAAACGCAGGGTATGCCCGTCGCGGAGCGCAAAACACTTCCGGAGCGGTGCCGTGATCTCATGATGCAGAATTATACCGGAGGCAGAGCATGAAAAACATTCATACCGTCACCGTCACGGGCAATAAAAACATTGCGGACGGAATTTACGCGATGACATTACGCTACAAGGAAGAGGAAGCGCCGGAGCAGATTCTTCCCGGCCAGTTTGTCGGCGTATACAGTAAAGACAGCGCGAGACTCCTTCCGCGTCCGATCAGTATCTGCCGCTGGATCAGCGAAGACAATTCGATTGTGCTGGTATACCGCGTCGTGGGCGCGGGAACCGGAGAGTTTGCTTCCTGCAAGAAGGGAGATACACTGCGGATTCTGGATGTCTTAGGCAACGGATATGACCTCGAAAGCCTCAAAGACAGAAGCGTCCTTCTGATCGGAGGAGGCATCGGCGCGCCGCCGCTTCTGGAACTCGCCGGCAGAATTACAGCCGAGAATATTCACGAAGGAAAGGGAAGCGTAACCACGGCGCTTGGTTACCGGACGAATGACCTGTTCCTCAAAAAGGATTTTGAACAGGTGAGCCGCGTTCTGACCGCCACCGATGACGGAACAGCAGGCTTTCATGGGAATGCCGTGGATGCCGTGCGCGCTGCCATGGAGAAGAATGAGCGTCTCCGCTTTGATGTCATCTGTGCCTGCGGGCCGCTGCCGATGCTGCGCTCTGTGAAGAAGCTGGCGCGGGATCTCTCGATACCGGCCTTTATTTCACTTGAAGAGCGGATGGCCTGCGGCGTCGGCGCCTGCCTGGGCTGCGTTGTGAAGACTGTAAAGACAGATCCGCACTCCCATGTAAAGAACGCGAGAATCTGTACGGAAGGACCTGTTTTTTTGGCGGAAGATGTCGATATTTAACGTCCAGGCAGGACTTAACAACTTACTTCGGAGGAATAGATGATGTCGAATACTGTTTCGCGCGTGCAGACAGAACCGGATCTTTCGGTGGATATTGCCGGCGTTCATTTTAAAAATCCCGTGATGGCCGCGTCCGGAACCTTCGGCTCCGGAATGGAATACGGAGAATTCGTAGATCTGAACTGCCTTGGAGGAATTGAGTGCAAAGGCGTGTCGGCCGTGCCGTGGGAGGGGAATAAGACGCCCCGCGTCGCGGAAGTGTACGGAGGCATGCTCAATGCGATCGGGCTGCAGAATCCGGGCGTTGATGTTTTTATCGAGCGGGATCTTGCGTTTCTGAAATCATATGACACGCGCGTGATCGCCAATGTCTGCGGCCACACAATCGAAGAATACCTGCGCGTCGTAGAAAGACTGCGGGATGAAAAACGCGTTGATCTTCTGGAAATCAATGTCTCCTGTCCGAATGTCAAAGAGGGGGCGATTGCCTTCGGCACAGACCCGGAGGTTTTGTGCGATATTACGCGCAAGATCAAAAATATTGCCGCGCAGCCGGTCATTATGAAGCTGACGCCGAACGTGACCAGCATCGCGCAGATGGCGAAGGCGGCGGAAGAAGGCGGAGCGGACGGCATCTCCCTGATCAATACCATTACCGGCATGAAGATCGATGTCGAGCGCGGAAAGTTCGCGCTTGCGAACCGGACCGGCGGCCTTTCCGGTCCCGCGATCCATCCCGTTGCCGTGCGCATGGTCTATGAGGCCGCGCATGCCGTGTCGATTCCCGTAATCGGCATGGGCGGTATCGCGACCTGGCAGGACGCCGTGGAGATGATGCTCGCGGGCGCGAGCGCAGTCGCCGTCGGAGCCATGAATTTCCACGATCCGCACTGCATGGAGAAAATCATCGAGGGAATGGGAGATTACGCAAGGCGTCACAAGATCGGGAAGATAACGCAGATTATCGGCGCGGTGCACGACTGACGCAGGCCACCTGCGCAGTGCGCAGCCGACTCGGAAGAACACGGGAAACAACATGAAAGAGATTACGGTTAAAGCATACGGAAAACTGAACCTTTCCCTCGACGTGACGGGAAAGCGGCAAGACGGTTACCATCTCGTGAAGATGATCATGCAGACGGTCGACATTTACGATACGGTGACGATCCGTACTGCTGCATCCGGAGAGATTACGCTGCATACGGACAGTGGGGATATTCCCGCGGGTCCGGACAATCTTGTCTTCCGGGCAGCAGATCTGATGCGCAGGGAATTCCATCTGCCGGTTGGATTTGACATAACATTGATCAAACGCATTCCGGTTGCAGCCGGTATGGCGGGAGGCAGCGCGGATGCGGCTGCGGTCATGCGCGGCATCCGGGATCTTATGTGCGGGGAAGTTACAGATGAACAGCTCGAGAAGCTTTCACTCCCTCTCGGCGCGGATATTCCGTACTGTATCCGCGGAGGCACAAAGCTGTGCGAGGGAATCGGAGAAGTCCTGACAGATCTTCCGCCGATGCCGGACTGCTCCCTCGTCGTTGTTAAACCGGACATTTTTGTTTCCACCCCATGGGTTTACAGGGAATATGACAGCATTCCGGAGGATCAGATCCGGCATCCGGATGTTGACGCGATGGTACGGGCTATCCGGCAGGGCAACCTTACTGCCATGGCAGCTCTCTGCGGAAACGTACTCGAACAGAAAACAGGCGCGGCGTATCCTGTCATCGGAGAACTTGAGGCGTTTCTTCTGCGGCAGGGCGCGATCGCTTCGATCATGACGGGGAGCGGACCGACGGTCTTCGGCATCTTTCCGGAGCAGCAGACCGCGGATAAGGCGAAAGCAGCGCTGGATGCCGTCCCGGCATACAGCGCGTTTCAAAAGTTTGTAACAAAAAGGACATCCGGCCATTGAACCGGGTGTCCTTTTTTATAAATGGTGTGCACAGAGGTGCGGTTTTATTTGCGTTTTACGGGAGCGGCTCCGCCCTTTTCCCGAATCTTGTCCATCGTGCGTCCCAGCCAGCCTTTCTTCTTCGGTTCTGCCTTGAGCACCTGTCCGTGCGCGCCCTTCACTTCTACGATATAGATGCCGCTGACCATTGCCCTGACCTGCTGCTTGACAGGAATCTGATCAAAGATTTTCTCGTCCGCAACAAGGTTCATCACCTTGGGACCCACCTTGGCTTTTACGATCGGAAGCTTGGATCTTCGAAGATACCGCGGTGTGGATTCATATACCGCGTCGGGAAGACCGGCCTGTTTGATCGGCAGTCTTTTCTTGTCAATGATGAGCATCGTCACCGGCTGCTTCGATGCCTCAACGGCCGCGTTCTGCTCTTCCTGCTTCTTCTGAAGCTTTTTCCCGTAAAAATAAAGAGCGACCAGCGCGGCAGCCAGAACCGCCAGAATGACGAGCAAAACAATCGTACCTGTACTCACAGTGCAACCTCCGGAACTGAATAAAATGCGTCTTTTGGACACGCAGTATTTTAACATTGATTCATAAGTGAGGCAAGAAAAAACACTTTTACCCCCTCTGTGAATGTGCTAAACTAAACTTTACTGCGGACGGGCTGTGTTTTGCCGGAATGACCGGAAAACCCGGGGAAGCCGCGGACTGAAAGGATATATGACATGAAAAAACTTTTCGTAATGCTTACCGGCGCGGTGCTTGCCGTATCGATGCTTGCCGGCTGCGGGAAGAAAGATCCCGCGTATCTTTCCGGCATCAAGGCAGAGGATTATGCGGAACCCGCGGATTATTCGAAGATTGAAGTGCAGGCCGAGGAGCCTTCGGTCAGCGACGAGTATGTGAATATGTATATCCAGTACATGCTTTCACAGGACAAGAAATATGTGAAGACCGACCGCAAGACCGTGCAGAAGGGCGATCAGGTCAATATCGATTATACAGGGAAGATGAACGGCAAGACCTTCGACGGCGGCAGCGCAACGGACTACGATCTTGTCATCGGGTCTTCGAGCTTTATCGACGGCTTTGAAGACGGCCTCATCGGTAAGAAGGTCGGAGAGAATGTCAAGCTCAACCTGACATTCCCGAAGGACTATGGCAATAAGGATCTTGCCGGAAAGGCCGTTGTCTTCGAGGTGAAGATTAACAGCATCAAGCAGGAAGAAGAGTCGAAGCTTGACGATGCCTATGTCAAGGATCAGAATATCGACGGCGTTACGACCGTGGACGAGTACAAGAAGTATGTAAAGGACTACCTCCTCAAGCAGGCGCAGTCTTCCTATGACAGCGAGGTCAATTCCCAGATCATCAAGTATCTGACGGAGAACAGCAAATATCCGAAGGATCTGCCGGCGGAGATGGTTGACCGATGGAACCAGTCCTATACCGAGACGCTGACTTCCTACGCACAGCAGTACGGCACGGATCTTGAAAACCTGATGGAGACTATGCAGGGATCGACCAAGGATTCCTACAAGGATGATATCAAGAAGATGGCGGAGGATACGACCAAGGAATATCTGGTCATGCAGGTGATCGCGGACAAGGAGAAGCTCAACGTAACTGACCGCGATTTCAACACCGCGCTTTCCACGCAGGCTGCGCAGGCCGGCTATTCCAGTGTCGAGGAATACAAGAAGTCACAGGATACACAGGCGTACCGCGAGTATCTGATGGTGCAGAATGTACTTAAGTTCCTGAAAGACAAGGTGCATGTGACGGCGCCTGCGTCCGGCAGCAGCGCGGCCGGGACGACCGAAAGCGCAGCGGCGGGCTCGACGGAAAGTGCCGCAGCCGGTGCGGCGATGGGAAGCAGCGCGGCCGGGACAACTGAAAGCGCAGCGGCATCGACAGAAGCAGCCGCGCAGAAATAAAGCTTAAGACAGACGTAAAGCTTAACAAGCAGTGAGGAGACAGGCAATGAGAGAGCAGTATCAGATGGAAGAGGTTTCAAGAATATTTGCCCTGCCGGAGAAATATGAGGGCAGAGAAGTTACGGTCGGCGGCTGGATCAAGAGCAACCGTGACTCCAAGAATATCGGATTCATCGCGCTCGACGACGGAACATGCTTCCGAAATCTGCAGCTTGTTTATTCCACTGACCTTGCGAATTTCGCGGAAGTCGCAAAACTTAACATCAGTTCTGCCATTATCGCGACCGGAAAGATTGTTCTGACGCCGCAGGCGAAGCAGCCGCTCGAGATGCAGGTCACAAAGATCGAAGTCGAAGGAGAGTCCACACCGGATTATCCGCTGCAGAAGAAGAGACATACACTGGAATACCTCCGTACGATTCCGCATCTGCGTGTCAGGACCAATACATTTGAAGCGACGATGAGAGTCCGCTCCGTCATCGCGTACGCGATCCACAAGTTCTTTCAGGAGAGAGGATTTGTCTATGTGCACTCGCCGGAAATCACATCCAGTGACGCCGAGGGCGCGGGCGAGATGTTTCAGGTGACAACCCTTGATCTGAATAATCTTCCGCTTCAGGAGGACGGCACGGTCGATTATACGAAGGATTTCTTCGGAAAGCCTGTGAACCTGACGGTCTCCGGTCAGCTGGACGTTGAGACATATGCGTTCGCGTTCCGCAACGTATATACATTTGGCCCCACATTCCGCGCGGAAGAGTCCAACACGACAAGACATGCTGCGGAGTTCTGGATGATTGAGCCGGAGCTTTGTTTTGCCGATCTGGAAGACGACATGATCTGCATGGAGGCAATGATCAAGTACATTATTAACTATGTGCTGGAAAACTGCCCCGAAGAAATGGAATTCTTCAACCAGTTCATCGAAAAAGGTCTGATCGAGCGTCTGAAGCATGTGGCTTCCTCCGAGTTTGGAAGGATCACCTATACAGAAGCGGTCAAAGAGCTCGAAAAACATCAGGACGAGTTTGAGAACAAGGTATACTGGGGTTGTGATCTGCAGACCGAGCATGAACGGTATCTGACGGAGAAGCTTTTCAAGCGCCCTGTTTTTGTGACGGACTATCCGAAAGAAATCAAGGCATTCTATATGAAACTGAATCCGGACGGGAAGACTGTTGCCGCCTGTGACTGTCTTGTACCCGGCATCGGAGAGATCATCGGCGGCTCGCAGAGAGAAGATGATCTTGCAATTCTCGAAAAGAGAATGGATGAGCTTGGAATGAATAAAGACGGCTATCAGTTCTACCTTGATCTGCGCAGGTATGGCAGTGTGCGCCATGCCGGATTCGGTCTTGGCTTTGAGAGAGCAGTCATGTATATTACTGGTATGGGGAATATCCGTGACGTTCTGCCGTTCCCGAGAACCGTCGGCAACTGCGAGCTCTGATATACCACGCAGCTGACGGGGCTGATTATAGCAAAAGTGTCTGTCCGGACTGAGAGCGATATTCCCAGCCCGGACTACGTATATCTTGTTTACAAACCGGAAAAGGATTTTCATGTCAATCAAGAAAGCAGCCGATCAACTGAAAAGCGTTTTTGCTCGTACACTTCTGCCGGTGCTTGCAGCGGGTGTGCTTGCGCTCTCACCTTCCGCACAGGTGAATGCCAGCAGACTTTCCGATCTCAAACAGCAGAAGAGCCAGACGCAGGAGAAGCTGAACGCCGCCAACAACAAGTCCGATTCACTTGAGGGGCAGGAAGAAGCTCTGAGTGAGGCAGAGGAGGCGGTCAGTCAGGACCTCGTGCAGAACATGGCGAGTGTTCAGATGCTGGAACAGGAAATCGACAAGCTGAATACACAGATTGACGAGAAGCAGAAGGAATACGACGCCGCGAAAGCCAAAGAGGATCATCAGTATGAACTGATGAAGATCCGGATCAAGTACATGTACGAGAAGGGAAACACAGATTATGTGGAAATTCTGATGCATGCGACTTCCCTCACGGATATGCTGAACAAGAGCGAATATATTTCGAAGCTCTACGATTACGACCGTAAACTTTTAAAGGAGTATCAGGAAACGCGTAAGGAGACAGCCGCCGCCAAGACAGCTCTGGTCGATAAAAAATCCGAACAGGAAGAATCGAAGGCCGGACTTGTGGAGGAGCAGTCCGCGCTGCAGTCCCAGATTTCCAGTCTGAAAGCCAAGCACAATAACGTGAATGCTCAGATTGAGGAGGCAAGGAGACAGGCGTCCGCTCTCGCGCAGCAGCTGCAGGAACAGACGGCAGCTATTTCGGCCGAGGTAGAGGCGCAGGCGAAGGCCGCGGAGGAAGCAAGAAAGAAAGCGGAAGCGGAGGCTGCCGCGAAGAAGGCGGCGCAGGAAGCCCTGGATAGGAGCAAAACATCGGACACGCAGAACAGCGTCAAGGCAGTGAACGGCTCTTCTCTGCCGGTTGTTGAGAATTCGTCTTCGCAGGACGCGGCGGATTCGTCCGGCAGTTCCTCCGGCGGCTCGGGTTCGTCCGGCAGTTCGGGTTCGTCCGGCAGTTCCTCCGGCAGTTCGGGTTCCTCCGGCAGCTCCGGCTCATCCGGTATTTCGGGACAGGATATTGTTGCCTATGCATCCCAGTTCCTTGGTAACCCATATGTTTACGGCGGTACCAGCCTGACCAACGGAACGGACTGCTCCGGTTTTACGCAGAGTGTATATTCTCATTTCGGATATTCACTTGGCCGAACTGATGTATCGCAGCGAAGTAATGGCACCGTAGTTGCCTCCCTTGCCGACGCAAAACCGGGCGATCTGATCTGTTACCCGGGACATGTGGCCATTTACTGCGGCAATGGAACGATTATTCACGCAAGCACGCCGGCGACCGGCATTAAATACAGCGCCGCAACGTACCGCGCATATGTAACGATCCGAAGGATCATCAATTAAAGGGAAAGGAAAAGCGCATGGGAAGAGAAATGATTGTTGTCCTGGACTTTGGCGGCCAGTACAAGCAGCTGATCGCCAGACGCGTCCGCGAGAATCATGTGTACTGCGAGATTCATCCGTACACAATGCCGATCGGTAAGCTGAAGGAATTGAATCCCAAGGGAATTATTCTGACCGGCGGTCCTGACAGCGTTTACCGCGAAGATTCACTCAGCTATGATCCGGCTCTGTTCAGTCTTGGAGTTCCGGTTCTCGGAATCTGCTACGGGGCACAGCTGATGGTGCATGAGCTTGGCGGAACTGTCCTGACGGCGCCGCAGTCCGAATACGGACATACTGATGTCTGTATCGATGACAGCAGCTCACTGCTTCTTGGCAACTGGGACAAGGAGACAACAGCCTGGATGAGCCATACAGATTATATTGCCGGGGTACCGGAGGGCTTCCATATCACGGCGCACAGCGTAGCCTGCCCTGTTGCGGGCGCGGAGGATCCGGCTCGAAAGCTCTATGCTGTACAGTTCCATCCGGAAGTTGTGCATACCAAGGAAGGAAAGAAACTCTTCCATAATTTTGTTTATGATATCTGCGGCTGCAGCGGTGACTGGAAGATGGACTCGTTCGCGGAAACGACGATCCGGGAACTGCGGGAAAAGATCGGAAACGGCAAAGTTCTCTGCGCGCTTTCGGGCGGCGTGGATTCTTCGGTGTGTGCTGTTTTGCTCTCCAAGGCGATTGGAAAACAGCTGACCTGTGTTTTTGTTGATCATGGCCTTCTTCGTAAAAACGAAGGCGATGAAGTTGAAGCCGTCTTCGGACCGGACGGACCGTACGAACTGAACTTTATCCGCGTGAACGCGCAGGATTATTTCTATGAAAAGCTTGCGGGCGTGACCGATCCCGAGCAGAAGCGGAAGATTATCGGTGCCGAGTTCATTAACGTTTTTGAGCGGGAAGCGAAAAAGATCGGCAAGGTGGATTATCTGGCGCAGGGCACAATCTATCCGGATGTTGTGGAGTCCGGTATCGGCAAGGGCGCGACGATCAAGTCTCACCATAATGTCGGCGGTCTTCCGGAGCATGTCGATTTTAAGGAGATTGTCGAGCCGCTGCGAAACCTTTTCAAGGACGAGGTTCGTGAAGTCGGCCTTGAGCTTGGAATACCTAGACAGCTCGTGTATCGTCAGCCTTTCCCCGGACCCGGGCTTGGCATCCGTATTGTAGGAGAAGTGACGGCTGAGAAGGTCCGCATCGTGCAGGACGCGGATGCGATTTACCGTGAGGAGCTTGAAAAAGCCGGCATCGATATGGGCAAGGGGCAGTTCTTTGCTGCACTTACCAATATGCGTTCCGTAGGTGTCATGGGTGATCACAGAACATATGATTATGCGGTCGTGCTGCGCGGCGTATTGACTTCGGACTTTATGACTGCGGTGGCGGCGGAGATTCCGTGGAGCGTACTTCAGACCTGCATGAACCGGATTATCAATGAGGTGAAGGGTGTCAACAGGGTATTGTATGATCTGACGTCCAAGCCGCCGGGAACAATTGAATTGGAATAATTTCTCGCCCCTGAAAAAGCCTTATTTTATACGGGCTTCAAGCAAAAATGTTTAAGTTGTGGCAACGTTTTGGCAACAGTATCTGACATCTGAATCATTCTAAAAGAGTAGCGCTGTCTGATTTACATCGTGTAAGTCAGGCAGCGCTATTTTTCTGTTCTTCTTATTTATCCTTTT
>JAQXUQ010000020.1 GCA_029224465.1 Bacillota bacterium | reverse complement strand
CCGAAGAAATGATGAAAAAATTCAAGGAGATCACAAAGGAATCAACGATCAGCGTAACCGGTGTTGTCCGGGAACGCAGTTCTAAGAACCCGAAGCAGGCAACCGGCGAAATCGAAGTAGTTCCGGACAGTGTAACCGTTCTGGGCCGCTGCCGTTATAATGAGCTTCCGTTTGAAATCAATCACTCCAGAGAAGCGGACGAAACCGCAAGACTCCGGTACAGATATCTGGACCTTCGCAATCCCGAAGTCAAGAAGAACATCATCTTAAGATGCAATGTTGTATCCGCGCTCCGGCAGGCAATGACGGAGCATGGCTTCCTCGAAATCACAACGCCGATTCTGACCGCGTCTTCTCCGGAAGGCGCGAGAGACTATCTTGTACCCGCGCGTAAGCATCCCGGGAAATTCTACGCGCTGCCGCAGGCGCCGCAGCAGTTCAAGCAGCTCCTGATGACAGCAGGGTTCGATCGTTATTTCCAGATCGCGCCGTGCTTCCGCGACGAAGACGCCAGAGGCGACCGCTCTCCGGGAGAGTTCTATCAGCTGGACATGGAGATGGCGTTTGCGACACAGGAAGATGTTTTCGCGGTGCTGGAAGATGTTCTGCCGCCGGTATTTGCTAAATTCGGAAAATACAGCAGAGCAAGCAGCGCGCCGTTCAAACGGATCCCGTATCTGGAAGCGATGGAGAAATACGGCTCCGACAAACCGGACCTGCGGATCGACCTGACGGTGCAGGACGCGACGGAAGTTCTCGGCAGCTGCGGTTTTGGCGCGTTTGAAGGAAATGTTGTCAAGGCAGTCGTCGTATCCGGTTTTCAGGGAAGCCGCAAGGTGATTGACAAGCTTCTTGGCGACGTGGAAGTACAGGCAGGCAGCAAGCCGTACTGGTTCCGCGTCGATGAGAACGGAGCGTTTGTCGGAGGCATCTCCAAATTTGTATCGCCGATCAAGGACGTGGTAAAAGAGAAGCTTGGCCTTGCGCCCGGCGACTTTGTCGGAATTTCTGCCGGTAAGAAGACCATTGCCCAGAAGACAGCAGGTGTTCTCGTGAAAACATTCGGCGCCGCCGTCCCCGGCCACATGGATAAAGAGCAGTACGCTTTCTGCTGGATTGTCGACTTCCCGATGTATGAGATCGGCGAGGAATCCGGCGAACTGGAATTCTGCCATAATCCGTTCTCGATGCCTTCGGGAGGCCTCGAGACTCTGCTTGCCGCAGAGCGCGGTGAGCTTGACCCGCTTACGATTACAGCGGATCAGTATGATCTTGTCTGCAACGGCGTGGAGCTTTCTTCCGGCGCGGTGCGCAACCATGATCCCGAAATTATGGTCAAGGCTTTCGAGCTGGTAAGACTGGGCGAAGAGGATGTGAAGAAGAAATTCCCTGCAATGTACAACGCGTTCTGCTACGGCGCGCCGCCGCACGCGGGCATCGCGCCCGGCGTTGACCGCATGGTTATGCTGCTTGCGGGCGAGGATTCAATCCGTGAAGTTATTCCGTTCCCGATGAACAAGAACGCGCAGGATATCATGATGGGCGCGCCTTCCGAGGTAACCGAAAAACAGCTGGAAGAGCTACATATCAGGACCACCGCCTCCGAAGACGAAGAAAATTAAGGTTTATACACCATTGTCATAAGATAGCCTTCTTCCGGAGCCGTAAGGCAGCGGAAGGAGGCTTTTTCATACACACCGGCGGGAACGTCGCCGCGCGGCAGGATTTCTCCCTCTTCCGCAGACGCAAAACGAAGAGAATACCGGTTCATACCACCGGAGAGTCCGATGCCGAGAAATTTTAAATAAGCCTCCTTGATGGTCCACAGCCGGAAAAACATTCTCTCTTTCTCTGCAGGAGAGGATACGGCCGACAGCGCTTCCGCTTCTTCTTTTGTGTAAAAGCGCGCTGCCATTCTGTCGATCCCTGCGCGTACCGGAACAATCTGCTGGAGATCAATCCCTACCGGCCCCTCAGAGGAAACAGCCAGGACAACAAAGCGTCCGGAATCGCTGAAATTAAAGTGAAAATCCGGAAGTGACGGAAAATACGGCTTTCCATAGGTAGTTTTCCGGACCGGCGGCAGTTCCTCCCTGCCATCCGCAGACAGACCTGCATCCCGCAGAGCCTTTTGCAGAAGCGCTTTCTGCAGGCACCTTATCTGTGCCCGTTTTTCTTTTCCGGGTGCGGCAGGTCTGCCCGGTTCGTCACTGTAAATCCGGATTCCCATCGCGTTCACCGCTGTGCCTTCTCTGTGCCGGAAGGCTGCCCGTCAGACGGTTCTGCGGTTTCTTCCTCATTCGTTTCACCGCTGTCTTCCTCTTTCACAGGCAGAACCGAAAGGCGGATCAGAACCTTCATGATCCGGTTCCTGCGAATTCCTTTTACGGTTAAAACAGTTCCGTCCGGGAGCGTGACAGACTCGCCGTTCTGCGGCAGGCGCTCGAGCTGCTCGATGATCAGGCCTCCGATCGAATCATAATCTTCGGAAGAGAAGGTGCTTCCGATCGCGTCATTGACATCGTCCAGGCTCATCGAGCCGTCGACAAGGTAGGTGAGGTCGTCGTATTTGCGGATTTGTTTTTCCTCGTCTTTGTCATATTCATCCCGGATGTCGCCGACGATTTCCTCAATCAGGTCTTCCAGCGTGATCATGCCGATCGTATTGCCGTATTCATCGAGAACAAAAGCGACGCCGTACGAATGCTGCTGCATTTCCTTCAACAGATCTGCGGTTTTCTTGTATTCGTATGTGTAATAGGACTGATGGAGAAGGCGCTTCATGCTGAAATGCTGCGGATCACGCAGCAGGACCAGATCTTTGATATTCAGATGGCCTATGATATGATCCTGGTTATTCTCTTCATATACGGGGAGTCTGGTGAACATTTCCCGGCGGAAGGTGTTCATGACATCGTTATAGGTGGCGGCGGAGGAGACGCAGGCCATGTCGATTCTCGGCACCATGATATCCCGCGCAATTGAATCACCGAAATCAAAGACGTTGTAAATGATTTTCTTTTCGCGGTTTTCAATGACGCCGTCCTCGCGGCCGACTTCGACATAGGTTTTCAGTTCGCTTTCGGTCAGAGCGGTTTTCTGGTTCAGATCAACGCCGAGCATTTTCATGATTCCCGCAGCAAGATGATCGATCAGGAAGATGACGGGCGTCAGGACGAACATCAGCGCGCGGATCACCGGCGCGTCCTGCATGGCAATCTGCTGCGCGCGGATCCTTGAAATGTTTTTCGGCGTGATTTCACCGAACAGGATGATGAGGACCGTCAGAACCGCGGTTCCGACAGAGACAAAGCCCGGACCGAAATACCCGATGATCAGGGCAGTGGACAGAGAAGACGCGGACAGATTGACAACATTGTTGCAGATCAGGATCGCGGAGAGCATTTTGCTGTACTGATCGAGGATGGCAAGGACCAGAGCGGCGCGCCGGTTTCCTTCATCGGCAAGTGTCTTTAAAGAAACGCGGCTGACCGTTGAGAGCGCGGTCTCGGCCGAAGAGAAAAAGGCCGAAAGGGCGATCAGGAAGATCAGGATGATAAGTTCTACAAAAGCAGCGTTGTTCATGAAGTTTGTAACCATGCAGTCCGTATGACTTGATACTCCGCCGGACTGCCTCCTTGTAATTGCGATTTTACTAAGAAGAAAGAGGTTTTACAAGCTTTTGAACTATGTTATAATAGGCCCGTTGCGGGCGGGGACACTCTGCCCATAGTAAGGAGATTGTTATGAAAAAGAGAAATGCGGTCATCGGACTGATCGTGCTTCTGGCTCTATTATGCGGACTGATTTATACGGCTGTGTTCGGAATCGGGTCCGAAAAGAGCGGCGCGATGTCCAATATCAGGCTCGGACTCGACCTTGCCGGCGGTGTCAGCATCACATATCAGGCAGCGGGCGACGAGAAACCGTCCGGTGAAGATATGGACGATACCGTCTACAAGCTGCAGCGAAGAGTGGAGCAGTACAGCACGGAAGCGCAGGTTTACCGTGAGGGAGACGACAGAATCAACATCGAGATCCCCGGCGTAACGGACGCGAACGCGATTCTGCAGGCCCTTGGCCGTCCCGGTTCTCTTTATTTCATCCGTCAGACAGACGACAGCGGCAATGCCAACTATCAGCTGGATTCGTCTTATCAGTACGCACTGACAAGATCGCTCAAGGATATTATCAAGACCGGCGACGCCGTTCTGCAGGGTACGGATGTCGCGAACGCGCAGGCCGGCTATCAGTCCGACAATATGAACAACAAGCAGATTGTCGTCGAGCTGACATTCACGGATGAAGGCAAGAAGAAATTTGCAAAGGCCACGCAGCGCGCCTTTGAAAAGGGCGAGACGATCGGCATTTATTACGACGGACAGTTCATCAGCGTGCCGAGGGTACAGCAGGCGATTACCGGCGGCCAGGCGGTTATTACCGGCGAGAGCACGATTGAGGACGCGAAGAATCTGGCGTCCACAATCCGCATCGGCGGTCTGAAAGTCGAACTGAAGGAGCTGCGTTCCAATGTCGTCGGCGCGCAGCTTGGGCAGGAAGCCATCAGCACTTCGCTGAAGGCCGGCGTGATCGGCATGGCGATGGTCATTGTTTTCATGATTGCGGTTTATCTGCTTCCCGGCATTGCGGCATCTCTCGCGCTTCTGATTTACACAGGACTGATGGTACTTGTCCTGAACGGATTTAACGTCACGCTGACACTGCCCGGTATCGCGGGCATTCTGCTTTCGATCGGTATGGCGGTAGACGCGAACGTCATTGTTTTCGCGAGAATCCGGGAAGAACTTGCGGCGAACAAGAGTGTACGGGCGGCTATAGATGCCGGCTACAACAAGGCACTTTCCGCCATCATTGACGGCAATGTGACGACGCTCATCGCGGCGGCTGTCCTTGGCCTGTTAGGCAGCGGCAGTGTCCGCGGCTTCGCGCAGACGCTGGCAATCGGTATCCTTCTTTCGATGTTTACGGCGCTGTTCGTAACCAAGTGGTTCATGAATATTTTCTATGCGCTGGGCCTTCGGGACAAGAAGTTTTACGGCGTCGGCAAGAAGAGGAAGACGATCGCATTTGTCGAGAAGAGAAAGATCTTCTTCGCGATTTCGCTGCTTTGCATCGTAACCGGCTGGGTAACGATGGGCGCAAACCACGCGAGAGGCATCGGCGCGCTCAATTACAGTCTGGACTTTGTCGGCGGTACTTCGACGAACGTTACATTTGACAAGGACTATTCGCTGAAAGAGCTGGATGAGCAGGTTGTTCCGGTATTCGAGGGCGTGACCGGAGACGCGAATGTGCAGGTGCAGAAGGTCGCCGGCGGAAATTCCGTCATCTTCAAGACGAGAACGCTCAATGTCAGCGAGCGTGAAGATCTGAACAAGAAACTGGAGAGCAGCTTCGGCGTTTCCGAAGATAAGATTACAGCCGAGACGATCAGCTCCACGGTTTCCGGAGAGATGAAGAAAGACGCGCTGGAAGCCGTGATCGTAGCTCTTGCCCTGATGCTGCTGTATATCTGGTTCCGCTTCAAGGATATGCGTTTCGGTGCGTCGGCGGTTCTGGCGCTCGCACACGATGTCCTGGTGGTACTTACGGTATACGCGGTGCTTCGAATCAGTGTAGGCTCGACCTTTATTGCCTGCATGCTGACGATTGTAGGTTATTCGATTAACGCGACGATCGTTATCTTCGACCGGATCCGCGAAAACCTCGCGGTCCGCAGGAAAGATCAGGATCTGATGGAGCTGGTGGACAGAAGTATTACAGATACGCTTTCCAGGTCCATTTTCACATCCCTGACGACGTTCTTTATGGTATTTGCGCTGTTCATTCTGGGTGTGTCCTCAATCAGGGAATTCGCGCTTCCGATTATGGCGGGTATCATCTGCGGAACCTATTCTTCCGTATGCATCACCGGCGCGCTCTGGTTCGTTCTGCGGCAGCGCTTCAAACCCGGACATGACGACTCCGGCAGGTATCAGGCGCAGAAGGCCGCTGCAGAAAGGAAGCAGCGCAAGGCCGACCGCGAAAAGAAAATCAGGGAAAAGACCGTCGTCTGACGGATTTACAGGTCCCTGTACGATAAAGGCAGTCCCCGCCGCAAGAAGCGGCACAAGGGACTGCCTTCACTTATCATAGGGACAAGTGTTTACACAGTTCGCTTTGCCCGGTGTTAAAGACGGAAAGGTGTGATTCTTCAGCAATATGGCTAAATGGATATTACTTCGCAAATACGCGGATTTTCAGGCGATCGCGAATGACTGCGGCGTTTCCGTCTATCTCGCATGTCTTATGAGAAACCGGGGTGTTACGGACAGCGAACAGGCACGGCGGTATTTATACGGAAGCATGAAAGACCTCTATGACCCGTCGCTTCTGCACGATCTGGACAGAGCTGTTCATATCCTGCGGCAGAAAATCCGGGACGGCCGGAAAATCCGCATTATCGGTGACTACGATGCTGACGGCGTCTGTTCCTCTTATATCTTATTCCGCGCGCTTTCGTTCCTGCGCGCGGACTGCGACGTGGCTTTGCCGGAAAGAATCCGCGACGGATACGGAATCAACGAACGGCTTGTTCAGGACGCCGCGACAGACGGTGTTGACACGATCATCACCTGTGATAACGGTATCGCGGCAGTACAGGCACTGCGCGCCGCGAAAGAATCAGGCCTTACCGTCATTGTGACGGACCATCACGAGATCCCGTACATCGAGGAAAATGACGGCAAAAGATATATCTATCCTCCCGCCGACGCGATCGTCGAGCCCAAGTACCCGGCAGAGGAGGGCTTTACGCCATACCCTTTCCGGGATCTTTGCGGAGCGGCGGTTGCCTTCAAGCTCGCGCAGGTCCTTCTCGAGCGGCCGGATATCTCGCTGCCGGAAACAGACAGCGATACGAAAGAACAGCGCGTCCTGCGGGAGCTTCTTTCGTTCTGCGGCATCGCAACGGTCTGCGATGTGATGCCTCTGGTTGACGAAAACAGGATTCTTGTAAGGTACGGTCTTCTGGAAGCGCGAAACCCGAAGAATACGGGACTTCTGGCTCTGAAAACAGCTGCCGGACTTTCGGATCAGCCGCTTGGAGCCTATCATGCCGGTTTTGTCATCGGTCCCTGCATTAACGCCGCGGGACGCCTGAAAACAGCGGATCTTGCCCTGCAGCTTTTTCTCGAAACGAATGATCTTCGCGCGAAGGAAAGAGCACTCGCTTTATGCGAACTGAACGAGCAGCGCAAGTCCATGACCGAGGAGAACACCGAAGCTGCCTGTGCTCTGATTGATCAGAGGAGCCGGGAAGCGGGAAGAACAGACCGCATTCTCGTTGTACGGCTGGAAGAGTGCCACGAGGCGCTTGCTGGCATTGTCGCCGGAAGACTCCGGGAAAAGTATATGCGGCCGGTCATTGTTCTGACGCCGTCTATGAAAGACAGAACTGTCCTCAAGGGTTCCGGCAGGTCAGTGGACGCTTACAACCTTTTTGAAGAACTGCATAAAGTCAGCGATCTGCTGCTTGCTTACGGCGGCCATCAGGGCGCTGCCGGCGTTTCACTGCTTCGCGAAAAGGAAGAAGCGTTTCGCAGACGCTTGAATGCCCAGTGCAGTCTCACCGAAGAAGAAATGGAAGAGGAGCTGCGCATCGATATGGTGCTGCCTCCTTCCTGCGTGACTACGGATTTTGTGCGTGAGCTGGATCTGCTGGAGCCTACAGGGGAGAAAAACGCGAAGCCTTTGTTTGTAGTAAGAAACCTTTTACTGCATCTGGACCGGATCGTCGGAAAGACGCAGAATGTGCTGCAGCTTACCGGAATCGAGGAAAGCGGGCAGAGAGTCAGGATGATTCTGTTTGACAGGGATTTTTCAGCGCAGAATCTTCGGGACGGACATGACAGAATCTGTCATGTGGTATACTATCCGCAGATCAATGTTTTCCGCGGGGAGGAGAACCTGCAGTTTGTGATCCGGGCATACCGTGTGACCGGAAAAGCGTGAAGACAGCAAAAGCGCCCCGTTTGCACGGAGCGCTTTTACTTCTTTTCTTATGAGGGGGGAGATAGTGAGTTATTACTATCTTTATTTATAATATACACGACGAATGTGTTCGGAATATGTACGCGGGATAATGATTCTCTAAAAACTATTAAGTCTATCTAAAGAAACGAAAGAATGAATGAGGAAGTGGAAATGAAACTTGCAAGTCTTGTGAAAGAACTGGATTATAGAATTACGGATGCCTCAGGGAAGGAGGACCCGGAAGAAAGGACAGCTGCCGCTCTCGACACAGAGATCACCGGCATTACGAATGATTCGCGGCAGGTATCTCCGGGAAAACTGTTTTTCTGCATTGAAGGAGCGAACAGCGACGGGCATGACTTTGCCCAGAAGGCGGCAGACGCAGGAGCCGCAGCACTGGTTGTCTCGAAGAATGTCGAAATCGCGCCTTCTATGAAAACGCAGCCTGTCATTGTAAGGACAAAGGATACAAGACTTGCGATGGCACTTATCAGCGCGGCCTTTTACGGATATCCCGCCAAAAGCCTACGCATGATCGGTGTAACCGGTACAAAGGGGAAGACGACAACGACCTATCTTGTCCGCTCCATTCTGCAGCACGCGGGAATTGACACCGGACTCATCGGAACCATTGAATCCGCTTATCATGACAAACATGTACCGGCAAATAATACGACGCCGGAGTCTCTGACTCTGCAGAGAACGCTCCGTGAGATGGCGGATGCCGGGGTGGAGGCCGTTGTCATGGAAGTTTCCTCGCAGGCTCTCATGCAGAAGCGGACGGCGGGCATTCTGTTTGACATCGGTGTCTTCACGAACATTTCTCCCGATCATATCGGACCGAACGAGCATGCTTCGTTTGAAGACTACATGCACTGCAAGGGACTTCTGTTCCGTCAGTGCAGAACCGCAGTCGTTAACGGAGATGATCCGCACGTAAAGGACATACTCGAAGGACATACCTGCAGCGTCGAGACATTCGGACTTGCATCTTCGAATGATCTGTACGCGGATGACCTGCAGCTGATTCAAAAGCCGGGCGAGCTGGGTATCCGTTTTGACGCGGAAGGCCTTATGAAGTTTCATGCGGAAGTGCCGACACCTGGACGCTTCAGCGTTTACAACGCGCTCTGCGCGATCGCGATCTGCCGTCATTTTTGTGTCCCTTCGGAGAAGATTCAGGACGCGCTCCTGCATGCGCATGTAAAAGGCAGAATCGAGCTGGTCAGGGTCAGCGACAGCTTCACGCTGATGATTGATTACGCGCACAACGCCGTTGCGCTCGAGAGTCTGTTAAAAGCGCTGCGTGAATATCATCCGGGAAGACTTGTCGCGCTGTTTGGCTGCGGCGGCAACAGAAGCCGTCTTCGCCGCTTTGAGATGGGAGAGGTCTCCGGAAAGCTTGCCGACTTTACGATTATTACTTCGGACAATCCAAGATTTGAGGAGCCGATGGATATCATCGCCGATATCGTGACAGGAATTTCCAGAACGGAAGGCAAATACATTACGATTCCGGACAGAAAAGAAGCCATTGCTTATGCCATTCATCACGGGCAGCCGGGCGATATCATTGTCCTTGCGGGCAAAGGTCACGAGGACTATCAGGAAATTAAAGGAAAGAAATATCCGATGGATGAGCGCGTGATCATTCAGGATATTCTGAGGGAAGATGCACAGGTACGCTGAAATCATCATTGATATTTCCAAAGGAAGACTGGACCATCCGTTTACCTATCGGATCCCTTCCGGGCTGCAGGAGAAACTGCGGCTCGGAAGTTTTGTTCAGGTGCCGTTCGGCAGGGGAAACACACCGCGGAAAGGCTATGTCGTGGGATTTCCCGAACACGCGGGTATGGAAGACAGCCGGATCAAGGAAATCGAAGCCGTGCTGAAGGCAGCGGAGACAGACGAATCATATAACGCGGTTCGTCTTGCCGCCTGGATGAAGCGTCGCTATGGCGGTACAATGATCATGGCACTGAAAACCGTTCTTCCCGCGAGGAAGCAGGTACAGCCGCTGCAAAATAAACAGGTCCGGCTTCTCCTTCCGCGGGAGGAAGCGCGCAGGCAGCTGGCAATTTATCAGAAGAAACATCAGGTCGCGAGAGCGAGGGTACTGGAAAGTCTTCTCGAAGTCCGTGAGCAGCCGTATTCCCTGATTACCGGAAAACTCCATATTCCGTCGAAGACGCTGCTTTCGATGGAGAAAGCCGGCATTCTCCGTGTGGATGTGACAACGTCGCTCCGGAATCCGGTTGGAGAGCTTTCCGCCGGAAACGACACCCTGATATTAAATGAGGAGCAAAAGGCAGCGGTAAACGGCGTTCTGTCTGATTTCACGGAGCTGCAGGAAGGCAGGAAAGTACCTTCTACATCTCTGATTTACGGGATTACCGGCAGCGGCAAAACACAGGTATACATTTCGATTATCGAAAGCATCGTGAAACAGGGCCGGCAGGCGATTATGCTGATTCCGGAGATTTCACTGACTTACCAGACGCTGCTTCGTTTTTACAGGCATTTCGGGAACCGGGTTTCCGTGATGAATTCCCAGCTATCGGAGGGAGAAAAGAGCGATCAGTTCGAGAGGGCGAGGCGCGGCGAAATCGATGTGATTATTGGCCCCAGATCCTCCCTGTTCACGCCGTTTCAGAATATCGGCGTCATTGTCATTGATGAGGAACACGAAGCAAGCTATAAAAACGAAGGTATGCCCAAATACCACGCAAGAGATGTAGCGCAGGCGATTGCCTCGATACATCATGCGGTTCTTGTGCTCGGCTCCGCCACCCCTTCTCTGGATTCGTATTATCACGCGAAAAGAGGAGACTACCGCCTGTATGCCCTGACAAGCAGGCCGACCGGCGGCGCGCCTGCGCATGTCGTGATTGCGGACATGCGCGAGGAGCTTCGAAGGGGCAATAAGTCGATCCTTTCAAAGCCGCTCCGGGAGAAGCTCGAGGAACGGCTTTCAAGAAAGGAACAGTCGATGCTGTTCCTGAACCGAAGAGGTTATTCCGGCTTTGTATCCTGCAGAAGCTGCGGGCATGTGATGAAGTGTCCGCACTGCGACGTCGCGCTTTCCCTGCATCGCGGCGGGCGGCTGGTCTGTCACTACTGCGGATACGAACAGCCGGCGGTCCGGATCTGCCCGGAATGCGGTTCCAGATACATTGCGGGCTTCCGTGCGGGCACGGAGCAGATCGAAGAAGCGCTTCGAAGGGACTATCCGGACGCGCGGATTCTGCGGATGGACGCGGATACAACTACGGGGAAGGGAAGCTTCGAAAAAATCCTGAGCGCCTTTGCCAATGAAGAGGCGGACATTCTGCTCGGGACCCAGATGATTGTCAAAGGACATGATTTTCCCAAGGTAACCCTGATGGGGATTCTCCTCGCGGATCTTTCCCTGTACTCGAACGATTACCGCGCGGCAGAGCGAACGTTCCAGCTCCTTACGCAGGCGGCGGGGCGCGCCGGCCGCGGCGAACGGGAAGGGGACGTTGTGATTCAGACCTATGAACCGGAGCATTACGCCGTGCAGTATGCGGCGGCGCAGGATTATGCGGGCTTCTATGAAGAAGAGCTCGCGTACAGAAAAGCGCTGCTTTATCCTCCGGTGCATCATATGCTCGCGGTGCAGGTCAGTGCGAAGGCGGATGATCATGCGCAGTACCTCTGCGGACAGATCCGTGAAAAGCTGGACCGGATCGCGGAAAACGCATTGCCGGGACTGCTTCTGATCGGCCCCGCGCCGGCCCGGGTCAGCCGCATCAAAGACACCTACCGGTACGTGCTCTATGTAAAATGCGAAAAATATGCTACACTAATCGATTGTAAAGATGCCGTTGAGGCGCTGTGCCTTGCGGCGGCAGAAGATAAAATGTGTGCGGATACCATGGTTCAGTTTGATTTTGATCCGGTAAATCCGTATTGAACGAATGAGGTGAATGATGGCAGTACGACAGATCCGTGAGATCGGAGATCCGATTCTCAACAAGAAAGCGAAACCGGTCACTGAAATGACGCCGAGGCTCAAAGACTTGATTGCGGACATGAAAGAGACTATGTATGAAGCCGGCGGCGTCGGCCTCGCTGCTCCGCAGGTCGGCATATTAAAACGTATCGTGGTCATTGATGTTTCGCCCGAACAGAATGAGCCGCATGTTTTTATCAATCCCCAGATTGTTGAGACCAGCGGCGAACAGGAAGGTTATGAGGGGTGTCTGTCGATACCCGGTAAATCCGGATGGGTAAAACGTCCTGCTTACGTCAAAACAATGGCATACGACGAGGATATGAAGCCTTTTGAAATCGAGGGGACCGAGCTTTTCGCGCGCTGCATGTGCCACGAGTTCGATCATCTGGACGGGCACCTGTATCCCGAGATTGCGGAGGGCGGCCTGATCGATAACGAAGAGCTTTACGCAGAGGAAGAGGAAGAGACACGCGAATGAGAATTGTTTTTATGGGAACGCCGGACTTTGCCGTACCGGCGCTTCGGGCGCTTGCGGATTCCCGGCATGAGGTAACGCTTGTCGTCACGCAGCCTGACAAACCGAAAGGAAGAAGCGGAAAGCTTTCGATGTCTGCGGTGAAAAGCTGCGCGGTTTCCACAGGCATCCCTGTTTTTCAGCCGGCCAGAGTTAAGAAGACTGACGCCGTGGAGCGGATCCGTCTCGAGCAGCCGGACGTCATTGTTGTCGCGGCTTACGGACAGATCCTGTCGGGGGAGCTTCTGAACATTCCGAGGTACGGCTGTCTGAATATCCACGGATCGCTGCTTCCGAAATACCGCGGTGCGGCGCCGGTTCAGTGGGCTGTCATAAACGGAGAGGAGAAGAGCGGGCTGACCATCATGCAGATGGACAAGGGCCTGGATACCGGGGATATTCTGCTGCAGGAGGAAACGGTGCTGCAGCCGGAGGAAACCGCGGGATCGCTTTATGACAGACTCTCCGCAATGGGCGGACCGCTGATTTTAAAGACGCTGGATCTGCTGGAAGAGGGGACACTTACCCGCAGGCCACAGCCTGCGGAGGGCTCTTCCTACGCGAAGATGCTGCGGAAAGAAGACGGCCTGATTGACTTTGAAAAGCCGGCTTCAGAGACCTGCAGGCTGGTTCGGGGGCTGAATCCCTGGCCCTCCGCGTATACATATTATGAGGGAAGAATGCTGAAAATCTGGCGCGCTTCGGCCGTGGCTTCTTCGAGCGGCGCGGCTCCCGGAACGGTGAGCGCAGTGACGAAGGATGAAATCCGAATCGCCTGCGGCGATGGTGAACTGGCGCTCCATGAGATTCAGATGGAAGGAAAGAAGAGAATGCAGGTACATGATTTTCTTCTGGGTACGCATGTGCGGGAAGGAGAGATGCTGGGAACGGCCCGGCAGGTATAAGCAATGATGTATTACGGCTTTGACTGGACATATATTCTTGTGATGATCGGCGCGCTGCTCTGCATTTTCGCGAGCTCGCACGTTACATCAACCTATAACCGTTACGCGAGGACAAGAAGCGCCTGCGGCATGACCGGAGCGCAGGTGGCGCAGGAAATTTTAAGAAGAAACGGCGTGAGCGATGTGACCGTGCAGCACGTTTCGGGAAATCTGACTGACCACTACAACCCTGCCACGAAAACCGTGAACCTTTCGGATTCTGTATACGGCTCCACTTCGGTTGCCGCAATCGGCGTCGCGGCGCACGAGTGCGGCCATGTCATGCAGCATGAGACGGGCTATGTTCCGCTCAGCATCCGCACCGCGCTGGTTCCGATCGCTAATTTCGGCTCCAACGCCGGCATCTGGATTGTGATGCTCGGCTTTTTCATGGGACTTTCGGATAAAATTGTGACGCTTGGAATTTTATTGTTTTCACTGGGAGTACTGTTTCAGGTGGTGACGCTGCCTGTCGAGTTCAACGCGTCGAGACGCGCACTTTCGATGCTGGACAGCTACGGTATCCTATCTTCTGATGAAGTCGGAAAGAGCAGGGAAGTTTTAACAGCTGCAGCGCTTACTTATGTTGCTTCCGCGGCGTCGTCTGTTTTATCGCTCCTTCGGCTGATCTTCCTGAACAATAGAAGGCGCAGCGACGGATGAATACAGGAAACCGCACGAGGCTGAAAATGACAAATTATACCAAGGGAGAGCGGGAAATCGTTCTCGACATTCTGATGGACCGGGAGAAAAAGGGAACGTACAGCAACGTTCTTGTCCGGAAAGCACTGGATCGCTACGCGGGTATTCCGCAGACGCAGCGGTCCTTTATTAAACGCCTCGCGGAGGGCACAATCGAACGGCAGATCGAGCTGGACGGCATCATCAGAAGCCACCTTCGCAGCAAAGATGATCCGGTCCGGCCGATTGTCCTGTGCCTTCTGCGAATGAGCGTGTACCAGATTTACTATATGGACAGCGTACCGGATTTCGCGGTCTGCAATGAAGCAGTGCGGATTCTTAAAAAACGGCATCAGGACAGCGCGGTCCCTTTCGTGAACGCGGTGCTCCGCAGTATCTGCAGGGACAAAAAGGTGAGCAGCGAAAAGCCCGATGACGAGCTTACGCTGGAGCAGCTGTGCGTTCGCTATTCGATGCCGGAGGTGATTGCTTCCCTGTGGAAGGAAGCATACGGAGAACAGAAAGTACGGAGCCTCCTGCCTGCGATGATGGCGCCGCGGCCGGTCTGCATCCGGATGGACAGAAGGCGCAGCGAAGAAGAACGTGCGGAAGTATTGAAGCGTCTTCGGGAAAAGGGCGTCGGGGTGACGCCCGGGCATTACGTTCCGGACTGTTATTATCTGAAAGGCACTTCCGGCATCGCTTCTCTTTACGGCTTTGCCGAAGGTATCTTTACAGTCCAGGATGAGAGTTCTCAGCTGGCGGTTCTTGCAGCGGGGCTTACCGGCAATGAAATTGTGTTCGATCTTTGCGCCGCGCCGGGCGGCAAGACGTTATTTGCCGAGTCCATGCTTCCTTCCGGGCGCGTGTACGCGTACGACGTATCGCCTGTCAAAACAGCGCAGATAAAGAGCAACATCTCCCGAATTGACGGCGGCCATTTTCCGTGCCGGGTGACGGTCGGCGTCAAAGACGCAACCGTGTTTGATCCCGCTCTCGAAAACCGCGCAGATGTGGTCCTTTGCGACGTGCCCTGCTCGGGACTTGGCGTCATGACAAAGAAGCGGGATATCAAATACAATGTCTCCATGGAGAAGATCACCTCGCTTGTGTCGCTCCAGAAGAAGATCCTGCGAAACGCGGTCCGCTATGTGAAGCCCGGAGGAACGCTGATTTACAGTACATGTACGATCAACCCGTGGGAGAATGATCTGCAGGCGGAATTCATCAGGGCAAAGCTTTCCATGCAGCCGGAAGATCTCTCCGGATATCTGCCGGGGGAAGTTCCCGGGATCAGCGGAAATATGCTGCAGCTTTACCCGGATGTACATGATACGGACGGCTTCTTTATCGCAAGATTCAAAAAGCCGTTATAATTTTTGATATGGCAAAAGATTTACTATCCTTTACTTTAGAAGAACTGAAAGAAGAGCTGACAGCGGCCGGTTTCCCGGCTTTCCGGGCATCGCAGCTTTACCGCTGGCTCCATGTACAGCTTGCGGATGATTACTCGAAAATGACCAATCTTCCCGCGGATTTCAAAGCTTATCTTCAGGAAAACTATTTTTTTACGCAGCTGGAAGCTGTGGATCATCAGGTTTCGGCTCTTGACGGAACACAGAAATTTCTGTTTCGTCTGGGGGACAAAGAGACAGTGGAAAGCGTTTTTATGAGATACAGATTCGGCAACAGCGTCTGTATCTCCTCGCAGGTCGGCTGCCGCATGGGCTGCAGATTCTGCGCTTCCACCATCGGCGGACTGACCAGAAACCTTCTGCCTTCGGAAATGCTCGGGCAGATTTATCAGATCCGGAGAATTACGGGAGAAAGGGTCTCCCATGTGGTTGTCATGGGAACCGGCGAACCGCTCGATAACTACGACAATCTTCTTCGCTTTATCCGGCTTCTTTCGGATGAAAACGGACAGAACATCAGCCAGCGCAATATTACGGTATCGACCTGTGGTATTGTTCCGAAAATCTACGAGCTTGCGCGGGAGAAGCTTTCGATTACGCTTGCGTTGTCCCTGCACGCGCCGACGGATGGAAAGAGACGGGAGATCATGCCGGTCGCCAATCAGTATTCAATCCGGGAGCTGATGGATGCATGCGAATATTACTTCAGGACAACAGGCCGGCGTATTACCTTTGAATACAGCCTGATCCGCGGCGTGAACGATTCTGACAGGGAAGCACAGCAGCTTGCGCGCCTTGCAGGCAGAGCGGGCGCCCATATCAACCTTATTCCGGTGAACCCTGTCAGAGAGACAAACTATGCCCAGCCGGACCTATCTGCTGTCACCGCATTCAAAAATAAACTTGAAAAACATGGAATAAATGTTAGTATTAGGAGAGTATTGGGCCGGGATATCGACGGTGCCTGCGGCCAGCTCCGGCACAGACATCTGTCGGAAGACGGGGCATTCCGGCAGCCAGTTGAATCTATGTCCGGGGAGAAGAAATGAAGTCATTTTCCGTAACGGATATCGGCAGAAAACGAAAAATGAATCAGGATTTTGTCTTTAACTCAGACAAGCCGGTGGGGAATCTTCCAAATCTGTATATTGTCGCGGACGGTATGGGCGGCCACAGGGCCGGCGACTATGCTTCCCGTTTTTCCGTGCAGGAAATGGTGAAGCTCGTACAGAAACAGGAGAGTACCTCGGTCCGGGAGATAATCGATCTTTCACTTCATACAGTTAATTCACGACTCCATGTTATTTCAGAAACAAATAAGGATATGCGGGGCTGCGGTACAACTTTTGTCTGTGCAACGGCGAAGGAGAACCTTTTGTATGCAGCCAATGTCGGGGACAGCCGTCTTTACATCGCGGGCGAAGAGCTGCGGCAGGTAACGGTGGATCATTCTCTTGTCGAGGAAATGATTCTTGCGGGAAGTCTTGACGAGGCGGGAGCCAGACGCCATCCGGAGAAGAATGTCATCACACGGGCGGTCGGCGTCGAGGACTATCTGGACATTGATTTCTTCACGGCGGAGCTGCGCAGGGGAGAACTCGTGCTGATGTGCACGGACGGACTGACCAACATGCTGGAGGACCAGGATATATTGCAGATCCTGCGGCAGGGAAATACGCTGGAAGAGAAGGCGGCGGCACTTGTCCGCGCGGCAAACGGGAACGGAGGAACGGACAATATATCCGTACTGCTTGTCGATCCTTTTATGGAAGACGGAATGTAACATGTGCTTTGTTTTGCGCGAAAGCCGTGTTCACGTGCCGGCGGAGTGTCATTACGTAACACAGGAGAATTTGCATGGTTAAGATCGGAATGCTGATTGCGGACAGATATGAGGTCCTTGAGAAAATCGGGACCGGTGGCATGTCTGTCGTCTACAGGGCAAAAGACCATAAACTGAACAGATTCGTTGCCATCAAAGTGCTTAAGCAGGAGTTTTCGGATAACGCCAGCTTTGTTTCCAAATTCCGTGTGGAAGCGCAGGCTGCCGCGGGGTTGATGCATCCGAATATTGTCAATGTATATGATGTCGGGGAGGAAAAGGGCATCAACTACATTGTCATGGAACTCGTTGACGGCATCACGCTCAAGAAATATATCGAGAAGAAATCCCGGCTCTCCGTGAAGGAAGCCATCAGCATCGCGATTCAGGTCTCGATGGGACTGCAGGCCGCGCACCACGCGCGGATCATCCACAGGGATATCAAGCCGCAGAATATCATTATTTCAAAAGACGGTAAGGTTAAGATCACGGATTTCGGCATCGCGAAGGCTGCGACGAGTAATACGATTACGTCGAATGTTATGGGATCGGTACACTATACATCGCCGGAGCAGGCACGCGGCGGTTATTCCGATGAACGCAGTGACATCTACTCGCTTGGTATTACAATTTTCGAAATGCTGACCGGCAGAGTCCCTTTTAACGGGGAAACGACGGTGGCCATCGCGATCAAGCATATCCAGTCGCCGATGCCGTCACCGAGGGAGTTTGTGCCGGAAATTCCGGTCAGTGTTGAACAGATTGTGCTCAAGTGCTGTGAGAAAAGTCCGGACAGACGTTACCAGAATATGGAAGCGCTTATCGCGGATCTCAAACAGTCTCTGATTCACCCGGATGATAATTTTGTAAAGGTCATCCATCCGGATGAGGAGTCCGCGACAAGGATTTCTTCTCCGATCGAACGTTCGCAGGTCCGGCAGGGAATACACGGGAACGAACGAAGAGAGCCTGTCCGCGAAGAACGCTATCCGGATGACGAAGCGTACGAGAGCCATTACAGCGAAAGGAGGCGTACTGCTTCCGGGCGCCTTGACACGCCGCTTCGAAAGAACCGGGATCTGCGGAAATCCTATGAGGCGGATGATTACGCGGACGATTTTGACGACGACGGATACGATCCGAGAAGAGAGAGAAGAATCACCGCTGTTTCAATCGCGGCAGCTGTAGCGATCGGCGTTATTATCATCGCGGTTGCGGCGGTAAGGCTGGGGCTGTTTTCGCCCTCCGGACTTACGGGAGAAAGTACAGCGGTATCCACGGACGGACTTGTCAAAATGCCCGCGGTTGCCGGGAAGAATGCCGAGCAGGTGCAGAAAGAATTGACTTCTCTTGGCCTGATCCCGGATATTACGTATGAAGAGTCGGACAAGTATGATTCCGGCGTTGTGATTTCCTCCGATGTCGAGGAAGGGACCGGCGTTGCGCAGGGGACGAAAATTGCTCTGAAAGTCAGCGCAGGAAAGAACGGAATCTCCGTTCCGGATGTGACTGGAAAAACGGTCGCCGAGGCTGTCGCGATTCTGGAGCAGAAGGGATTTACCGTCAGCCGTAAAGAGGCGCAGAGCGATACCGCGGCAAAGAACACGGTCATCGCACAGAATCCGACAGGTACAGCGCAGAGCGGCGCGACAATTACAATCACCGTCAGCAGCGGCGCGCAGGAAACCGGCAGTATTCCGGTTCCTGATGTCCGCGGCAAAACAAAGGAAGACGCGACAGCGGCTCTTGTTGCCGCAGGTTTCTCCGCGGGTAATATCACGGTGAATGAAGTAGAGGTCAAAGATCCTAACCTGACCGGCGTTGTCAGCGATCAGTCGCCTGCTGCAGACAGTGAAGCGGACGCGGAAGACAAGATCACGCTCAGTATCGGAAAGAGTACGGTTAAAACCTATTCGTATACTGCAGAGATTACGGCACCGACAGAAGGCGCCGGATATGTGGACGGCACACCGGTATACTGCGTGCTGATTGCCGGAGACGGGACAAAGCTTCTCGACCGGCAGATTACCCAGTTCCCGTATCCTGTCAGCTATACAGGACTTTCGAGCGGTACGGGTACGCTGAAGATGAGCTACCAGTCAGCGAACGCATCGACGGATGCAAACGGCAATCCGGTTGCCGGAGAAGCTGTCGTTACCCGTGAGCTTACATTTACACCCGAGGACTGATATGTCAGTGCAGGGAAAAATCATCAAAAGTATTGCGGGATTCTATGATGTTTACACGGAGGATACGCTCTATCGCTGCAGGGCGAAGGGCGTATTCCGTTCGCTTGGGGAAAAGCCGCTTGTCGGAGACGATGTGCTGATCGATGTCACGGACACGGTCAGTGACCCGAAAGAAGGGAATATCATCCGCCTTCTGCCGCGGCGCAATGATCTGATCCGCCCGAATGTGGCGAATGTGGATCAGGCACTGCTGCTTTTTGCAGTAACAAATCCGGCGCCCAGCTATAATATGCTGGACCGTTTCCTGATTCTGATGAAACAGAAGCGCCTTCCGGCGATCCTGTGTTTTAACAAGCTGGATCTTGCGACAGGGGAGCAGCTTGAAGAGCTGAAAAGCGTCTATGAGAAGTGCGGCTGCCGTGTCATGTTCATTCAGACAACCGATGAGGAAAGCCTCGCACCGCTGATTTCGATTTTATCCGGCAAAACAACGGTCATCACCGGTCCGTCCGGAGCAGGAAAGTCTTCCCTGATCAACAGGCTTTGTCCGGCGGCGCATATGCAGACAGGAGAGCTTTCCAGAAAGATATCCCGCGGAAAGAATACGACGCGGCACACAGAGCTGCTTGCCGCGGGCGGCGGAACGTATCTTGTGGATACGCCGGGATTCACATCGCTCGATCTGCCGGGGATCACGGAGGATGATCTCAAGGATTATTATCCCGAGTTTTCCAAAGAGGCAGCGGGGTGCCGCTTCCAAGGATGCAGTCATATCGCAGAGCCGGGATGCCGGGTCAAGAAAGCTGTCAGCGAAGGCCGGATCAGCAGTATCCGATACAATAACTATCTGGAAATTTATGGCCAGATGAAGCAGCAGCGGCCGGTTTACAGTAAAAAAACAAGAGGATGACGCGCAGGATACGCATCATTCTCTTGTTTAAGTGCGCCCGGCGGGCGCACGTTTCTCAGATTACTGTTTCGCGGTCAAGCCGCCGTCTACGGAAAGAATCTGTCCGCTGACAAAGGAAGAAGCATCACTTGCAAGGAAAACAGCCGCCGCCGCAATATCGCGTTTCTGTCCGATTCTGCCAAGCGGAATCCTTCTTGTCAGCGACTGATAGAAGGCCGGGTCATCAAGCTGAAAGGCGTTGATGTCCGTGCGCACAAAGGTAGGCGCGATCGCGTTCACGCAGATATTGTATTTGCCCCATTCACAGGCGAGCTGACGGGTGAACATATTGACGGCGCCTTTACTGGTGCAGTAAGCGATATAATCGGTGTCTGTTCCGATCACGCCTTTGACCGAAGAAATATTGATGATTCTTCCGGATTTCGCGGGAATCATAAATCTTTTTCCGGCTTCTCTGCTGACAAGAAATGTTCCCTTCACATTGAGGTCCATAACCTTGTCAAATGTTTCCATATCATAGTTTTCCGCGGGAAGAAGACGGTTCATGCCCGCACTGTTGACGACAATGTCAAGTCCGCCCAGCGAGGTGCCGATCTGATCCATCATCCGCGTTACATCCTGTTCCTCTGTCACATCACAGCGAAGCGCAAGACAGGTTCTGCCGAGGCTTTCCGCATACAGGGAAATGTCCCGGGCCTTTTGCGGATGCCCGCCGCAGACCGCGACATCTGCTCCGCATGATAAAAACGCTTTTGCGATCTCACCGCCGAGTCCGCCGGTGCCGCCGGTGATTAACGCTTTCTTTCCTTCCAGAGAGAAGAGCTGTGTATAATTGTCCATTATTTTACCCCCATTCTAAAGAAGCCGGCAGAAACCGTTGTCACAGGAAATCCCGGAGATTCCTTGCGGGTACCGGCCCTGTTACAACACGAATCAGAAAGTCCAGAACCTTTCGCATATTATCCGGATTTACAGCTTCTTCGTTGTCCCGATATCCCCCGTGCATGGTCGAACAGACCTCCATCGATGAAATGATCATCTTGAATTCCGGTGATCTGCCAAGCAGGCCTTCCCCCATTGCGGACAGGGATTTCAGATACTGCAGATCCCAGCGCGGTACAACGCTGACAGAAAGCGTGGGCAGATGCCCCTTCCTTAATATGACATCATCGCTTTCCGGCAGGAATTTCACTTTCTGTGCACCGGAGGAACGCAGGCTTTCACGGCAGCAGAAAGGATAGAATGCCTTGGAAAGCTCCGCTCCGGCGGCATTTAATACGATCGTATCGCCAAAACCGCACAGATCCAGATTGACAGCTGCTTTCGGGTCTTCCGGTTCCATGCAGTCGCAGTACAGTTTGCTGCCGAGATGACCGTTTTCTTCGCCGTCAAAGAATGCGAACCAGGCCGGAATATGCCTTTCAAGAAGCTCCTGATACAGGTCAATCAGGATGCAGGCAGCGGCGGCATTATCATTGGCGCCGGTGCTGCCGGGATAAGCGTCATAATGCGCGGTAAAGAGATACTTTGTCCGCGTCCCGGCGCAGTCGGGCGCCGCATTTATTTTACCGCCTGTATGAAAAAGATAGTTCCTGATGCCGCGCGGGAATTTCTCCGAAGGTGCATCTTCCTGTATGGTGAAAGGAATTTGCTCTTTCCTGAGAATTTCTTCAACAGCTTCCCGCCTTTTGTCCGGGTCGGAGACGCAAAGCGTCCTCAGATTGCGGCTGATCATTGGAATTTCCAGTCTTTCAGGCAGGCGCTCATCGGAACCTTGAGCACGATTTTACGGATGTCTGCAGGCTCTGCACCCTCACAGATCGCCGGAATATGCACATCCCATGGGAAATAGACAGCGAATGAACCGACACGCAGCCGGATTCTGCCTTCGGGCGCAGCGGGATTGTTGTGGTAAAACAATATATCGCGGGGCGTATCAAGCAGATCTTCATCTGTAACATTGCTGCCGTCATCAGAGTAATACCCAGCTTCTTCGGGACCGCCGGCCGCAAGAAACTGTACGTCAATATTTTTCCGGTGAATCTCCGGGCGCAGCTGATCCCGCTGCGCGGTCTTCTGATCGATCACCTGTAGAATCATCGGCACGCCGGCAATTGTAACATCAAACTTCCCGGGCTCGTGAGCCGCCAGATCGGTATCCTTCAGATAATGCAGCGCCGCGCGGAGCGCCTCCGGAAGCATCGCTGCCTGCTCGGCAAAGAACCTGTTATTCACATTTCCGTAGATCATTTTATTTCCCTTTCCATATCTTTATGTGTTTATCCAGTAATCCGGATAGTCTTCCTGAAGCTGCGGAATCAGCTTTTCCGTAAGAAGCAGCCATTTCCTGATATAGAAGGCTGCCTTGTCGCTTTTTCTCTCTGAAAGCGCGTGTGTCATCTGCCGGAGAAGATAGGTCAGCGAGGACGCGGCTCCCGAAGACTCTGCGATCAGGACGTTCAGGCGGTATATATCGCTGTAAGTC
Source organism: Bacillota bacterium (assembly GCA_029224465.1). Taxonomy (GTDB): domain Bacteria; phylum Bacillota; class Clostridia; order Lachnospirales; family Lachnospiraceae; genus CAG-791. Next base: position 101,465 of record JAQXUQ010000020.1, on the reverse strand, counting down.
CTTGAAAGCCCGGTCCAGACCAGGTTGTACTGGCCGCCGAGCGTGAAGAACTGCTGGAAGAAATCCGTGATCAGTCTCGCGTAACGCCGGCTGTCATTCTCTTTTACGGCTTCCTCAACATGCGCAAGAAGGAAGTTCAGAATGGCAATCTGTTCCTTACTGACTTTGTTCGTAAAGAACGACGAAATGACGTCGCAGCAGAAAATGTCGAGAAGCCACAGACAATTAGAGATATTCTCCGGGTTCAGAGCGGAGACGACAGCGCCTCTGTTCGGTACGCTGTCTGCCAGACCATCCAGCCGCAGGCGCTCGATCGCGTCATGCACGGGCGTCCGGCTCACGCACAGGAGTGTTGCAAGTTCAACTTCGCGGAGCCGTTCGCCCGGGGGCAGATCCAGCATCAGAATTTCCTCCCGGATCGCGCGATAGGCATACTGGCGGTTGTCTTCGGAAGGACGGCGTTTCGGAATTCTCCGCTGCCGGAACTTGTATTCAATTTCTCTTCCGGATTCCGGCATGTGCTGACACTCCTTGTATGCAATCATATTGAAAACAGATAAAAAAGTGATTCATATAATTCTAATGAAAGTTTAACATTTTCCGTCAAAAAAGCAAGATTATGAATACATAACAATTTTTATCCCTCAAAATTTGCACAAAATGCTGTTGCGGAACACATTGGAATGTGCTAAATTGATGGCTGTAGCGGGATGAACTTGTATGCAATTTGCGGAACACATCGGGTTCTGCCATGTTTTAAGGCTTTTTTCCGGCAGTCCGAGCTTCTGCGGAAGTCCCGCGGAACGGAGAAACTTGTATGCAGAACGGCAGAACACCATCGGCAGATCTTCATCAGCTTCTGCGCAAACGGATTCTTTCTCTGGATCTTGCCCCCGGGACAAAACTCAGCGAGAACTCCCTGTGCGATGAGTATCAGGAAGGACGGCCGAGGGTCCGGGACGTGCTTGCAAGACTGGGCGTGGAAGGTTGTGTATCGGTCTTTCCGCAGAGCGGCACTTTCGTAACACTGCTTTCGCAGTCGAATATCCGTCAGATCGCAAGAGCGAGAACCTTGATCGGACAGAGAATTATCCGGGAAGTATGTGAAAAAGGGATATCCGATACGCAGAAGTCAGAGCTTTTGAAAATTACCGCCGAGGTGAACGAAAGCAGAGACGAAGAGGAATACCTGTATCACTATGAAGACTACTGCCGGTTTCTCGAACGATGCTGCGGACGCCGCGGCGTGTGGAAATTCCTTGGCAGCGTCGACTGTGATTTCAACCGCGCGCAGCATCTGATTTACAGGACTTACAGTGCCGGGCAGGAAATGTCGATTCTGGAACATCAGGGAGTGGAGACGAGAATGCTTACCGAGTACATTCTGAAACGGGATGCGGACGCGGGCGGACTGATCCTGGAAAGCCATTATAACCAGATTCTGATTCACAGCAGCATGGCGAGAAGCATCTTCCCGGGATATTTCGGGGAGGAAGATGCTGCTGGCCGATATTAGAAATATAACGGATAACCATTACACAGGAAGGGGATGGGAGAAAGAACGTACTAAAAGGAAAGATAACCGGCTGTCAGGGAAACAGTCATTCATTACGGGTTCAGAGACAATGTTTATGAGGAGGATCATATGCAGTATGTAATCGGAGTAATACTGTTACTCACATTCTTCGGCCTCGCGTATTATTGCATTAAAGGCCACAACCTGATGATCGGCTTCCTGGTCATCACAATCATCTGGACGGTTCTGCCGCTGCTTGGCACGCTTTTTGTCGGCGGGGACTTTCTGGATGCAAATGAGGTATTAAAGTTCGGAGCCTCTCATCCGCTTTCGGATGGAACAACCAGAAAACTGGTTGATATCCTGAACGGAATTTATCAGTCGGCACCAGAAGGCTGGGGCACCACACTGGTAAACGTATGCTGGGGCGCATGGTTCGGCAGAGTCCTGATGGATACCGGTATCGCTTCCACGCTGATCCGCAAGACGGTTGAGCTTGGCGGTGACAAGCCGATCATCACGGTTACACTCCTGAATATCGTGACAGCCATCATCTTCACATCGATGACCGGCGCAGGCCCCGTCATCGCGATCGGCGTTATCGTACTTCCGATCATGATGTCTCTGGGTGTTCCGAAGGCGATTGCTCTGTTTTCCTTCATGGGCTCGGTCGCGGCGGGCATTTATCTGAATCCCGTCAACTTCGCGCAGTACCGCGCGTTCTTCATTGAGCCCTCTCAGATGCCCGATTTCACACTCGGCTGGTATGCCCGTCACTGGGGCTACGCGGCGCTCGTGATTATGCTGGTGGTAACCACAATCCTGACTGCTGTTTATCTGAAGAAGAACAAGGCATCTCATGCGTGGGCGGCACAGACAAGAGGACCGCAGGCATCGCAGAAAGACGCTCCTCTTTATACGCTGATTCTGCCGATCGTTCCTGTCGCTTTAAACATTGCGTTTAACTTCTCGGTTATCGGCGGTTTCGTAATCGCGGGCTTCGCGGCTCTGTTCCTCTGCGGCAGAATGAAGGGAACTTTCAAGGAAAACTGCCAGCTTGTCAACAAGCTTTACTATGACGGTGTCGTTGACACAGCTCCTCTTGTAGGCTTCCTGCTGACACTGCCTATGTTCAACTCCGTCGCGAAATACGCTTCTCCGTATTTCAAAGTTATCCTAGGCGGTGTAATGCCGAAGAACGAACTGGTTGTCTGCATCGTTTTCGCGGTTCTGCTCGGCCTCGGCCTCTTCCGCGGACCTATGACGCTTGTAGGCTGCGGCGCTGCAACTCTCGGCGTTCTGCAGAATGTGGCAAGCTTCTCGGTTCCGTTCCTTTACGGCGTTTTCGCGATTCCGACAATTACGGTCAATATCGGCAGCTGCATCACACAGTCCTGGGTTGCATGGGGACTTGCTTATACCAAGGTGGAATCCAAAGACTTCCTCAAGCTGTCCATTCCGAACGCGTACATTACAGGTATTATCCAGTACGCAGCCGTATATCTGCTTCTTGGCGGTCTCGGAGCGCAGTGGTTCATCTGATCTTCAATGTCTGAACTGATTTCCCTGCATTTTCTCCGCGCGGGCGATACCCGCCCGCGCGGCCTTCAGGGATCGGATGTGATTCCCGGAGTGATTCTTTTAGTACATTCTTTTTTTCATCGCCTGCCGTTATGGGATGCGGAGCAGCTGCTCCGGAGCGGAGCCGGCAGTCATATCTTTTATAAAAGGAGAGGATAAAATGGCGGAAACAAAACACAGAGCTGTCCGAATGGGCATCGATGTAGGCGGAACCTACACAAAATGCGTTGCGATGGATAACCTTACACATGAGATTATCGGTAAGAACGAGGTTAAGACAACACATGATGACAAGGCAGGTGTGGCTGCCGGCGTTGTAAAAAGCTTTCAGAACTGCATGCGGGAAAACAACATTTCTCCCGAAGACGTTGTCTTTGTAGCACACTCGACTACACAGGCAACGAATGCTTTCATCGAAGGAGACGTTGCGCAGGTCGGCCTGATCGGCGTTGCCGGCGGCGGACTGGAGGGACTGCTTGCAAAGAGACAGGTGACGCTCAAGGATATCATTCTGGACGAAAAGACCGGAAAGAAAATCCGGATTTTCAATGAATACATCAAGAAAAAAGAACTGAACGAAGATACGATCAACGCAGCCGTCGACAGACTGATCGCGCAGGGGGCGGAAGTTATTGTCGCATCCATGGCGTTCGGCGTTGACTCCATGGATGAGGAGAAGCTGATCTACAATGTCGCTTCTCAAAAGGGGCTTCCGGTTACAATGGCTTCCGACATAACAAAGCTTTACGGCCTGACAAGAAGAACCAGAACGGCGGCCATCAACGCTTCCATTCTTCCCAAGATGATCGCAACCGCAAACGCGACCGAATCATCAGTCCGCGAAGCGGGAGTCAAGGTTCCGCTGATGATCATGAGAGGCGACGGCGGCGTCATGGAGATCAACGAGATGAGGAAGAGACCGATTCTCACTGCGCTCTCAGGACCCGCGGCATCCGTTATGGGATCTCTCATGTATCTGCGCGCTTCGAATGCCATTTACTTTGAAGTCGGCGGAACAACCACGAATATCGGTGTCATCAAGAACGGCAGACCCGGCGTTGATTACGCGCAGATCGGGGGACATGACACCTATATCAGCTCGCTGGACGTACGTATTCTCGGCTGCGCCGGCGGTTCCATGGTCCGGATCAGCGACTCGGATGTAGTTGATGTCGGCCCCCGTTCCGCGCATATCGCGGGCTGCGAATACGCGTGCTTCTATCCGGAGGACCAGATTGTCGATCCGCAGATCGAACTGATTAGTCCCAAGCCCGGTGATCCTGCAGATTATGTTGTTCTGCGCCTGAAAAACGGAGACAGAATCTGTTTTACCAACACCGACGCGGCAAATGTACTCGGTCTGATCGACGAGAAGTACTTCGCGCATGGAAATGCGAATGCGGCCAGAAAGGCCATGGAACCGGTTGCGAAGAAGCTTGGAATTACCGTGGAAGATCTGGCGACCAGAATTCTGGACAAAGACTATGAAAAGGTCAGCGCCTGCATCAACGCGCTCGCCGAGAAGTATCAGCTCGACCGCGACGGAATGCGTCTTGTAGGCTGCGGCGGCGGTGCTGCTTCGCTGGTTCCGTACTGTGCGAAAAAGATGGAGCTGCCGTACAGCATCCCCGAGAATGCCGAGGTTATTTCCTCGATCGGCGTTGCGCTTTCGATGGTCCGCGACGTTGTTGAACGTGTCATACCGAACCCGACGCAGGACGATATCCGGGATCTGAAAAAGGAAGCTACGGATGCGGCGATCAGTTCCGGCGCGTCACCGGATACGATCGAAGTGCATATTGAAATCGACTCCCAGACCGGAAAGGTCACTGCGATTGCCACCGGCTCCACGGAGGTTAAAACCACAGATCTTCTGAAGGAGTGCGACGACGCGGAAGCGGAACAGCTCGCGAAGGAGGATTTCGGACCGAAGGTTTCAAATATCTGCCTGAAGGAAAAGACAGACAAGTTCTTTGTATTCCAGGGCGATCGCGACGACAAGCACCCGATCCGGATTGTCGACCGGAAGGGCTTTATCAAAGTACAGTGCTCGGACGGCATTGTATCCAAGTGCAAGGTAGCCGATTATGATAAGGAAGTAGAACGGATGTGGGAGGAAGAAGCAATCTTCAAGACAGACTCGATCATCCGCCCGGATTACTTCATCTGCTTCGGCCCCAGAGTTTCCGACTACAGCTCTGTGGATCTTGCACAGGTAAAACTGCTGATGGATCTGGACCTTGGAGACCGCGATCCGGAGGAAGAGATCATCGTCGTCGGTTCGCTCAATGACGTGGGATAATTCATGACCAGAGAAGAAATCGCAAAAGTGCTCAAACCGATCGCGGACGGCCTGTTCGGCAAACAGCGCCGTCCCTCCTATGAAAAACCGCACTACGAAATCCGCGGACTGAATGATATGCTGCGGGATCTGACTGCCATTGCCCCGGATGACTGGTGGCCGTATGCCTTCTCCAGAGATCCGGTGAACGGAAAGCTGACAGACGGACAGAGAGTGCAGCTGATGTATAAATCCGTGCAGTGCGGTTATGCGTACGCGGATAAAATCGCGGACGAGTACGGGACGGACGATCCGGTTCAGATTGCCAAAAAGATGGGAATGGTTGTCACGTATCCGGAGTTTCCGGAGCGTACAGACCGGGTCCTTTTTGCCGAGTTCAAGCCGGCCAATCAGATCCGGATCTATATGGACGCCGTCAACAAAGCGAAGGATCTTCTCCGTGACAGAACAACCGCGGAAATTCTGACGGACAATCTCGATGTTTCAAAGCTTCTGCTTTCTCATGAACTGTTTCATTATATCGAGGAAAAATATAAGGATACGATTTTTACAAGAACCGAGAAGATCAGACTGTGGGAGTTGGGGCCGCTCCACAATGATTCGGTTCTGCTGGCTGACAGCGAGGCTGCTGCTATGGCGTTCGCGCAGAGACTGAATCATCTTTCGTATTTTCCGTATGTACTTGACGTCTTTATGGTTTACGGATATTCGATGGAAGAAGCGAGCGGACTGTATGAGGAGATGATGACGCTTCTCGGGCGGGGATATGAAAAAGGGGATAAAACATGAGTATCAGAGTACCGTTTTCTGAAGTTGAGGAAACCTGTAAAAGGGCATTTATCAATATTGGCGTACCGGAAGACAAAGCGAAGATCTGCGCGCGGATTCACACCGAGTCAAGTGCAGACGGCGTGGAGAGCCACGGACTTAATCGTATTCCGCGTTTTGCCGAGTATGTACAGAAAGGATGGGTCGATGTACACGCGGAGCCAACGCTCGTTGGAAGCAGAGGCGCGGCGGAGAATTACGACGGTCATCTCGGAATCGGTGTTACGAATGCTCTTTTCTGTTCGGACAGAGCGGCTGCTCTTGCGAAAGAACATGGCATCGGTCTGGTTTCGATCCGGAACACAACGCACTGGATGCGGGGCGGCACCTACGCCTGGAAGATGGCGGAAGAGGGATTCCTTGCGATCAGCTGGATCAATACCGAGAGCTGCATGCCGATGTGGGGAAGCGACGAGCCTTCTGTCGGAAACAATCCGTTCTGCATTGCGATTCCGAGAAAGAACGGAGAAATTGTTGTTGATATGGCCATGAGCCAGTACGCTTATGGTAAACTTGGAGTGTACCGGCTTGCAGGAAGGCAGCTGCCTTACCCGGGAGGCTTTGATAAGGATGGAAACCTTACAACGGATCCGGGAGCAATTGAAGATTCGATGCGGATCCTTCCGACCGGTTACTGGAAGGGCTCGTCGCTGGCGATCGCGCTGGATCTGGCGGCCGCAATGATTTCCGCCGGAAAATGCGGCAGTGATCTTGATGAAGAGCACCGCGGATCGTGCACGGGCTGCAGCCAGATATTTATCGCCATTGATCCGAACATGTTCGGGGATCCGGAGGAGCTGCAGAAAATGCTGGACAGGAGAGTTGCGGCTGCGGACGCGGCACACCCGATTAATCCGGCGCGCCCGGTTAAATGCCCCGGAGAAAACACGATCGAAAGAAGAAGGAAGAGCCTGGAAGACGGTGTTACCGTGGATGAGAATGTATGGGCACAGGTGCAGTCACTGGCTGCCGGAAACCTGCATGTCAGTGACATTGCGAGCAAGTGAAACAGGAGGAAACAAAAATGTTTTTCGCGAATGTAAGTATTGCAGAAAAGTATGACTATCTGGAAGAAAAGTTCCGCGCCGCGTACAAGTGGCTTCGCGAAACGGATATTAAGAGTCTGCCGGAAGGGAGCTATCCGATTCTGGGAGATGAGGTCGTAGCCAACGTGCAGGAATATACCACTTCTCCGAAAGAAGAGAGAAGTTTTGAAGCGCATGACAAATATTTCGACATTCAATATATGGTTACCGGAGAGGAAATGTTCGGCGTCTGCAGGCGTGATACGCTGACAGTCGTACAGGAAAAACCGGAAAATGATCTCATCCTTTATAAAGAGCCGGATTACTCCGGAGAAGTTTATCTGAAGGAGGGCGATCTGATCGTTGTGGCGCCTGAAGACGCGCACAAACCCAGATGTGCTGCCGGAAAACCGATGGCAGTTAAAAAGGTTGTCGTAAAGGTTGCTGTCTGAGCGCCTTTTGATGAATGCATATACAGACGGAGGAAAAGAACATGCAGACTGTTTATGATTTGGGAAATGGAATGAGACTGATTGATCTCTCCAAGCTGGTAGATCCCGCGACCGAGACCAGAAGATGCAAGCTGTTCCGCTTCAATACCGGCGGCCCGATCCCGGATTTCCATACAAATGTCGATATCATGACACATCTTGGAACACACGCGGAGTGCCCGTATCATCACAATGATAACTGGCCGGATGTCACCGGAGTTCCGCTCACGACCTTTGTCGGCCGTGCCGTTTATGTGAATTTCCATGACAGCGTAGCGCCGAACAGCCATATTACGGCTGCCGATCTGGACCGCGCCGCTTCCAAGGTACGCGAAGGGGACATTGTCATTATTGATTCCGACTACAAGCTGAATCCGTTCACAAAGGATACGAATACCGAAAAGGACAAGAGACTTTTCGTAAACGCGGAGACTGCGGAATGGTTCAAGGCACACAAGGTGAAGGCGGTCGGCTTCGGCGACGGTGTATCGATTGAGAACTGCAATGAAGATGTAAAGCCTTTCCACGACATTCTGCTTGCGGAAAACATCATCTTCATCGAAGTATTAAAGAACCTCGAACTTTTGCAGAAGGATGTCTTCTTCATGTCCTATGCTCCGCTCCCGATTGTCGGCCTGGATTCCAGCCCGGTACATGCTTACGCAATCGAGGGAATCAAAGAGTTTTCTGAAGACTGACCTGTAAGAATACTGTAAATTTGGTGCCGGCCGCAGCATCTGCTGCGGCCGGCCGGAACGCACTGGAGGAAAATAATGAAGATAGCGGTAATAGGCGCCGGCGCGATGGGATCCATCTACGGGGGACATTTATCATTACATAATGACGTAACGCTGATCGATACAAATCCCAAGGTTATCGAGACAGTACAGCAGAACGGCTTGAAGATTGAAGAAAACGAACAGGAGAATATTTACCGGCCTGCCGCGGCGATAAGCTCTGAAGGAATGGAACCGGTCGATCTGATCATTCTTTTCGTCAAGGCGCTGTATTCAAAAGCTGCTCTGTCCGGAAACCGGAACCTGATCGGATCGGATACCTATGTAATGACGCTGCAGAACGGCTCGGGACATGAAGATATCCTCGGCGAATTTGTACCGCAGGACCATATCATTATCGGAACAACCGAAGATAATGGAGCTGTGCTGGGATTCGGCCATATCCGTCACGGCGGCGTCGGCAACACAAACGTAGGCATGCTTACGGAGGACAAGGAGAATTTTCTGAACAGACTCAAAGAATCCTTTGACAGCTGCGGATTCAATGTGAGAATTCATCCGAATATCCAGCAGCTCATCTGGGACAAACTATTCACGAATGTATCCCTGAGTGCTGTAACCGCAGTGCTGCAGGTGAACATCGGCTATATTGCCGCGAACGAATATGCGTGGAAGATGACAATGGCGTTGCTGCATGAGGCTGTGGAAACAGCGCATGCGCTCGGGCTGGAAGCGGATGAGGAGAAGCTTGCCGAAAAGATTAAGGCAACATCCGCAGGATCACCGGAAGGGGTGACATCCATCTGCGCGGATATCCGTGCAGGAAGAAAGACCGAGGTTGATACCATTTCCGGTTCTGTCGTCCGCGCTGCGCATAAGGCCGGAATCCCGGTTCCGGTACATGAATTTGTTGTAAATACAATTCACGCGCTGGAAGGAAGAGACCGGGGCTGAGAAATTTCTGCTTACGCGCTTCTTGGTTGTCCTGAATACACATCATTTGTCTTGAACGCAGGCTTTATGCCTGCGTTTTCTGCGTTCAGGGCATGCATAAAAGACAAATTCCGAAATATCTCCGGTATTCTTCATCTGGTGCCGCCATTCTCATTCCGGTCAGGCTGATCGAAGCGTTTGTAATGCTGCCGGAGAAAATAATCCGCGGGTTTGAGAGGAGATTTTGCTGAACGGAGATCCTTGCAGCTCTCCACCTCCGAAGAAGCCGTTTGCAAACTTCTTTTATCCCTTCCATCAATAATATGGTATGATCAACTCTGAGACATTAATAAATGAGATGCCAAATCAAGGAAAATGGAGGATATACAGAGACATGAAGTTGGGCATAGTGGGTCTGCCGAACGTCGGCAAGAGCACGTTATTCAATTCACTTACCAAGGCAGGTGCAGACGTAGCAAACTATCCGTTCTGCACAATTGATCCGAATGTCGGTGTCGTTGCGGTTCCGGACGAGCGGATCAAAAAGCTCGGCGAGATGTATCATTCGAAGAAGATCACACCGGCCGTCATCGAGTTCGTGGATATCGCGGGCCTCGTGAAGGGCGCTTCGAAGGGGGAAGGCCTCGGCAACCAGTTCCTTGCAAATATCCGCGAGTGCGACGCAATTGTGCATGTTGTTCGCTGTTTCGAGGATGCCAACATTACACACGTGGACGGTACGATCGATCCGATGCGCGACATTGAAACAATCAATCTGGAGCTGATCTTTGCGGATCTGGATGTTCTGGAACGCAGAATTTCCAAAGTCGCCAAAACAGCGCGCATGGATAAGGAAGCCGCGAAAGAACTGGAACTTCTGCAGCGCGTCAAGGCTGTTCTTGAACAGAACAAGCCGGCTTCTTCGATGGAAATCGACGATGAAGACGAAAGAAAGCTTATGAACGGTTATCAGCTCCTTACCTGGAAACCGGTGATCTATGCCTGCAACGTATCCGCGGATGATATTCCGGATGACGGCGCTTCCAACGAAGGCGTTCAGAAGGTGAAGGCATACGCGAAGGAAAACGGAAGCGAGGCGTTCGTTCTGTGCGCGGAGATGGAGGCGGAAATCTCCGAACTCGAAGATGATGAGAAGCAGGCGTTTCTGGATGACCTCGGCATTAAGGAATCCGGACTCGATAAGCTGATTAAGGCTTCTTACCGCACGCTTGGTCTTATGAGTTTCCTGACCGCCGGCGAAGATGAGACAAGAGCATGGACAATTAAAATCGGAACCAAGGCGCCGCAGGCAGCTGGCAAGGTCCACTCGGATATGGAGCGCGGTTTCATTAAAGCGGAGGTCGTGAACTGGGAGGTCCTTTTAAAGGAAGGCTCTCTTGCGGCGGCAAGAGAGAAAGGCCTTGTCGGAATGCAGGGAAAAGATTATGTTGTGCAGGACGGCGATGTCTGCCTGTTCAGATTTAACGTGTAAGAGAACGGACGGCAGGAGGGAATATGCCTGATATGATGGGAAAAATGGATATCGCGTTTCCGCATCTTGGAATCTATTTAAAAGATGTACCGCAGTCCATTAGCATAGGAAGCTTTTCGATCGCTCTGTATGGAATCTGTATCGCGGCAGCGATGCTGGCCGGAATTCTTCTGGCGGCACACATGGCGAAAAAAACAGGCTGGGACCCGAACATTATCTGGGACATTTCGATCTGGCTGATCATTTTCGCAATCATCGGTGCCAGACTATATTACGTAATTTTCTTCTGGGACGCCTACAAAGACCATCCGCTGCAGATTTTTAATCTGCGTGCCGGCGGCCTTGCGATTTACGGAGGCATCATTGCCTGTGTGATTGTTGTTTTTGTTTACTGCAGAGTCAAAAAGGTGAACCCGTTCCGGCTTCTCGACACCGCGGCTTACGGACTGGTCCTCGGCCAGATTATCGGACGGTGGGGCAACTTCTTTAACCGGGAAGTGTTCGGCGGTTATACGGACAGCCTGCTGGCGATGCGCCTTCCCGTTGAAATGGTGCGCAGCCGGGATATTACGGAATCGGTAGCTTCCCATATCGCGCAGGGAACGAACTACATTCAGGTGCATCCTACCTTTTTATATGAAGGGCTATGGAATCTGGGACTTTTGATTCTGATGCTTCTATGGGCCGGACATAAGAGGTTTGAAGGTGAAATCACATTGCTGTATTTCTTCGGTTACGGAATCGGAAGGGCGTGGATCGAATATATCCGGACGGATCAGCTGTATATAACTGGGACGAAGATCCCCGTATCGATCGTTGTTAGTGTCATTATGATTGTTTTTTCTGTTTTGATGGACATTTATGCCAGAAAACAGCTCGCGGATGGGACGGCATCCCACACCGGCCCGAAGACTCCTCGGGCGTAAAACCTTATAAAACCGCATTTTGAAACCCAAGGTATTGAAAATATCAGTGCCTTGGGTTATTATTTAGCTATCTTAGGGGATGAATTCCCATTTTTTACCTATAAGGTGGTGTAAAGTGGGATAAAAGTTCGTTTCCGGAAGATGACGCGCGGCTCGTAAAAGGTTCGGAAGGTATTATGGAAGGCAATTTTAACGGCATCTACAGACATCATCTGGATGCCAAAGGACGCCTGAGCGTCCCTGCCAAGTTCAGAGAGATCCTGGGAAGCCGGTTTATGATCGGCATCGGGACAGGTGACTGCCTTCTGATTTATACCATGGAGGACTGGAAGAATTTCGAGCAGAAGCTGCGCGGCCTTCCTGCCACCTTCAATGAGGACGCGGAAGAGATCCTGCGCTGGTACGGAATGAATACGCTTGAAGTTGAAGTCGACGCACAGGGAAGAATCATCCTGCCGCAGCAGCTGCGCGAGGCGGGGGGTATTACGAAGAACGTTGTTTTCGCGGGAAGAATTGACAGAGCGGAGCTCTGGAGCGAGGAAGCCTTCGATGAACACATGAGAAAGGTTACGAAGAAGGATATCCGCGAGGCGGCGGCAAGACTGTACGCGAACGGTATCCAGTTCTGACAGACGGCGGGCGATGGAATTCAGACATACCTCGGTTTTACTGCAGGAAACCATAAGTCAACTGAATATCAGGCCGGACGGAATCTACGTGGACGGTACGCTTGGCGGCGCGGGCCATTCTTTTGAGATTGCGAAGAGGCTCACGGACGGAGGACGCCTTGTAGGGATTGATCAGGACAAGGACGCGATTGCCGCGGCGGTGAAACGGCTGGAGCCGTATCAGGACAGAGTTACGATCGTACGCAGTAATTACGAGAATATGCCGCAGGTGCTTTCGCAGCTGGGAATAGATGGCGTGGACGGCATCCTGCTTGATCTTGGCGTTTCCAGCTATCAGCTGGACAACCCGGAGCGGGGGTTTTCCTATAACACGGATGAACCGCTCGATATGCGCATGGATCAGGACAATCCCGTCAGTGCCAGGCAGATCCTGAATACCTGGTCCGTAGAGAAAATCGAGCAGATAATCAGAGATTATGGCGAGGAGAAATTTGCGGCGAGGATCGCGAAGAACATTGCTGCACAGAGAGAAAAAAAACCGCTGGAGACGACGGGAGAACTTGCCGCTATCATCCGTGCCAGCATACCGATGAAGATGCAGGTACGCGGCGGAAATCCCTGTAAGCGGACGTTTCAGGCGATCCGGATTGCCTGCAACAGAGAGCTGGATGTTCTGCGGGATTCCATAGACGGGATGATAGGACTACTGAATCCCGGCGGCAGGCTCTGCATCATCACCTTCCATTCGCTGGAAGACCGGATTGTGAAGAACGCTTTTAAACGAAACGAGAATCCGTGTATCTGTCCACCGGAATTTCCTGTCTGCGTTTGCGGGAGGAAACCGAAAGGGACGGTTATTACAAGAAAAGCTATTTTACCATCGCAGGAAGAACTGCTGGACAACAAACGTTCGGCCAGCGCGAAGCTGCGGGTATTTGAAAAGATCGGGGAACAGTAAAACGGTCTTATGAGGGCAGGAAAATGGGGAACAGACGCGCTTACAGAACAAATGCATATGATTATGAAGCGCGTGATATCTCCAGAGGCTATCGCACGAGGAGAAATCACGAAGGTGCAGCTTTCGTATATTATTACGGCTCGGAAGCACCTGCCTACGACTATGACGCGTATGAAGATACCCGCACAGGCGCAGGACACCGGCAGAAGACCGCGGACAGAAAAAGGACAGCGAAAGCGGCGAGGATGAATCCTGCGCTCATTGCTGCTTTACTCGGGATGACGGTCATCATGTGCGCTGCTCTAATTCACTATGTCAATCTTCGTTATGAACTGACCTACACGGTGAACAAAGTTGCTTCCCTTGAAAGTGAACTGACACAGCTTCGCGAGAACAATGAAGAAACACTCAATGAGATCAACAGCAGCGTGAAGCTCGAAGACATCCGTTACAAGGCGATCACCCAGCTCGGGATGACCTATGCCAACAAGGATCAGATTGTGGACTACGAGAATGATACCGACGATTACGTGCATCAGGTTTCGGAAGTGGACAATTAACGGAAAACGGATTAAAATCGGTTCATGACTCGCAAAAACAATACAAAACGCAGAAATAGCGTCTCCTCCGGAAGGACACAGGCGCTCAGATCGTTTATGCAGACAAAGCTGGTGGTACTTTATCTTCTGGTACTGCTGGCTTTTGCTGCGTTAATTGTCCGTCTTTTCTATATTAACAGTAATAACGGTGAAGAGTACGCGAAGCAGATTCTTTCCCAGCAGCGCTATGACAGCCGGGAGCTGCCGTTCAAGCGCGGCACAATCACGGATGCCAAGGGAACTGTCCTCGCGACGAGCGAGCTTGTCTACAATGTCGTTATTGACGCGCATGCAATCAATAACGGACCTTTGAATGACAAGAAGGAGAGCTCTTACTACGAACCGACGCTGAATGCTGTAACGAAGCTCGGTCTTGATAAGGCGGAGATAAAGAAATATGTGGATGACCATCCGGACAGCCGCTATTATATCGTAAAAAAGAATCTGCCATATGCGGACAAACAGGCGTTCGAGAATGAGATCGGGGAAGCCGGCAAGAAGGTCACAAAACTACGCAGGGATCTGACAGCCGCCAAAAGCGAGAAGAACGAATCCAAGATCAGCAATCTCGAGGCGCAGCTTAAGGAAGCACTGGCAAAACAAACCGAGATGAACAATATCCAGGGAATTGTTTTCGAGCCGGCGTATATCAGAAGCTATCCCGGCGGATCGCTCGCTGCGCATGTGCTTGGATTTGCCAATAACAGCAATCAGGGCAGTTTTGGCTTAGAAGGATATTATAACGACACGCTGAACGGAACGCCCGGCCGCTCCTACGGCTTTCTGAATGATACTTCCACGCTGGAGAGAACCGTGATTGATGCCACCGACGGCGACAATCTTCAGCTGACACTGGACGCGAACATTCAGACCATTATTGAGAAGTATCTGAATGAATTTGGCAAGCAATATGAGAATGATGAGCACGAAGGCTACGGTGCGAGACATGTCGGCTGTATCATACAGAACGTGAATAACGGAGAGATTCTGGGAATGGCAGCCTATCCCGGCTTCGACCTGCAGAATCCTTACGATACGTCCAGGCTTGTAGGACTCCCGAAGCTGGATGATAAGGATAATCCGACCGATGAGATCCTGACGCAGGCGGATGTGGACGCGATTGACAAGGGAACCGACGAGGAAAAATCCAGATATCTGAATTATCTCTGGACCAATTTCTGTATCTCCTCGTTTTATGAGCCGGGGTCTGTCGCAAAGCCATTTACGCTCGCGGCAGGGCTTGAGTCCGGCAAGATGACCGGAGATGAAACGTATTACTGCGGCGGAAGCCTGAAGGTAGACGGCTGGACCATCAAGTGTCATAACCGTGACGGCGACGGACTTCTGACCGTGGATCAGGCGATCGAGCGTTCCTGCAACGTTGCGCTGATGCAGATGGCGCAGCAGACCGGTATGGACGATTTCACAAAGTTTCAGAGAATTTTCGGTTTCGGACTTCGTACGAACATCGATCTCGCGGATGAGGCAAGAACGGATACACTGCTGATTCAAAGAGACAAGATGACGAATTCCGACCTCGCGACCAATTCGTTCGGCCAGAACTTTGACGTCACCATGATCCAGATGATAACGGCGTTCTCATCACTGGTCAACGGCGGTTATTATTATGAGCCGCATATTGTCCGGAAGATTACGAGCCCGTCCGGCGCTACGGTCCGGAATATCGAGCCCCGCCTGCTAAAGAAGACTGTTTCGGAATCGACCAGTGCAAAAATCCGTGAAGCGACACTTGCCGTTGTCGCGGGAGAGAACGGCACGGGACACACGGCGCGCCCTGCCGGCTACATGATCGGCGGCAAAACAGGCACAGCCGAAACCTTCCCCAGAGGCAATGGCCAGTATGTTGTTTCCTTCATGGGTTACGCGCCGCAGGACGATCCGCAGATCGCGATCTATGTCGTTGTTGACAGAGCGAATCATTATCCGCAGGACGACGCGAAGTACGCGACCAGAATCGTGCGCAAGGTCCTGACGGAAGTGCTTCCATATCTGAATATCTATATGACCGAACCGTTATCGGACGAGGAAGCGGAAGAGCTGAAGGAGCTGAACGAAGAGAACACGCTGGCATACAGCGCGGATAATTTCACAAGCAGGCCAAAGGCAATCATAGACAATCTCGATACAGACGGCGACGGAAAGCCGGATGCGGTTGACGCCAACAATGACGGCAAACCGGACACGCCGATGGATTCCAACGGCGACGGCATCACAGATTCCTGTGATACCGACGGCGATGGCGTAGCCGATATGTTCGATACCGACAATGACGGTGTCTGCGATTCAACGCAGCCTAAAGAGGGAACGACCAATATTACAAAGATCGCGGCGGTCGATACGAACGGCGACGGTGTTCCTGACGCTCCGGCAAGAACTGCGGAAAACTACAAGACATTTGAAAAAGATCCGAAAACCGGCAATTATATTGATCCTGAAACCGGAAAGCTGATTGACCCGGACACCGGATATGTTTATAGTGATACTACGATGCCGGATATGCAGGGCACGGATACATCGGATACGAATGCTGCCGGCGGTACCGGCACGGGCACACAGCAGGGCGGCGGCGCAGCGGCCGGCACGGGCACACAGCAGGGCGAAGGCGCAGCAGCCGGCACAGGTACGCAGCAGGGCGGCGCGGCAGCCGGAACAGGTGCGCAGCAGGAGAACGCCGGCGGGGAAGCCGCTGCTGCAGGAAACTGATACAGACAGGTACAGAAATCATGATCTATTTTTCGGATATACTGAATACGGTGCTGCCGATGCTGCTGGCATTCGCGATCAGCACAGTCACAGGGCACTTCCTGATTCCGCAGCTGCGAAGGCTCAAGGTCCAGCAGACAGAGCGCGGAGAGGGACCGCAGTCACACCTCGGTAAAAGTGGTACACCGAACATGGGCGGTCTGATGATTATAGCCGCTTTTACGGTTACGGGACTTATCTTCGCGGTGAAGGATACCAGAATCCTGCCGGTTGTCTTTATGACTCTGGGCTTCGGCCTCGTAGGTTTTGTGGATGACTTTATCAAGGTTACGAAGAAGCGTTCGGAAGGTCTGACTGTCCGGCAGAAAATGGCGTTTCAGATTCTGATTTCGCTTGTCTTCGGACTGATTCTGATGTATTTTAATGAAATTTCCTTGGACATGATCCTTCCGTTCGGAAGAGGCGCAGTGCTGCATCTTGGCTGGTTCGGACTGCCGGCGCTGATTTTCATCGCGGTCGCGACGGTGAACGGAACCAATCTGACCGACGGTGTCGACGGACTCTGCGGCAGCGTGACGATCGTGGCCTCTCTTGTTTTCACGATCATAGCTGTTTTGCAGCACAACAATGTCAGTGCCGCTTCCGGCGCAATGACAGGCGCGCTTCTCGGGTTTCTGATTTATAATGCGTATCCTGCCAAGGTATTTATGGGAGACACCGGATCTCTTGCTCTCGGCGGTTTTATCGTTGGCATTGCTTATGTCATGCAGCTGCCTTTATTTATACCGATGATCGGCTTCATCTATCTTCTGGAGTCGGTCACGGTCATGATACAGGTCGGATGGTTCAAATATACGAAACGCAAGTACGGCGAGGGAAGAAGAGTTTTCCGGATGACGCCGTTTCATCATCATCTGGAACTGGGCGGCTGGAGTGAAGTGCGGGTTACCGCGCTCTTTACCGCGATTACGGCTGTTGCCGGTGCCGTCTCCCTGCTTGCGATCTGGTAAGAAGAATGGCAAATTCTGGCGCACGCACAAATACGGACTCTTACAGGCCACGTCATAACAACCGCAGGCCGTCTCCGGAGAACAGGGGGACAGGCCCGCACAATGCGCCCGCTGCGATGCAAGGGCAAAGGACGGTGCGCAGAAGCGGCAGGGCAAAAGCCACGCGCAGGCAGGAGGTACCGCAGGATTACAGCATTCTCTTCATTATTCTTTTTCTGATCCTGACAGGCCTTGTTATTCTGTATTCGACCAGCTCCTATGAGGCGGCGATCGACTTCAACGGGGATTCGATGCACTATCTGCGCAGTCAGGCGATGGCAACGGCGCTCGGATTATTTTTAATGCTGATCACGACTAGGATTCCGGTACACCTTTACGACAGACTGTATCAGGTGATTTATGGTGTCTCCCTGCTGTTAGTTATTCTGGTCAAATTTATCGGAACCGAGAGAAACGGCGCGAAGCGCTGGATCTATATCGGTCCTGTTTCCCTGCAGCCGGCGGAAATCTCCAAGATCGCGGTCATAGTGATCACGGCGCACATCATCTGCCGGATGGACAGAAGAAAACTCCGTACGCTCCGGGGACTGATCATGGTGATGCTGCCGTCACTCGCGCAGGCGGCGGCAATTTATGTCATTACAAAGAACCTGAGTTCGGCGATCATCGTCGTTGCGATTGCGGCCGGCATGATCTTTGTCGCCAGCCGCGGCTACAAATGGTTTGTGCTGGGAGCTGCCGGCATCGGCGCCGCTGCGTATGCGATCGTCACATGGATTCTTAAAAACGGCGGAAACGGAAACTTCCGTGGCAAGCGTATTCTGGCGTGGCGGGACCCTGCGGCGTATGCGGACGGCATCGGTTTTCAGACATTACAGGCACTGTATGGTATCGGCTCCGGCGGCATTTTCGGCAAGGGCCTTGGCGAGAGCATGCAGAAGCTCGGCTTCATACCGGAAGCGCAGAACGATATGATTTTTTCGATTATCTGTGAAGAGCTGGGGCTTTTCGGCGCGATATCGATCATTGTGCTTTTCATGATTCTGACATGGCGGTTTATGGTAATCGCGATGAACGCGCGGGATCTGTACTCTTCCCTGCTCGTTGTCGGAGTCATGACGCATATCGCGGTGCAGGTGATTCTGAATATTGCGGTTGTTACCAATACCATACCGAATACCGGTATTTCCCTTCCGTTCATAAGTTTTGGCGGTTCTTCGGTTCTGTTTCTTCTGATCGAAGTCGGCGTTGTGCTCCGCGTTATGCGGGATATACGGCAGGAGAGCTAGCGGGCGATGATAGACAGGGAACAATACAGCGACGCCAGAGAATATGTCAGGGCACAGATCCGGCACAGACGGCGGATGGCAGCGATCCGCGCAGTGGTCATTCTGCTGATTCTATCCGCCGCGGCAGCTTTTTTTGTGGCTTACTTCAAAGTCCGGAGCGTTACGGTGGAAGGCAGTTCCAGATACACGAAAGACGAGATCAGCTCGATGGTAATGACAGGGCCTCTCGGTGATAACTCGGTCCTGTTGTCTCTTCGGTACAGGGATAAACCGATCCGGAATATACCGTTCATTGAAACGATGAAAGTGCAGGTTGTTGCACACGATTCGATCAGAATCCGTGTCTACGAAAAAACAATAGCCGGCTATGTTGATTATCTTGGTACCTGCATGTATTTTGACCGCGACGGCATCGTTGTGGAATCGTCGAAGGAGAAGCTTAAGGGCGTTCCGGAAGTAACCGGACTCAAGTTCCAGAGTATTGTCTTATACAAGAAGCTTCCCGCGGAGAACGACGCGGTCTTTGACAGAATTCTGACTGTTACCCAGCTGCTTTCCAAATACGGACTGAGCGCGGATAAAATTTACTTCAGCACGACAAGCAGCATGTCTCTTTATTTCGGAGATGTCCGCGCGGACCTCGGAGAAGATCAATATACAGACGAAAAAATCTCCAATCTTCGCAAGATTCTTCCGTCTCTGAAAAACAAAAAGGGAACGGTTGATCTTGTCAACTATACGCCGGATACAAGCTACATTACGTTCCGGGAAAAGGAATCGTGACCATCTGCAGGGGAGACTCCCGCGGTCAAAACTGGTTGCAATATTATCTTTGAAATTGTATTATAAACTAGTATAAGTACATAATTTCAGAGAAATTAAATCAAATTTAATTTATATAAGAGGAGGCACGACTGTGCTAGAAATCAAGACAGATGAGAACGAAACAGCCTGCAAGATCATTGTTGTAGGTGTCGGCGGCGCCGGTAACAATGCGGTAAACCGGATGGTTGAAGAGGGAATCACAGGTGTTGAGTTCATCGGCGTGAACTCGGACCTGCAGGCATTGCAGCGCTGCAAGGCGCCGAAGCTGATTCAGATCGGCGCGAAACTGACGAGAGGTCTTGGCGCGGGCGCGAATCCCGAGGTCGGTAAGAAAGCCGCTGAGGAGAGTGCGGAAGAGCTTTCCGCCGCGATTAAAGGCGCGGATATGGTTTTTGTAACCTGTGGCATGGGCGGCGGAACAGGAACCGGTGCTGCGCCGGTTGTGGCGAAGCTCGCGAAGGATCAGGGCATTTTGACGGTCGGCGTCGTTACGAAACCGTTCAGCTTTGAGGCCAAGGCGCGTATGACCAAGGCTCTTGGCGGAATTGAAAACCTCAAACCCAATGTTGATACACTGATTGTGATCCCGAATGACAAGCTGCTGGAGATCATGGACCGCAGAACAACGCTTCCGGATGCTCTGAAGAAAGCGGACGAAGTCCTGCAGCAGGCTGTACAGGGAATTACAGATCTGATCAATCTGCCCGCGATCATCAATCTTGACTTTGCGGATGTACAGACGGTTATGCGCGGCAAAGGCATTGCGCATGTCGGCATCGGATACGGCAAGGGTGATGACAAGGCGACCCAGGCTGTCAAGATGGCGGTTGAATCTCCGCTTCTGGAAACATCGATCAACGGTGCTACCGATGTCATCCTGAATGTCTCCGGTGATATTTCGCTGTTCGACGCGAATGACGCAGCCGCGTATATTCGTGAGCAGACCGGTGACGACATCAATGTCATTTTCGGAGCCAAATATGACGAGTCCGAGACGGACTCCTGTATGGTTACGGTCATCGCGACTGGTATCGGAACAAACCCGAACGCCAAGGACAAGGCTCATCAGGGAAATCCGTTTGCTTCCCAGCCGTTCAATCCGCAGGCAGGCCGTCCGCAGCAGGGATTCGGCCGTAATGTTTTCGGCCAGCAGGGAGCTTATCAGCCGCAGCAGTCCTTCGGACAGAACAGCTATCAGCAGGCTCCGGATTACAGCCGTCCGAATTATCAGGCAAGGCCTTCTTATAATCAGCAGAATTATCAGTCTGCCCAGAATTATTCCCAGGCTTCCTATTCGCAGCAGTCTTCTTATGCACAGCCGCAAGGGTATTCACAGCCGCAGAATTATGCGCAGCCTTCGGGAAACTACGCACCGAAGCAGGATAGCGCTTACACACAGCAGCCCCGCCGTTTCAATCCGGGAAGTATTCACACGCCTTCTACGGATACGTCCAATATCAACATCCCTTCTTTCCTGCAGAAGAAGAAAGACGACGACGGAGACGATACGCTCGACTGAATAAAAGATAAAAGATGATGCCCTGTGCCGGGATGCCGGCACAGGGCATTTTTGACCGGGCGGAAGACAGGTATACAAAGGAGCAGACTGTGACGTTTACAGATGAACAGAAAAAGTTTCTGATAAAGGTTCTGGGATATAAGCCGGAGGAGCTTGCGGGCGAAATCGGGCAGATGGAGGAAGACTTTTTGCTGGAGATGGCTGACCGCTGTTTTGACGTGGAACTCGAAGGAGATCTTACAGACGGCTCAAAAATGCCGGACCGGTGCAGAATTGCCGCGGACATCTATTCGATGCTTGGCGGCGAATAAATAACCTCTTGCGTTTCACAGAACAATCCGTTACAATGGTGCAAACTTGCAGAGTAGATTCCGGCGCGTCAAGTGCCGGCTGAACAGGGAGTTGTCAGCCGGACGAAGGGAAGACCGCGGTGCCGGGATCGCATCCCGCTGCTGCATAATGCACGTCTTTCTGCCTCTTATGTGGTTACGGATAACTTCATAGGAGGTATTATTATGTCTTTAAATATCTGGACCCGTTCTCTTGCAGAACTTCGAAGACTCCGGGTTGTCGTCCTGTGCGGCATCATGGGCGCCCTGTCGATTGCGCTCGAATTCGTCGGATCGATTTCTTTTGGCCCGTTTGTGAAGATCGGCATTGTGGAGCTCCCGAATCTGGTAATTGATTTTCTGTTCGGACCAGCGGTCGGCGGCATATTTGCCGGTGTCATGGATATCCTTAAATATCTGGCGAATCCGACCGGCCCCTTTTTTCCGGGATTTACAATCAGCGCAGTGGCGGGGGGTGTGATTTTCGGCTGCTTCCTTTACGGCAGGAAACTCTCGCTGAAACGCCTTGTCGCCGCCGAGATTTTCGTCAAGATCTTCGTGAATATCGGCCTGAACACTGTCTGGCTGAACATTCTGTATCATAAGGCGATTCTGGCGATTCTGCCGGCGAGGATCATTTCGAATGTCCTGCAGCTGCCGGTGGATATACTGGTGATTTATATGGTATTGGAGGCAATTCAGAAGACCATGAAGCCGGCATTTGAGAATCAGGGAATCTGATTATTTTTTTGAAAAAACAGTTGCCATAACGGCCTTACGGGAGTATAGTAATCAAGTACGATTTCTACGTGAACGTACCCGGGGCCGTAGCTCAGTTGGGAGAGCGCCGCGTTCGCAACGCGGAGGTCGGGGGTTCGAATCCCCTCGACTCCATTTATATCTGAGAACCGCATCGAAATTCATTCGGAGTTTCGACGCGGTTCTTTTTTATTGACATCGGAGAGGAAACCTTGTATAGTTTTGTTCAACATAATTCATAGCGGAATAGTATGGTTAATATCGGGCGATTTGAGGCACAAGGCATGGCAGACTACAGTGATATTCATAAAGAGCGGTTGATCCGGAATTTTACAGAACTGGTCCGTATAGATTCGGTTTCGTTCAAAGAGCGGAAGATGGCGGACAGAATCCGCAGGGAACTGCAGGATCTGGGCATCAGCGTCCTGGAAGATGACTCCGCGAAGCGGACAGGATCGGACAGCGGAAACCTTTTTGCAGTTATTCCCGCGGAAGGCGTTCGTCCGGAAAAGACGCAGACTTTATTATTCATGGCACACATGGATACCGTAGAACCCGGAATCGGGAAAGAGGCTGTGATTCATGCGGATGGCAGAATCACGAGCGGGGGGACCACCGTACTTGGAGCGGATGATCTTTCCGCGGTGGCCTGCATCCTCGAATCGGTTCGTGAAATAAAAGAAGAAAAGCTGCCGCACGGCAATATAGAGCTGCTGTTCTGCACGGCGGAAGAAGCGTACACGACAGGATCGTCCGCATTTGATTTTTCTTGCAGCAGGGCGGATCAGGCATTTGCCCTCGACTGCAGCGATGTAATCGGCTCGTATTCAACGCAGGAGCCGACGCTTTTGTCTTTTACAATGACGGTTCATGGAAGAGCGGCACATGCCGGTTTTGAGCCGGAGAAGGGAATCAGCGCGGTTTTGGCCGCCGCGCGTGCGATCAGCCGCCTTCCGCTTGGAAGAGCGGACGATCATTCCACATTGAACATCGGCCGGATCGAATGCGGGACGCAGACCAATATCGTACCGGACAAGGTCATTGTCCGCGGTGAAATCCGAAGCTCTATTCATGAGGACGCGCTCTCTTTATATGAGAAGACGGCTGCGGCATTCCGGCAGGAGGCGGAAGCGCTTGGTGCTGCCTGCGAATGTACTTATACAGTGCATCTGACCGCATATCACATTGCGGAGGATGATCCCGCCCTCCTGCATTACCGGAAGGTACTGGACCGGCTTTCCATTCCGCACGGATCGAAAAAGAATTTCGGCGGAAGCGACTGCAACGTAGTCAGAAGAAGGGGAATCGACGGGATCTGCATCGCGAATCCCATGCACGATGCGCATACAACAAAAGAGTGGACAACTGTTCTGGAAATGGTACAATGTACAGCGATTGTAAAAAAACTGATGACAGTTGACACAGACTGATCCTGCAGTAAGAAGCGGACGCGGGAAGAAAGGAACAGCTTGCGGAATGAAGAATCCACTTCGTTATCAGATGTCGGAATATGACTGCGGGCCGACAGCGATTCTGGACGCACTGATCTATCTTTTTGACAGGGAGGAGCTTCCGCCCGGTGTCATCAAGATAATATACATGCTGACGATGGACAAGGTGAACTGCAACGGCATACCCGGAAGGGGCGGCACTTCCAACAATGCGGTCCATTTTGTCGCGGACTGGTTCAATGATTACCGGGCGACCACCGGATTTCCGATCAGCTGCTCGTTTTTAAAGGGTCCTTCGGTCAGCTTTCACAAGACCTCCAAGCTGAGAAAACAGCTCCAGCATGACAACGCGGTCGCGGTCATCCGCGTATCGTACGGCTGCGACCATTACGTTCTGGTGACACACGCGGACGATCAATACGCCTATATCTTCGATCCGTATTATGAGGAAAATCCGGTCTGTGTCCGGGACGAGAATTCGCACGGAAAGATCCTTGACGTGAAGGATCATCCGAAGGAGTACAATCGCATGGTCGAGTTCTCCGTGCTTGACAGTGAGGTGCGCGGCACCTATTCTCTGATCAATTCGGAAGGTAAATGCGCGGCGATCTTTTATAAAGCGGGCGACAGCGACAAGCTGACGCCGGAAGTGGATGAACAGCAGATCCTGATCCGGAAGTTCCGGAAGAAAAACGGATAGGGATTACATGTTGTTATAGAAATCATGAGGAGAAAAAGGATGAAAAAAGGTATCAGAAAGGCACTTGCGGCTGTTCTTGCCCTGTCATTGACAGCTGCCCTCGCCGCCTGCGGCAGCACCGGCGGGAAGACGGCTGCGGAATCCGCTCCTGCCGCGGAAACATCCACGCAGGCGGGGACTTCGGAAGCTGCAAATACGGCGGCTCCCGGAGAGAAAATTGTCAACATCGGTGTAACCGACCAGCTCGGAACGCTGAACCCCCTGAATATGGACTGGACATTTATCAATCTGTACTCCACGAGTCTGATGTTTCTGCCGCTTGCTTCGTTCAACTCGCAGAACAGTGTGGACTACATGCTCGCGGAGAGCATTACGACAGACGACAATCTGACATTCCATATTAAAATCAGGGACGACGCCAACTGGAGCGACGGACAGCCTGTTACGTCGAATGATGTCATTTTTACGATTCTGCGGATGACAAGCCCGGAAGTTGCAAACTACAATTTCGATTTTTCGATGTTCAAAGGCTTTGACGGTGGCGCTTCTCCTTCCGGCGCAGAATCGATTGACGGCCTGAAAAAGATAGATGACAAGAATCTGGATTTCATCGCGACGACGCCGATGTCCCTCAATACCTTCCTCAATAATGTCGCGACATGGATCTGCATTCTGCCGTCGCATGTTTTGAAGGATGTTCCGGCAAAGGATCTGCTTACCTATGACTGGTTCAATCATCCGGACGTTGTTGACGGACCTTATGTGCTGGATTCCTATGACAGCGCGCACTATATCAGCTATCATGCGAACGATAAATATATGTTCGGCGCGCCGAAGATCGACAAGCTGAACGTCAAAATCGTGCAGCCCTCGGAGCTGCTTGCGGGTCTAAAATCCGGAGAAATTGATTTCATCAATCCTTCGACCGGCGCCATTCCTGCTACGGACCGTGATGCTGTGGAAAAGCTGGATGGTGTCAAGGCTGTCTGGACAGAGCCCGTCACAAACGAAATGACCTTCTTCAATACAAAGAAGGTAACGGACGCAAGAGTCCGCAAGGCATTTGTCGAAGCGATTGACAGAAATACAATTTTAAGCTCACTCCTCGGAGGACACGGTGAGATCACAGACGGTTTTGTTATGAGCGGTTCTCCTCTTTATGATTCCTCCAAAGCGACCATTCCGTATGATCCGCAGGACGCGAAGAAACTTGTGGACGAAGCGGTTTCCGATGGTAAATGGGATTCTTCAACCGAGCTGCAGTATTATGTAAGCTCTTCGGATGATTTTGCGGTTAAGGCTTCGCAGATTATGCAGCAGGAACTCGCGCAGGCCGGCATTAAAGTCAAAATCAACACAGTCGATTTCGCAACGCTGATGAGCGTCGCGGGCACAGATGATGTGGATGTATTCTCGGTGCAGTATACGATTACGCCTGCGGACTTCTACGCGGATGAGAATTCTCTTGTGAATGCCGAGCAGTCCTGGACCGGCGGCTACCAGGATCCGGAAGTTGCGAAGGCGCTTGCCGCCACGCAGACGGCTTCCTCCGAAGATGAGCTGAAGAAGCTTTACAAGACGGTAGATGACAAGATGATCGAGGATGTTCCGATGTTCTCGCTGTACTTTATGAGCAATCTCGGCGTTGTCAGCAGCCGGCTGCAGAACGCGTCACCTTCTCTGTACGGTTCTTACAACAACATTCAGGAGTGGGATATCGCGGAATAATCTTCCGGAAATTCTTTACATCTGATCCGCGGTGACTGTATTATTATGCGGAAAGGCGCAGAAGTGGTGGAGACGCCACGGCTGCGCCTTTTATAAACATACCGGAGAGGGAAAGAAATGGATCCTGTTTTACAAGTCAGAGACCTCAGAGTCCGATTCAAAAGTGATTTCGGAGACCGGATTGTCACGGATGATATCTCCTATGAAGTAGGAGAACACGAAATTCTGGGAATTGTCGGAGAATCCGGCTGCGGAAAAAGCGTGAGTAATCTGGCGGTCATGGGACTTCTTCCGAAGAACGGCAGTGTGTTAAAGGGCAGTGCTGTTTTTGAGGAAAAGGATCTGCTTCGTCTTCCGGAAAAAGAGCTTGATGAAATCCGCGGCAAGGATATTGCGATGGTTTTTCAGGACGCGCTCGCAAGTCTCGATCCGGTATTTACAATTGAAAGCCAGCTGACGGAATCGATCCGGAAGCATATTACGAAGGATAAGAAACAGGCAAGGCGGATGGCACTTGACATGCTGCGGAAGGTGGCGGTGCCGGACCCGGAACAGACAATGAAAAAGTATCCTGGTGAGCTTTCCGGCGGTATGCGCCAGCGCGTGATGATCGCGATTGCCCTGTCCTGTAATCCGAAGCTCCTCATTGCGGATGAGCCGACAACCGCGCTGGATGTGACGATTCAGGCGCAGATCATGAAGCTGATGCGCAACCTGACACAGGAAATGGGAATGTCGATGATACTGATCACGCATGATATCGGCCTGATTGCGCAGACGGCGGACCGGGTCCTTGTCATGTACGCGGGACAGATCATCGAGCAGGCGGATGTGTTCGAGCTTTTCAAAACACCTCTCCACCCGTATACGAGGGCACTGCTTGCTTCCGCGCCGGGAATTGATGATGAGGAAGACAGGACGCTGGCTGCCATCAAAGGAATTGTGCCGGAGAACTATACGGATCTGACCGGGTGCCGTTTCATGGACCGCTGTCCGTACGCGGAGGAAGCCTGCGGCAGGCATCAGGAGCTTCTGGAACCAGTGGCCGGTCATCATGTCAGATGCTTCAAAGCGATGGAGGTAAAGGACAGCGTTGAATGAGTCAAACGTGATCGTCAGAGCCGAGGGACTTGTAAAAGAATACCCGATCCGGAGCAGTTCCCTGCTTCCTTCCCGCAGAAAGGCCGTTCACGCGGCGTCTGATGTAAGCTTTTCCCTGTACAAAGGCGAAACGCTCGGGCTTGTCGGAGAGTCCGGCTGTGGCAAATCCACGGTCGGCAGAATGCTTGTCGGCATAGAGGCGCCGACGGCAGGGAAAGTGTTTTATCAGGGACAGGATTTGTCACTTCTGAAGGGAAGAGAGCTTGCACGTGTCAGAACGCAGCTGCAGATGGTTTTTCAGGACCCGTATTCCTCTTTGAATCCGCGGAAGCGCGTGTATGACATACTTTCCGAGCCGATGCTTTATCACGGCATTGTAAGCAGAGACGGCGCGGCGGCACGGGTGGATGAGCTGCTTGATATGGTCGGTCTTCCCAAGAACGCAAAACAACGCTATCCGCACGAATTTTCCGGAGGCCAGAGGCAGCGGATTACGATCGCGAGGGCGCTTTCACTGCGCCCCAGCGTCATTGTCTGCGATGAGCCGGTATCTGCCCTTGACATGTCCATTCAGGCGCAGATTTTAAATCTCCTGCGTTCGCTGCAGAAGGATCTTGGCATTACCTACCTTTTCATCGCGCACGGACTTGGCGCCGTACATTATGTCAGCGACAGGACCGCGGTCATGTATCTTGGAAGAATCGTTGAAATCGGCAGTGCCGCGGATGTTTTTCATCATCCGGAGCATCCTTATTCCAAGATGCTGCTGTCCGCGGTTCCTTCCACGGATCCTATGAAGCGGGGACAGGAGATACTTACACCGCAGGGTGAAGTTCCGTCGGCGATCGATCTGCCGTCCGGCTGCCGCTTCCATGACCGCTGCCCTTACGCGAAAGATATCTGCAGAAATCAGGAACCGCTGCTGAATGCGGATGATAGTGCACCGCATCTCTGCGCCTGCTGGAAAGTTCTTGCGGAGCAGGAGGGCAGGAACTGGGACCAGGACGGGGAGGTACATTGAATGGCAAGATATATCGTAAAACGGCTTCTGACCTCGCTTGTCGTCCTCTTCGGAATCACAATCATTGATTTCGCGATTATGACAATGGCCGGAAATCCGATCCAGATCATCAGCGGCGGTCCGAAGGTGCAGAAGGAAGTTCTGGCGCAGAAAGCGCAGAACCTCGGTCTCAACGCACCGGTGCCTGTGCAGTACGTCCGCTGGCTCGGGCAGGTTCTCAAGGGGGATTTCGGCTACTCCTATAAGACATATGAATCCGTATCTTCGATGATCCGAACGCATATCGGACCGACGCTCATTCTGATGGGAAGCGCGCTGCTGATCAGCCTTGTTCTTGCGGTTGCAGGCGGCGTCTTCAGCGCGGTGCATCAGCATTCCCGCAGGGATTACGCGATTGTTACGGCGGCATTTTTAGGGCAGAGTGTTCCACAGTTCTTTATGGCCATGGTCCTGATCTATATTTTTACGGTACGGCTGGGGGTGCTGCCTTCCGGCGGCATGCGCCAGCTCGGATCTGCCGGCAGCGGCGTGCAGATACGGTATCTGATTATGCCGGTGCTGGTACTTGCCTTCGGTATGGCAGGACGCAACATACGGTATATCCGCTCCGCGATGCTGGAGATTCTGAACAAGGATTATCTGCGGACCGAAAAGGCGAAGGGAATCGGAAGGTTTCTGGTGATCTACAAGCACGCGCTCCGGAACGCCCTGATACCGATTATCACGGTCATTGGTATGGAAATTCCGGGCCTGTTCGGCGGCTCCATTGTCATTGAGCAGGTGTTTTCCTGGCCGGGACTCGGACTGATGACCATGAACGCGATCCTGCAGAGAGATTATCCGGTGATCATGGCCGTCTGTCTGCTGTCCGCGGTTGTTGTGCTTCTCGGGAACCTGCTGACGGATATCCTGTACGCGTTCGCGGATCCTTCGGTCCGCTATGAGTAGCGAGGAAATAAAATGGAAGAAACCTATCTGCAGTCGGTGATCCGGCGTTTCAAATATCATAAAGCCGGCGTTGTGAGCCTGATCATTGTAGCGGTGATTGTCGTACTTTCGGTGCTCGCGCCTGTTATTTCCCCGTATGATCCTAATGCGATCAACCCGGAGTTTTCGGCGCCTCCTTCCGCCGCACACTTTCTCGGCACGGACTCGATCGGCCGTGACATGCTGAGCCGTCTTCTGTACGGTACCCGCGTATCACTTCTGGTCGGTTTTCTTGCGACAGTGTTATCGACCGGGATTGGCGTTATTCTCGGTCTGATCGCAGGCTATTTTGGCGGGATCGCGGATATGATGATCATGCGGTTCACAGACATGGTTATGTCGTTTCCATATATCCTTCTGATTCTGGTGGCCGGTGCGATTTTTGAGCCCGGCATGTGGAATATTATTCTGATTCTCGGCTTTGTGGACTGGCCGGGCGTTGCGAGGCTCGTCCGCGGCAACGTGATGGCTCTCAAAGAGCAGGATTTTGTCAAGTCGTCCGTCATTGCAGGCATGCCGCAGCGTTATATCATGGCCAGCGATATTCTGCCGAATGCCATTGCTCCGATTCTGGTTTTCGCGACCAGCGTCATGGCAATCTCGATTCTGGATGAGGCAACGCTCTCGTTTCTCGGTATGGGCGTGCAGCCGCCGGACGCAAGTCTTGGAAACCTTTTAAACGGCGCGGAGTCGATCACGGTTCTTACACAGATGCCCTGGATGTGGCTGAGTCCCGGACTGATGATCGTGGTTCTCGTCATCTGTGTAAACTTCATCGGAGACGCGCTCCGGGACGCAATGGATCCCACGACAATACGATAATTATTCAATATACCTTTTATGAAATCTTCCGAAGAAAAGAAACTTCGAACTGAAAAACACGCCATGCGGCTTTCCTTCGCTGGCAGTGCCGCGTTCGTGGCGGCAGAGCTTGTTTCCTTTATTACGACGGGTTCGCATACGATTCTGATGGACTGTCTTTTTGATGGCGTGGACCTTGTACTGATCGGTCCGTTCCTGCTCTTGATCCCGCTTTTGTACAAACCGGAAACCGAGCGCCATCCGTATGGCTACGGGCAGGTGGAATCGCTGTTCATTGTCATCAAATACGGCGTCCTGCTGACCGTCTGCGTAACAACCATCATTCTGAATATACGTCTGATTCTGTCGGGCGGTCATATGGTAAAGGCGGAAGACGTTGCGTCTTTTGAAATTGCGATCACGGCCGGCTGCCTTGTGGTGTATCTGTTCCTTCGTTATTTCAGCAACAAATACGCATCTGAGATTATCAGGTCGGAGCTTTATGCCTGGAAGCTGGATATATTTTCAAGCCTTGGCATAGCCGCCGCCTTTCTGTTAACATGGTTTTTAAAGGGAACGAAGGCGGATTTTCTGATCCCGTATATGGATCCCGCTGTGGCGATTGCTCTGACCTTGCTGCTGCTTGTTGAACCGGTGCGGGCAATTCATACAAACATGAAAGAGCTGCTCCTTTTTTCCGTGCCGAAAGAGGTTGTGGAAGAAGTCAGAAAGATTGCCGAGGAAGAGCTCTCAAAGTATTCCTGCGAGATTACTTTTCTGGAAGTAATCAGAACAGGAAGGAAAACATGGATTGAAATCTATATCAACAGTGAATCGGATCTGGTTTCGGTAAAGCACCTGGCGAAGGCGAACAGGGCAATTTATGAGAGGCTCCGCGGACGCTTCGATCAGTGTTATATTGATATTATTCCGGATTCGGCGGCGGATGCAGCGGAAGCAGAAAAGGAGGCGGAGAAAAATGGTCAGACATATAATTCTATGGCAGCTGAAAGATGAATTTTCGACAGAGGAGAGGGTGGAGACCGCCCGGAAAATCAAAGAGGGTCTGGAAGGACTGCAGGGCAGAATTCCCGGACTTGTGGAAATTCATGTGCAGACGGAGCATCTTGACAGTTCAAACGCGGATCTGATGCTGGATTCAACGTTTGAAAATGCAGAGGCTTTAAAAGGATACGCGGTGCATCCTGATCACCTTGCGGTCGCGAACGGCGTGGTGCGACCGAATACCAAAAGCCGGGTCTGCCTGGATTTTGAGATCTGATCTCTAAGGTGCGGAACAAACAGAGCCTTGCCGGCGGCGTTTCCGTGCGGCACAGGTTCTCTTCACAAGTGTATACGGATACGTTATACTGGATAATATTACGGAACGGAAAAGAGGATAGCGGGTACATGGGGCTGTTTAACAGAAAAAAGAAGGAACAGGAGATCGAAGCTGCTGAGCAGGCGCAGAAAAAGGAAGCGCATGACGACTATGTGAAAAGGCAGAAGGAAGCGCATAAAGACCTGCGCTGGCCGGTAAACTTACCGGTTTCGCAGATGCGGGCGGCGGACGGAACTGTTTTGAAGCCCGAGGATCCGCTAACCGATGAACGAAAAGACGAGCTGGGACAGCTGGTTTACGAGCCGAAGCTTGATCCGGAAGTGCTTGCGGAGCTCCCGCTTCACGAACTTATGTTCCTGAAGGCTTCGTATCCTGCCTATAACAGATACAGCGCTCTGGATCATTTTCAGGAAAATGACAGAGTCCTGTATAACGAGCTGCTCCGCAGAGTGCAGGAAGCGGAAACGTATTATGTCCTGTTTGACCTTGCTACCGGCGCTGTCGATGCCGCGAAGAAAACGCAGTATCTGTATCCGTTCCTGTTTGACGGCTTTGCACAGCTCTATCTTTCGGAAGAGCACGCGAAGAAAGCGGCGGAACTGTTCGGAAAGCTGTACCGCAGGGTAACCGTGCTGAAAGTGCAGGGGTGCGGATCGGATAAGGAGAGCCGCTTCTTCACGAGACTGTTTAATCTCGGTATTGACAGGATCATGGTCGACAACGGATGGTACCGCTGGGCGATTCAAAGAGACGAAGTTGTGGCCCCGCCGTTCTTCCTGAATGAGGACAAGCGTCCGCTGGAAGCGCCGGCACTCGTAAGAGCCATGCTGGAGTTCAAGGGCGAGGCGAGCTGGCCCGTGAAGTATGACAATCATCAGAAGCGGATCGACGCGTTCCGCACGTTTATGGAGCAGCAGACGATCGCTTCCCGTTTCATTCTTCCTGTGCAGTTTCTTGATAAAGATAGCGGCAAGCCGCTCGAAGCTTCCGAAGTCCGTACACGGATGGGAACTGCCGAGAAGAATATGATCGTCAATGTCCTTCCCCTCCGCGTCAAGGCAAAGGACGGCAAGACAGCCGAATTCCTGCCTCTGTATACGGATCAGGAAGAGTTCGCAAAGTCGTCGTTTATGGGGACGGCCGCTCCGAATATTATGAATTACAGGGAAATTGTGAATGTAATCGGAAGAATTCCCGCGGAGCAGATGACGGGCATTGTGATTAATAATCTCGGAGAGGGAATTGTCTTTCCGAGGCAGGAATTTCTTGATCTTTCGCAGAAGTACGCTCCGAAGACAGAAGAGTAGGACAATACAATGATTCGAAGAACAGACTCTCGAAGCAGTGGAAGAGATAACCGGAGAGATAACGGTTATCTGCGCGCTGCGGCTTTGGCCGCAGCGGTTTTCACGGCGGGGATGAGTCTGTTTTTTTATGCGCTTCCGGCCTTTGCGGAAAGCAGGAATTTCGCACGGGCGGCTGCCATACAGGAACGCTCCGAAACAGCGGAGGATATGGTAGAGCGGCTTCTTAGTCCTTCCTCCGTCAATATCCTGACGCAGGGAATGACGCAGCAGGACGCGCGGATATTCGAACCGGTGATTCTTTCTTCCTACACTTCTTCCTATCAGGCCTTTCCGGAAAGCGCGGTGAACGCGGATGCGGCCTGTGCTTACCTGAATAACACGATTGTCGGGGCTTACCAGAGCTTCTCCTATAATGAGACGCTGGGAGAACGGACAACAGAGAGAGGATATGTAGAAGCTCCGTCCATTACAAGCGCGCGGATGGAACGCACGGTGGGCGGAGGAATCTGCCAGGTTTCGTCTGTTTTGTATCACGCGGCGCTCTCCGGCGGTATGCAGATCCTCGAACGGCACGCGCATACCCTGCAGGTAGGATACGCGCCGGACGGGTTTGACGCGTCGGTCGTTTTCGGCCACTGGGATTTCCGGTTCTCCAATCCGTATTCCTGCCCGGTTGTTATTCTGGCCGGCCGGGACCCTGCCTCGAAGCAGCTTCGGATCTTTCTTGTCAGCGCAAGGCAGGACCTGACGCAGGGAAAGAGCTACGTACTCCGGAGCGAGCAGAAGGATAAGCTCGTCTACCACAATTTTATTGACACCTGGGAAGACGGCAGGAGAACTGCTACCAGAGACCTGGGGTACAATTATTATCAGGGGTCTGTTGCGTCGGCCAGAGAAAACAGCACACGGAGTATGACTGTAAGGACTCCGCTATACTTTGACAAGCTCCGATGAGTATTCAGACAGAAGCGGATCGGCAGTATCGAGATCTCCTTTTGCGCAGCCGGAGAGAATTTTCTGCCGCCGGATCATCCGGTAGAGTTCTCCGGCCCTGTAGTCGGCGGCGAGAAGTCCGTCAAACGGCGGAGACAGTTCCGGCACGCTGGAAGCATTGGTGATGACAGGGACGGAACTGTTTTTTACAAGAGCGGAGAGAAGAGACGATGCGTCTTTCCGCATCCCCAGAACGCGTATGTAACCGATGTTACCGGCATCCTCCGCAGCCTTCATGGTATCCTTGGTAATACCGAGCAGGATGTGAGTCAGGAGACGGCTGATTCTGGTATAGGTCAGATCTTTTGATTTCAGTGCCGCGCAGAAGCCGGTAAAGCTTGTATAGCGCGGAAAACAACGCCGTATTCTGTTTGCGGTATCCGGTGTCACATCGAGGTAATCCGCGGGAGACGCCTTGCATCCAGCACGGCCGGCGGACAACAGCTCAAACAATACCGCTTCCAGCTGCGCCGAGAAGTCGTCCGGCGCCATGCAGAAGGAGCCATCTGCGTATCCTCTGTTATCCCTGCGGGAAAGCAGCTGTTTCCGGATAACGGAAGCACCTTGGGCGGGAATTCTTAGAAGAGCATGCGCTTTCAAAGGAAGCCCGTACTTTTGTATTGTACGGATATAAAGCGTGCCCAGAAGGTCATTGGCGCCAAGATCAAGATCTGCGCTGAGGTCTCCGGAAAGGCCGCATGCCTTTGCCGCTTTCGCGCTGGCAAGCGGATACGCGATACCTTCCGCAAGATATCCCCGGAGGAACTTCCGATACTCCGCAGGCTCATTTTCAAGAAACGCGGCGTTCCTGTAAAGGAGCTGTTCATCCCCGCTCTCCGATCCGAACCACAGTTCGCTTACAAGCCGCGTGGCACCAAGTGAAAGGACCGCGCCGCGCGCAAAATATTCCGCTGCGGCGCATGAGTACAGAACCGGAAGCTGCAGCACGAGGTCTGCTCCGGAGGAAAGCAGTGCTTTCGTCCGCTGCTCCTTGTCGAAGACGGCCGGTTCTCCGCGCTGCACAAAATCACCGCTCATCATGACGATAACGGAGTCCGCCAGGGAGCGCTTCTTCGCCTCCCGCAGAAGATATTCGTGGCCTTTATGTAAAGGGTTGCATTCGGCGATAATTCCGATCGTTTTCATTGTTGAATTCCTTAATATTTTTTCATATAATATATTAGCAGATTTTTGGGCTTTTTGCCAGACGGCCCCGGTTTTCCTGTGCGGAGCTGCCGGAAAAAGCACAGAATATAGATATCAAAACGACGCTTTTCAATGGGAAAAGGAGGAGAAAATGTCATTCATTGATGGTATTAAAGCAAAAGCGAAGCAGAACATCAAGACAATTATTCTGCCTGAGTCGGAGGACGAGAGAACGATCCGTGCGGCAGCGAAGGTGCTGGAAGACGGACTTGCGAAAATCATTCTGATCGGCAATGAGAATACGATCCGCAGTGATGCGGCAAATTACGGCGTGGATGTGTCCGGCGCCGCGGTCGTTGATCCGGAAAACTGCAGCAAATTCGAAGAATATCAGAAAATCCTGTTCGAGCTTCGACAGAAGAAGGGAATGACCATGGAAGGCGCGAAGGAAGCGCTTCTTGCCGACCGCACGATGTTCGGCGTCGTTATGCTCAAGGCCGGCGACGGTGACGGGCTCGTATCCGGTGCCTGCCACTCCACAGCCAATACACTTCGTCCCGCGCTGCAGGTCTTAAAGACCGCCCCCGGCTCCAAGATGGTTTCCGCCTTTTTCCTGATGGATGTGCCGAACTGTGAATACGGTCATAACGGAACATTTATCTTTGCCGATTCCGGACTGAATCAGGATCCTACATCAGATGAGCTTGCCACGATCGCGAATGATTCCGCGAAGAGCTTCCGCCAGCTTGTCGGAGCAGATCCGTATGTAGCCTTCATTTCCCATTCCACCAAGGGATCCGCGAAGCACGCGCTCGTAGACAAGGTTGTCGCGGCAGTCGCTTCGGCACATGAGAATTATCCGGATCTTGTCTGCGACGGTGAGCTGCAGGTTGACGCGGCAATCGTTCCTTCCGTAGCGGCGTCCAAGGCACCCGGAAGCCCTGTGGCAGGCAAGGCGAACGTACTTGTTTTCCCGAACCTGGACTGCGGAAACTCCGCATACAAGCTTGTGCAGAGACTGGCGAAGGCGGAAGCTTACGGCCCTATGCTGCAGGGCATCGCGAAGCCCGTCAACGACCTTTCCAGAGGCTGCAGCTGGCAGGATATCGTCGGCGTTGTTGCTCTGACATCCGTGCAGGCACAGGCATAAAGGAGAGGGGAGACAGTAAGCAATGAATATTCTGGTTATTAACTGCGGAAGTTCTTCTTTGAAGTTCCAGGTCATTGATACGGACACGCAGAAGGCCATCGCGAAAGGCCTCTGCGAGAGAATCGGCATTGACGGCGCAATCACCTATGAAAATCTCCGCAA
Source organism: Bacillota bacterium (assembly GCA_029224465.1). Classification (GTDB taxonomy): domain Bacteria; phylum Bacillota; class Clostridia; order Lachnospirales; family Lachnospiraceae; genus CAG-791. The sequence continues at coordinate 65,104 of JAQXUQ010000020.1, read as the reverse complement.
TAAAACCGGCAAGATCAAAGAGAACACCAGAATCGACGATCATAAGAAGGCAATCAGCCTCGTTCTCGCGGCGCTGACTGACTCGAAGACCGGCGTTATCCGGTCCCTTTCCGAAATCGGCGCTGTTGGACACCGTATCGTACACGGTGGTGAGAATTTCACAAAGTCCGTTCTGATTGACAATGATGTTATTAACGCGATTCGTGAGGTCTCCGAGCTGGCGCCGCTGCATAACCCGGCAAACCTGACCGGTATTGAAGCCTGCCGCGCGATGATGCCGAACACGCCGATGGTTGCTGTTTTCGACACCGCGTTTCATCAGACTATGCCGCCCAAGGCTTACATGTACGCGATTCCTCTGAATTATTACAGGGATTACAAGATCCGCCGGTACGGCTTCCACGGAACAAGTCATAAGTTTGTTTCAACCGAAGTCGCGAAGTACATGGGGAAGACGCCGGAAGAGCTGAAGACCATTGTCTGCCATCTGGGGAACGGTGCTTCTGTCTCCGCTGTTCAGTATGGCAAGTGCATTGATACTTCAATGGGACTTACGCCGCTCGAAGGCCTGATCATGGGCACAAGATGCGGCGATCTGGATCCCGCGGTTGTCGATTATATTATGGGCAAAACAAATATGTCCGCCTATGAAATCGACCAGATGATGAACAAGGACTCCGGCGTTTACGCGCTCTCCGGAAATCTTTCCTCTGATTTCCGTGATCTGTGGAAGGCAAGAGAGGAAGGAAACAAGAACGCGGAGCTTGCGCTGGACGCATGGGCTTACCGTGTCGCGAAATATATCGGTGCGTACGCAGCTGCCATGAACGGTGTTGACGTGATCTGCTTTACCGCAGGCGTCGGCGAAAATGATACCAAGTCCCGCGCGCTCGTTTACCAGTATCTGGGATATCTGGGCATTGAGATTGACGAGGAGAAGAACGCGAAGACCCGCGGCGTGATCGCAGAGATTTCGAAGCCCGAGAGCAAGGTGAAGGTATTCATATTCCCAACCAACGAAGAGCTCGCCATTGCGCAGGAAACCCTCGCGCTTGTACAGTGCCCTGTAAAGTACAAGCACGCAAAGAAAAAAGCGGAATGAGCTGTTTGGGCTATTGACAAGCAGGCAGGATGAACATATAATCATCATTGCGTGTTTGGGAATTATCGTTTTTCGTACGCAGAACCGCCTGCAAGGCCTATTTGTGAACAAAAACGTTACATTTTGCGGAAGTAAGGAGGTGTAACTGATGTCTATTTGCCCCAAGAACAAATCTTCTAGAAGTCACAGAGACAGAAGAAGAGCGAACTGGAAAATGTCCGCTGCTACTCTTGTGAAGTGCCCTAAGTGCGGCGCATTAATGATGCCTCACAGAGTCTGCAAGAACTGCGGAACATACAATAAGAAGGAAGTTGTCAAGGTCGAGGACTGAGCTTCTTAATTAACATGACTGTAAAGACTGCCGCTTCAGGAGAGTGTTTCCTGGGGCGGCAGTTTTTCCGCTGTGCTTTTGTTCCCGCGGCCGGAATCCGGACGGGCAGCGCCTCTTTGAACTTTGTTGCATTTGACAGATGCGTTTAGTATAGTATTTGGTTGTAAAGATTTGTCAAAACAGGAAGCAGGGTGTCTGCTTCCGGATAAATCACAAGGAGTACATATGGAGGATAACAGGCTTGTCAGGGTTGCCGTCGATGCAATGGGCGGAGATTACGCGCCATCCGAAATCGTCAGAGGAGCTGTCAACGCCCTCCTGCACAATGCGCAGCTGGACATTACGCTTGCCGGCGACAGGAAACAGATTGAAGAGCTGCTAAGGGACATGGATTATCCTGCACAGCGGCTGCATATTCTGCCGACAACGCAGGTCATTGAAATGGCGGAACCGCCGGTCGCCGCGATCATGAGGAAGAAAGATTCTTCGATTGTGCAGGGGATGAAGCTCGTAAAGAGAGGCGAATGCGACGCTTTCGTCACTGCGGGTTCAACAGGAGCGACCCTGGTCGGTGGACAGACGATTGTGGGCCGGCTCAAGGGAATTGAACGGGCGCCGCTCGCGCCGCTTTTACCTACGGCGAAGGGGCCGGTTCTTCTGATTGACTGCGGAGCCAATGTGGATGCCAGAGCGTCCCAGCTGGTCCAGTTTGCCCAGATGGGCTCCATTTATATGGAAAACATCGTCGGTGTGAAGAATCCGAGAGTCGCGCTGTTCAATATCGGCGCGGAGGAAGAAAAAGGCAACGCGCTTGTCAAGGAAACATATCCGCTTTTAAAGAAACTGGACATCAATTTCACCGGCAACATTGAGGCAAGAGATATACCGGCCGGAGGAGCCGATGTCGTCGTCTGTGATGCTTTTACAGGAAATGCCATCCTCAAGATGTATGAGGGTGTGGCATCGGTTCTTTTAAGCGAGATTAAAGGAGCGATGCTTTCGAGTGCTGTTTCAAAGCTCGGCGCGCTGCTCGTCAAGCCGTCTCTGAAGAAGACACTGCGGAAATTCAGCGTTTCCAGCTACGGCGGAGCGCCGCTTCTTGGTCTTACGGGACTTGTCGTCAAGACCCATGGCAACGCGAAGGCAATTGAGGTCGAAAATTCGATCGCGCAGTGCATCGCTTTTACAAACGCGAAAGTCAACGAGCAGTTCCGGGACAAGATGCATCTTGTCGATCATACAAAGCCTGCGGAAACGCGGCAGAACGGATAAGCGGTATAATAAATGCGAGCATCCCCGGGAAGGGATAGATCGGAGGGTAAAATGGATATGGAATTTGAGAAGCTGAAGGCAATTATCGCGGATGTTATGAATGTGGATCCGAACGAGATTACGAAAGATATGACTTTTGCCGCGGATCTGGACGCAGACTCCCTGGACCTGTACCAGATACTGATGGCAGTCGAAGACGAATTCCGAATCAAGGTCGATGAGGAAAAAGCGATTCAGATAAAGACTGTCGAGGAGGCGCTCGAAATAATCAGGAACGCCAGAGGAGAAGAGAAGTAATGGAAAAGCCATCGCTTTCTGAACTGGAGAAAAGAATCGGCTATACTTTCCATAATATTTACTATCTGGAATGCGCGCTGACACATACCTCCTACGCGAACGAACAGAAAATCCGCCGTTTCGAAGACTATGAGCGGCTCGAGTTCCTCGGGGATTCCGTGCTGGAGATGGTGTCCAGTGTTTTTCTGTACAACAAATACGAGAACAAGCGGGAAGGAGAACTCACGAAAATCCGCGCCTCGCTGGTCTGCGAGCCGGCGCTTGCTTACTGCGCGAGAGATATCGGACTTGAACAGTTTATCCGTCTCGGAAAAGGAGAGGAAGCCGGCGGCGGCAGGGAGAAGGACTCCATTGTCTCTGATGTTATGGAAGCCGTCATCGGCGCCATGTATCTTGACAGCGGCAGCGCGCAGGCACCGGAGAAATTTATACTGCAGTTTATCCTTTCCGATCTGGAAGGCAAGCTGCTCTTTTACGACGCAAAGTCCATACTGCAGGAAAGCTGCCAGAAAGACGGGGCATCCCTGCTGTATGAGATTATCGGGGAAGAAGGCCCCGGCCACCGGAAAACCTACACGGCTGCGGCGGTGATTAACGGAAAACGCGCCGCGCAGGGAAGCGGACGGTCGAAGAAAGCGGCAGAGCAGGAGGCCGCGTATCATGTCCTGCTTGAGAGAAAGAAGCAGAAGGCGTAACACTGCCTCTGCCGCAGGTGTCTATGTATCTTAAGAGTATCGAAATTCAGGGTTTCAAATCTTTTGCCAATAAAATCAAGCTTGAATTCCATGACGGTTTTACGGCGATCGTCGGTCCGAACGGATCGGGCAAGAGCAATGTGGGCGACGCTGTCCGCTGGGTCCTCGGAGAGCAGAGCGCGAAGTCGCTTCGCGGCGGCAACATGCAGGATGTCATCTTTGCGGGTACAGAGCTGCGAAAGCCCCTCTCCTACGCATATGTTGCGATCACAATGGATAACTCGGATCACCGGCTGCCGACCGACTATCAGGAAGTTACGGTCGCGCGGAGGCTTTTCCGAAGCGGTGAAAGCGAATATCTGATCAACGGCGTGCAGGTCCGGCTCCGGGACGTTCAGGAGCTTTTTTACGATACAGGTATCGGTAAAGAGGGCTATTCGATTATCGGTCAGGGACAGATCGAAAAGATTCTGTCAGACAAACCGGAAGACCGGCGCGAACTTTTTGACGAAGCGGTCGGCATTGTCAAGTATAAGAAGCGCAAGAACGAGGCGCAGAAAAAGCTCGATAATGAAAAGGCAAATCTTGTCCGCGTAAACGATATTGTTGCCGAACTGCAGAAGCAGGTCGGTCCATTGGAGCGCCAGTCCGAAAAGGCCAGAATCTATTTAAAGGCAATGGAAGAGCTCCGGCATCTGGACGCGAACATTTTCCTTCTGGAGAACGGAAAGAACAGGGATCTTCTGTCCGAAGCAGAAAAGAAGCTGCAGGACACTGCGCAGGAACTCTCAGCAACTTCACTGGAATTTGAAAAGGTCAAGGAAGACTATGCCGCGGCGCAGACGCGGCTGGAAACGCTGGAAAAGGAGACGGAAGAAGCCAGAAACCGGATCAACGATGCAGGTATGGTCAGAAGCCGTCTGGAAGGCAATATCAAAGTCTACAAAGAACAGATCAGCTCTGCCGAAAAAAGCTCCGAGCATTTCCATAAAAGAGAAAGCGATGTCCGGGCGCAGCTTGCGCAGAGGCAGAAGGAGCAGGAAGCAGCCGCGGCCGGCCGGCAGAAAACGCTGAATGAAATTGCCGCACTTTTGCAGCAGCAGAGCGGTGCCTCGGAAAATCTGACCCGTCTGCAGGACGAGCTGTCTTCTCTTTCGGAAGAGATCGAACAGAAACGGAATCAGATTCTGGACCTTTTGAATACCAGAGCGCAGATCAAGTCCGGAATGGCAGCCCTTTCCGAAAGGCGGCAGCAGCTGGAACTGCGGAAGGCAGCGCTTTCTTCGAAGCTTATTTCCGTCCGCAGCGAGGAGTCCGAGCACGACCGAAAACTTTCGGATCTGCAGAAGGCGTTTCAGGAGGCGGCCGTCGAAAACGCGGATCTTGCGCAGAAAGAAAAAGAAACCGAAGAAGCTATTGCGCAGAAAAAGACGACGCTTGCAGGCATCGATCAGAAGCTGCGCGCGGAAGAATCGCAGTACCATCAGACAAAATCCCGGCTGGACGCGCTTTTGAACCTGACCGAGCGCTATGAAGGTTTTGGCAACGCGGTCCGCCGCGTAATGGAGTGCAGGGATACGAACAGCGGAATTATCGGCGTTGTCGCGGATCTGATCAAAACAGACCCGGCCTATGAAACCGCGATCGAGACCGCACTGGGCGGCAGCATTCAGAATATTGTCACCACGGACAATGCGACGAGCAAGCAGATGATCTCGCTCCTCAAAAAGGAGAAGGCCGGCCGCGCGACGTTCCTTCCGCTTTCGGATATCGGCAGTTCTTCAGGCTTTGGCGCATCTCCTGCGCTGAAAGAACCGGGCGTGATCGGAACCGCGGATACGCTTGTCCGCACAGCACCGGAACACAGAAGCGTGGCAAGACATCTTCTGGGCAGGGTGCTGGTCGCCGACACTTATGATAATGCTTATCACATCGCAGTGAAATATCAGCACAAATTGCGGATTGTCACGCTCGGCGGAGAGCAGTTCAATGTCGGCGGATCGGTTTCCGGCGGCGCTTTCCGCAATAAAGACAATCTTCTCGGCAGAAGAAGAGAAATCGCGGAGCTGCAGAAGAATGCCGAAGAACAGAAAAAACAGATGGAGGCGCTGGAAGAGCAGATAGAGACCGTCAAGACGGAAAGAAACGTGCTCCGCGGAAAGCTCGAGAATATTCATACGCTGCAGCAGACGAAAATGCTCGAGCTGAACACAAAACGGCTGCAAATCCGGCAGGAAGAGGAGAAAAAGAACGAGAGCAGCGGAAATTATGATGCTCTGCGCGCCGAAAACAGCGAAATAGAAAAGACAACGCTGGCTCTGCAGAAGGAAGAAGAAGACATCAGGGCGCAGGAAGCGGCCTCCTTGCAGTTTGAAAAGGAAACGAACGCGGAAATCGAAAGGCTGCTTGTAAAAAAATCGGAGCTTGATGAGAGGGAACGCTCGGAAGCGGATGTTGCCGCTTCTTTCAACGTGGAAATCGAGAAAAAGCGGCAGAGCGCTGCTTTTGGCGAGCAGGAGCTATCCAGAATCGGCGATGATGTTTTGCAGCTGCAGCAGGAACTTTCGGAAATCCTCGGCAGCATCGACAAGGGATCGGACGATATTGAGTCAAGAAAGCGTCTGATCGAGGAGACGCAGAGAACGCTGGATTCCTCGGGCGAAGCGCTGGAAAAGGACAAAAAGCTGCTGATCAGCGCGTCGCGGGATAAAGAAGAGCTCTCTTCCCGTATGAAGACGCTGTTTGAAAGAAGAGATACACTTTCCGAAACAAAGGCGCAGCTGGATAAGGAAGTATACCGGCTTGAAGAACAGAAAAAGAGGCTCGAAGAGACGATCGAGGCGAGGATCAATTACCTCTGGAACGAATATGAGCTGACGCCGCTGCAGGCGGAAGAGCTCCGGGAAGAGCCGCTCCGCGACCTGTCCGAAATGAAAAAGCTCGCGGGCGAACTTAAAGCCACCATCAAGGGGCTTGGCAATGTCAATGTGAATGCCATTGAAGAGTACAAATCCGTCTCCGAACGCTATGAGTTTACAAAGAAACAGGCGGACGATATCATTGCGGCGCAGAAGGATCTGGAACAGATCATCGAGCAGCTGGACGGCGCAATGCGCTCGCAGTTCCGCACGCAGTTCGCTTTGATCCAGAAGGAATTCGACAAGGTCTTTAAGGAGCTTTTCGGCGGCGGGACAGGCAGACTCGAGCTGGTCGAAGATCAGGATATTCTGGAAGCAGGCGTTCGCGTGATCGCGCAGCCGCCGGGAAAGAAGCTGCAGAACATGATGCAGATGTCTGGCGGAGAGAAGGCTCTGACCGCGATTTCGCTGCTGTTCGCGATTCAGAATCTCAAGCCCTCGCCGTTCTGCCTTCTCGACGAAATCGAGGCGGCGCTTGACGAGAGCAATGTCGGGCGGTTCGCCGGATATCTTCACAAGCTGACAAAGAACACGCAGTTTATCGTGATTACACACAGACGCGGAACCATGGACCGCGCCGACAGGCTGTACGGAATAACAATGCAGGAGAAAGGTGTATCGACGCTTGTCAGTGTAAGCCTGATCGATGACAAGGACCTGACGGCATAAACAACAATATACAGAAAGGGTGACCGATGGCTGAAGAAAAAGAAAAGAAAAAGGGATTTTTTGCACGGCTGAGGGAAGGCCTTTCCAGAACGCGCGACGGTGTGATTTCGGGAATGGACCGTCTGTTTTCAGGCTCAGCGCAGATTGACGAGGACTTCTACGAAGAACTCGAGGAGATTATGATTACGGGTGACATCGGTGTCTCCGCAACCGATGAAATTCTGACAAAGCTGAAAAAACAGGTCAGGGAACAGCATCTCAAGGATCCGGCACAGTGCAGGGAGCTTCTGATTCAGAACATCCGCGAACAGATGCATGTCGGTGAAGACGCATATGATTTTGAAAAGGGTCCGTCGGTTGTCCTGATTATCGGCGTCAACGGTGTCGGCAAGACAACGAGTGTCGCGAAGCTCGCGTCGATCTATAAAGCTGACGGACGAAAGGTTTTAATCGCCGCGGCCGATACATTCCGGGCAGCCGCGAAAGACCAGCTGGAAGTATGGTGCGGACGCGCGGGCGTCGATATGATTTCCGGCGCCGAAGGGGCGGATCCCGGCAGTGTTGTCTACGACGCGGTGACGGCGGCGAAAGCCCGTCATACGGATGTTCTTCTGATTGATACGGCAGGCCGGCTGCACAATAAAAAAATCTGATGCAGGAACTTGCGAAGCTGGACCGCATTATATCGCGTGAGTATCCGGACTGCAGGCGGGAAAATCTGCTTGTTCTGGATGCCGCAACGGGTCAGAACGCGCTTTCGCAGGCAAGGGAATTTTCGGATGTGGCGAAGCTGACCGGCGTTGTTCTGACAAAGATGGATGGAACGTCGAAGGGCGGTATCGCGATCGCGGTTCAGTCCGAGCTTGGAATACCGGTGAAGTATATCGGCGTCGGAGAACAGCTGGATGACCTCCAGCGCTTTGATCCGGACGCTTATGTGGCGGCGCTCTTTAATACCTCGGATGAAGAGTGCTGAAAGGAGTAACTTGTAAGCGTGAAAACAAATTCCTCCGGCCGGAAGGACAACGGCAACCCGAACAGGGAAAGAACATTATATCTGATCAATGTGATCATACTCTGTCTTATGACGATTGCGGCGCTTTGTGCTTCCTTCTTCATGCTGCTGCGTTACAGGAAAGCGGTCAGAGATCTTTCCGCTGTGAAAAAGCAGATCGCGGCGATCGAGGGCAAGGACAAGACGCTTTATACCGCGGACGAGCTGGAAAGCCGTGTGGCGGGCGCGAAGGTGCAGGCTGCCAGTCAGACGAGGAGTGAAATTCTGATGCAGATCCAGTCGTCGCTCGAATCCGGAAACAGTACGGCTGCAATGCTGCGCGGCATTTTTCCCGATGATATCGTTGTTGTCAGCGGAGGGCGGTACTATTTTTATCCGGTGCTGTCCGGGCTTGCCGCAAACGGCTTCCGTTCGTCGGATTTTAAGACCGACGAGGCAGGCGTACTGCAGTATGCAGGCGACGACGAGGACGTATCGATCACGAGAGGAGTCGACGTTTCTTCCGAAAACGGTGAAATCGACTGGACCGCAGCTGCGGAAGGCGGCATCAGCTTCGCAATGATCCGCGCGGCGGGCCGCGATGGAGATGGGATACTTTATACAGACAAACGGTTTGATACCAACATCACGGGCGCGGCAAAGGCGGGAATCAATGTCGGCGTGTACTTTGAGACACCGGTAACGGACGGAAAGGAAGGCCGGGAAGATGCAGAATACCTTGCTTCTGTCCTGACAGATTATAAAGCGCAGATTTCGTATCCGGCCGCTTTTATGATGACAGATTCGGAAAGCGAAGACGGGCAGGAGGCAAAGCCGCGCGTGAAAAAATCAGAGCGAACGCAGGCGGTACTGGACTTCTGCGATGCGGCTTCGGAATCGGGATACAGAACGCTGGTTTACGGAAACCTTGCGCAGATGATCATGCGGGTTGATATCGATAAGCTCGAAGGTTACAGCAAATGGATCGCAAGCTACGACGGTAATCTGTATTTCCCGTACAAGTTTTCGATGTGGCAGTACAGTACAACCGGGCAGGTGCAGGGAATCAAAGGGAATGTTTCGCTTGACGCGACTGTTTTGCGAAGATAAGAGCCGGCAGGGCAGCTGCATTTCTCCTGCAAGGGGCTGCATTTGAGGTCAAGAAAAAACACTTGACACATAACTGCCGTGCCTGTAGAATGGGTCAGGTGGGTTCGGAGAATGGATAAAATTGTCGAAAACGGAATCCTGTATGATTTCTACGGAAGTCTTCTGACGCCGCATCAGCAGAAGATCTATGAAGACGCGGTTTATCATGACCTTTCGCTGAATGAAATTGCGCAGGAGCATCAGATCAGCAAGCAGGCTGTTTCGGATCTTCTCCGGCGCGCGACGCAGCAGATGCAGGAGTACGAGAAGAAACTTTCTCTGATATCGAGGTTCCGGCGGATCCGCGGCGTCTGTGACGGGCTGGAACAAGCGGCACGGGACGGCAGCGTAACACCGGAAGAAATTGTTTCCGCGGTATCGGTTATTAAGAAGGAATTATAAGCCATGGCGTTCGAAAGCCTGTCCGAAAAACTCAGTAATGTCTTCCGTAAGCTCTCCGGGAAGGGGAAGCTTTCCGAAAACGATGTAACGCAGGCGATGAAGGAAGTCAAGATGGCGCTTCTGGAAGCCGACGTTAATTTCAAGGTCGTCAAGCAGTTCGTCAACACCGTCTCGCAGAGAGCGGTGGGCAGCGATGTCATGAACGGTCTCAACCCTGCCCAGCAGGTGATTAAGATCGTCAACGAGGAAATGATCAGTCTTATGGGCTCTGAGACGGCCGAACTCTCCTTTGCGCAGGGCGGCGCTGTCACCGTGATCATGATGTGCGGACTGCAGGGCTCCGGTAAGACAACAACCGCGGCCAAGCTTGCGGCCAAGATTGCCTTAAAGGGCAAACGGCCTCTTCTCGCGGCACTGGACGTTTACAGGCCGGGCGCGATCCGTCAGCTGCAGGTGAACGGCGAGAAGGCGGACGTCCCTGTTTTTACGCTGGAAGGATCCGAAGATCCCTGTGAAATCGCGAAGGCTGCTGTTTCCTTCGCGGAGAAAAACAATAAAAATGTCGTGCTTCTGGATACGGCAGGGCGCCTTCAGATTGATGAAGACATGATGCGGGAGCTGCAGGAGATCCGCAGAACCGTAGATGTGACACAATCGCTCCTCGTGGTTGACGCGATGACCGGGCAGGAAGCCGTAAACGTCGCGAAAACTTTCGATGAGAAGGTCGGGATCGACGGAGTGATCCTTTCCAAGATGGATGGCGATACCAGAGGCGGTGCTGCGCTTTCCGTAAAGGCCGTAACAGGAAAACCGATTCTTTTCGTCGGCATGGGCGAGAAGATGACGGATCTCGAGCAGTTCCATCCTGACCGCATGGCATCGAGAATCCTCGGTATGGGCGATGTTCTGACCTTGATTGAAAAGGCGCAGGAAGTTCAGACCGAAGCGGACGAGAAAAAGAACAGAGAAATGACAGACAGGCTCAAAAAGGGCCGGTTTGATTTCAACGATTATCTGGACACCATGAAGCAGATGCGCAAACTCGGCGGCATGAGCAGTATTCTGTCCATGATGCCGGGTCTTGGTATCAGTAAAGACGAGCTCGAGGGCGCAGTAGACGAAAAGAAGCTTGCGAGGATTGAGGCAATTGTCCTTTCGATGACGCCCGCGGAACGTGCCAATCCCAAGCTCCTGACGCCGCAGCGGAAGTTCCGGATTGCCAAAGGCTCCGGTAATGATATCGCAGATGTCAACCGCTTTTTGAAGCAGTTCCGGCAAATGCAGGAAATGGTGAAGAAAATGCCCGGCCTGACAGGCAGAAAACGTCACGGGAACCCTTTCGGGGGTATGGGCGGCTTTCAGGGATTCGGAAAGCGCGGCGGCTTTCCGTTCTGATTACGCAGAAACCGGGAATATCCCGTTCTGAAATATACTTATTAGATAGTCGATAGATTAAAGGAGAAAGACAATGGTTAAGATCAGACTTGCAAGAAACGGACAGAAGAAGCTCGCGGTTTACCGTGTTGTGGTACAGGAGTCCTCCAAGCCCCGTAACGGAGAGGCAATCGACGAGGTCGGCTTCTATGATCCCAACACAAATCCTGCTACGATCCGCATGGATCTCGAGAAGGTGAACGCGTGGATCGCGAAGGGAGCACAGCCTACAACCGTAGTCAAGAAGCTCATGAAGTACGCTGCCAAGCAGAATTGACCGGCACGGTATCCGCGGCTGAATCATTTTTTGTTTGGGAGATAATTTCATGAAGGAATTGGTAGAAGTAATTGCGAAAGCTCTCGTATCGCGTCCGGATGAAGTTGTCGTCACCGAAACAGTACAGGGAAGGGTGATCCGTGTGGATCTTACGGTCGCTCCTTCCGATATGGGAAAGGTCATCGGCAAACAGGGAAGAATCGCCAAAGCGATCCGCGCTGTTGTGAAGGCTGCCGCGACAAAAGACAATGTCATTGTAGACGTCAATATCGAATCCGAAGGCGGCGGGACGGAGGCTGCGCAGGCGGAGGTTCCTTCAGAGGAAGAATCCGGAGCAGCTGTTACACAGGAGTGAAATGACAGAGCGTTTTCAGGTCGGCGTGATTGCCGGTACACATGGCGTACGCGGGGATGTAAAGGTATTTCCGGTTACGGACGATCCCTCCCGCTTTAAAAAATACAAAAATGTGTATCTCTACGAAGGACGGATGCAGAAGCCTGTCAGGATCAGCGGTGTCCGGTTTTCCGGAAAATTCGTAGTTCTGCACATTGACGGCGTCGAGGATATGGATGCCGCGAGGCTTCTTCACGGAGCGCAGCTGTGGATTGACAGAAAGGATGCCGCACCGCTTCCCGAAGGCATGTATTACATTCCGGATCTGATTGGCCTTTCCGTTATCACGGATGACGGAAAGATTCTCGGCAGACTGACCGATGTGTTAAGAACCGGTGCGAACGATGTCTACTGCGTAACGACGGACGACAGCCGCGAAGTTCTGATCCCGGCAATCCGTGACTGCATTCTGGAGACAAAGCCGGAGGAGGGACGCATTCTTGTACACCTGCTGCCCGGCCTTATGGATTTGCAGCAATGAGATTTCACATACTTACCCTGTTCCCGGAGATGGTTCTGCAAGGGCTCAACACCAGTATTCTGGCAAGAGCCATGAAGAACGGACAGATCAGCGTGGAAGCTGTCAACATCCGGGATTACACGCAGAACAAGCACAACCGGGTGGATGATTATACCTATGGCGGCGGCGCGGGCATGCTGATGCAGGCGCAGCCGGTCTATGACGCGTGGAAGTCTGTCGCGCAGCAGCTCGAAAAGCCTGCCCGGGTTGTGTATATGACACCGGCCGGCTCAGTTTTCACGCAGAAAATGGCGCAGGAATTTGCGAAGGAAGAAGACCTGATCCTTTTGTGCGGCCACTACGAGGGTATTGATGAAAGGGTTCTCGACGAAATCGTGACTGATCAGGTTTCGATCGGCGACTTCGTTCTGACCGGCGGAGAACTTCCTGCCATGATGGTCGTGGACGCGGTTTCAAGACTGATCCCGGGTGTTCTGCACAATGAGGATTCACCGGAGACGGACTCCTTCATGAACGGTCTTCTGGAGTATCCGCAGTATTCAAGGCCGCCTGTATGGCATGACCGGGAGGTCCCGCAGATTCTGCTGTCCGGTGATCATGCAAAGGTGGAGCAGTGGAGACTCGAGCAGTCCCTCGAACGGACAAGAATCCGGCGCCCGGAGCTGTATGAAGCATACAGAAAAGAGCATCCGCCGGTTTCACCGAAAAGACGGAGAAAAAGGGAACAGTGAATCCGCTTGCATTCACTGTTTCAATATGATAAATTAGTCACGTTGCGTATAGGAGACAGTCCTCTGCGGTATTGCTGCCGGAAATGAACGGGCGGCAGCCTGAGGGGCCGATGGCCGCAGGTATCATTAAACCGTAAGAATGTCCCGGAAAAAGGAGATTATATGAGCATCATCAGCGAAATCGAAGCTTCTCAGAAGAGAGAAGTTTCCAAGTTCAACACAGGTGACACAGTACGTGTCTACAACAGAATCGTTGAAGGCGATCATTCAAGAACCCAGGTTTTTGAAGGCACCGTATTAAAGATTCAGGGCGGCGGCGTTCGCACGACCTTCACTGTAAGAAAGGAGTCCAGCGGCATCGGTGTCGAGAAGACATGGCCTCTGTATTCTCCGAACGTAGAGAAGGTAGAAGTTGTAAGACATGGTAAAGTCAGAAGAGCGAAACTGAACTATCTGCGTCAGCTTAGCGGCAAGAAGGCTAAGGTTAAGGAGCGGATGAACATCACAAAGTAATTTTTGCTCGCAACGCTGTAAGCCGCACGGATGTGCGGCTTTATTTTTTATGGTAATAACAAGATGAGAAGAACAAGACACACTTCCGGACTTGGATTTTATGAAGATAAGACGCCTCTCATCAGCATGCGTCTTGTGCATGAAATCATCGAGTGGGTGCTGTATACGGTGCTCGCCGTCTTTTTCGCGATCATCCTTGTCCGCGCGTTCGGACAGAGGGTCGTGATGAAGGGGAACGGGATGGAGAGCGGCATTACCGCCGGTCAGAATGTATTCGTCAATAAACTTGCTTACAGGATGAAATCGCCGGAATCAGGAGATGTGGTCGTCTTTTATCCGGGCGGCAACAAAGAAACGCAGCCCTATATCCGGAGGGTCGCGGCCGGCCCCGGGGACACGGTCCGGATTCTGGACGGAAAGCTTCTTGTGAACGGGATTCCCGCGGCAGGATCTTCCTCCTATGGTACAATAGAAGACGCCGGAATCGCGGCTTCTGTGATTACACTTGGGGATAATGAGTATTTTGTCCTTGGAGATAATCCGGGTGAGAGCGAAGACTCCAGAAGTGCGGGCATCGGCGTTGTCCGGGAAACAGATATTACGGGGAGTGCATGGCTTGCTCTTCCCGGCCATGGCGGTTCCCTTCATCTAATACATTAAAGGACAGATTTATGGATTATCAGTGGTACCCGGGTCATATGACCAAAGCGAAACGGATGATGCAGGAAAACATCCGCCTGGTCGACCTTGTCATCGAGATTGTGGACGCGAGAATACCGGTTTCTTCAAGGAATCCGGATATTGACAGACTATGTGCGGGAAAAGGAAGAATCCTGGTCATGAGCAAAGCGGACCTTGCGGACCGCAAGGCAACCGAGAAATTTACGCAGTATTATGAGCAGCAGGGTTTTACGGTCGCGCCGGTTGATTCGAGAGACAGGCAGAGCTCTACGGTCATTAGAAACGCCGTACAGAAGGCTTCAAAGGCAAAAAGAGAAAAGGACCTGAGAAGAGGAATCAAAAACCGGCCGGTCCGCGCAATGGTCTGCGGCATTCCGAATGTCGGCAAATCCACGCTGATCAATTCGATTGCCGGACAGGCACGGGCAAAGACCGGAAACAAACCGGGGGTCACGAAGGGCAAGCAATGGGTTTCCATGAAGCTCGGGACCGGCGGCGGAGCGTTTTTCACGCTGGAGCTTCTGGATACACCGGGCATCCTGTGGCCGAAGTTTGAGGATGCAAATGTGGGGCTGCGGCTAGCCCTGACCGGATCGATCCGGGAGGAAATTCTCGATGAACAGGAGCTTTCGATGCAGCTTCTGCGTTTTTTCAGAAAACGTTATCCGCAGGTTATTCCGGATAAATACGGCAGCGCCGCATATCCACTCTTGCCGGAGGAAACCGATGATTATGAAGATCCGAAGGCCGTGCTGCACGTGATGGAGCAGATTGCCGCAAACCGGAATTTTCTGTTAAAAGGCGGAGCGCCGGATCTGAAAAGATGCGCGCATCAGCTGCTGGATGATTTCAAGAACGGCAGGACCGGACGGATCACGCTGGACGATCTTCCGGAGCAGCCGGTTATAATTCCGGAAACGGAGGAATGAGGAATCCATGTCTAAAGTTGTCAGAGCCGTCGGCCAGTATATCCTCTGGTTCGCGGCCGTACTTGTGCTGTCCTTTCTGCTGATTCATTTCGTCGCGCAGAGAACGGATGTAAACGGCACTTCGATGGTGCCGACGCTTGAGGACGGCGACCAGCTGATCGCCGATAAAGTCACCTACCGTTTTCGTGACCCGGAGCGGTTTGACATCATTATTTTCCCGTATCAGTATGCGGAGAAAACCTATTTTATCAAACGGATCATCGGCCTTCCGGGAGAGAAGGTCCGTATTGATGACCAGGGGAAAATCTATATTAACGGGAAAGTACTGGAGGAACATTACGGCCTGGAGCAGATGGTCAATCCCGGCCTTGCGGCAGAGGAGATTACACTTGGAGACGACGAGTATTTTGTACTTGGAGACAACCGCAATGTCAGCGAGGATTCCCGCTATCCGGACGTCGGCAATATCAAACGGAAGGATATTATCGGCAGGGCGTGGCTCCGGATCTATCCGTTTTCCAAATTCGGGATTCTGAAGCACCAGTGAGAGAAAAACTATGACCGCAAAAGAACAGGCACAGCAGAAAAAACAACTCCGGCTTCTGCAGGAAAAGGAGCGGAGCGCGGCACTGCGCGCTTTCGAGCGGAACGCAGTGCATGAAAAGTTCGGTTCTCTTTTCGCGGGAAAGCTGGAGAGCGGAGATACACTTCTGATCGCCGGAATTGACGAAGCCGGCAGAGGCCCACTTGCCGGACCGGTGGCAGCCGGCGCCTGCATCCTTCCGGAAGATACGGATATATTATATCTGAATGATTCGAAAAAGCTTTCCGCGAAAAAGCGGGATGCGCTGTATGATGTGATCACAAAGGAAGCTTTCGCATTTCATGTAGCGCTTGTAGACGCGCAGCGCATTGATGAGATCAACATCCTGCAGGCTACTTATGAAGCGATGCGCGCTGCGGTAAACGGCCTTGCCACCGCATCCGGAGAAAAGGTATCTCCGGATGTTCTCGTTGTGGATGCCGTGACGATTCCTAATCTGGACATTCCGCAGACCGGCATTGTCAAAGGGGATGCCAAATGCGCTTCAATCGCGGCTGCAAGCATCCTCGCGAAAGTGACCCGTGACCGGCTGATGGAAGAATATGACCGCCGGTATCCGGAATATGGTTTTGCCGCACACAAGGGTTACGGGACAAAAGCGCACATCGAGGCGCTCCGTAAATACGGGCCATGCCCGATCCACAGGCGGACCTTCATCACGCATTTTATCGGAAACTGACGAATGGCGAAGAAGCGTGGAAACAATCATATAACAGGAAAAACCGCGGAAACGGCGGCTGCCCTGTTTCTTTCCGGGCATGCGTGCAGAGTTTTGGAGCGAAACTTCCGGGACGGAAGAGCGGCGGAAATTGACCTGATCGCAGAGGACGGGGACACACTTGTTTTCGCGGAGGTGAAATACAGATCCGGCAGCGCATGCGGCTCGCCTGAAGAAGCGGTCACACCGGCCAAGCAGGCAAAAATCCGACTGGCAGCAGAATACTATCTTTATAAAAAACAAATCTCACAGGATAAACCCGTGAGATTTGATGTCGTCTGTGTGGAGCCCCGCGAAGGCAGGCTGAGGATCCGATGGATCCGGGATGCCTTCCGGTAAGTCTCAGAACTCGGTCTCGTCGATTGCCCGCTGCGCCTTGCGGAATTCCTCTTCTTCATGCGTGTTGAATCTCTTCAGAAGCTCGTGAATCTTTTCGGTCGGTGTTGACATCTTGTCAATCGACGCGTCATGATTGAAGAAGTCGATGATGGTCGCCATGTACTTGCTCATGTCCGCGGGACGGAACCATGCTCTTTGCGACAGTCCTTCCGGCTGGCAGGTCAGATTCGTTGTAACCACGAGGTCGAAGCTTCCTTCCGCGTAGGCCGCGTCAAATGCGTCAAGACCATCGGTAAACAGACCGAATGTTGTGCAGAGGAAAACATGTCTTGCGTGCAGGGCTTTCAGCTGCTTCGCCGTATCCAGAATAGAGCCGCCCGAAGAGATCATGTCATCCATGACGATGACATCTTTGCCGGAGAGGTCTGTCCCCAGAAACTCATGCGCGACAATCGGATTCTTTCCGTTCTCGATGACCGAATAATCACGCCGCTTGTAGAACATGCCGGTATCCGCGCCGATGACATTCGCGAAGAAGACCGCGCGGTCAAGGGCTCCTTCATCCGGGCTGATGACAACAAAGTGTTCTTTGTCCAGAATGATGTCAGGGAACGCGTGCATGATTTCCCGCAGGAACTGATACGGGGAAATGAAGTTGTCGAACTTGGACAGCGGAGCGACATTGGTGATTCTGGGATCGTGCGCGTCAAATGTCATGAAGTTGGAAACGCCCAGATCAATCAGTTCCTTGTACATAATCGCGGCATCAAGAGATTCGCGGCCGGACCTTTTATGCTGACGCCCTTCGTACAGGAACGGCATGATGACGCTGACCCTTGCCGCCTTTCCGTTGATCGCGGCAATGATGCGCTTTAAATCCTGAAAGTGGTCGTCGGGCGACATGTGATTCAGGAAGCCGTTCATCTTGTAGGTGATGGAATGGTTAGTTACATCGGTGATGATGAAGATGTCCTTGCCGCGGCAGGAATCCAGAATAACACCCTTGCCTTCGCCGTCGCTGAAGCGGACAGCCTCCACACGCATGCGGTAGTCGTTCTGCACATAATCCTTGAAAGCGGGATCGTCCTTTCCGACCGTATCGTATTTCTTGCGGAAGGATACCAGATAATCGTTGACTTCGCTGCCGAATTTCTCGGCGGACGGCATGACGATCAGCTTGAGCGGCGCAACGGGAATTCTGCGTTCCAGCTGCTGATGCAGTTCTAAATCAGACATGTAATAACTCCTTTAAAGACTCTTAGTTCCAAAATGCCGGTACCGGAGTTCTCCGGCAGGCAACCTTATTCTATAGAACTTGGCCTTTGATAGCAAGAGAATATCGATCCTGTGAGGAAAAACATCCCCGTTTATGATACAATGCAGTCTTGGATATCTTATGATACAGTACAGGAAAAGGAAAAATTATGGCTAAAAAGAGAAATCCGATCGTAGCGATCGTAGGCAGACCGAATGTCGGAAAATCAACGCTTTTCAATGCCATTGCAGGCGAAAAGATCTCGATTGTGGAAGATACGCCCGGCGTGACCAGAGACCGGATCTACGCGGACTGCAGCTGGCTGAACCATGATTTCACACTGATAGACACCGGCGGTATCGAGCCGGATACCGGAGACATCCTTCTTGCCAAGATGCGGGAACAGGCGGAAATCGCGATTGAAATGGCGGATGTCATCATCTTCCTTGTCGATGTCAGATCCGGGGTGCAGGACGCGGATCAGAAAGTCTGCGAAATGCTGCGAAGAAGCGGCAAACCCATTGTTCTGACCGTCAACAAGGTCGACAAACCGACGGCACAGATCGCGGATGTCTATGAGTTCTATAATCTCGGAATCGGAGATCCGTTCCCGGTTTCCTCGGTCAACAAGATGGGCCTCGGCGACCTTCTGGAAGAAGTCGCGAAGCATTTCCCGGAAGGAGATATGGCAGAGGCGGAAGACGATGCCGTCAGGGTCGCGATCATCGGAAAGCCGAACGTTGGAAAATCTTCGATCGTGAACCGGCTGATCGGGGAGGACCGGGTCATCGTATCGGATATTGCGGGTACGACGCGGGACGCGATCGATACGAGGGTGAAGCATGACGGCAGGGAGTATGTTTTTATAGACACAGCGGGTCTTCGAAGAAGAAACAAGATTACGGAAGATCTGGAACGCTACATGATCATCCGCGCGGTAGCGGCGGTTGACCGGGCGGATATTGCGCTTCTTGTAATTAACGCGCAGGAAGGTGTAACGGAACAGGACGCGAAGATTGCCGGCATTGCGCACGATAAAGGCAAAGCGGTTATTGTTGCTGTGAATAAGTGGGACGCGGTCGAGAAAGACAATTCCACGATGAAAAAGTTCACGGACAAGATCCATCAGATTCTTTCCTTCATTCCGTATGCAGAAATCATTTACATCTCCGCGCTGACAGGGCAGCGGATGAACAGGATCTATGACGAGGTCGATCTTGTGCACGCCAACCAGAGCATGCGGATTCAGACCGGTGTTCTGAATGAGATTATTACGGAAGCCGCTGTTATGCAGCAGCCGCCGCAGGACAAAGGCAAGATGCTCAAGATCTATTACGCAACGCAGTCCGGCGTCAAGCCGCCGACCTTCGTCCTTTTTGTGAATTACCGGTATCTCATGCATTTTTCCTATCAGAGATACATTGAGAACCAGATCCGCGAGACATTCGGGTTCCGGGGAACTCCGCTGCGGTTCATTATCCGGGAGAGAAACGAGGACAAATAAATGAGCGTACGGCTTTTATGTCTTCTCATAGGTTATGCCTTCGGAATGATTCAGTCGGCATTTATCGTCGGCAGGATGAGGGGGATTGATATCCGCGAGCACGGCTCGGGCAATGCGGGAACGACAAACGCGATGCGTGTCATGGGGACAAAGGACGGGCTCCTTGTTTTCTTCATGGATACCTTCAAGTCATTTTTCGCACTACTGGCGGTACAGGCGCTTTTCGGAGCCAGGTATCCGGAACTGATTTACCTTCTGAAAATCTATGCGCTCGCAGGGTGCGTTTTAGGACACGATTTCCCGTTTTATATGAAGTTCCGGGGCGGAAAGGGCGTTGCGGTTATAGCGGGTTTTGTATTCTTTTCGTTTCACTGGACGTTTCTGCCGGCCGCGATTGCGCTGTTTTTCATTCCGTTCCTGTTAACGCATTACGTATCGCTCGGCTCGCTGATTCTGTACTTGGGATGTTTTGTTCTTCTGGTAATTGAAGGGCAGCTCGGTTTATACGCGCCGGCTCCGCAGGGCGTCCTGACCGAGATGTATGTCATTATGGCACTTCTGACAGCGCTTGCGTATTACAGGCACCGCGCGAATATACGAAGGCTTCTGCAGGGAAACGAGCGGAAAACCTATATTTTCCGGAAAAACAACCCAAAATAAAGCAAGACGCGGAGCGTCTCCGCGGGAAAGGGCTGACTATATGGCTAATATCGGTATGATCGGAGCCGGCAGCTGGGGAACGGCGCTGACTTTCGAGCTGACATCCAAAGGACACGATGTATCGGTCTGGACGATTTCACAGGATGAAGTCGACATGATCAACAACGAACATCAGCAGCGCGTGAAGCTTCCGGGGGTCATGCTGCCGGAGCGCGTACACGCTTCCACGGATTTTGAGAAGACCGTAGAAGGAAAGGACCTTCTGGTCCTTGCGGTGCCTTCGCCTTTTACAAGGAGCACGGCGAGGGCTATGGCTCCTTTTGTACGAAAGGATCAGCTGATCGTTTCGGTGGCAAAAGGAATCGAAGAGAATACGCTTTATACCCTGACGCAGATCATCCGTCAGGAAATTCCGCAGTGCAGGACGGCAGTCCTGTGCGGTCCTACGCACGCCGAGGAAGTCGGGAAAGGCCTTCCGACGGCAATCGTTGCCGGCGCCGAAACCGAGGAAATCGCAAAGTACGTGCAGGATATCTTTATGAGCGGCGTCTTCCGCGTCTATACGAGCCCGGATGTCCTCGGCATGCAGATCGGCGCGTCGCTTAAGAATGTCGTCGCGCTTGCCGCCGGCATTGCGGACGGACTGGGCTACGGTGACAATACAAAGGCAGCGCTGATTACCAGAGGGATCCATGAGATCGCGAGACTCGGAATTGCTGCCGGCGGCAGTTTTGAAACTTTCTCCGGTCTGACCGGTATCGGCGATCTGATCGTTACCTGCGCGTCGATGCATTCCAGAAACCGCAGAGCCGGCATTCTGATTGGACAGGGAAAAACCGCGGATGAAGCAATGAAGGAAGTGCAGCAGGTCGTGGAAGGCGTCTACAGCGCGAAGGCAGCCAGACAGATGTCGGAAAAATACGGTATCGAGACACCGATTATCGATCAGGTATGCGCGGTTTTGTTTGAGGGAAAGAATCCGTCCGAGGCAGTGCAGGATCTGATGCTCCGGGACCGCAAGGTCGAAATCAACAGCCTTGCGTGGAAGAAATAACATATTGTCACACGAAAGAAAATGCCGGTAATCCGGCGCAGAAACATAGAGGGAGTACATTCAGATGGAACAGGGAATGAAATTAAGCGAAGAATTAAAGGCCAGAGGACTTCTGGCGCAGCAGACCGACGAGAAGGAGATCGCGGAGCTGATCGATAACGGCAGGGCGACGTTTTATATCGGCTTTGATCCTACCGCGGATTCTCTGCATGTCGGCCATTTCATGGCGCTGCTTCTGATGAAGAGAATGCAGGAAAGAGGCAACCACCCGATTGCGCTTGTCGGCGGCGGAACGGCCATGATCGGCGATCCTTCGGGACGTTCGGACATGCGCAAGATGATGACGGTGGAAACGATCGATCATAACGTAGAGTGCTTCCGTAAACAGATGAGCCGCTTCATCGATTTCGGACCCGGAAAGGCGCAGATCGTAAATAATGCTGACTGGCTCCGGAATCTGAATTTCCTTGATTTCATGCGGGATATCGGGCCGTGTTTTAATGTGAACGAGATGCTCCGCGCGAGATGTTATGTCAACCGGATGAAGGACGGCCTTTCATTTCTTGAGTTCTCCTACATGCTGATGCAGAGCTACGACTTTTACAGACTGTATCAGGATTACGGCTGCCAGATGCAGTTCGGCGGCGATGATCAGTGGTCGAATATGCTGGGCGGCATTGACCTGATCCGGAAGAAGCTTTCCAAAGACGCGTACGCGATGACGATATCCCTTCTCCTCAAGCATGACGGTACAAAGATGGGCAAAACAGCAGGCGGCGCGGTCTGGCTGGATCCCGATAAAACAAAACCGTATGACTTCTACCAGTACTGGAGAAATGTCGACGACGCGGATGTATTGAAGTTCCTCCGCATGATGACCTTCCTGCCCCTTGAACAGATTGACGAGATGGACCACTGGGAAGGGAGCCGTCTGAACGAGGCCAAGAAGATTCTCGCGCATGAGCTGACAACGTTAGTTCACGGCGAAGATGAGGCGAGAAAGGCGGAAGCGGGCGCACAGGCCCTGTTTGGCGGCGCGGGCCCCGTGGAAGGTGCGAATGTTCCGGAAAAGGTGCTTTCGGACGAAGATTTCCAGGAAGACGGAACGATTGACATTCTGAACATTCTCGTCAAGGCGGAGCTTGCCCCCTCCAGAGCGGAGGCAAGACGGAATGTACAACAGGGAGGCGTGACAGCGGACGGTGTGCGGATTGACGATTTCAAAAAGACCTACACGAAAGAGCAGATGAAGAACGGGATGCTCGTAAAGCGCGGCAAGAAAAAATTTATGCTTGTGAAATACAAGGCATGACATGAAACGCACAGAAACGGCCGGAGATCGATGCTCCGGCCGTTTCCATATGAATCGGTGGAAGCGGAATCAGTCGCGCGCAGAGGAATGCAGGAGCGACAGAAGATCCTGCAGCTGTCCGTTTGCATCGTGATAGGCTTCCTGCGCCTGCTTAAAGGCTTTCTGATCAAAGGTGTCTGCTTCAAAGGCTTTATGATAAGCTTCATTTGCCTCCTGCATTCTGCCGGCGGCCGACTTCGCGGTTTCCTGCACCCTGCTGTACCCGTCCGGCGCCGGCAGCTGCGCCGCCTCATTGAAAAGACGCGCGATGTCATCGACGGTCGAAAGCAGGAGCTTCTGCGCGTCCTCCGATTCCGGATCAATTCCCTTCAGCGTGTCATTACATGCAGCCAGCTGATCACATATGGAAGTAAGCCCTGATTTATAATCCTCCATCGCCTTTACCTGCCCGTTGGCGCCGCACCCGGAAAGAACCAGCAGTGCGAGAACCAGTATAACAGTGGCGGCGGATCTGATTGTCCTCTTGACCATATCGCAGTACCCCGATCTCAGTCTCTATTATCAGGAAGTATAGCAAAACATCAACGCCCTGTCATCTATGCAGCATTGAAGCGCCATGGTAAAGATGATAAAATCTGGTTGTTTATACCCGAAGCGGAGGAAATGCCGCAGCAGAAAGAAAATGGCAGGGAGGAACATGATGCCGGAAATGAACAGCGGGCAGCCGGATACCGTCAATAAGGCGCAGGAAGCGCCGCAGCAGAGTGACCACGAACTTTTGGAGCAGATTCTGCAGGAGCAGAAAAAGACCGCGGCGGCGCAGAAAGCGGCTGCGGCAGCAGGCTGGTGTATTGCGGCCATTCTTTTCTTCTGCGCTGTTTTTCTTCTGCCCAAGGCATCGGCTGTGATGCGTGACGTACAGGATACAGCCCTGGCTGCGCAGAATACGCTGAATAACATTGACGCGATCATGAAAGATGTCGATACGCTTGTCGCGGACAATTCCGGCAATCTGACGAACGCGGTTACGAAAATCAGCGAGATAGATTTTGACCGCCTGAACGACTCGATCAAGGCACTCAGTGACGTGGTATCGCCTCTGGCGAAGCTTTTCGGGCACTGATACACGAAAGACAGGACAGACGAAATTATTGATAATTGTGCGGAGATTCAAAATGACAGGTGCGGAAGCAATTGCTAAGTGTTTGTTAAATGAGAAGGTAGAATATGTGTTCGGTTATCCGGGGGTTGCGATTGCCCCTTTGTTTGACAGCCTGTACGATAAGAAGATTCATTCGGTCCTGATCCGGCAGGAGCAGAACGCCGCCCACGCGGCGAGCGGCTACGCCAGAATCAGCGGGCGTCCGGGCGTCGTCGCTGTGACGAGCGGACCCGGAGCCGAAAATCTGATTACCGGTATCGCGACGGCATTCGCCGACAGTATCCCGCTCATCTGTATTACGGGGCAGGTGGATTCGACGCTGATGGGTAGTGATGTTTTTCAGGAAGCGGATATTTCCGGCGCCTGCGAATCCTTCGTTAAATACAGCTATATTGTGCGCGACGCGCAGGATATTCCGAGAATCATGAAGGAAGCCTTTACAATCGCGACGACAGGACGGAAGGGGCCTGTTCTGATCGATGTGCCTGTTGATGTGCAGCATGCGAAGCTCTCGCATTTTTCCTATCCGGAAGAAGTGAAAATGCGTACGTACAAGCCGACCGTCGAAGGACACGCGGTGCAGATCAAAAAGGTCATTTCGGAGCTGTCGAAGGCGAAGAGGCCGATTCTGTGTGCCGGCGGCGGAACCTTTCTTTCGGACGCGGCGCCTCTGGTGCGGGCTTTCGCGGAAAAATATAATATTCCGGTCGTCTGCACGATGATGGGGCTTGGCGTTCTTCCGACGGATCATCCGTTGTTCTTCGGCATGGTCGGTAACAACGGTGACGCCTGCGGAAACCGCGCGATGAACGAAGCGGACATGATCATCATGATCGGCGCGAGAGTCGCGGACCGCTCGATTTCCCAGCCGGATCTCATACTCAAAGACAAGATTCTGGTTCACATTGATGTGGACCCCGCGGAAATCGGAAAGAACGCGGGGCCGACGATTCCGCTTGTCGGAGATGTCGCGCATGTTCTGCGGGCGTTTTTGAAAGAAGACATCAGGGTCAGCTGCGATGATTTCATTTCGCAGCTCTGCGCGTATCGGAAGCAGTGGAAGGAGCAGAAGGAAGAGGCGCGCGGGAAAAAGAACCCGGACGGCTGCGTGAATCCTGCAGCGTTCATCCACGCGCTTTCGGAAGCAATGGACGAGAATGCGGTCTATGTGGCGGATGTGGGACAGAATCAGCTCTGGTCCTGCACGAACAGCGTTATCCGCGAAGGCAGGTTCTTAACCAGCGGCGGCATGGGAACCATGGGCTACGCGCTGCCTGCCGCAATGGGAGCGCAGCTGGCAGATCCGGACAGACAGGTCATCGCGGTCTGCGGAGACGGCGGTTTCCAGATGTCCATGATGGAACTTGCAACCATGCGGCAGTATAAGATCCCCGCAAAAATTGTAGTTCTGCGCAATAATACTCTGGGGCTCGTGCGTCAGTATCAGCACCTGCATCTGCATGACCGCTTTGCCGTTACGGATCTTGGCGTGTACCCGAAGCTGGAATACCTGACCGGCGCTTATGATATGGAATATATCCGCCTCACCGATAACGCGGACATACAGGACACGGTCCGGCGTTTTCTTGGAAGCGGAAACAGTGTTCTTATGGAAGTAAATGTCAGCAAAGACGCGCTGGCCTGAGGTTGGAGGAATGGAATGAAACGGATTTATTCTGTACTGGTTGAAAACCGGGCCGGCGTACTGTGCAAAGTCGCGGGGCTTTTCTGGCGGCGGTGTTTTAACATCGATTCGCTGGCTGTAGGAGAAACCGATGATCATACGGTTTCTCATATGGTTATTGTTTCTTCGGGAGATGACAAAACACTCGAGCAGATCGAAAAACAGCTGAACAAAAAGCTGGATGTCATCAAGGTCAAGACGTTTTCCGAGCAGGAAGCTGTCAGCAGAGAGCTGATGCTGATCAAAGTGCACTATAACAGGACAAACCGGCGCGACATCATGGAGAACTGTTCGATTATGGGCGCGCAGATCGTGGATATGTCGGGATCCATGATGACCATTCAGATCTGTGATACGCCGGAACGCGTCCAGATGTTTCTGGATACATTCAAAACAATCCGGATTGTGGAAATCACAAGAACAGGAACGCTTGCCGTGACAAAATGCAGCGAGAGCGGAAAAGACTGAGACTTTATAATACATTTTTCATATGGAACATATGAAATTGAAATGGAACAATGCCGTCACGGCCGTTGCAATTTGCAAATAGCGAGCCTATAATAGGTGCAATCGTCATTCATACGATTTCTGTATACCACTTGCAACAGAATACATATGAATGCACAGATTCCCGCACGAGGTAGGATTATGGAAGAGATGCACAGAAAAGTGTTTCAGCTCCTGGTAGACAATACTTCCGGTGTACTGAGCCGGATTTCGGGGCTTTTTTCAAGACGCGGGTACAATATTGAATCCATCACAGCCGGCACAACCGCGAATCCTCTGATTACAAGAATTACGATTGTGGCTTCCGGAGATGATGACATCCTTGATCAGATTGAGAAACAGCTGCGCAAGCTGATTGACGTACGTGACATCCATGAGCTGCGCCCGGAGGAGTCGGTTTACAGAGAGCTCGCGATGATTAAAGTCGCGTGCACGGACGCGCAGAGGCAGGGCGTTATCGCGCTTGCCAATATTTTCCGCGCGGGCATCATAGATGTGGCGCCGGAGAGCCTGATGATCGAGGTGACAGGAGGACAGGAGAAGATTGAAGCGTTTGTCCGCCTGCTGGACGGGTATGAGATTCTTGAAATTGCGCGCACCGGCGTCGCCGGTCTCGGACGGGGCGTAAAGAACGTCCTCGATATCGATGAGAACGGCGCTGTCCGTCCGATGTATGACAGGGACGGAAAGAGGATTCACTGACGCAGCGTATATCCCGGGTACCGCACAGGCGGCATTCGGAAGATATAGAACAGCAATTATGGAGGAATGAAAAATGGCGGAAGCTAGAATTTTCTATCAGGAAGACTGTAACATATCCCTGCTCGAGGGAAAGAAGATCTGCATCATCGGCTATGGCTCCCAGGGTCACGCGCATGCGCTGAACCTCAAGGATTCCGGCTGTGACGTTGTCGTAGGTCTCTATGAGGGCTCAAGGTCGAAGGCAAAGGCAGAAGCGCAGGGACTGACCGTTCTGCCGACAGCGCAGGCAGTCAAAGAGTCTGATATCATCATGATCCTGATTAACGATGAGAAACAGGCTGCCATGTACAAGAAAGACGTTGAGCCGAACTTAAAGGCCGGCGATATGCTGATGTTCGCGCATGGCTTCAACATCAACTACAAGCTGATTGTTCCTCCCAAGGACGTTGATGTAACAATGATCGCGCCGAAGGCTCCCGGACATACCGTACGTTCGGAGTATCAGGAAGGCAAGGGAACACCGATGCTCGTTGCCGTAGAGCAGGACGCGACAGGCAAGGCGCTCGATATGGCACTTGCGTATGGCGCGGCGATCGGCGGCGCGCGCGCAGGCATTCTGGAGACAACGTTCAAGACAGAGACCGAAACGGATCTGTTCGGTGAGCAGGCAGTTCTCTGCGGCGGCGTATGCGCGCTGATGCAGACCGGCTTTGAGGTGCTGTGCGAAGCAGGTTATGATCCCCGCAATGCGTACTTTGAGTGCATCCACGAGATGAAGCTGATTGTCGATCTGATTTATCAGTCCGGTTTCGCGGGCATGAGATATTCGATTTCCAACACAGCGGAATACGGCGATTATGTAACCGGACCCAAGATTGTGACGCCGGCTGTCAAGGAAGCCATGAAGAAAGTCCTTTCCGACATTCAGGACGGCACATTCGCTTCCGAGTTCATTCAGGACATGAACAACGGACAGATTCACTTCCAGGCGATGAAGAAAAAGGCGGCTGCGCATCCTTCCGAAGAGATCGGCAGAGAGATCCGCAAACTTTACAGCTGGAACAACGAGTCCGACAAGCTGATCAACAACTGATCGGGGGCACGTGTAATTACGGGAGCAGGGAACTTTTCCCTGCTCTTTTTTAACAACGGAGGTTTCGATGATGGGAATGACTATGACGCAGAAGATTCTTGCTGCCGGCGCGGGGCTTGACAGTGTCCGCGCGGGAGATCTGATTGAATCGGAGCTGAATCTCGTTCTTGGAAATGACATTACCGCGCCTGTCGCGATCCGCGAGATGGACCGCTTCACGAAAAAGGGCGTATTTGATAAGGATAAAATCGCTCTGGTACCGGACCATTTTGTACCTGCCAAGGATATCAAGTCGGCGGAAAACTGCAAATGCGTGCGGGAATTCGCCAGAAAAAACCGGATCACAAATTATTTCGAGGTCGGAGAAATGGGCATCGAGCACGCGCTGCTGCCGGAACGCGGACTTGTTTCTCCGGGAGACGTTATTATCGGCGCTGATTCGCATACCTGCACATACGGTGCTCTGGGCGCGTTCGCGACCGGCGTGGGCTCCACCGATATGGCAGCCGGCATGGCTTCCGGAAAGGCGTGGTTCAAGGTTCCTTCCGCGATCCGCTTTCTTTTAAAAGGCTCCCTGCAGCCTCCGGTTTCCGGCAAGGATGTGATTCTGCACATCATCGGAATGATCGGCGTTGACGGCGCGCTATACCAGTCGATGGAGTTTACAGGCGAAGGTGTTGCTTCCCTCAGCATGGATGACCGTTTTACAATCTGCAATATGGCTATTGAAGCCGGCGCGAAGAACGGCATCTTCCCGGTAGACGAGGCCGCACTTGCGTATGAGAAAGAACATGGAGCCCGGCCCGGAAAGATCTTTGAAGCGGACGCGGACGCCGAATATACGGCGGAATACGAGATTGATCTTTCAAAGATCAAACCCACGGTCGCCTTTCCGCACCTGCCGGAAAACGCAAGGACATTCGATGATATTCCGGACATCCCGGTTGATCAGGTCGTTATCGGCTCCTGCACGAACGGCAGAATCAGTGATCTGCGTGCTGCCGCGATGATCCTGCAGGGCAGACATATCGCGAAGGGAATGCGCTGCATTGTGATCCCCGCGACCAATAAAATCTATCTGCAGGCAATGGAAGAGGGGCTGATTAAGACCTTCCTCGAGGCGGGCGCAGTTGTATCGACACCGACCTGCGGACCGTGCCTTGGCGGATACATGGGAATCCTCGCGGCAGGCGAAAGGTGTGTTTCAACAACGAACCGTAATTTTGTCGGAAGAATGGGCGATGTGACATCCGAGATTTATCTGGCAAGCCCCGCAACAGCGGCGGCCAGCGCTCTTTGCGGAAAAATCGCCGATCCTACGGCGTTTACAGGAGGCACATATGAAAGAAGCTGAAGGACGGGTATTCTGTTTTGGCGAAAATGTAGATACGGACGTGATTATTCCGGCAAGATATCTGGCATCGTCCGAGCCTGAAGTTCTCGCCGCGCACTGCATGGAAGATATTGACGCGTCTTTTGCGGGCAAGGTAAGGAACGGTGATATTATCGTCGCCGGCAAAAACTTCGGCTGCGGTTCTTCGCGGGAACACGCGCCGCTTGCGATCAAGGCTGCCGGCGTATGCTGTGTAATCGCGCCGACGTTCGCCAGAATTTTCTACAGGAACGCCATTAATATCGGACTGCCGATTGTAGAGTGCGCTGAAGCAGCGCGGGAGATTCGGGAAGGCGATATTGTATCCGTGGATTTTGAAAGCGGTATGATTACCGATGAAACGACCGGGAAGACCTTCCGGGGGCAGGCGTTTCCTCCGTTCATGCAGAAAATCATAGATGCCGGCGGACTGATTAATTATGTGAATTCAAAGTGAAGTATCTTCCTTCCGGGGAGTCTCCTGCAGGATGCTCTCCGAGAAGGAACCCATCATGGAAACGGGCTCTCCGGAAGAAGTAAGGTGCGAAGTATCTCCGATGAACTGCGCGCGGAACATCAGCTCACCCTTTATACGCTCTTCGGAGTTCAGAACGCTGACCGAGGAGGGCGCCAGATAAAGTGTCTGCTGTAAAACAAGCGGCGAGATGCCAAGCAGATAACCTATCGCTTCGCAGTTTGCGCCAAGATGCGCGAAAAAGGCGAGTGTCACATCGCAGTTCACCGCTGGATCATGTCTGTAATAGTCGCCGCACCGGGTCAGGCCGTAACCGGCGAGAATTTCGTTAAGGCCTTTCCGAAGCGCCATGACAGCCGGTTCATATTCAGGGTTTGACGAAAGAACAGGATGCCGGTAGAAGCGATGTCGGTCATGCAGTTCTTCCTGTTCTGTCCAGTATGCCGGCATAAAATCCCACGGCACGCCGACGCGGCCTGTTACGGGATCTGTCACCATGTAGGAGAATTCCTGTATCCATGGAACAATCTCGGCTTCCCTTCCAAGAAGAGACAGGGCCGGCGCTGCGGTCAGCTTCGCCCTGTTAAGAGGTGATGTGAAATACCGGCAGGCGTTCCAGCCTGCTGCCCTCGGCGCAAGAAGCTCTGCCTCGCGAAATCCCTTCTGTGTCAAAGTGTTATGTTCGTAATCCGGCTCCGCGTGCCGGACAAAGATCAGCCGCATTGTTTCGATGTCCTTTCCAATTGATTTTACGTATTTCAGCATATCCTTTTTCACTCCTGCCGGCAAGTCAAACAAGAAATTCGAACAAAGTGTTCTGTTTATGGTACACTGGAAGCAGTTTATACAAGCGAGGTCACGGTTTGATTTCCAGATTACGAGGAATAATAGCGGAAAATAACGGGGACAGTGTTGTCCTTGATGTGAACGGCATCGGCTTTGAGGTGCTTGTCAGCGCGCAGACGGCGGCGATGCTTTCCGGCGCCGGAGGCGATGCAGTGACGCTGTTTACTTATCTGTATCTGCGGGAAGACGCAATGGTGCTGTATGGTTTTCCGTCGAAAGACGAGCTTTCGCTGTTCCGGCAGCTGATTACCGTCAGCGGTATCGGTCCGAAGGGCGGACTGTCTCTGTTATCCAGCCTCGGCGCCGACGATCTTCGTTTCGCGATTCTTTCAGGCGACGCGAAGTCGCTTTCGAAAGCACCCGGCATCGGCAGAAAGACCGCGGAACGGCTTGTTATCGATCTGCGCGACAAGATGCAGAGGTTCCCCGTATCCGGCACGGAGGAAGCCGCGGAGGCTGTGGTTACAGGACCGCTGGCGGAAGAGGGAACCGCGGCTGCGGACGCGCTCGAGGCGCTGACGGCGCTCGGCTACGCGCGCCTTGACGCGGTAAAGGCAGTGAAGAAGGCAGAAACGGACGGCGCGCAGGATACGCAGACGCTTCTTAGTCAGGCACTTCGATATTTAGGATAGAGGAGGTTTCTCATGATCCATGCAAAATCGCTCTGGCACGACAGAAAAAGAAATGCTTTCGGACTTCCCTGGACGTTTACAGTGTACGAAACATCTCCGGATATCCTTTATATTACAACCGGCTTTTTAAACCGCAGGGATGACGAGATCCGCCTGTACCGCATTTCGGATATCACGCTGACGGAATCCCTCTGGCAGCGGATTCTGCACACGGGGACCATCCACTGTGATTCTTCCGACAAGACGATGAAAAATTTCGATATCCTCAACATTAAAAATCCAAGAGAAGTAAAGGAAATGCTTTCCGACATGGTGGAAGAGTCGAGGCGCCGCAATCACGTCTACGCGCGGGAGAACATGGGCGCCATTGACGCGCAGATGCGGGATGCGGAGGATACGGACGGCGACGGAATTCCGGACAGTCTTGAACCAGATGACGAGGATATGAATCATTGAAGATGGAACTGCAGCATTTATGGAAAGACGCATGATTGAAACCGGCTTTACGGAAGAAGACTCGAATATCGAGAACACGCTTCGCCCGCAGACGCTGGATAACTATATTGGGCAGGAGAAAATCAAAGAGAGTGTCAGGATCGCCATTGACGCAGCGAAGCTGCGAGGGGAGCCTTTAGACCACATGCTGTTTTACGGGCCGCCGGGCCTTGGCAAAACAACGCTGGCCCAGATCCTCGCCAATGAAATGGGCGTTCATATTAAAGTGACGAGCGGTCCCGCGATCGAAAAGCCGGGAGAAATGGCGGCGATTTTAAACGGCCTTAAAGAGGGAGATATCCTCTTTGTCGATGAAATTCACCGGCTGAACAAACAGGTTGAGGAAGTGCTTTATCCCGCGATGGAGGATTTCGCCATCGATATTATGATCGGTAAAGGCGCGGCGGCAAGGTCAATCCGTCTGAATCTGCCAAGGTTCACGCTGGTTGGTGCAACGACGCGGGCGGGCCTTTTATCAGCGCCCTTAAGAGACCGCTTCGGCATGCTGAACCGTCTTGAGTTTTATCAGGTCCCCGAGCTGGAGAAGATCATCCTGAACTCCGCGGATAAACTGCATGTCGACGTGGAAGAACAGGGTGCTCTGGAAATGGCGAGGAGAAGCCGCGGCACACCGCGGCTTGCGAACAGAATTCTGAAAAGGGTACGGGATTTCGCACAGGTCCGCTATGACGGAAAAATCACAGAGGAAATCGCAAGAACCGCGCTGGATATGATGGACATTGACAGTATGGGGCTGGACCGGAGCGATCAGAGAATTCTGCGGACGCTGATTCAGAACTTCGGCGGAGGCCCTGCAGGACTGGACACGCTTGCCGCGGCGATCGGCGAGGACGCGGGGACAGTCGAAGATGTGATTGAGCCGTATCTTTTGCAGAACGGTCTGCTTTGCCGGACACCCAGAGGCCGGATGGCGACGCCCCTGGCATACCGGCATTTAAACCTTGAATTACCAGAGGACGCTGATATATAATCAGTTCGATTCATTCAAAGTTTCCGGAGGTAAGAAATGGCATCAAAGACAAGCGCGGAAGTAATTATTGACGGCAAGGTCTATACGCTGGCCGGCTATGCCAGTGAAGAATACCTCCAGAAAATTGCCTCCTATCTGAACGGCAAGATTGCGGAGTTCGGTAAGAACGAAGGCTATATCAAGCTGAATACGGATTACCGGAATACGCTGATGCAGATCAATATCGCGGATGATTATTTTCATGCGCGCAAGGAGAGTGAAGATCTGCGCGAGGAGCTCCGGCAGAAGGAGAAGGATCTTTATGATGTCAAGCATGAGCTGGTCACTTCACAGATGAAGCTGGACAGCACGGAGAAGAAGCTCCGGCAGACCGAGAGGGATCTTGACGAGAGCGCGAAGAAAATCATCCGTCTTGAAACGGAGATGAAAACGCGGGAAGAAGACAAGAAAAGCCGCAGCTGAGCGCGGATCCGCGTGCGAAGGCCGCATCGCATCGCCTTGATGCTGCCGGAAGAGGGTAAGAAGAAATCTGTTTTGGGGAGAGTGCACGAGTATTTACCTGCGCTCTCCTTTCTTAATGCAGAGTTGAAAGGAATTCGTATGCATAAAGTTGAGCTGCTGGCACCGGCGGGAAGTATGGACGCGTTCCGCGGAGCGTTGAACGCGGGCGCGGACGCGGTCTATCTGGCAGGACAGAAATTCGGTGCCAGAGCCTATGCCGATAATTTTACACAGGAAGAGCTGGAAACGGCAATCCGGACCGCACATCTGTATGGCGTAAAAGTCTATTTAACCGTCAATACGCTGACCAGACAAAGAGAACTGAACGAGCTTACCTCCTTTGTACGGGGCCTTTATGAGAAGGGGCTGGACGGCGTGATTGTGCAGGATCTCGGTGTTATGCGGCGCCTCCGGAAGGCGTGCCCCGGCCTTCTTCTGCATGCCAGCACGCAGCTGTCCGTAACAACAAAGGAAGCGGTCCGCTATTTAAAGCGGCTCGGCGTCTGCCGGATCGTGCCGGCCAGAGAGCTTTCTCTTGAAGAGATCCGGCTTCTGAAGAACGAAGGAATCGAAATTGAAACTTTTATTCACGGCGCGATGTGTTATTCCTACTCCGGTCGGTGTCTGATGTCGAGCTTCCTCGGCGGCAGGAGCGGAAACAGAGGCCGCTGTGCCGGAACCTGCAGACTGCCTTTTACGATCCTGGACAGCGACGGGTGCACTGCGCTGTCGGATAAAGACTGTTATCCGCTCTCCATGAAGGACATGTGCGTTCTGGATATTCTTCCGGAGCTGATGGACAGCGGCATTGACTCTTTCAAGATTGAGGGCCGCATGAAAAAGCCGGAATACGCAGCCGGAACAACAGCCATCTATCGCAAGTATATTGACCGTTTCTATGGATGGGATGCCGCAGGAAGAAAAGAGCCCTGGAAGATCGATGCGAAGGACCGTCAGCATCTGCTCTCACTCTATATCCGCCAGGAACTTGGCTGCGGATATTACGAAAAACGAAACGGCGCGGACATGGTGACGCTCTCGCAGTCCTGCTACGCGGGAGCCGACGAGCAGCTGCTTTCAGACATTAAGAAGAAGTATCTGGACCGGGACCGGAAAATCACTGCCCGCGGGAAGGTGTTTTTTATCCAGGGAAAGCCTGCCGCGCTCGAGGTGACGGTTCCGGGAAATTCCGGTCTTTCGGTACGCGTGACCGGAGAAACGGTCCAGCCCGCGAAAAATCAGCCGGTTTCCGAAGAGGCCCTGCGGGAAAGGCTCAAGAAGACAGGAGACACACCATTTCTTCTTGATAAAGTCATTGTTGAAACGGACAACGCATCATTTCTGCCGGCCTCTTCGATCAATGCCCTGCGAAGGAACGCGCTTTCGGAGCTTGCGGACAGGCTGTTACTGCAAAACACAGCCGGTGGAGAGCATACCGCGGAAGCGTCTGCTCCGTCTGGCGTTCTGTCTTCGGAAGGTTCTTCTTTGAAAGAAAGCAAACGTGGCACGACATCGGCGGGGCCTTCGGGTCTCTGGATCATGGTAAGCACGATGCAGCAGCTTTTAGAAGTATGCGGGGAAGTGTCCGAAGAGAGCGGCGAAGGCCCTGCGAATGCCGGTGGGAAAATCGCCGCCGTTCTTTTAGACACACCGCTTACGGATCTTCTGGTCCTTGAACTTTCTGAAGACTGCAAGGACTCTCCGGCCGGCGGCGGAAGGAGCGGCGCCTTCCCGTTCCGCGGAGAGCGCTGCAGAACGATTCCGTCCGGCACCGGGGAAAACGGAATTTGCGGTTATGTGCGCACACTTCAAAAAGAAAAGGACGTTCCGGTTTTTGCCGCGATGCCTTATATTTTCCGGGAGAGTGACCGTCCGTGGATGGAGAAGGCGTACAAGCTGCTTCGGGAAGAGGTACAGGGCTTTTTCTTAAGAAATCCGGAAGAGCTGGAATTTTTCCACGAAAAAGATTATGATGGAAGAGTTATTGTGGACAGTCCTTTGTATCACTGGAACAGGGAGGCACAGGAAGCAGTGCTTTCCTGTGCAGACGGTGCTGTCCTTCCACTGGAACTGAACCGGACAGAGCTCCTGGAAACGTTTGACGGTACTCTCTCGTCGCGGGAACTGCTCTTTACATACGGACGGGTGCCTCTTATGATGACTGCAAACTGTGTCCGCAAGACTGCCGGATGCTGCGCGGCGGCAAACGCCGAGACGGCGTATCTGAAAGACAGAATGGGCAAATGTTTCCCCGTTCGCTGTGAATGCAGCCACTGCATGAATATAATTTATAACAGTGTTCCGGTTTCACTTCATAATTACAGTACGGATCAGACTTTTACCCGGACAGGCAGGAAGCTTCTTTGTTTCACAGACGAGCCGGCCTCCGTACTGCGCGGCGTCGTACACGCATATGAAAAGCTGTTGGATGAGAACTGTTCCCCCAGAACGCGTGGGGAAACTGCGGAAGAAGTTACGGAGCTTCTCTGCAGGGATGGCTTTACCGCCGGCCATTACAGGAAAGGCGCGATTTAATATCGGATGAGAACATATATTCTGGCACTGACCAAATACGGAATTGCGGGAATTGTCATCGCGTATACGCTGGTGGCATTTTTTCTGCTGCTGAAAAATCAGGACCGTGACGTTGAAATGCGCCGCGCGCTTTCTTCCGCGGAACTTGTTCTGATGCTGGCCTTTCAGATCCTGAGCTATTTTACACTGTTTGTGGCGCTTGATAATGTCCGCTATATCCTGCTGTGTCTTGCGCATACCGTTGTCTTTCTCGGTGTGAATCTTTTGTATCAGAATATGTTCCGCCATGCGCATATGCCGCTGTTCAACAATATGTGCATGCTGATCAGTGTCGGCATTATTATCTTGTCCAGACTCGATATCACGCGTGCCATGAAACAGTTTGTCATGGTCTGCGCCGGTTTTGTCATCGCGTTCGCGCTGCCGCTATTCCGGAAGAAATTTTATCTTCTGAAGAAGCCGGGATATATCTATGCGGTGCTGGGCGTCGGCGCTCTTTCCATTGTTATGCTTCTTGGCTCGACAACACTTGGCGCCAATATCACGTATACGATCTTCGGACTGACTTTTCAGCCTTCGGAGTTTGTAAAGATCCTGTATCTTCTGTTCCTTGCAAGCACGCTCCGGAACGTACAGGATCTGAGAGAACTGGCTGTCATTACAGCGTTTGCGGCGGCACATGTGCTTGTCCTGATCGGGTCCAAAGACCTCGGCAGCGGGCTGATCTTCTATATGGTTTTTATTTTTATGGCCTATATGGCGCTGGACGAATGGATCATCCTTGCCGGAGGCTTCGGCGCGCTGGCGCTTGCCTCTGTTGTGCTGTATCACTTTTTCAGCCACATTCAGCAGAGAGTACAGGCATTTCTGGACCCGTGGAGTCTGATTGATTCGATCGGTTATCAGATCACACAGGCACTTTTTGCGATCGGTGCCGGCGGGCCTTTCGGCGCTGGCCTGGGGCAGGGGCAGCCGGATAAAATTCCGTTTGTCGAATCCGATTTTATCTTCGCGGCCGTCTGCGAGGAGTTTGGTATCATCATCGGCATCTGTGTAGTACTTCTGTGCGTCAACTGCTTTATGCATATGCTCTCGCTCTCCATGACCTTCGCGGACCGGTTTTACAGACTGCTGGCTTTCGGGTCTGCTGTCGTTTACGGCTTTCAGGCGTTCCTCACACTCGGCGGGCAGACCAAGTTCATCCCGCTGACCGGTGTTACGCTGCCGCTTGTCAGTTACGGGGGAAGTTCTATTTTATCGACGCTGATACTGTTTACCGGTATTGAAACAATGTATATGCTGCGCGCGGATAAAATTGAGCAGCGCAAGCGGCTGGAGCGCAGAAGGCTTGCGGAAAGCAGAAGTATGTATTCTTCAAACCGGCAGTTCCGCAGGCGGATTCCGGACTTTTCCGATGAGCGATATGCTTACGGAGAAAGTCATGATTACCGCCGGTATGACGCTGTAAACCGAAGGCGCTATGGTGACTGAAACAAAGCCGCCTCTTTGGGAGGAACAAGTTTATGACATACTACCCGGATAATAGAAGCCGCAGAGAAAGCAGCTCCGGCTCTCCCCGGAAAAAAGCCGAGAAAAAAAGAGTCCGGAAGCAGATTTTCATTTCCGGCGGTATTCTGACGGCTATGTTCGTTTCGATGCTTGTGTACATGGTCGCCTATACAGCCGGAAATGACAGGAAGCTTCTTGAAAATGAGTATAACGGGCGTGAAAGTGCGATGCTTTCCAAGAATCTGCGCGGTAAGATCCTCTCTGCGGATGGTGAAGTTCTCGCGCAGTCCAAGGTCAGTGATGACGGAAAACAGGTCCGGGAATATCCGCAGGGCAAGCTGTTTTCCCATGTGATCGGATACACGGCAAAGGGAGGCAGCGGCGTTGAGAAGCTGGAAAACTACCAGCTGATTCACTCCGATCTTACACTGCCGGAAAAAGCTGCCTATGATGACA
The DNA here is from genome assembly GCA_029224465.1 of Bacillota bacterium. Classification (GTDB taxonomy): domain Bacteria; phylum Bacillota; class Clostridia; order Lachnospirales; family Lachnospiraceae; genus CAG-791. The sequence goes on along the minus strand of JAQXUQ010000020.1, from coordinate 27,429 downwards.
AGAACGAGCTGTACCCCGGCAATGACGTTTATACTTCGCTTGATGTGAAGCTGCAGAAAGCCTGTCAGAACGCTCTGGGAAATCATAAAGGTGCCGTGATCGTCAGCGAAGCCGAAACCGGACGGATTCTTGCCATGGTTTCGAACCCTGATTTTGATCCTGAAAAAGTCAACGCGGACTGGGATAAATATGTCGGCAGCATCGGAGACGGAGCGATGGTGAACCGTGTCTCGCAGGGGCTGTATGCGCCGGGATCGACGTTCAAGATTTTTGACGCGATCGAGTTCATGGATGAGGACATGAACAAAGCGATGGCATATACTTTTGACTGCCCGGGCTATACGACCATCGATGGGGAAATGATCAACTGCTATCACTGGGAGGTACACGGAAAGGTCGATCTGAAAGCGTCTTTTGCCGAGTCATGTAACTCTTCGTTTGCGACGATCGGCTCTTCCCTGAACCGGGACGCGTTTAAGACGACACTGAACAAAATGATGTTCGGAGAAAAGCTGCCCTATGATATGGAGAGCGCGGTCAGCTCGTATGTACTGGATGACAGCACCCCGACAAAGGAGGTTATGCAGCTCTCGATCGGTCAGGGGAAGACGCTGATGTCCCCGCTGCATCTTAATATGATCACACAGGCCATCGCAAACGGCGGTGTCGTACACAAGGCAACCGTCGTTGATAAAGTGACGTCGGCGAGTGGGACTGTTTTGTCGCAGACAAAACCGGAAAATTACAGAACCGTCATGTCTTCGGAAGTTGCGCAGAAGATGCAGGAGTTCATGCGGGAAGTTGTCATGAACGGAACAGCGACCAAGCTCAGCACGCGCCCTTATAACGCTGCCGGCAAAACAGGCACGGCCGAATTCTCAACGAATACCTCGGATTCCAACGTATGGTTCACAGGTTACGCGTATGACGACAGCCATCCGAAAGTAGCTGTGACCATTATCATGGAAAAGACCGCGGGGTCCGGCGGCGCGTATGCGGTGCCTGCGGTACGGGATATTCTGGATACTTACTTCGGTTACACACCCAAGCCGGGCGAAGATGACGACGCGAACTATGTTCATGTCATCAACGATCATGACGGCGACGGCATTCCGGACAACGCAGGAGCCGCAGCATCGAACGCGGATGAAGGCAGCAGCAAGGATACCGCCGCACTCAATATTGACACGAACGGCGACGGTATCATGGACGCGATTGACCTGAACGGTGACGGCATTCCGGATGCGGTTGACACAAACGGCGACGGCATTCCGGATACGAATGTCGGCGGCGGAGCGACAAATACCTCCGGACAGAACGCGGCAGCGGCAAGCAAAGCGGGGACTACGGGCACGCAGGGAACCGGGCAGACCGGAACGGAAACGCAGACAGGTACCCAGACCGGGGCGCAGCAGAATACGGACGGCACGCAGACCGCCGGACAGCAGACCGCGGAAGGTGCGCAGAACGCCGGCCAGAATGCGGCCGGTACCCAGAACGGGGCTTTGACCCCGGAGCAGGGCGCAGCAGGCACCCAGACCGGTGCGGAAACGCAGACAAATACCCAGCAGAACACCGCCGGCGCGCAGGGAGAAGCCGCGTGGTCGGAAGCGGATATGCAGGCGGCCGAGGCTGCCGGCGGGCAGTAAATCAGTTTGTCGTTCGGGGCAAGGAGGAGGCGGATGCGGTTTCTGAAGAACCTTTACTACAGTCCGAATATCGAGCATCCGGAAGCGGTCCGCTGGAGACTTACCCATCAGGCCGGGATGCTCAGCGTCTATGTGCTGTACCTTCCGGAGGGAGAACCTGCGAGGACACCGGAGGGACACAATCAGCTGGAACTGTGCCATTCGGCGTTTTTGCAGCTGCCGTGGTACAAAAAGCATCCGCCGCTCATTGTCGGCATTGCCATGGGAAGAGAGCAGGCACTGGAACTTGTCCGTACGATTGTGCAGGAAGCTCTGGATAAAAACCATGATACGGATATCCGGAAGCTTCTGTTCCCGGACGGAAGGACGGAGGATTATGAAGACCGCGGCTTTCACGGACACTTTCGTCCGAAGACGGGGAAGCGGAAGGGAGGCGGAAAATGATATTTTCCATCCTTTCTGTTTTGAAAGAACTCCTTCTTGTTCTTCTTGGAATTGTTCTTGTGCTCCTCTGTCTGATTCTTTTCGTCCCTGTCCGCTATGAGATCCGGGGAGAAATCCATGATCCGGACGGAAGCTGTGATTTTGAGGCGCAAAGACTCCTGGATGGCAGTAAGGTTCATCTGAGGATGTCGTGGCTATTGCATTTTCTGGGGCTGCGGCTGGATTTCCCGGAGTCTGTTGAACCGGATCTGCGGATTCTCTGGTTTCATCCGCGGTTTCAGGCGGCATCCCGCAAGAAGAAGGAGAAGGCGCCAGCAAAAGGAAAAGATGCATTCCGAAAGCACGGTATCTATGATAGCATTGTAAAAAAGATGAAGGCTGTATACAGGCTATGGAGAAGACCGGATACCAGACGTGCAGTCGGGAAGGCAGCCGGCCTGCTGCGGCGCTTTGCAAAGCTGATGCTTCCGCGAAGATGGAACGTGGAAGGAACGGCAGGGCTTGGAGATCCTGCCGCGGGCGCGAAGCTTTTCGAAGTGCTGGGAATCCTGTACCCGTGGACGGCGGGACATGTTGATATACAGCCGGAGTTTATGCTGTACCGGTTCGATCTGCGTTTTCACGCGAAGGGAAGACTGTATTTGTTTATGGTGCTGCTCCTTCTTCTGGAGGCGCTGACAGACAGAGATATCCGCCGGCTGGCGGCAAGGACAGGCGCCCTGCGGCGCACGGAAAAGGCACCACGGGAGAAGCACCAAAATGAAAGAGGCGCGGCACGGGCAGCGCAGAGAGGAGAGGGTCGTGTCTGACAAAAATGATTTTACGAGTGTTATCAAATCTCTTCTGGAGGGGACAGACGGAATGCTGTGCGCAAAGACCGTGGTCGGCAACGCGATCCGGGTCGGAGAGACCATCCTGATTCCGCTTTCGGATGTGACGATCGGCTGCGCCGCGGGCTCCGATACCGGCGATAAGAAGAATAAAGGCGCGGGCGGATTCTCCGCGAAGATGACGCCATCCGCGGTTCTGATCATCAAGGACGGCAATACGAAGGTCGTTAATATCAAGGATCAGAACAGTCTCTCCAGACTGATTGATCTTGTGCCGGAAGTCGTCGATAAATTTGTCGCCGCGAAACAGGGCAGAGACATGATGTCCGATGAGGAAGCAAGACAGACGGCGTTCCCGGAGGAAGATCCGAAGGCAGGCAGATAAACAGACCGGAGATATGAAAGAAAACAAAAAGCCATCGCGGGAATCGGATGATTCGAAGCGATGGCTTTTACTTATAATTTTTTTCCGGAAAAAAATTATCGATGATAAAGAAGCGCGTTATGCGTGCTCTACTTTACCGGCGCGAAGGCACTTTGTGCAGACATTCATCTTCTTGACTCCGCCGGAAACCTTGACAGATACTCTCTGAACATTGGAGTTCCAGATACGATTGGATCTTCTATGAGAATGGCTGACGTTATTTCCGAAATGAGCGCCTTTTCCACAGATTTCGCATTTTGCCATGTTAACACCTCCTAACGGTTCATAATTGGGTCACAACATGAGTATATTATCAAAAGCCTTACTGTTTTGCAAGAAAATTTTTACTCTTCCTTTCATGTTTCGTATCGGTTATAATCTAATGTGATATTGCTTTTCCGGAAAGGAGCGGGTGATTTTATGAAATCTTCTTCCATGAATACCCATATGGGGAACATCTCTATTGATAATGAAGTTATTGCCCAGTATGCGGGAACCGTAGCCAGTGAATGTTTTGGCATCGTTGGTATGGCCGGCATCAACGTCAGGGACGGCGTCTTCCGTCTTCTGAAAAAGGATTCCATGACCAGAGGCATCAATGTGACGCTGACGCAGGATCATAAGCTTGTGATCGATTTCCATGTCATCGTTTCCTACGGCGTCAATATTCCGGCGGTAGCGGACAACCTGATTGACAGCGTGCGCTACAAGGTGGAAGAATTCACCGGCCTTGAAATCGAGAAGATCAACATTTATGTCGAAGGCGTCAAGGTCATCGACTGATACTGGAGGAATACAACGTGAGTGTGAATACGATTGACACAAGGCTCCTGCGGCAGATGTTCCTGTGCGGGGCCGAGAATCTGGCGTCCAACAAGAACTGGATCAATGAACTGAATGTCTTTCCGGTTCCCGACGGCGATACCGGAACGAACATGACAATGACCGTTGTTTCCGCCGTAAATGAAGTTGTCTCTCTGGGCGAAACGAACGATATGAAGGCGGTCTGCAAGGCAATCTCGTCCGGATCGCTGCGCGGCGCAAGAGGAAATTCCGGCGTCATTCTGTCCCAGCTTCTGCGCGGATTCTGCAAGATCGTCCGCGATCACGCGGAGATGGATGTGCCGATGGCCGCCGATGCTTTTGACAAGGCAGTGGAGACGGCTTATAAGGCAGTCATGAAGCCCAAGGAAGGAACTATCCTGACGGTCGCAAAGGGGGCTGCGGTAAAGGCAAGAGAGCTTGCGGACGGCGGCACCACCGACTTTGAAGTCTTTATCCCCGAAGTGATTCAATATGCGGATTCCGTGCTTGCCAGCACACCGGATATGCTGCCGGTCCTCAAGCAGGCAGGCGTCGTCGACTCCGGCGGGCAGGGACTTGTACAGGTTCTGAAGGGCGCATACGAAGGCTTGCAGGGCAAGACCGCGGACATTGAACGGATTCTTCATCCCGAAGAGCATGAAGAAGAGAAGAAGGAAGAACCGAAGAAGGAATACAGGTATCTTTATAGCGTCAGCTTCGTGATTCTTCTGGACAACAACTTCAATCCGAAGATGGAAAGCGATCTGAAATCTTATCTGTCTTCGATCGGTGAAAATGTCATCACATCGGTTGGCGACCGGAAGATCAGCGTGCATCTCTATACAAATGATCCGGGGCTTGCCCTGCAGAAGGGTGTTTTCCTCGGCGAACTCTATGAGCTGGAAGTTTTCAACCGCCGTCTGCATCCGGAACGGGAAGATAAAATCCCTGTAATGGAAACTCCCGCGAAAGAAGCGGAGGCAGAACCGAAGGGAGAGAAGCCGCAGAAATCGCCGCGCAAGGAAATCGGCATTGTCGCGGTCGCTGCAGGAGACGGCCTGGCGCAGATCTTCAAGAGCCTCGGCGCGGATTATGTGATCTCCGGCGGCCAGACCATGAATCCTTCGACAGCGGACATCCTTGATGCCGCGGACAAGGTCAACGCGGATACGGTTTTCATTCTCCCGAACAACAAGAATATTATACTCGCAGCAAATCAGGCTGCGGCAATTGACGGCGACAAGACGATTGTTGTTATCCCTACGAAGAATATTCCGCAGGGAATTACGGCAGTCATCAATTTCATGCCGGACCAGTCCGCGGATGTCAACAAAGACAACATGCTTGAGGAGATCAGCGGCGTAAAGAGCGCCGAAATCACCTACGCGGTCCGCGATACCGTTATCGATGACGTCGAGATCAAGGAAGGCAATATGATGGCGATCGGAGACAGCGGCATTCTCGGCGTCGGAACCGACCGCAACGATACGGCGATGGAAGCACTTTCGAAGATTGTCGGCGATACGAGCGAGCTGATCAGCATTTATTACGGCGCAGATACAACCGAGGAGCAGGCACAGGATCTGCGTGACCGTGCGGCTTCCATGTATCCCGGCTGCGAGGTTGAAGTTTCGAGCGGCGGACAGCCGGTGTATTACTATATTCTTTCCGCAGAATAATCATATACGGAACAAGGGCATCGGAAAGGGCGGAGCAATCCGCCCTTTTTGCGTATCAGAAAGACGTACAACAAATGAATGCGGACACAAAGCTCGATGAAATCAAGGGAATCGGGAAAAAGACTTTTGAAGTTCTTCAGAGGAAAGGCCTTGAGACTGCAGGTGATCTTCTGAAATACTATCCGAGAAATTATGAATATTATGATGACCCGGTTCGAACCAGCGAGGTTTCTGTTCCGGGTATCTGTGCCGTTACTCTGACGATTGTCGGGAACGGATCAACGGTCCGCGCGGGAGCTTATACTATCACGCACTTTCACGCAGCGGATGCGGCGGGAAGAATCGAGCTCCGTTATTTCAACAGCCCGTTTCTTGTCAAAACACTGCGCGCCGGCTCCGTTCATGTCTTCCGGGGGCCTGTGAAGCGTTATCAGAACGGAAAACTATACATGGAACAGCCTAAAAGTTATACGCCTGCCGAGTATGAGCAGCTGCGCGGCCGCTGGCTTCCCGTATATCCGCTCACAAAAGAACTCTCCGGCAAGGTCATCATCCGTTCGCTTCGGGAAATCATAGACTCCGTTCCACCGATGGAAGACTATATTCCGGAAAAAGACCGGCAGGAGCTGGGACTTTACTCTCTTTGGGATGCCATAGTGAAAATTCATTTTCCGGCTTCCCGCGAGGATATCCGTCAGAGCCGGCGAAGGCTGGTTTTTGATGAATTCTTTGAATATATCGCGCTGTCCAGGAAGCAGAAGCTTTCGTCTTTGCAGATACGGAATGAAAGACCGCTTCTGAGAACGGCAGCCACGGGGCGGCTGATTGAACAGCTTCCGTATGAACTGACACCTTCCCAGAAAAAAGTTTTTCAGGAAATTGAGGACGACCTCTCGGGACCATATGTCATGAACCGCCTGCTGCAGGGCGACGTCGGCTCCGGCAAAACAATTCTTGCTTTTCTTGCCATGATCATGTGCGCGGAGAACAACCGGCAGGCAGCTTTGATGGCACCGACCGAAGTCCTTGCGCAGCAGCATATGGAAAAATTCATCGAAATGGTCGGGCGTTATCATCTGCCGTATCATCCCGTTCTTTTAACAGGATCGGTGAAAGGCAGAGATAGGAAACAGGCTTATCAGGAAATCGCGGACGGAACGGCAGATATTATTATCGGAACCCATGCGCTGATCCAGGAAAAGCTTATCTATAAAGATCTTTCGCTGGTTATCACAGATGAGCAGCACAGGTTCGGCGTCAGGCAGAGAGAATCGCTGGCAGGAAAGGGAGGCTGCATCCCGGTTCTTGTCATGAGCGCAACGCCGATCCCGAGAACACTTTCGATCATCATGTACGGCGATCTTTCAGTCAGCAGGCTGACCGATCTTCCCGCAAACCGGCTGCCGATCAAGAAGCTTGTCATGTCGTCCAGGGACCGCGGAAAAGCCGTGGCGTTCATGCTTCGCGAAATCGCAAAAGGGCGGCAGGCGTACATCATCTGTCCTGCAGTAGAAGAGAGCGAGGGAATGGACCTTGAAAATGTGACCGATTATGAAAAAAAGCTAAAAAGCAGCGTCCCGGAGAATATCCGGATCGCGAAAATGCACGGCCGCATGCGTCCTGCTGATAAGGAACGGATCATGAACGAATTCGCGGCACACGAAACGGACATTCTGATCTCAACGACAGTCATCGAAGTCGGCATTGACGTTCCGAACGCGACTGTCATTATTATAGAAAACGCGGAGCGCTTCGGACTGTCCCAGCTGCATCAGCTGCGGGGACGGGTCGGACGCGGCAGTGAGCAGAGCTACTGCATTTTCCTGTATTCGGCGGACCTTCCGCAGAAGCCGAAGCGCCTTGAAATCCTGGAGCAGTCCAATGACGGGTTTTATATCGCGGAACAGGATCTGAAACTCCGGGGACCCGGAGATGTCTTCGGTATCCGGCAGAGTGGTGAATTCGGCTTTGCGCTCGGGGATGTGATCGGAGACGCGGATATCATGATGGAGGCTTCCCGGTATGCAGACAAGGTGCTTTCAGAGCATCCGGAGCGGATTCCCGCGGGGAGCAAATCGGTTGACTTTAGAAGTATCTGACTTTATTATAAACCATGTATGCCGAAAGGCGGATTTATCAGACAAAAGGAGACGAAGCCAATGTCCAGAGTGGCAATTGTAACGGATTCCAATAGTGGAATTACGCAGGCACAGGCGAAAGACCTTGGAATATCCGTAATCCCGATGCCGTTTATGTTCGGCGAAAGCGGGGAAACCTACTACGAAGATATCAATCTCACAAGAGAAGAGTTTTTCCAGAGAATGGCGGACGGACAGACCGTGCACACCAGTCAGCCGACGCCGGTAGAAGTTCTCAAGGTTTGGGACCGGCTTCTTGAAACTTACGACGAAGTTGTGCATATTCCGATGTCGAGCGGACTTTCCGGCTCCTGCCAGAGCGCTCTGATGCTCTCGAGCGACTACGACGGCAGAGTGCAGGTCGTTAATAACCAGCGCATTTCCGTAACACAGAAGCGCTCCGCGCTGGATGCGCTCGCGCTTTCGGAAAAAGGCTGGAATGCGAAGCAGATCAAGGACAAGCTCGAGGAAGTGAAGTTTCAATCCAGTATTTATATCATGCTGGATACACTGACATACCTGAAAAGAGGAGGCAGAATTACACCTGCCGCGGCCGCGATCGGAACCTTGCTTCGCATCAAGCCGGTGCTGCAGATCAAAGGAGAACGTCTGGACGCTTTTTCCAAGGCAAGGACAATCCAGCAGGGCAGGAACACCATGCTCAATGCCATGAAGAGCGATATCCAGAAGCTCTACGGCGGCGTGCAGAATGTTTATCTTTACGCAGTACATGCACAGTGCCCGGACGTATTCGGACCGTGGGCGCAGGAAGTGGAAGCTGCATTCCCGGAGATTCCCGTCGAGAGGGACGCTCTGTCTTTGTCCGTGTGCTGTCACATCGGACCCGGAGCGCTTGCGATCGCGTGCTCCGAAAAGCTCCCGGAACTGCAGGATCAGCAATAAGGAAGAGGAATGGGTAAAGCACAGGATTATAACGCTTCGAGTATCAAGGTGCTGGAAGGGCTCGAAGCGGTCCGGGTACGCCCCGGTATGTATATCGGCAGCACATCCACAAGAGGACTGAACCACCTGATTTACGAAATTGTGGACAACTCGGTGGACGAGCATCTCGCGGGTTACTGCGACAGCATTCATGTCATGCTGGAACGCGACGGATCCTGCACGGTAGAGGACAACGGGCGCGGTATCCCGATTGACATGCATGAGAAGGGGGTTTCCGCGGAACGTGTTGTTTTTACGACGCTCCATGCCGGAGGTAAATTCGATAACAAATCTTATGCCGCGTCAGGCGGCCTTCACGGCGTTGGCTCTTCTGTAGTCAACGCTCTTTCATCGCGTCTTACGGTAGACGTCCGCAAGGACGGTTTTGTCTATGAGGACAGATACGCCCGCGGCGTTCCGGTGCAAAAGCTGGACAAGGGTCTGCTCCCTGTCGTTGGCAAGGCGAAAGGTACGGGCACCACAATCAATTTCCTTCCGGACGACGAAATCTTTGAAAAGACAAGATTCAAATCGGATGATATAAAATCGAGACTTCACGAAACGGCCTATCTGAATCCGCAGCTTACGATTGTATTTACGGACGCGCGGGAAGGCAGCGAAGAGGAAGTGACGTTCCATGAGCCGGACGGTATACGCGGTTTTGTCCGGGATCTCAACAAATCCGACGAGACCGTCACGGACATCGTCTATTATACCGGGAGTGTCGGAAAAATCACGGTTGAAGTCGCGTTCCAGTATATCCGGGACTTCCGTGAGGAAGTCATGGGGTTCTGCAACAATATTTACAACTCGGAGGGCGGAACGCATATTACGGGCTTCAAGCAGGCGTTCACGACTATCATCAACAATTACGCGAGAGAACTCGGCGTTTTAAAGGACAAGGATGTCAATTTTACGGGCGCGGATGTCCGGAACGGCATGACGGCCGTTATTTCAATCAAGCATCCGGATCCCCGTTTTGAAGGGCAGACCAAGACCAAGCTTGACAATCAGGATGCGGCGAAGGCTGCGGCGCAGGTCACCTCCGAAGAGGCAGTCCATTATTTTGACCGGAATCTCGAACAGCTGAAGGCGGTCATTGAATGTGCGGAGCGCGCCGCGAAGATCAGAAAGAGCGAGGCCAGAGCCAAAACAAATATGCTGGTCAAGCCTAAATTTTCCTTTGATTCGAACGGCAAGCTTTCCAATTGCGAGTCGAGGGATGCGAAACAATGCGAGATCTTCATTGTGGAAGGTGACTCTGCGGGCGGTTCTGCCAAGATGGCGAGAAACCGGATGTATCAGGCGATTCTGCCGATCCGCGGCAAAATTTTAAATGTCGAAAAGGCCAGTATGGACAAAGTCCTTGCGAACGCGGAAATCAAGGCAATGATCAACGCGTTCGGCTGCGGCTTCTCCGAGGGCTACGGGCAGGACTTTGACATTACGAAGCTGCGTTATGACAAGATCATTATCATGGCGGATGCCGATGTCGACGGGGCACATATTTCGACGCTCCTTCTGACTTTGTTTTACCGCTTTATGCCGGAACTGATCTATGAAGGACACGTATACGTTGCGATGCCGCCGCTCTATAAAGTCATTCCGCAGAAGAAAGGCGAGGAGGGCGAGTATCTCTACGATGACGCGGCTCTTCTGAAATTCCGGAAGCATTATAAGGGCAGCTTTACACTGCAGCGATATAAAGGACTTGGTGAAATGGATCCGCAGCAGCTCTGGGAAACGACGCTGGATCCTGCGACAAGAAGACTCCGCCAGATTCAGATCGATGACGGACGCATGGCTTCGGAAATGACAGGACTGCTTATGGGGACGGATGTAGCGCCCCGGCGCGAATATATCCATGCGCACGCGGCGGACGCCGAAATCGACGCATAAACAATAATATTAGGGGAAGGAATACATGCCTCGTACGAAAAAGACAGATGACAGGCCTGTTGAAGAAACAATCCTGAAAACAGAATATTCGGAGCTGATGCAGAAATCGTATATTGACTATGCGATGAGTGTTATCATCTCGAGAGCTCTTCCGGACGTGCGGGACGGTTTAAAGCCGGTACAGAGAAGAACACTCTACGACATGGAAGAGCTTGGCATTCATTACAATACGGCGTACAGGAAAAGCGCCCGTATCGTCGGCGACACCATGGGTAAATACCATCCGCACGGGGACAGTTCGATTTATGACTGCCTTGTGGTCATGGCGCAGGATTTCAAGAAGGAGCTTCCGCTTGTAGACGGACACGGTAACTTCGGAACGATCGAAGGAGACTCGGCTGCCGCGATGCGTTATACGGAGGCCAGACTCCGGAAGGTTACCGAAGAGGCGCTTCTTTCCGATCTGGACAAGAATGTCGTTGACTTTGTGCCGAATTTCGATGAAACCGAAAAGGAGCCTTCCGTTCTTCCGTGCCGCATTCCGAATTTTCTGATTAACGGCTCGGAGGGCATTGCGGTCGGCATGGCGACAAGTACGCCGACGCACAATGCCGGGGAAGCGATTGACGCGGAGATTGCCTATCTGGAGAATCCGGACATTTCGACAAAGGAGCTTATGCGGTATCTGCCGGGGCCGGATTTTCCGACCGGCGGTGTTATTGTCAATCAGAAAGACCTGCAGGAAATCTATGAGACCGGCACCGGAAAAATCCGGATCCGCGGCCGCATGGAAACCGAAAAAGCCAGAAACGGCCATATTAATCTTGTCATTACGGAAATCCCGTATACCATGATCGGCGCGGGCATCAGTAAATTTCTGCAGGACGTCGCGTCGCTTTCGGAAACGAAGGTAACCGGAGATATTGTTGATATTTCCAACCAGTCTTCGAAGGAAGGCATAAGGATCGTCATCGAGCTTCGAAAAGACGCCGATGTGGAGAATTTCAAGGCGCTTCTTTTAAAGAAGACCAAGCTCCTTGATACATTCGGCGTGAACATGCTCGCGATCCGGGACGGAAAACCGGAGACTCTTGGACTTCGGGATATCCTGAAAGCGAATGTGGATTTCCTGTATGAAATCACCAGACGCCGCTATACCTATCTTCTGCAGGAAGAGAAGGACCGAAGGGAGATCCAAGAGGGGCTGATCAAGGCTGTCAATGTCATTGACCTTGTCATCGAAGTCCTGCGCGGATCCAGAGACCGCGCGATGGCAAAACGGTGCCTCACGAGCGGCGAAACGGATGGAATCCGTTTCCGCTCCGGCGAATCCAGAGTTATGGCGTCCCAGCTGATGTTCACCGAAAGACAGGCGGACGCGATCCTGAACATGCGTCTTTATAAGCTGATCGGGCTGGAGCTGGACGCTCTTTTAAAAGAGCATGAGGAGACGGTCGCCAATATTTACAAATATGAAGATATTCTGGAGCAGCGCTCGTCGATGACGCAGGTGATCCGCAGGGAACTGCTTTCGTACAGAAAAGAGTTCGCGGCGCCAAGAAGGACGAAAATCATCAATGAAGAGCAGGCGGAATTTGTAAAGCCCCGGGAAGAGGAAACGGATGTCGTATTCCTGATGGACCGCTTCGGATACGCCAAAACAATTGACACTTCACTCTATGAGCGGAACAGGGAAACGGTTGACCAGGAAAATCTGTATCATTTTGTCTGCCGCAATACCGGCCGGGTCTGTGTTTTTACGAATACCGGTATGCTGCATACACTGAAAGTCAGCGATCTGCCTGCAGGCAAACTGAAGGACAAAGGAAAGCCGATTGACAACGTGACCCGTTTTGATTCCGGAAAGGAGCGGATTGTCTATATCTGCAGCCAGACCGAACTGAACCTGTACCGGATGCTGTTTGTCACGAAAACAGCGATGATCAAACTGGTGGACGGCGGGGAATTTGATGTGTCAAGGTACTCCGTAGCGGCGACAAAGCTGGATGAAGGAGACGAGGTCATCGCCGTAGCGGGAATCACGGATCAGCAGTACGCAGTGCTCGCGTCGAAGGAAGGATATTTCCTGAAGATGCAGATCGACGACATCCCGATGCAGAAGAAGACCGCGCGGGGCGTTCACGGCATGAAACTTTCCGCAAAGGACGAGCTGGAGGCAGTATTCACGACAAGAAGCGGAGAACCCTGCAGCGTAAACTTCCATGATAAAGATGTGGACCTTGCCCGGCTGCGCCCTTCGGCGCGCGGCGGCAGAGGCAGCAGGAGGTAAAATTTACTATGAGAGTAATCGCAGGCAGCGCAAGAAGAATGCTTCTGGAAACACCGGAGGGGAAAGACACCCGTCCGACGCAGGACATTATTAAAGAAACCTTATTCAATATGATTCAGTTTGAGATTCCGGGCTGCGTCTTTCTGGATCTTTGCGCGGGCTCCGGCGGCATCGGCATCGAAGCGCTTTCCAGGGGAGCGAAGAAAGCCTATTTCGCGGAGAACGGCAAAGAAGCCTGCAAATGTATACTGAACAATCTGCACAAGACGCATTTTGACGAGGAAGGCGTGCTCCTGAAAATGGATGTACTGAATGCCCTCCGTCATATCAGCGAGAAGAGAGCGGACATCATCTATATTGATCCGCCGTATGCTTCGGATACGGCGAAAGAAGTTCTCCTCGCGCTTCGTGAAGCACCGTATGTAACAGCGCAGACGCTGATCATCGTGGAAACATCGCTGACCTCGGATTTAGATTTCCTGGAGGACGCAGGTTATACCTTGGTGCGTGAAAAGGATTATCATTCCCAGAGACATCTTTTCCTTCGCAGAAAGGACGGCGAAAGATGATACGGGCGGTTTATCCGGGCAGTTTTGATCCGGTGACATACGGACATCTTGATGTAATCCGCAGGTCCTCACGCATGTTCGACGAGGTCACGGTATGCGTGATGTACAACAAGGATAAGCGCGATTCGTTGTTTTCGGTAGATGAACGTGTTAAAATGTTGAAAGATGTTACAAAAGATTTACCGAATATCAAGGTCGATGCCTATTACGGCCTTCTGATCGATTACGCGGCAAAAATCGGAGCGCATGTTTCGATCCGGGGACTGCGCGCAGTCACCGACTTCGAGTATGAGCTGCAGATTGCGCAGACGAACAAGCTGCTTTCCAAGGGAAGCATCGATACGGTTTTTCTTACGACGAGTCTTGAGTACGCGTACCTGAGCTCTTCCAGCGTAAAAGAGATTGCCTCGTTCGGCGGCGATATTTCGATGTGCGTTCCGCCCGAGATCGAGAAGTTTGTACACGATAAATACGCGGCAGTGCACGCAAGGCACTGATCATTCACCGGAGGTTTCCAATGAGCGCCAATCAAATTGAACGCAAGATCGATGAGCTGGAAGATTTTGTGGAATCCTGCAAATTCAAACCGCTCTCGAAGGACATAATTCTGGTCGATAAGACACAGCTGATCGAAATCATTGCCGATCTGCGCGACGTGATCCCGGATGAGGTGCAGCGATATCAGCAGGTGCTTGCACAAAAAGATGAAATTTTCGCGGATGCCAAGGCAAGAGCCGCGGAACTCATTAAGAGAGCGACCGATCAGATGAACCAGCGCGTCGATGACGATGAAATCACAAGGCAGGCGTATGAGCAGGCGAACCAGATCGTGCAGGCGGCGAACGAACAGGCGCAGGATATCACTGCTGCCGCGCAGCAGCAGGCACAGCAGACCGTAGACAGCGCCGGCGAGCAGGCTGCTGCCATGATGGACAACGCGAAACAGCAGGCGGACGCAATGCTGGAACAGGCAAACGCGCAGGCCAGATCCATTGTGGATGGCGCATCGGCACAGGTATCGGACTATAATGAAAGAGCACAGAGCTATCTGGAGGAAATGCTGCTGCATCTGGAACAGCTGACATCCAATGTGATAACGGATACAAACAATGCGTATTCGACCTGCCTGAACAATATGAATTCATATCTGCAGACAGTACGAAATGACCGCAATACGCTGGTCCTGCAAAGGCAGAGAGCACAGCAGATGGCCGCGCGGCAGGCGCAGGGCACGCCGGAGGAAAACGCTGCTCCTGCCGGAAATGCGGAAGGGCAGCAGTAAGGATGCCGCGGCAAGCGCGCAGGCAGAAATCACGATGCATACATGAAGCAAGGGACGAGGAAACCCGCAGGGTAGACTCGTCTCTTTCTTTCCTCAAAGGAGCCTGGTATGAAAATCACAAAAGGATCTTTCGGCTACATCAGATACAAAAGAAAGCAGCAGCTTATGATTTCCGCGGCGTTTCTTCTTGCTGTTGTTCTCATCTATTTCATTCCTCTTCGTTATTTCGGAACGAACAAAAATGTTTTCTCCATTATGGCGGCTCTTCTTGCGCTTCCG
This sequence comes from Bacillota bacterium, assembly GCA_029224465.1. GTDB lineage: Bacteria > Bacillota > Clostridia > Lachnospirales > Lachnospiraceae > CAG-791. The sequence goes on along the minus strand of JAQXUQ010000020.1, from coordinate 12,200 downwards.
GCGGCGAAATTCATTGTAAATACGGTTATGTTTTTCAGGGCGCCCTGCTGCACGGAGGAACTGCACCGCGCAGTGATAAAGACCGCGCCGCACGTGCCCGGCGCGTTTGATCTGTATCTGACCAGCTACAGCAGGAACTTCGCGCTCAGTCATACCGGCGTTCAGGATAACAGCCTGATCGCGATATCGCAGGACCCTTCGTGTGACATTTCCGCGGCAGAAGCCCATATCCGCCGCATGCTGCAGCAGAACGGCTGCCACGGATACAGCATCCGCGTTTTCGGGAATGCAAAGACGTATCTTACGGCGCTCTCCAGGATGGAGGAGTCAGCCGCGCAGGAGAACTCTTGCCCGGAAAAAGCCGATCAGGCGCTTTCCGCCCTGAAAGCCGTCGCACTTTGATGAAAAGGGACGAAAACAATGCAAAAGGTAAATGTAACGGAAAATGACGCGGGACAGCGGCTGGACAAGTTTATCAGAAGAACGCTGCCTTCGGCCGGAACTTCTTTTACCTTCAAGATGCTGCGAAAGAAGAATATTACGCTGAACGGCGGCAAGGCAGACGGACATGAGATTGTCCGCAGCGGGGATACCGTCACCTTCTTTTTTTCGGATGAGACATTCCGGAAGTTTCAGGAAGGCAATACGGACGCTCCGGCGCGGAAGACCTATGAAACAGCTTATCAGCAGATCGAACGGCAGTACGGAAAAATCCGGATCGTATTTGAAAACGAGCAGCTGCTGCTTGCGGACAAGCCGGCAGGTCTGCTGTCCCAGAAAGCGGAGCCTTCGGATATCTCGCTCAACGAGTGGTTTGTCGGCAGAATGCTCCTTCGCGGAGAGACGGACGATGCAAGCATGCGTTCATTCCGGCCTTCTGTCTGCAACCGGCTGGACTGCAATACCACGGGAATCGTGATCTGCGCCAAAACATTGCCGGCCAGCCGCACTGTTTCCGCGCTTTTGAAAAACCGCAGGCTGGAAAAATATTACCATCTGATTGCCGCAGGTAAAATGCCGGAGCGCGGCGAAATCGGAGGCTGGCTCGTAAAGGACAGGCAGACAAATCAGGTGACGGTCCATCCGCGGCAGGTACAGGGAAGCGTATACAGCAGGACGCTCTACCGGACGCTTTGCTATTCAAAGGAGCAGGACGTATCACTTGTGGAAGCGCAGCTGGTGACCGGTAAAACGCATCAGCTGCGGGCACACCTTGCCTGCATCGGGCATCCGATTCTCGGCGACCCTAAATACGGCGAAGAACCGCTTCGTCGAAAGTGGTCGGCTGCCGGTATTCACCGGCAGCTCCTGCACTGCTGCCGCGTTGTTTTTCCGGAAACGGACGGGTGTCTTTCACCGGTGTCCGGCAGGACGTTCCTCTGTGCGGATCCTGCAGCTTTTCGGAGAATCATCGGCAAAGACGCTGCAGCGGAAAAAGAAAGCGCACGGACTGCCGGAAAGCCGCGGAAAAAACCGTGCTCGGAGTAAAAGGTAACCGCTCATGGCCACATGGAATTCAAGAGGACTGCGGGGATCTTTGTTTGAGGAAGAGATCAATCGCACGAATGAAACATATAAAGAGCAGAAACTGTGCCTGATCCAGAAGATCCCGACGCCGATTACGCCGATCCGCATGGACAAGGAGAGCAGTCAGATCACACTCGCGTATTTTGACCAGAAAAGTACGGTGGATTATATCGGAGTCGTGCAGGGGTATCCTGTCTGTTTTGACGCCAAAGAGTCGAAAACAGCTACTTTTTCCCTGCAGAACATCCATCCGCACCAGGTGGATTTCATGGAGAGATTCGAGGAGCAGGACGGCATCGCGTTCTTCCTGATCTATTTCACCGGAATGGATCTGTACTATTATCTGCCGTTCCGCATGTTCCTGCCGTTCTGGAAAAGAATGCAGGAAGGCGGCAGAAAGAGCTTCCGCTTCGATGAGCTCGATAAAACTTACATTCTCCCGGAAAAGCCGGGCGTCATGGTTCCGTATCTGGAGATGATCAATAAAGATATTTCCGAACGTTGACAGACCGGGCAAAGTCGGATATACTTCGGATAATTCACTGTAGTAGCATATTAGCACGATAAAGTGTCAGCGTGGAAAGAGAGTAAGATTCTATGAGCGAACGGACCAAACAGGACCTCCTGCACACACCGGAAGGCGTATGGGACCATTACGGGAGAGACTGGGCAGAGTACGCCTTTGCGGAAAAATCCATCGGGGAAACGATGAGGCACTACGGATACGAGGGAATCCGGACGCCATCGTTTGAATATTTCGATGTGTTTTCCAAGGAAATCGGAACGACGCCGTCCCGCGAGCTGTACAAATTTTTCGACCGCGAGGGAGATACGATCGCGCTCCGGCCGGACTTTACACCGGGCGTAGCCAGATGCACGGCCAAATACTATATGGATGAGACGAAACCGCTCCGTTTCCGATATGAAGGCAGCGCGTTCATCAATAATTCCAGCCTGCAGGGACGGCTCAAGGAAATGCGGCAGACGGGAGCCGAGCTCATGAACGATGCTTCGGTCTATGCGGACGCGGAGATGATTGCGATGCTTGTGCAGGCGCTGCAAAGCACCGGCCTTTCGGAATTCCTGATCAGTGTCGGAAACGTGGAGTATTTCAAAGGAATCTGCGAGGCGGCATCACTCGATGAAGAAACCGAAGAGATACTGCGCGATTATATTTCGGGCAAAAACTTTTTTGCCGCCGAAGATCTGCTGCGCAGCAGAGGCGTGGACAAGCGGTATCAGGATCTGTTTTTATCGATCACGAGTATTATCAAGGATGCCGGAGAACTGTCGCGGGCGGCGAACGAAGCGCCGAATGAGCGTTCTGCGAAGGCACTGTCAAGACTTCTCGATGTTCTGCATGTACTGAAAGCGTACGGCGCGGACCGCTATGTCAGTATCGATCTGTCGCTTCTTTCAAGATATCATTATTATACAGGCATTATTTTCAAGGGATATACGTACGGCGTAGGAGACGTGATCGCGAGCGGCGGACGTTATGACCAGCTGCTCTCCTGCTTTGGAAAAAAGGCACCGGCAGTCGGCTTCATGATCCCTCTGGACACCCTGATGGAGGCGCTGCGGGCCCAGAAGATACAGGTTCCCGCGGAACCGGAGCCGGCAACTTTATATTACACGGAAGAGAATTTTGAGGAAGTGCTGCAGGAAGCGAAAAGGCGCAGAGCTTCCGGCGAGAGTATCGCGCTGCAGAAGAAGGAGTAAGGCATGCAGGAACTGACAATTGCTCTGACCAAGGGGCGGCTCGCGGACAAAACAATGGCTCTTTTCGAGAAAGCGGGCTTTTCCTGTGAGGAGATGAAGAAGAATTCCAGAAAGCTGATTTTCCGGAATGAAGAACAGGGGATCCGCTTTTTCCTTTCCAAAGGGCCGGACGTGCCGACGTATGTCGAGTACGGAGCGGCGGACATCGGGATCGTCGGATCGGATATTATTCTGGAGGAAAACAGAAGCGTATTCGAAGTGCTGGATCTGGGATTCGGAAAATGCAGGATGTGCGTCTGCGGACCGCAGGATAAGGAAGATCTGCTCCGGCATCATGAAATGATCCGGGTGGCGACCAAGTATCCGAATATCGCGAGAGACTATTTCTATAACCGGAAACATCAGACGGTAGATATTATCAAGCTCAACGGTTCTGTGGAACTGGGACCGATCGTCGGTCTTTCCGATGTAATTGTAGATATTGTCGAGACCGGGGGGACACTCCGGGAAAACGGGCTGACCGTACTCGAAACGGTCTGTGACCTTTCGGCGAGAATGATCGTCAATCAGGTCAGCATGCAGATGAAAACGCAGCGCATAAGAGAGCTCATTCATTCGGTGCGCGCTGCTCTGGATGAACAAAGCGGAGGCGCAAGATGAGAATTGTCGATCTTACGAAAGAGTCACGCAGAGAACTGCTGGAACTGTTAAAAGGAAGGAATCCTGCCAGCTTCACCGGACAGCAGAAAGCCGTGGATGATATTATTGACGCGGTCCGCACCCGCGGCGACGCAGCGCTTTTCGAATACGAAAAGAAGTTTGATCACTGCGAGCTGACACCTGAAACTATCCGTGTAACAAAACAGGAGATTGATGAAGCCTTCGCTTCCCTGGATCCCGGGTTTATCGAAGTCATGAAACGGGCAGCCGCGAATATTACAGCTTACCATGAAAAGCAAAAAGTAAACAGCTGGATTACGACTAAGCCGGACGGGTCGATCCTCGGCCAGAAAGTGACGCCGATCGCGGTCTCCGGCTGCTATGTGCCGGGAGGAAGGGCGGTTTACCCTTCCAGCGTCCTGATGAACATAATTCCGGCCAAGGTTGCGGGCGTTGAACGGATCATTGTCTGCACGCCGCCGAATGCGCAGGGGAAGGCACCGGCCGGTACGCTTGCTGCAGCAGCGATCGCGGGCGCGGATGAGATTTATAAAGCGGGAGGAGCGCAGGCAATCGCCGCGATGGCGTATGGCACCGGGTCGATCCCGCGGGTTGATAAGATTACCGGTCCCGGCAACATCTATGTAGCGCTCGCCAAGAAGGCGTGTTTCGGTATTACCGGCATCGATTCGGTCGCGGGGCCGTCCGAGATCCTTGTTATTGCGGATGAAACGGCGAATCCGCGGTATGTCGCGGCGGACCTTCTTTCCCAGGCGGAACACGATCCGCTTGCCAGTGCGATTCTGCTGACAACCAGCAGAAGTCTTGCGGAAGCGGTCTCCAGGGAAGCAGACCGTTTTCTGGAGACGCTGGAAAGAGCGCAGATCATCCGGGCGTCTTTAGACAACTACGGATACGCGTTTGTCAGTGCTTCTATGGACGAGCTCATTGACGCGGCAAATGAAATTGCCTCCGAACACATGGAAATTGTGACAAAAGATCCGTTCGAAATCATGACGAAAATCAGAAATGCCGGAGCGATTTTCCTCGGAAGCTATTCCAGCGAGCCTCTGGGAGATTACTTCGCAGGGCCGAACCATATACTGCCGACGAACGGAACCGCACGGTTTTTCTCGCCGCTCGGCGTCGATCAGTTCATCAAGAGAACAAGCATTATTTCGTATTCCAGAGATGCACTTGAGAAGGTGCACAAGGACATTGAACTGTTCGCCGAGAATGAAGGCCTGACCGCGCATGCCAATTCCATCGCGGTGCGTTTTGACGACAAACCGGAAAGTGAGAGGTGACCTATGGCCCGGAACGCGCAGATAAACCGGAAAACAAAGGAAACAGACATTTCGGCATTTCTCGAACTGGATGGGAGCGGCAATTCGGACATTGCCACCGGCATCGGTTTCTTCGACCATATGCTGGACGCATTTACAAGACACGGTCTTTTTGATCTTACGCTTCGCTGCGAGGGAGATCTGCGGGTCGACGGCCATCACAGCGTGGAGGATACGGCGATTGTGCTCGGGCAGGCCATACGGGAAGCCGCGGGAGATAAAAAAGGAATCCGCAGATACGGCTCCTTCATTCTGCCGATGGATGAGGCTCTTGTCCTCTGCGCCGTAGATCTTTGCGACCGTCCGTATTTTGTCTTCGAAGGAGAAGAAAAACTGACCTCCCCGATGGTCGGAGATTTTGACACGCAGCTGGTCCGGGAATTTTTCTATTCGGTGTCCTACGCGGCCGGTATGAATCTGCATTTTATTGTTTTTCACGGCACCAACGCGCATCATATTATCGAAGCCATGTTCAAGGCTTTCTCGAAGGCACTGGATATGGCTGTCTCCAAAGATGACCGTATCAGGGATGTGCTCAGTACGAAAGGCTCTCTGTAAATTTATGTATACGTGGAAAGAATTCCAAAAAAACAGCGACGGCCTTCTGCCCGTCGTGACGCAGGAATATGGCACGGGAGAAGTCCTGATGGTCGCTTACATGAACGAAGAAGCGTTCGATCTGACAGTAAAGACGAAGACCATGACCTATTTCTCCAGGAGCCGGAAGAAGCTCTGGGTCAAAGGTGAAACGAGCGGCCATTTCCAGCATGTTCTGTCACTTACCGCAGACTGCGATATGGATACGCTGCTTGCCGTTGTGACGCAGAAAGGAGCAGCCTGCCATACCGGGCATCATTCCTGCTTCTTCAATACGATATTTGATGACGGCGCGCCGAAAAAGATCGTCCCTGATATCTGATTTTTATTGACAATTGTATTTGCGCGTGATAATTTATTTGAGTATGCCGCATGAAGAGGCTTTAATGCCCGGGCGCAAGGTACTCGCGCGAAAGGTACAGAAATCCGGTCCGGCGTTCTGCAGGTCCGGTGCCGCATTCAGCGAGTTTTCAGAAGAAGGAGGTACCAAATATGTACGCTATTATTGCAACAGGTGGAAAACAGTACAAGGTTTCCGAAGGTGATGTCATCGAAGTTGAGAAGCTCGATGCAGAGGCCGGAAACAAGGTGACATTTGACCAGGTTCTTGCTGTCGGAGGAGACACCCTCAAGGTCGCAAAGGACGCTGCGGGCGCTTCTGTTGAAGCTACGGTCATGGAGCAGGGCAAGGGCAGAAAGGTCGTTGTCTATCATTTCAAACCCAAGACCGGCTATCACAAGAAGAATGGTCACAGACAGGCTTTCACGCGCGTTAAGATCGACAAGATCAACGGATAACGGAGAGCACGGCGGCAGGTACTGCCGCAAGAGCAGCAATGATTAGAGTTCAGATATGGAAAACCCGGGAAGGGGCTTACCGTTCTTTTCAGTGTCTGGGACACGCGGACTATTCGGAAAGCGGCGCGGACGTTGTCTGCGCGGGCGTTTCGGCAATCGTGATCAGTACCGTGAACAGTCTGCAGGATCTGCTGCATGAGAAGATCGACTGTCAGTATGATGAAAAAGACGGCGGAGATCTGACCGTCAACATACTGGAAGATCTTTCTCCCAAAGGGCAGTTTCTTGTGGATCATATGATCTACGGGCTCGAATGGATACAGAGACAGTACGGGAAGAGATATCTGAGATACGAGATTAAGGAGGTATGACATGTTAAACTTAAGCCTTCAATTCTTCGCACACCATAAAGGAATGGGCTCCACCAAGAACGGCCGTGATTCCAATTCCAAGAGACTTGGTGCCAAGAAAGCTGACGGACAGTTTGTTAAGGCCGGCAATATCCTTTACAGACAGCGTGGTACGAGAATCATGCCCGGTGTCAATGTAGGTATCGGCGGTGACGACACACTGTTTGCGACTGCAGATGGAATCTTAAGATATGAGCGTGTTGGCAAGGATGGAACAAGAGCCAGCGTTCATCCTGTAGCAGCAAACGAGTAATCTGAATCTTGAAGCTCCGGACAGGCCCAAGGGTACGGGTTTGTCCGGAGCTTTTTTACTATCAGGACTTAAAAACCGATAAGGACTTGAAAACCGCAGTCAAAGGCGGTGAGAGGTGCTATGTTCGTAGATAAAGCCAGAATTATTATTGCAAGCGGAAAAGGCGGAGACGGGCACATATCGTTCCGCAGGGAAAAATTCGTGCCGAACGGCGGGCCCGACGGCGGTGACGGCGGCAATGGGGGCAGCGTCTTTTTTGCTGTGGACGAAGGGCTCAATACACTCGGAGAATTCCGGCACAGAGCCCGGTACAGCGCGCAGAACGGAGAAGACGGCGGCAAGAGGAACTGCTCCGGCAAAAAGGGTGAAGACCTGATCATCAAGGTGCCGGAAGGGACGGTTATCAAGGATTTCCAAAGCGGAAAGGTAATCGCGGATATGTCCGGCGACAACCGGCTTGTAAGAATCCTTGAAGGCGGGCACGGCGGCAACGGAAACCAGCATTACGCGACCAGCACAATGCAGGCCCCGAAATACGCGCAGCCCGGACAGCCTTCCAGAGAGATCGAGGTGCTGCTTGAGCTTAAGGTGATTGCGGATGTCGGTCTTGTAGGTTTTCCGAACGTAGGCAAGTCGACGCTTCTTTCTGTCGTCAGCAATGCGAAACCGGAAATTGCCAATTACCATTTTACGACGCTGTCTCCGATCCTGGGAGTTGTTGACATGGGTGACGCGCCGGGGTTTGTCATGGCGGATATTCCGGGTCTGATCGAAGGCGCCGCGGACGGCAAAGGCCTCGGGCATGAGTTCCTTGCGCACATTGAGCGCTGCAAGCTTCTGATCCATGTCGTGGACGCTGCCGGATCGGAAGGACGGGATCCTCTGGAAGACATTGAAAAGATCAACGCGGAGCTTGACCGCTATGATATTGATCTTACGAAGAAGGAACAGATTATCGCGTGCAACAAGACCGACCTGATTCCGGACGATCTCCGGGGCACCGAGCTGGACCCGGTCCGTGAGATCCGGCAGAAATATGAGCCGGAGGGGATCAAGGTGTTCGAAATTTCCGCCGCGACCGGCAAGGGTGTCCGCGAACTGATGTACTATATCAGCGGTGAGCTTTCCAGAATTCCCAGAGGCACAAAAATTTACGAGCAGGAATTCAATCCGGACACCGAGCTCTCTGCGCGCATGGACGGTTCCTTCACCGTTACATATGACAAGGAAGAAGATATGTACGTTGTGGAAGGGCCCAAGATCGAGCGTATGCTTGGTTATACAAATCTTGATACCGAAAAAGGTCTTGCGTTTCTGCAGAAATTTATTGAGGAAAACGGCATCAACGAAAAGCTGAAAGACCTCGGCTGCCGGGAAGGCGACACGGTCCGGCTCTACGGTCATACTTTCTCGTTCTATGAATAATAATGCCGCCCGGAGGCGGCGGAATTGGAGATTTTCTATGTTAAACAGCAGACAGAGAGCATATCTCATGAGCCTTGCGGCAAATCTGGAGCCGGTTGTGCAGGTAGGAAAATCCGGCGTCAGCCCGGAGACGATCGATTCCCTGGAAGAGGCGTTTCATACGAGAGAGCTTCTCAAAGTCAATATCCAGAAAACTTCGCCGGACGAACCGGCCCTCGCAGGTGACAAGCTGTATAAACGTTCCCGCAGCGAGCTCGTGAAGGTTATCGGCCGCAAGGTCGTCCTGTACCGGCCGTTCCGCGAAAATCAAAAGATCAAGCTGCCGAAGTGAGAGAAAGGAAGTCTATGAAAACCGGTATTCTCGGGGGAACTTTTGATCCGATTCATACTGGCCACCTGCTTCTTGCGGAAGCGGCTTATGAGGCGGCAGGGCTTGACCGTGTTATTCTTCTGCCGACCGGTCGTTCCTATTTCAAGGACGGAACGGGTGTTACAGACGCGCAGAAACGCCTTGCCATGGTCAGGATCGCCGCGCGGGGAAACAGGCATCTGGAAGTTCTGGATATCGAGGTCCGGCGCCCCGGCAAAACATATACTTCCGATACACTGCAGGAGCTGACGAAACGCTTTCCGGAAGATGAGCTGTTTTACATTATCGGCGCGGATACACTCCCGCAGATGGAGCACTGGTATCAGCCGCAAATTGTTTTTCAGCTTGCGCGCATCCTTGTGGAAACCAGAAGCGATGAAGCAGGAAGCGATGAGGTGGAGCTTTCCGCCCGGCGTCTTCGGGAGAAGTACGGCGCGGACATCCGGATGCTTCCGGTGAGGAACATAGAAATTTCTTCGACGGAAATCCGGAGCAGGGTAAGGGAAGGACGTTCCATACGCTACCTTGTGCCCCGGGAAGTGGAAGACTATATAGAAGAGCAGGGACTTTATCTTGCACAGACACCATAATGGGAGGAAATTGTGGCAAAGGACAATGACCGTCTGGACCTTTTCCGGAAAGTGGAAAAGGAACTCAAGTACGCGCGCTTTATTCACACGATGGGAGTTACGTTCACGGCAACCAGTCTTGCCGCCTGTTATGGCGCGGATGTCCGGAAGGCGGAAACGGCGGGATTGCTGCATGACTGCGCCAAATATCTGCCGCTTTCGGAAATGCAGAAAATCTGCGCCGGCGCCGGTCTTACACTGACCCGCATGGAAGAAGAAAGCACCGCGCTTCTTCATTCCAAGGCAGGCAGCATTCTCGCGTCCACGCGGTACGGAGTGGATGATCCGGAAATTACGGACGCAATCCGCTATCATACAACCGGGAGACCCGGTATGACGCTTCTTGAGAAGATTATCTTCGTCGCGGATTACATAGAGCCCGGCAGGACACAGGCACCGGACCTTCCGCAGCTTCGAAGGCTCGCGTTTGAGGACCTTGACGGCGCGCTCCTTCTGATTCTGAAAGATACGCTTGCCTATCTGCACTCGACAGATAAAGAAATCGACAGCATGACGCAGAAGACGTATAATTATTATATCAATAAAGACGAGGAGGACGGAGATGTCTGACATGAACAAATCCCTTGCCATGGCCAGAACAGCCATCATGGCACTGGAAGACAAGAAAGCGGTCAATATCAACGTGATTGACATCAGCAGCGTATCTGTACTTGCGGACTATTTCATCATTGCCAATGGCACGAACCGCAGTCAGATTCAGGCGCTCGCGGACGGTGTGCAGGAGAAGCTCGAGCGCGCGGGATATCCCATGCGTGAGATCGAAGGGTACAATACCGCGGCATGGGTGCTTCTGGATTTCGGCGATGTCATCATCCACATTTTTGACGAAAAAGACAGGCTTCTTTACGATCTTGAGAGAATATGGAGAGACGGGAAGCAGATCGATCCGAAGACGATTACGCAGGAATAATCAGCCGTAAAGGGACATTCCGAAGGCGGCGGAAAACAATTATAGAATATAACAGACAGTTAAAGGTCCCGCGGGAAAGCAGCTTTCTCTCCGCGGGACCTTTTTACGAACAAAGTGATTCGGAATGCTTCGCTCATCGCGGTGCATGCCTTCATCTCATATTACGGAAAACGCCGAATACACGGCCCAGGATGACACAGTCATCTACAATAATCGGTTCCATCCCGTCATTTTCAGGCTGCAGACGGATATGGCCTTTCTCTTTGTAAAAGCGTTTGACAGTGGCCGAGTCATCGATTAAAGCTACGACAATCTGGCCGTTCTCCGCGGTTCTGCAGCTGTTCACAAAGATATAATCCCCGTCCATGATGCCGGCATTGATCATGGATGTTCCGTGTACCTTCAATACAAAGGACTCTCCGGACGGAACATATTCCGCGGGCACCGGGAAATAGGATTCAATATTCTGCTGCGCGAGAATCGGCGTGCCGGCAGCGACCTGACCGACAACAGGAAGCGAAGACGTTTCCGTCCGGATCATATGAAAGTTGTCATCGCAGATTTCGATGGCTCTGGGCTTTGTCGGATCCCGTCTGATAAAACCGTTCTTTTCGAGCGTTTCCAGATGGGAATGCACGGAAGAGGTCGAGCGCAGGCCTACCGCCTCACAGATCTCCCTGACCGCGGGCGGATAGCCTTTCTCAAGAATCTGCTCTTTTATATAATCAAGGATCTGCTGCTGCTTCTTTGTAATCCTTCCTTTTGCCATAACTGTCCTCCGGTGACATTTTAATCCATTTCAATTATAAAAAAAGCACGCGGGAAAAGCAAACATATATTCGAAAAATAGAAAGACACGGATTGACAGCAAAACATGTGTTCGATATAATCTGATATATAAATCGAACACATGTTCCGAACAAAGTGTTCGATTCTGTTTCTGCAGTGCAGAGGGAGGGCGGTATGAACAGAAATCCTGTCACAAACGGTTCCTATTACAGAATAAGAGCAGAGCACTCGAGAAAGAGCAGGGAGAGACAGCTGCGCCGGTACTATACACTCGCCTTATGCGGCGCGTGTCTTGCCGTAATACTGTGTTTCCTTATTTTCGGGCTTCGCACAAAGGCTTCCGCCGATCCTGGCAGGAAAGATTACAAATATTATACCAGCGTTCTTCTGACATCAGACAAAGATATCAATTATTACGCATCCATGTATGGAGACCGGCAGCATTATCGCAGTTCCAGGGAATATATTGCGGAAGTGTGCAATATTAACCATATCGGCCTGAAGGACGGTTATGACACGGTTGACGCAGCTCCCGGGAATTATATTATTGTGCCGTATTATTCGACGGAGCTGCGCTGATAACAGGCAGCCGGAAGACAAGAGATCGAGTAGGAGGCGGTGATTAGCCGCCGTCCTCTCACACCACCGTGCGTACCGTTCGGTACACGGCGGTTTCAACAGTTGACGTGCACAGACTGGTATGCTGTGGCTAAATCGAAAAAGCCCCAGTGTATCAGTCTTTC
>JAQXUQ010000019.1 GCA_029224465.1 Bacillota bacterium | reverse complement strand
CCTCGGAGACTGGATCCCCAACCTTGAAAAACTCCCCGACGGCATCAGCGGCCTCTCCCGGAAAATCGTCCGGATGGGTCTCGCGTTCGGGCTCTGGATCGAGCCGGAAATGGTGAGTGTGGACAGCGATCTCTACCACCGGCATCCGGACTGGGTGCTCGGGGATTCCCGGCATCCGCTCAGCTTCGCCCGAAACCAGCTGGTGCTGGATTTTTCCAAAGAAGAAGTGGTGGACTTCCTCTATTCGGCGCTCACGCGCCTTTTTGACAGCGCGGAAATCTCCTATATCAAGTGGGACATGAACCGTTCTCTGAGCGAAGTTTATTCTTCAGGGAGTCCGGCGTGGCGTCAGCCGGAGACGAAACACCGATATATTCTCGGCGTGTACCGTCTGTATGAGCTGCTGCGCAGGCGTTATCCGGAAATTTTATTTGAATCATGCGCAAGCGGCGGCGCGCGTTTCGACCCGGGCATGTTGTATTATGCGCCGCAGGCATGGACATCGGATGACACGGACGCGGTGGAACGCGTCCGGATTCAGTATGGAACGAGTATCGTTTATCCGATTTCGTGCATAGGCGCGCATGTGTCGAAAGTACCGAACGAACAGCTGGGCCGTATGGAATCGCTGCGAATGCGCGGCATTACAGCTATGTTCGGCGCTTTTGGTTATGAGCTGGATATAACCAAGCTGCACCGGGAGGCACTGGATGAAATGGCGCGGCAGGTCACGCTGGTGAAGCGCTATCGCGGTCTCATCATGTCCGGAGATTTCTACAGGCTTCTTTCTCCATTCTTGCAAAAACAAAACGAAGCCGCATGGATGCTTCTCTCCCCGAAGAAAGAGCATGGCATTGCGGCGTATTTCCGCTTTCTGCAGGAGCCGGAGGCGCCGTATCGGAGGCTCCGGCTGCAGGGGCTCGATCCGGACAGAATTTATGAAGTAAAAGAGCTGTATCTGAACGCAGCCGGGTCGGGCGAGCGTGCGCCGTCTGCAGGTGAGTGTATCGACACAGCCGGAGCTTCGGGCGTGACGCCGCAGAGCAGCGCCGGTGCTCAGGCGGAAGCTGACCCTGGCACCGGCGTGATGTGCGCTTCCGGCGCCGAACTGATGCAGATCGGTCTGGTTCTATCGGATACTTACTCGGGTGTTAAGAACGAACGCCTTCACGTACTGCGCGGAGACTATATGGCAAGGCTGTTTGAGATTGTAGAAAAGCAGCGCCTGCACAGTGACAGAAAGGATTTTTGAACACATGAACAGGCAGATGAAAGGAATTTTCCTTGCGCTGCTGGGCGGCGTCTGCTGGGGAGTTTCCGGTTCTCTTGGCCAGTATCTTTTTATGTATCAGGGAATCAATGCCCGCTGGCTGGTTCCGGTGCGGCTTGGGCTGGCGGGGGTTGTTTTGCTCGTTTACAGCGCAAACACACACGGCCCCGCATCCACCTTCGCCCCGTGGAAGGACCGGAACGACCGGCGGGAACTGTTCATATACGGGCTGGCTGTCAGTCTGAATCAGTTTTTCTACTACCAGACCATTGAATTTTCCAGTGCCAGTCTCTGTACAATTTTACAGAGCCAGTCACCGGTTTTCATTCTTCTGATCACGTCCTGCCGCAGAAAGAAAAAACCGACGGTGACAGAGATCTTTTCTGTGGCGCTGGCGCTTGCCGGAGTTTTTCTGATAACGACGCATGGAAATCTAAGAGGTATGAACGCAGCGCCTGCGGCTGTTGTGACGGGACTGCTGGCGGCCCTTTTTGTGGCGGTTTACAACACGGAGCCGGTACATATTCTGCAAAAACATTCGGTACTGATGCTGCAAGGCTGGGCATTTGTGATGGGCGGGATTTTGTTTACCTTTGTCTTTCACATCTGGACTTATCAGATTCACTGGAATGCGCCCATTATTCTCAGCATAGCTGCAGTTGTGCTGATCGGGAATGTGGTTGCCTTTCCGGCCTATATGAAGGGAATTTCTTATATCGGACCTCAGAAGGGAATTTTGTTTGGCTTCGCGGAACCGGCCAGTGCGGCGCTCATCGGCGCGGCCGTTTTTCAGCAGACCTTTATGGGGTATGATGTGCTGGGGTTTATCCTGTTTATGTTCATGCTGCTGATGACTTATATGTCAACGGTGCGGGAGAAGACTGTGGCGGCGTAGGGAGGAAGAACCGGCGGAAAGCCCGGAGAATGTAGCTTAGCCGCCGCGCGGCGAGGCTGCCGGCAGAGGCCGAGGCACTCCGGCACGCGGCCGCACTCCTGACGCGCTGGCTTGTCATTTCCGCAGTCGTCAGCCCTGCATCAGATTGTAGGGCTTGATATCTGACATATCAGCAATCCGGCCTGATACCTTCAGCGTATCAAGATCAAACTGATTTTGAATATTTAACCAGAATTGCGGCGTGGTTCCAAAGAACATTGCAAATCTCATGGCAGTATCTGCTGTAATTCCTCTCTTACCGCTTATGATATCGCTGATCCTTGACTGAGGAATATGCACTTCCTTGGCAAGCCTATATGCTGTTATATCCATTGGTTCCAGAAACTCTTCCTGCAAAATTTCTCCTGGCGATGTAGGCTTCAAATCCATTATACAGATCACCTCCTTCGTGATAATCACCGATTTCTTCAATAATCACATTTCCGTTATTCCAATAGAAACAGATTCGATATTGCTCATTAACTCTGATACTATACTGGCCTTCCCGATCGCCTTTTAATTCTTCAAGATGGTTGGACGGCGGTATTCTCAGATCATTGATAGTTGCAGCCGAGTGGATCATAATAAGCTTTCTTCGGGCTGTCTTCTAGATATCGGTTGGCAGCTTTGCTGAGAATTTCATATCCCAGATTTTTTTAGCTTCTTTGTCATGCCATTCTGCAATCATATACTTCTGCTTTCCGTTAGTAATTCTGATATAAAGATATATTGATTAAAACAATTTGTCAACCTGTGGCGCGCGGCGGGGATGCCGGCAGGCCGCGGTGCTTCGCCGCGACTAGTATTCATACAATACGCACGCCAATATGTAAATTGCATAGAAAATTCAAGACGAATTGAGCGGCGCGGGCCGTATTGCATGGAAAAGCGAGAAATCTATGCAATACGAGCCCGCGCTATTGAAATGTCGTAAAAAATCTATGCAGGCGAGCAAATCGCACCGATATTGCATAGAAATATGGTGCGTGCCGCCGCGCAGGTCGTTTCGCCGGGAGCGGGAGCCGTCGTGAAGATGGTTTTGCCGGGAGCGGGAGCCGCCGCGCACGCTTTGCAAGAAATGGTTCTTGCAAAACCATTGAAATAAAAGATTTGCAAGAAGAAACGCAGGCGCCCGCGGGAAATCTTCTTGCAAATTTCGGATTTAGCAAGATTTGTAAGAAGGGTTTCTTGCAAAATCAGAAAAACTTCGGATATGCAGGAAATCGCGGACGAAAGCTGTGACAGCGGTCGGGTAACAGCGATTTTCTGTGGCAAGCAGGGGGGTACGCCCCATTTGGTGCGCCGCTGCGCCCACACAAATTTGCACAAATCCCGCCGGATAGTGTACATTATGAATATGTCATTCCGCGGCGCCGGACACGGCACAAACTACGCAAAACACACGAACAACAGGCACAAGGGGGCTCCTATGCAACTGATTACCGGTTTTTCCAAAAGTCTCAACGACATTGTCTGGGGAATACCGATGCTGATCCTCCTGATCGGCACCGGTATTTATCTTTCTGTCAGGCTCGGTTTTCTGCAGTTCCGCAAATTCGGCTTTATCATGCGGCAGACAGTCGGGCGGCTGTTCCGCCATACACATAGCCGCGACGGTTCGCTTACGCCGATGCAGGCGCTGACGACTGCGCTTGCAGGCACGGTCGGTACCGGCAATATCGCCGGCGTCGCCGGCGCGATCGCGCTCGGCGGGCCCGGAGCCATCTTCTGGATGTGGATCGCGGCGCTCTTTGGTATGTGCACAAAGTACGCGGAAATTGTTCTTGCCGTTTACTACCGCCGCAAAAATACCAAAGGCGACTTCGTCGGCGGTCCGATGTACTATATCAGGAACGGGCTGGGGGAGAAGTGGCAGTGGATGGCGGTGGTGTTTTGCGTCTTCGGGATGATCGCGGCGCTCGGGACCGGCTGCATGACACAGATCAATACAATCGCGACCTCGATCGGCTCCGTCGTGACCTCCTTTCATCCTGCGATGGACAAGGAAACGCTGGAGTTCATCTATCTTGTTGTCGGCGTCTCCGGCGCTTTTCTGACAATCCTTGTTTTGTTCGGCGGACTGCAGAGAATCGGGAGCGTTACGGAAAAACTTGTTCCGGTCATGGCACTCGTCTATATTACAAGCTCTCTGATTGTGATTATTGTGCATGGGGATCAGGTGCCGGACGTTCTGCGGATGATCGTCACAGGTGCTTTCCGGCCGCAGGCCGTCAGCGGCGGCCTTGCCGGTGTTGCGATCCGACAGGCCATGAAAGCAGGTTTCGGACGCGGCATCTTCTCCAATGAAGCTGGCCTTGGTACCGCGCCGATTGCGCACGCGGCGGCAGATGTGGAAGACCCGGTCCAGCAGGGAATGTACGGGGTGTTTGAAGTTTTCGCGGACACGATTATCATCTGTACACTGACGGCGCTTGCGATTTTGACGTCGGGAGAGGCGGAAGCGTTTTACGGGCGCGCGGCCGGCACCGACCTTACAATCCGTGCGTTCAGCACGGCTTTTGGCCCCAGAATTGCTTCTCTTATCATTGCAGTCTGCATCGCGATGTTCGCGTATTCCACACTCCTGTCCTGGAGCCTGTACGGCGGGCGATGCATGGAGTTTCTGTTCGGCGAGCGGGGGCTGCGCGTGTATCAGGCGCTTTATGTAGTTTTTGTTGTGATCGGCGCGAGCGTCAAACTGGACCTCGTGTGGCAGATGGCGGACAGCATGAATGCTTTGATGGCGATACCGAACCTTTTCGCGGTGCTTCTTCTTTCTCCGAAGGTGGTAGAATTAAGTAGAAAGTACTTTAGCCGGGAGGCAAAACATGACTGAATTTGATGAAATGACACAGGATCAGTACGCGGCGGCTGCCGGATACTGGAAGAAAAAGGACGCGCAGGGAGCCGCGATGCCGGAGAACGAGCTGCGGGAATTCATTTTGAAATTTATTCAGGGGCATAATACGCTGGCGCTTGCCTGCGCTTCGGACGAAGGCATCCGCGTTACGCCTCTCGAGTACAGCTGGAAAGAGGATTCTCTGATCGTTATTTCCGAAGGCGGAGAGAAATTCCGGCATCTTGCGAAAAATCACACGGTCAGCGCCTGCATTTACGAGCCGTATACCGGATTCGGGAAGCTGAACTCTCTGCAGGTGCAGGGGCACGTGCAGGTCGCTGAGCTGAATGCCCGGACAGCCGGAAAGTATGATGCGCTGCTTAGCTATCCTGCGGATGTTTTTGAAAGGCTCGATCATCCGATGTACCTGATCCGGATTGTACCTGAGAGATTTGATCTGTTATCGTCCGGCTTGAAGGAAAAAGGATACGCGGTGCGGCAGCATCTTTATGTCGCCGGATAGGACTACGGCCGGATTCTGCGGGAGCATTCGGAAGTAAGCCGGGCGCACGCCGCCCGCATGTCAAGGAGGGAATCATCATGAAACTGATGCGAACAGAAGATGCCGTCGGGCAGATTCTCTGCCACGACATTACAAGGATTGTCAAAGATGGTGAGAAGGGGCCTGTTTTCCGCAAAGGACACGTGATCCGGCAGGAAGACATCGCGGTGCTTCTCGACGTCGGTAAAGACCACGTCTACATCTGGGAAAACAATGAAAACATGATGCACGAAAACGACGCCGCCATGGTTCTTTGCGGGCTGTGCCGGAACGAGTTCATGCATCCGACCGAAATCAAAGAGGGCAAAACAGAACTCGTTGCAGACATCGACGGCCTGCTGAAAGTGGATTCCGGAAAGCTTCTGCGGATCAATTCGCTGGGGCAGATGATGATCGCGACGCGTCACGGCAATACGGTTGTGAGGACCGGAGACCGGCTCGCGGGAATGCGGGTCATTCCGCTCGTCATCGAGAAGGAAAAGATGGAAGCCGCAAAGAAGGCGGTGCCGGACGGAAAGATTCTGACGCTCCTGCCGTTTGTACATAAGAAAGTCGGTATCATCACAACCGGAAACGAGATTCTGTATCACAGGATTGAGGATACTTTTACGCCGGTAGTTATGCGCAAGCTTGCGGCGTTTGACTGCGAAATTGTCGGGCAGTACATGACCGGCGACGATCCTGCGGAGGAAATTCTGGGAATTCAAAGGCTCCTGGAAGCCGGCGCGGATATGATTCTGTGCACCGGCGGCATGAGCGTAGACCCGGACGACCGGACGCCGCAGGCGATCCGCGAGGCGGCCGGCAGTGAAAATGTCATTACGTACGGCGCGCCGGTGCTGCCGGGGGCTATGTTTATGCTCGCGTATTATCAGGGAAACCGGCATATCCCGATTGTCGGCCTGCCCGGGTGTGTTATGTACGCGCGAAGGACGATCTTTGATATCGTGCTGCCGCGTTTTATGGCGGACGATCCGGTCAGCGCAGAAGAGTTAGAGAAGATGGGCGAGGGCGGTCTGTGCCTTGGCGACAGCGGCGCCTGCGCAGGCTGCGATGTCTGTACGTTCCCGAACTGCGGGTTCGGAAAGTGAGGCTGCGCGGATTTAGCCGCTGCATGCGGAAGCACGGCGTGTGCGGCATTGGCGATCGGACGAGGGGCGGCGCGCCTGTAGCGCGCGGGAGCCTGCGGCGCGGTTTCCTTCCCCGGCTTGCTGCGCTTGCCGCTGCGGCAGCCCTCCTGACTGCGTGCGGACATCCGGCCGCGGGAAGCGCAAACAGCGCACCGGCAAAGAGCAGCGCGGCGGGCAGCACGAATGAGACGTCCGCGGCTGGCAGCGCGCCAGCCGCGCGAATCGCGAATACGGCGAACAGTGCGACCGCCGCCGCGGGGACAACGCAGCAGCCCGTCGAACTGCAGGTCTTCATCGCGGCCAGTCTCAGCCCCGCCATGCAGGAAATCGCGCAGCGCTACACCGAAAGCCACCCGGATGTGAAGATCACGTTCAACGCGGATAGCTCCGGCAAGCTGCAGACCCAGATTGAGGAAGGGTATGACTGCGATTTGTTTTTCTCCGCGGCGCAGAAGCAAATGGACGCGCTCGAACAGGAGAACCTCCTGGAAGACGGAACGCGCGTAAATGTTCTTCGCAATCATCTTGTTGTCATCACACGAATGGACAGCGGAACGAAAGTTCAGGGCCTCCGCACACTTTCCAAAGCCGGCAGCATCGCCATGGCGGACGGTTCGGTCCCGGCGGGACGCTACACGAGGACGGCGTTGCAGAATCTGGGGATGCTGGAGGGTGGCCGGGACGCCGGCTCGTTCACGACGCGCGAAGTCAGCGAAGCCCTCGATGGTGTCACAATCAGCGAGCAGTCCAACGTCAGCAAAGTGCTGATTGCGGTCCTTGAAGGTTCGTGTGAAGTCGGAACTACCTACCTGTCCGATGCGCACGGATACGAGGACGAACTGCAGATTCTGGAGCAGGTGCCGGATTCCCTGACCGGGGATATCGTGTATCCGGCGGCGCTGGTTTCGGGCAGCACGGATTCAGGACAGGCAAAACAGAAAGCCGCCCGCGATTTTCTCCGGTATCTTTGTTCGGATGAGGCGGGGGGTGTTTTTACGGAGTATGGGTTTGATACTGACGATCATGCAGGAACTTGACTGGAGTCCCTTATGGATTTCCGTCAAAACAGGCCTCGCCGCAACCCTCCTCTCCTTCCTTCTGGGGGTTTTCGCGGCGCGCCGTGCCATGTGGGCGGGAAACCGCGGCCGGGCGGTGCTGGACGGTATTCTGACAATGCCGATGGTGCTGCCGCCGACGGCTTCCGGCCTTATTTTGCTGCTGATTTTCAGCAGGCGGCGGCCGGTGGGAATGTTTTTGCGGAATGCGTTTGGTATCAGCGTGGTACAGTCGTGGCTCGGGTGCGTGGTGGCGGCGGTTGTGATTGCGTTTCCGCTGATGTACCGGAGCGCCCGCGCGGCATTTGAGCTGATCGACGAAAATATGATTTTCGCAGCCAGAACGCTCGGATTGCCGGAAGGGCGGATTTTCCGGGAAATTGTTCTGCCGAATGCGGCGCCGGGACTTTTATCCGGCGGGGTTTTAACATTCGCGCGCGCGATGGGCGAGTACGGCGCGACTTCGATGCTCGCCGGCAATATTCCGGGGCGGACCGCGACGGTTTCGCAGAAGATCGCGATGGTCGTGCAGGACGGCGATTTCCTGACCGCGGGCGTCTGGGTCGTCATCGTGTCGGTGATTGCTTTTACGATCATAGTGTTGATGAATCTGATTTTTGCGGCTCGCGGGCGGCGCGGATAAAGCAAGCCGCGCGGCAAAATCCGCGACTTGCCGGAAACGAACGCCGCGCGGACAAGTCCCGCGCCGAAGGCGCAGATGCAGCGACGAAGGGGGGCGGCGCGATTCAGGCAATGTAGCCGCGCCGCCGCGGATTGCATGAAAAATCCAAGACGTTTTGAGCGGGTAGCGCGCTATTGCCTGAAAAACGAAGAAATCTATGCAGTATGGGCGCGGCGGCTGAAAACGTCTTGGAAAATCTATGCAGAATGAACCGGCCGCGCCGTATTGCATAAATACGCAAACGTGAGCGCGGCCGTGCCTGCTCATAAACCATGCCTATCACAGTTGACATCCAAAAGAAACTTCAAAGCCTGAACCTGCAAATCAAATGGAGCAGCAGTGCCCGCAGAATCGCGATTCTCGGCGCCTCCGGCGCCGGCAAGAGCATGACACTCAAAATGATCGCCGGCATTGAAACACCGGACCGCGGAAAGATCATCGCGGACGGCCGGACGCTCTTTGACAGCGACAGAAAAATCAACATGCGCACACAGGAGCGCGGCACAGGATACCTGTTTCAGAACTATGCGCTGTTCCCGAACATGACTGTCGAGCAGAATATAGGCATTGCCTGCCGCGCTGCCCGCAGCGAAAGAGCGGCGCTCGTGCAAAATCTAATCTGCCGTTTTGGCCTGAAAGGGCTGGAGCACCGGCATCCGGACAGCCTTTCCGGCGGGCAGCAGCAGCGCGCGGCGCTTGCAAGGATTCTTGCTGCCGCGCCGGATATGATCCTTTTAGACGAGCCGTTTTCGGCGCTCGACAGTTCTCTTCGTGACAAAATGCAGCTGGAACTTGAAAAAAATCTCGCGGACTTTCCGGGAACGGTGATTCTTGTGACGCACAGCCGCGATGAGGCGTATCGTTTCGCGCAGGAGACAGTCATTTTGGAAAATGGTCATGTCGCCGCGGCGGGGCCTACAAAAGAAGTGTTCCGCCATCCGCATACTGCCGCTGCGGCGAGAATTACCGGTTGCAAAAACATTGCCCGCGCGCAGAGGCAGGACGATTTTACTGTTGCGGTGCCGGAATGGGGCGTCCTGCTGCATAGTGATGAGAAGCTGCCGCAACATTTTGAGGCAGTGGGATACAGGGCACACGATTTTGCACCGGTATGGGATGAGCTTCCCATAGAGATGCGCCGGGATTGTATCAGCTATAACGAAGATGCGCGCGCGGAGCTGCAGTTTGAGAAGATCTTCTATTTCTATCCGGACACCGCTGCGGCCGTCCGCCCTGCGCAAGGGCAAGCCCGCTCCGCGGCGAGCGCGCTGCTCACCTGGATGCTGCAGCGGGAGGACTGGCCGCTACTCGCGGAAAAGGGGATGCCGCGGTATTTGAGGCTGGATGTCTCGAAGGCGTTGTTTTTGCGGGAGGAAGACGGAGAACGCAATGAGCCGTGAATTTTACAGACAGCTTGCCGGCCTTGGCGGCGATACGGAGAATCTTGTAGTCACAGTGCTGGACGGACCGCATGCAGGCGCGAAAGCAGTTCTGCAGAACGGGAAGGTGGTGTTTGCGGAGGGAATGTTCCGGCGGGAATATGCGCGTCAGCTCTCCGAAATCCGTGCGACCGGCATCACCCAGGCCGGCGGAACAAGGCTGTTTGCGCAGATCGTAACCCGCGAGGCGAGACTTGTCATTTGCGGCGCCGGTAATGTCGGACTTTCTTTGATCCGGATCGCGAAGCTGACCGGCTTTTATGTGATCTGCATCGACGATCGGGAAGAGTTCGCGCGAAAAGCGCGCGAAGCCGGCGCGGACGAAAGCATCCGTGCGGACTTTCAAGAGGCGCTGCGTGGAATTCGGGGGGATGCGGGCACGTACTTTGTCGTCGTGACGCGCGGACATCAGTACGACCTCGACTGTCTTCGCACGATTCTGCGTCTGCCGCGCGCGTACGCAGGCATGATGGGGAGCCGGCGGCGGACGGTCATCATGAAGCAGCAGCTTCTGCAGGAAGGAATCCCTGCGAAGGATCTGGACGGGCTGCACGCGCCGATCGGACTGCCGATCGGATCACAGACGCCGGAGGAGATCGCGGTTTCGATTCTGGCAGAAATTATTGCGCGTAAAAACAAAACCGCCCCCGACACCCCTCTCCCCCGAAAACTCCTGTCTGAGCTGCAGGATCCGAACGTGCCGGCGATTCTGGCAACGATTATCGCGCGAAGCGGCAGCGCGCCGCGCGAAGTCGGGACGAAGATGCTGATCCGCGCGGACGGCACGCTGGAAGGAACGATCGGCGGCGGACTTTCCGAGGCGGAAGTGATCCGGGCGGGGCGGGAGATGCTTTGCCGGAAGGACAAACCGGACCTGCGCCCGGAGATTATCCATGTGACGTTTCAGGACGATCCTTCGGTCATGGACGGAATGCTGTGCGGCGGCGCGCAAGATGTTATGATGGAGTTTATTCTACCGGAAAATGAAAGATAGTTTTCAGCGGGAGATCAACTACATAAGAATTTCCATTACGGATCAGTGCAATCTTTGCTGCAGGTATTGCAGGCCGCAGGGCGGGACTGACCGGTGCGGCGGCGTGCCGCAGGCGAACGCGTGCTATCTGACCTGTGAAGAATTTGTGGAAGTTGTGGAGGCCGCGGCAGCACTCGGCATTACGCGCGTCAAAGTTACCGGCGGCGAACCGCTCCTTTGCAAAGACTGCTGCCGGCTGATCGGGGAGCTGAAGCGGATTCCCGGGATCGGGCAGGTGACGCTGACGACGAACGGTGTTCTGCTGGAAAAACGGCTGCCGGAACTGCTGGAAGCCGGACTGGACGCCGTGAATGTCAGCCTCGATACGGTGCATGCAGATGTGTTCCGGCAGCTGACCGGTGTGGACGCTTACGAAGATGTGCGGCGCGGAATACAGGCTGCGCTCGCCGCCGGGCTGCCTGTCAAAATCAATTCCGTCCTTTTACGCGGCATCAACGACGGGGAGTGGCGTGAACTTGCCGAACTGGCAGGGCCGCAGCCGCTGCAGGTCAGATTTATAGAGCTGATGCCGATCGGCGCGGCCGGCGGCAGCACGGCGGCCGGATGCCGGCGCGGCGCGCCGATCGTTTACCGCGCCGATGCAAAGGCGCCGCTGCCTTTAACGGGGATCTCCGGAGATGAGATTCTGCGCAGGCTGCGTGAAGCATACCCGGATTTACAGGAAGACGACGCCGTCCACGGAAACGGCCCGGCAAAGTATGTACACATCCCGGGCTTTCAGGGATCAATCGGTTTCATCAGCGCGCTGCACGGGAAATTCTGCGCGGACTGCAACCGCATCCGCCTGACGTCAACCGGCAGACTCAAGCCCTGCTTATGTTACAGCGAAAGCGTGGACATGCGGAGTATTCTGCGCGGGCCGACGCCCCGGGCACCTTCTTCCCGCCGGCAGGCACTTTGCGCCGCGATTCGAGAGGCGGTTTTGGCGAAACCGGGCGGGCATTGTTTTGACCGGCCGGAAGAAATTACGGAAGAAGCGCCGATGAGCGGCATCGGCGGATGAGAGGATATCCTATGGCAAAAGTGATCGCCGTCTGCACCAGTGAGGCGAAAGGTACACGCAAAACGAAGAAGCCGCAGATCCGTCTGCTGCAGGACTGGGGCGTTCTTTGCGACGCGCATGCAGGGCACTGGCACAGGCAGGTGAGCCTGCTTTCCTACGAACAGATCGAGGCACTGCGGCGCGGCGGCGCGGACGTTGACTGCGGCGCATTCGGAGAAAACATCACCCTCTCCGGGCTCGACCTGAAGCTCCTGCCGGTCGGGACAAGAATTCTGATCGGCGACTGTGTTCTGGAAGTTTCGCAGATTGGCAAGAAGTGCCACGACCGCTGCGAAATTTCCCGCAGACTTGGCACGTGCATCATGCCGAGGGAAGGAATTTTCGCGGTTGTCGTGCGTGGCGGGATCGTCATGCCCGGCGACGAGGCGTTCGTGGAGACGGCCCCGCCGGACGAAGCCGTGCTCAAATATCTGGAGGCGAAGGATGAATAGCGGATTTACGCATTTTGACGAGGAAGGGAATGCCTTTATGGTCGATGTTTCCGGTAAGCCGCAGACGGAAAGAACCGCGGTCGCATCCGGCCGCATCGAAGTTTCGAGGGAAGTTTTCAAGGCCATCCGCGGCAAAACAGTTCCCAAAGGCGACGTTCTCACCGTAGCCCAGGTTGCGGGCATTATGGCTGCAAAACAGACCCCGAACCTGATCCCGATGTGCCATGCTTTGCAGCTGACAAACGCAAAAGTCACGTTTGAGGCGGATTTCAAGGACAGCGCATTTACGGCATTCTGCACGGTAAAAACTACCGGAAAAACCGGCGTTGAAATGGAAGCGCTCACCGGCGTTTCGGCCGCGCTTCTTACTGTTTATGACATGTGCAAGGCCATCGACAAGCGCATGGTTATCCGTGATATTCATCTCGTGTCGAAGGACGGCGGAAAGAGCGGCGCGTTCCGGTTTTAAGGTGCCTTCTCGCCGGACCGCCCGCCCCACTGCCGTGCCGATAAATCAAGCCGCGCGGCGAAGTCTCCGGCCGGCCGGAAACCATCACCGCGCGGACAAATCCGGCGCCACAGGCGCTTACTTATATTTCTCCAGTTCCATCAGCAGATAGGCTGTCGCAAGCACCGCCGCACTCACCAGAATAATCCTTCCGCCAAAGAGCGCGGAAAGATTTCCCCCGACGCCGGCACCGATCGCGAAAATCAAAATCACGCCGAAATAATACAGACTTCTGCGCAGCGCGGCATTTTGTCTTGTCCGCAGAAAAGCTGACAGCGCCGCCGTTCCCTTCTGCAAATTTCCAATGCACATCGTACTTGCGTAAGGATTGCCCGCTACTTTGCGAAACGCCTGCACCTGCATCGCGCACGAAAAGCTGACCAGCATATTTGCCAGCGTATTGAACTGCTGCGGGATGAAGCTGACGCATGCAAGAATCAAGATCTCCAGCAAAACAACCGCCTGCCGCCAATGAACACGAAAAGCGTTTTTCCGACGGCTCTCGAGCTGCTCGGCACAGAGGACGCCGGCCGCGAACGACAAAACAGGAAACAGATAGCGAATGCCGGCGCCCCACTCCCGTGCGAGAAAGTGCGTGCTCATCAGGACAATGTTGCCTGTCTGCGCATTCGCAAAAACATGATCCCGCACAATATAAGTATACGCATCCTGAAATCCGCCGCTGAATGCGAGAAAAGCGCTGACGATCATTGCTTCGGACATCTGCCGCCCGCCGGAAAGCCTTCTTGCAAGACTTCCGCGGCGGCTTCCCCGCGGCGGCTCATCACCCTGCGCCGGCTGTCTGCCGCTCCGTGGAGATGCATCCATGGGGACCGGCTGTCTGCCGCTATCCGCAGAATCGATACAAGCCTTCTTCGTTACCGGCTTCCCGCTATTATCATAGGAAGCATCATTTTCAATTGAAAATTTCTTGCCCATACGTATTCTTTCCATATTATATATGTCGTGACTGCGTGGATGCTCTGCGCCCACGGATTCACTTGCTGTGCCCGGCGGTGCCCCGCCTGCGCTTTACGAGCCGTGCCGCCGGCTCGTAAAGCGGCGCGCGGCCTGTGCTCCGCTCGCCCTGCTTGCCTGCTTAATGCAATATGCAGGCAAGCGCTCTCGCAGCATAGAAATTTCAAGACGAATTCGTGCAGCAGGCGCATACTGCCTGAAAAAGTGAGAAATTCAGGCAATACATGCCTGCTGCTCTCAAACGTCTTGAAAAATTCATGCAGCAGCCGGCGCGGCGCGCATATGCATTAAAGCGGCGCCGCGACACTCTGCACCGCGACACTCTGCACCGCGCTCCGGCTCGCCCGCGGCTTTCCCGCGCTTCCGCCCTGCGCCTCACTTGCCTGCAGCTCGTCCGATCCGCGCCGCCGCATGCAGCTGCCGGACAAAGGTCAGCGGCGCCTGTCGCTGATTACTTCCGTCGTCGCGCGTGACGAGGCAGATCTTCCTTGGCGGCAGCGGATCTTCAAGCGGAATTTCATAAATCTGCTCGCGGATCAGACCGCGCTCGGTAATGTACGAAGCCGGGACAAAGCCGAGCCCCAGATCAAAGCGCACCATCGACTGAATCTGGCCGGTCGTGGCAGCCTCCACCGCCGGGTCGAATGTCTGCCCCTGATTCAGAAAATGCTGAATCAGAAATTCCCGGCTGCCGGTCCCGACACTCAGCGAAATAAACGGATAGCGGTGAAGTTCACGGAGGGAATGCTTTTTCGTGGACAGAGATTTGTACTTGGGCCCGCCGACCAGAATTTCCGAAAACGTATCGAGATATTCGACATGCAGCGTTTCGGGAAGATTGACCGGCGTTGTAATCACGGCAAAATCGACCAGCCCGCGCACCAGCGCCTCCGCCGCTTTCGGGGAAGTATAATTGTAAAGATGGACCACGATGCGGGGATATCTTGCCTGAAAGAGCTTGAGCTGCTCCAGCAGAAAAACATTCATCGCGATCTCCGTCACCCCGATCCGGATCTGGCCGGTGTCAAGGTCCTTCTCGGCACTGATGTATTCTTCGGCCATCCGCAGCTGGTCAACCGCGATGGAGACATGATCATACAGCATTTTCCCGTCGGGCGTCAGCGAAATTCCATGATGTGTCCGCTCGAAGAGCTTGCAGCCAAGCTGCGCTTCCAGATTGTTCATGCTCCGTGTGACATTGGGCTGCGAGCTGCCGATCATTTCGGCGGCCCGCGTCATATTCAGACACTTGGCTACATAATAAAAAATGCGGTAATACTCGTAGTTAACCATCTGTCTGCTCCCTTGCGTTTCCTTTTAATAAGAGTACAATCTACTGTGTGGCGCGTGAAATTGCCGGAGATGCATATTTGATATGTTGCAGATATCAAATATATATTTCACTTATGAAACCAGTGCAAGTATAATACTACACGTTTTAAAAGGGAACCTGTTTTGCGCAAAACTAGCGCTGCGGGCCGGACCCGAGGCATAGCGGAAAGGAAATCAGATGAAAGCTCTTGCTCATAAACTGGTGGAAGAACTGACTGTGGAAACCGCCTTTACGATCGGCGGAAAGATCCAGATCGCGGAATCGGTCGTAATCACGTGGGTGGTCATGGCGATCATTACATTCCTGTGTATCTGGCTGACAAGAAACATGAAAGTCAGAAATCCCGGCAAGAGGCAGCTCGCGGCGGAGTGCATCGTCAACTGGCTGGACAGCTTTACCGGGGATATGCTGGGCGAGCATGCTCTGCAGTACAGAGAGTACATGTCGACCGTGCTGCTGTTCATCGGTTTTGCGAATATCATCGGCGTATTCGGCGTGAAGCCGCCGACGAAGGATATGAATGTCACGATTGCTCTGTCTTTGATGAGTATCATCCTGATTGAAGCGGCCGGCATCCGCGCGAAGGGCGGCAAGGGATGGCTGCACAGCTTCACCGAGCCGATCGCGATCGTAACCCCGATCAACATTCTCGAGGTCTTCATCCGTCCGCTTTCGCTGTGCATGCGTCTTTTCGGAAACGTCCTCGGTGCGTTCGTTATCATGGAACTGATCAAGATGCTCGTGCCGGTCGGTGTGCCGGTGGTGTTCAGCCTGTATTTTGACTTCTTTGACGGTCTGATTCAGGCGTATGTATTTGTTTTCCTTACATCTTTGTTCATTGCGGAGGCTGCGGAGCCGGCTGCGCCAAGACCGAAAAAGGTCAAGAAGGCGAAGAAGAAGGCTGCGCAGGCGTAGGAGCTTAGATTTGGAAATATAAAGTCGTTCGTTCAGTAAAGACACAATTATTTTTCGGAGGTATTACACTATGGTAGCATTAGGAGCAGGTATTGCGGCACTGGCTTGCATCGGCGCAGGTCTTGGTATCGGTATTGCAACAGCACACGCTACAGACGCGATCGCGAGACAGCCGGAGGCAGATTCCAAGATCATGAGAAACCTTCTGCTTGGCTGCGCGCTTGCAGAGGCAACTGCTATTTACGGTTTCGTAATCGGTATTCTGATCATCTTCATGCTGTAATTCACCCGTCGCATTAAAGTTTTTTGAGGGAGACTGCCTGTTTACAGGCAGCGAAGGAGAGAAATGTTACGTATTGATCTGAATATCGTCTGGGAAATCATCAATGTGCTGATTCTGTTTGCCCTCGTCAAGAAGTTCCTCTTCAAGCCGGTGAGGGAAATCCTGAAAAAGCGCAATGACGAGATTGAAGCCAGCTATCAGGCAGCCGAAAAGACCAATAAGGACGCAGACGATCTGAAAGCGCAGCTGGCTGCTTCTGCATCGAAGATTGCCGAGAACGAAGAGAAGGCAGTCGCGGACGCAAAAGTAAAGGGCGCAGCCGAGTACGACAGAATTGTCGGCGAGGCGCAGTCCAAATCAGAGCAGATCATCAGCGAGGCCAGAGACAAGGCAAAGGCTGTGGCCGATCAGGAGAAGCGCAAGGCAGAGGACGAGATTACCGGCATGGTAAAGGAAGCTGCCGCCAAAATCGCGGAATCCGAGAGCGATGAGAAGCTGTATGACGACTTTCTGAAGGAAGTATCACAGAATGAGCAATAATCCGAATGTAGACGTGCAGAAGCTGCACGCGGTTCTGCGCTGCGTCACGAGACCCAGCGATGAGCAGAAGACGAAATTTATCGAATTTCTTGCCGCGAAATACAGTGTCAGAAAGGAAGATGTCGAACTCGAGGTCGTTCTCGAACCCAAGGTTCACGGCGGCTTCATTCTGGACGTAGGAAGCGACGAGTATGACTGGAGTACCCGCGGCCGCGAGAGACAGTTCGAAAACCGTATCGACGCCGCAAGGGAAAAAGCTTACAGAGATGACGGCTCGGGCGACGGCTCCGGCAGCATCATGACGATGCTCAAGACCGCGATCGACCGTTTCCATATTCAGGCGGAGAAGTCGGAAGTCGGCACAGTTGAAACCGCCGGCGACGGCATTGTCACAATCGACGGCCTTTCCCATGTACAGTACGGCGAAATCGTTCTGTTTGACAACGGCGTCAAGGGCATGGTGCAGGATATCAACGATGACGGCATCGGCGCGATCCTGTTCGATCAGGAAGGCACGATCGGCGAAGGCAGCCGTGTTGTCGGCACCGGCAAGCGCGCCGGCATTCCTGTCGGCGACGGATTCCTCGGCCGCGTCATTGACGCGCTCGGCTCCCCGATTGACGGCGGATCTCCGATTGTTTCCGACGAGTACCGTCCGATTGAAGAGCCGGCGCCGGGCATTATCGACAGAAAGCCCGTTACGACTCCTATGGAGACCGGCATTCTCGCAATCGACTCGATGTTCCCGATCGGCCGCGGCCAGCGTGAGCTGATCATCGGCGACCGCCAGACCGGCAAAACATCGATCGCCCTTGACACCATCCTGAACCAGAAGGGTAAAAACACTATCTGCATTTACACAGCAATCGGCCAGAAGGCATCGACGATCGCAACGTTTGTGAACACACTTAAAGAGCATGGCGCTCTGGATTATTCGATCGTTGTTGCTTCGACAGCGGCGGATCCGGCGCCTCTGCAGTATATCGCACCGTATGCGGCAACTTCCCTCGCAGAATATTTCATGCTGCGCGGCCGGGACGTTCTTGTCGTTTATGATGACCTTTCCAAGCACGCGGTCGCGTACCGCGCGATTTCCCTGCTGCTCGGCAGAAGCCCGGGACGTGAAGCGTACCCCGGCGATGTTTTCTACCTGCATTCCAGACTTCTCGAACGTTCCTCGAGACTGTCCGACGCGCTCGGCGGCGGCTCCATAACGGCGCTTCCGATCATCGAGACGCAGGACGGCGATGTATCCGCATATATTCCGACCAACGTCATTTCCATTACGGACGGCCAGATTTTCCTGGAGTCGGATCTGTTTTTCGAGGGACAGCGTCCCGCGGTCAACGTCGGACTTTCGGTATCCCGTGTCGGCGGCGCCGCGCAGACCAAAGCCATGAAGAAGGCGGCAGGTTCGCTCCGTATCGACCTCGCACAGTACAGGGAAATGGAAGTGTTCACACAGTTCTCCTCTGATCTGGACGAGGCAACGCAGCAGCAGCTCGCGCAGGGACGTGTTCTGATGGAACTGCTCAAGCAGCCTCTGGAGCATCCGCTTTCGATGGCGGATCAGGTCATTACACTTGTTGTTGCGGAGAGCCGCAAGATGATTGATCTGCCCGTCAGGGAAGTCAAGGAATATCAGAGCGAGATGCTCGATTATTTCCACGCATCGTATCCGAACATTGTGAGCGAGATCACAACCAGCGGACGGCTGGAAGATTCCACGGCCAAAGAAATTCTAAAGGCCGCGGACGCGTTCCGGAGCGAAAAGTGGGACAAGAAGGAAGCCCCCAAAGCCTGAGTCTTTGAGCTTCCCGAACTAAAGAGGAATCATGGCATCTACGAGAGAAATCAAGGAGAGAATCAGCAGCATACAGAACACGCTCAAGATCACGAGCGCGATGTATATGATCTCTTCAACCAAATTAAATAACGCGAGACGGTCTTTAGCTGCGACGGAACCGTATTACATCGCTCTGCAGTCCATGTTCGACAGAGTGCTCCGCCATCTTCCGGAGGAGTTTTACCATCCGTATCTGGATACGCACAAGGAGCTGGAAGGCAGGGCCAGGCGTCGCGCGATCATCTGCGTGACCGCGGACAAAGGGCTTGCCGGAAGCTACAACCACAATGTTCTGAAGATGGCCGAGGAGGACTTCGACCCGGGCCGCAACGACAAGCTGTTCGTCGTCGGTGAAGTCGGGCGGGCTTATTTCAAGCACAAAAACATACCGGTTGACGAGCATTTCCACTACACGGCGCAGAAGCCGACGCTCGGAAGGGCGAGACATATCGCGAGCCGGATGCTGGAGCTGTACAATAACCGTGAGGTCGATGATGTTTTTATCATCTTTACGGCCATGCAGGGCAGCATGGAGATGGAGACGAGAGCCGTGCAGCTGCTGCCTCTGACACACCTTCGAAGGCACGGCACGTTCGAAATGGTTGCTGACACGGTGCAGGAGGATTTCAATATCCACCCCGATGTCAAACGCCTTCTGGACACAATCGTTCCGGATTTTGTCGGCGGTTTTATTTACAGTGCTCTGGTAGAGTCGTTCTGCGCGGAGCACAGCGCGCGTATGCAGGCGATGGATTCCGCGAACAAGAGCGGACAGGAACTGGTGCAGGAGCTTTCCATCCAGTATAACAGAGAGCGGCAGGCGCAGATCACGCAGGAAATCACAGAGGTTGCGGCAGGCGCGAAGGCCCGCGCGCGGCAGAAAGAGAAAGCTGCACAGAGAAGAAAAGCGCAGGAAAAGGTAGGCACGAATGCAGATAGGTAAAATCGTACAGGTAATGGGACCTGTCGTGGACGTTGAGTTCGCGGATCTTCCCCTTCCGATTATTCAGACCGCGCTGCAGGTCGACAACCACGGCCGCAAGGTCGTCATGGAAGTCCAGCAGCATGTCGGTGAGAACCGGGTAAGATGCATTATGCTTTCCGCGAGTGAAGGCTTGCAGAAGGATATGCCGGTTCTGTCGATGGGCAAAGGCATCGAGGTGCCGGTCGGCGATCAGAACCTCGGAAGACTGTTCAATGTCCTCGGCGATCCGATTGACGGCAAGGGCGACATTGAAGGCGGAGAGCGCTGGGAAATCCACAGAAAGCCTCCGAAGTTCACGGAACAGAGCCCCGTACAGGAAATTCTGGAAACGGGCATCAAGGTTATCGATCTTCTGGAGCCTTACGCGAAGGGCGGCAAGGTCGGTCTGTTCGGCGGCGCGGGTGTCGGCAAAACAGTCCTGATCCAGGAACTCATCCGGAATGTCGCGGAAGAGCACGGCGGCTACTCGATTTTCACGGGTGTCGGCGAGCGTTCGCGTGAAGGAAACGACCTTTGGAGCGAAATGACGGAGTCCGGCGTTATCAAGAATACCGCTCTGGTATTCGGTCAGATGAACGAGCCGCCGGGAGCCCGTATGAGAGTTGCGGAGACAGGTCTTACGATGGCGGAGTATTTCCGTGACGTGGAACATAAGGACGTGCTTCTGTTCATTGATAACATTTTCCGTTTTGTTCAGGCAGGCTCGGAAGTTTCCTCTCTGCTGGGACGTATGCCTTCGGCGGTTGGTTATCAGCCGACACTGGCAAATGAGATGGGCGCGCTGCAGGAGAGAATCGCTTCGACGACCAAGGGCTCTGTTACATCGGTACAGGCAGTCTATGTCCCTGCCGATGACCTGACCGACCCCGCACCTGCGACAACGTTCGCGCACCTTGACGCGACAACGGTTCTGTCGAGAAAAGTCGTGGAACAGGGTATCTACCCTGCGGTAGATCCTCTTGCTTCCTCCTCCAGAATTCTGCAGGAGAATGTTGTCGGCAAGGAACATTACGAAACAGCGCAGAAGGTGCTGCAGTTCCTCCAGAAGTACAAAGAGCTGCAGGATATCATCGCGATCCTCGGTATGGAAGAACTTTCGGATGAAGACAAGACGATCGTTTCAAGAGCGCGCCGTATCCGCAACTTCCTCTCCCAGCCGTTCCATGTAGCGGAGCAGTTCACCGGCATCCCCGGCAAATATGTACCGATTGAGGACACGGTCAAAGGCTTCCAGGCGATTCTGTACGGCGATATGGATCAGTATCCGGAGAATGCGTTCTTCAATGTCGGCACGGTGGACGATGTCATAGAGAAAGCGAAGAGCATGGCCTGAAGACCGTCGCGGCAGACGAAAGAGACAGGATAAAGAATGGAAACAGCACATTTCTATCTTAGAGTACTTGCCACGGACAAGGAGTTTTACAAGGGCTTCGCGAAGTGCCTGACCGTGCAGACGCTGGACGGCCAGATCCAGTTTCTCGCGCATCATCAGAGAGTCATTATGGCACTGGAACCCGGAGAGCTCGATATTGAAAAGGACGACGGGACAAAGATTCACGTCGTTGCGGGGTTCGGAACCATGGTGTTCGCGAACAACCGCTGCCAGGTTCTCGTGGATACCTGCGAAACCGAGGCGGAGCTGGACGCGCGCAGAGCGAACGAAGCGCTGGAACGCGCGAAAGAGCGGCTGCGTCAGAGACAGAGCATCAGCGAATACCGCATGACGCAGGCGGCAATGGCAAGAGCCTTGTCAAGACTGAAGTTCAAGGGCAAGGATTATAAGAACTGACCGGCAGTCTGCTGCCGGACGATATGCGGGGCATGAGAAGCGGTACTTTTCATGCCCCTGTTTTATAATAAGGTGAACCTATGTTTTTCTTTCTGAAGAAAAAAGTAAAGCTTCTGGATACAGCCAGCAAAGAAGAGCTCCAGCGGAAGGTAAAGCTCCTGCGGGACGCGGGAATCCGTACGAACGACTGGGCAACAGAGGCATTTCCGGTTCTTGGCGGCGCGCATATGAAGACCGCAGACTGGGCCGGCACGAGGCCGGAAAACAAGGACGACCGGAGAATCATATACCATCTGGAAGTCGCGAAAGAAGATCAGTACAAAGCGATGAAGCTTTTAATGGAAGACGAAGGCGTCGATCTGACAAAGTGAGAAAACATTATGAAACGTGAGAAAATTGCCTGCCACTGCCACAATGTATCTTATGGAAAAATCATTGATGCCGTACAAAACGGCGCTTCGACCTACGTTCAGGTGCAGGCGGCGACCGGCGCGGGCACAGGATGCGGCAGGTGCCGTGAATTTGTGGAAACGCTGATCCGGGACATCAATCAGTTTCCCGAAGATTACAGGTAAATCATACGAAAGGCTCTGCCGGCACAACAGCGGCCGTCTGATGATTGCTTTTCTGCCTTTCAGGTGTTTTTGCGGCTTCTGATCGGATGAAATTTTTTGCAGTGCCTATAGACGAATTTATCATGTATGATATAATACTGAATTGACTGTTTTTGATATAAAAGGTTATCAATTTTTATCAAAATGGTTTACAATATTAATAACTATGTGAGGCACCGCAAGTCTGCTCTGGACTATGCCGGTCCGGAGGATGACTTGGAGAACGCAGGAAGCTTTGCATTGAGACATCCATGGGAGCAGGTCCTCACAGGAAAAGGGGAGATATAAATTTATGGCAGAAGAATCATTCAGCAAGCTGTTCGAGGAGTCCACGAAGAACATCCGCGTGGGCGAAGTGGTGGATGGCACTGTTTTCAGTGTCACGCCGGACGAGGCGATCATGAGCGTCGGTTACAAGTATGACGCACACATGAACGTTTCCGCATACGCCGATGACGTAAAGGATCTCACGACAGCACTTCATGAAGGCGACACCGTACAGGTCAAGATCATGAAGATCGACAGCAAGACCGGCGAAGTCATCGTGTCCCACAAGAAGGCGGCGCAGGAGAAGACCAGCAAGATCGTTGAAGATGCTTTCAACAACCAGACCGTTGTTACGGCTCCGATCACATCGAGCAACAAGGGCGGTATCTGTGCGGAAGTTGACGGGGTGCAGGTATTCATTCCGGCAAGCCAGGTTTCCAACACCTTCGAGAAGGACCTCACCAAGTATGTCGGTCAGGAGCTTTCGTTCCTGATTACCGAGTATGATCCGGCTAAACACAGAATCATCGGCAGCAGAAAGCCGATCCTTGCGAAAGAGCATGCCGAGAAGAAGAAAGAACTGCTTGATTCTTTGAAGATCGGTGATGTTTTTGAAGGCAAGGTCAAGAACATTACTTCGTTCGGCGCGTTTGTAGATATCGGCGGTGTAGACGGCCTTCTGCATGTAACGCAGATGACCTGGTCCCCTGTCAAGAACCTGGATCCGCACAAGCTTTTCAAGCCCGGCGATTCCGTCAAGGTATTCGTTCAGGACATCAAGGGCGAGAAGATTTCCCTGTCCTGTAAGTGGCCAGATCAGGATCCCTGGCTGACAGCGGAAGACAAGTATTCTGTCGGCACGGTTGTTACGGGACCGGTTGCGAGACTGACAGACTTCGGCGCGTTCATTTCTCTCGAGGACGGCATCGACGGCCTTCTGCACGTATCCCAGATTTCGCAGGAGCGCATCGAGAAGCCTTCGGATGTTTTAAAGGTTGGTCAGGAAGTAACCGCTGTTGTTACGGATTTTGATCCCGAGAAGAAGAGAATCAGCCTGTCGATGAAGAATCTGCAGCAGGACGCTGCTCCGGAGAACGAATAATCCGGAATTCGTTTGCGCAGCCGTATCTGCGGGATTGCTATTTCGCATCGGTGTTGCTACAATGAATTAACATTTTGATTGTGTTTCCGGCCGCCTTTCGGAGGAAGAACCGGAAACGCGTACGCTCTCTGAGCAGAAAGCATTGGAGGTTGTAACTATGGATAAGTATGTATGCGGCCCTTGCGGATATATCTATGATCCCGCGGTTGGCGATCCGGATAACGGCATCGCTCCCGGCACAGCATTCGAGGATCTTCCGGATGACTGGACATGCCCGATCTGCGGCGTAGGCAAGGACGAGTTTACAAAGGTAGAAGAATAATTTCGTGCCGTTCTTTGCAGTAACGGACCGGCAGGAAATTGCGGAAAGCTGCGGCGCTGAGAAATCGGCTGCCGCAGCTTTTTTAATCCGCGCATGAGGCGGGCCGCCCGCTCGCGGGACGGAAGGCTTTGATACATTATGAAAAACTACAAGATGATCATCAGTTATGACGGTACGCGGTATCTTGGCTGGGAGCACCAGCCGGGCACGGACATGACCATTCAGGGGAAGCTCGAAAGTGTGCTTGCAAGAATGACAGACGCCGCGCCGGACAGGAAGCTTACCGTGATCGGCGCAGGCCGCACCGACGCGGGCGTTCACGCGCGCGCGATGACCGCCAACGTTCTGCTGGACACGGCGATGAGCGAGGAGGAAATTCAGCGCTATCTGAACCGGTATCTGCCGGACGATATCAGTGTCAGCGAGGTGAAGCAGTGTGCGGACCGTTTTCATTCGCGCTTCAAAGCGACCGGCAAAACATACCGTTACACGCTCTGGTATTCCGATGCGGGGGTAAAACCTGTTTTTGACCGGAAATATGTGTATGTTCTGGACGGGAAGCCGGACACAGACGCTATGCGGGAGGCAGCGCAGCGCCTTACGGGTATGCACGATTTCAAGAGCTTCTGCGGGAACTCTCATATGAAAAAGAGTACCGTGCGTGTCGTGGATACGATCAATATCGAGGAAAGCGGTAATTATATCCGGATTTATTTTCACGGGAACGGATTCCTGCAAAACATGGTCCGCATTATGACCGGCACACTCCTCGAAGCCGGGTATCACAGACTCCGGCCGGAAGACATGGACCACATTCTGGAGGCCAAAGACCGGAAAAAGGCAGGTCCGACCGCACCGGCCTGCGGTCTTACAATGATGAAGGTCGATTATTAAAGACATGCGGAGGGAAAGGAAGAACGTATGCCGTCAACTTATGCGCATCAGCATTTCGGGAATCTTGTTTTTAAAAAGCTGCCGGAGAAACTGCAGGAAGAGATTGCGCCGTACCGGGGCCTTTATAATATTGGTCTGCAGGGGCCGGACATCTTTTTCTACTACAAGCCCCTGCACAAAAATGATGTGGCGGCTTACGGCGGCAGGCTGCACGGACAGACAGGCGAAGCGTTTTTCGGCAGGCGCCTTGCGATCCTTGCCGGGCTGGACCCGATGTGGCAGCCGGCTGCGCGGGCGTTTCTCTGCGGCACCGCATGTCATTTCACGCTGGACACCGTCTGCCACGGCTATGTGAACTGGTATGAGAAGACAAGGCATGTCCCGCATAACGTCATTGAGGGGGACTTTGACCGGTCTCTCCTTGCTGCCGCAGGCTATGTCCCGGTGATGGCCGATATCTCGGCGGAGTTTGCGAAAGGAGTGCGCGGCGGTGCGGTACCGGCGCGCAGCGGCGGGAAGACGGGCGGCACAGAGACTACCGGCGGTGCAGGTACTGTACGCCGTGACACCGCGCCGCCGCGAAGCGCCGCAGGGGCAGCCGGCGCCGAAACTGTCATTGCCCCGTTCTATCCGGAGATGGACGAACAGACTGTGCGGATCGCGCTGCATGATTTCGTCCGCTTTCACCACATCCTGCTTTGCAGGAGCGATCTCAAGAGAAATTTCCTGCTCGCCGCGCTGAAAGCTGCCGGTCAGTACGACGCGCTGCGGGGACACATTGTCGGAAAGGCGGAAGATCCGTCCTGCCGTGCGTCAAATCAGGAGCTTGCAAAGCTCCTTAGCGGTGCGGTATCAGACGGCGTCCGGATGGTGTCGTATATCGCAGGGCAGAGAGAAACGGCACCGGCGCTGCTTACGGGCAAGTTTGACTGGACCGCGGACCGCTGGCCGCAGGACGGCGCAGAAAGGAAGCAGCATGTCACAATATGAAGACTTTATGGAACGGCTCGAGTCCGATCTTGAGCCGGAGATTGCGGAAGACTTATCTCTGAAAGCCTGCAAGGCAGTCGCGATCACAACCTCGCGCGAAGCCGAAGGCCTTGTTTTTCCCGCGGAAGCGGAAATCGAGCAGCGGCTGGTCATTACAGCGAAGGGACACGTGCAGTTCCGCAGCTTTACGTATCACGGCGGCCCCGGTCATCACGGGATCGGCCGCGCGCTGGAAACGGATATTCCGGAGACAAGTGTCCGCGAGATGATGGATATTCTGGACGCGTGGCTGTTTTCCCGCAGCGGGCAGACGTGGCAGAAGCCGGACGCCTGCGGAGCATGGAAAATTCTCGCGCTCCACGCGGGCGGAGGAGAGGATATGCAGCGCGGAAATCTGGACGGCGCGTTCTTTGCGGGCCTCGACATCAGCCAGTTTATCAAGGAGCGCGTGCCGGTTGACGGGTTGTATCTGTTTAACCAGAACTGAGACAACTGCGCGATGCAACAGCCGCATAAAAGATGGAGAGATCAAGGATGACACAGGAGATGAAAACCGAAGCTTCCCCGCAGGAGATTCTGAGGATTCTGGACCGGGCTGCGCGCCTCAAAACAAACACACGCCACTGTGAAACGGCACCCGGCCGTATGGAAAGCGTAGCCGACCACAGCTGGCGCATGGCGCTTATGGCGATGCTGCTTTCGGAGATTCCGGAGTTTCAATCGCTCGACATGAACCGCGTGATCCGGATGTGTCTGATCCACGATCTGGGGGAGGCATTTACCGGAGATATCCCGACTTTCGCCAAAACAACTGCCGACGAAACCACAGAAGACGCGATTTTTGATGCATGGGTGCGCAGTTTCCCAAAGGCGCAGCGCATTGAATGGCAGGATCTTCTGATGGAAATGCGGGCGATGGAAACCGGCGAAGCGAAGCTTTACAAGGCACTGGATAAGCTTGAGGCCGTCCTCTCGCACGATGAGTCGGATATCAGCACATGGCTTCCTCTCGAGTATGACCTGCAGTTCAATTACGGCCGGGAGCAGGTGCTGTTTTCTCCCTATTTACGGAAATTCAAAACTGTCCTTGACGACATGACGAGAGAAAAGATCCGGGCAGCCGGAGATGGAAAGGAGCAGGAATGAATATCGCGGTTTATTGCGGCGCTGCCGCGGGAGATGATCCGGCCTTCACGGAACAGGCCCGGGCGCTCGGCAGCTGGATCGCCGGGAGCGGTCACACGCTGGTCTACGGTGCCGGCAGAGGCGGCCTGATGGGCGCGGTTTCGCAGGCTGTGCTGGACGGCGGCGGCAAAGCAATCGGTGTCGTGCCGCATTTCCTTGCAACGCCGGCGCAGATCCGTTATGATCTTACCAAATGTTATGAGACGGAGACGATGGCGGAGCGCAAAGAGACGATGATCCGGCTTTCGGACGCGTTCATCGCGCTGCCGGGCGGCATCGGAACGCTCGAGGAGCTTTCGGAAGTGGTGTCGCTTTACCGGCTGGGACAGACGAAGAAGCCGTGTTTCCTTTTCAACATTAACGGATATTATGACGCGCTCGGTGCGGTGTTTGATACAATGGTTCTGCATGGCTTTCTGCCGGAGGAGGACCGCGCCCGCATCCGGATGCCGCGCACAATCGAAGAGATTCAGGCAGCGCTGACCCGGCTCTGACAAGGGCCCGCAAAGGAGAAACGACATGATTATTGCCGCTTACTTTGTCAACTTTATTGTTTTCAGCTTCATGGGATGGGTCTGGGAGACCATTTACTGCACATTTAAAACCAGGCACTGGCAGAACAGAGGCTTCCTCTACGGCCCCGTCTGCCCGATCTACGGGACGGCTGCTGTAACCGCAATGATCGTGTTCAATTTTGTGCCGGTACTGAATACCGGAAGCTTTGCAATCTGGAAGATCTTTCTGATCTGCGCAGCCGGCAGCGCGGTCATCGAATATACGACTTCGTATGTGCTCGAGAAGATCTTCCACGCGGTCTGGTGGGATTACAGCAAAGTCCCGCTGAATATAAACGGCAGGATCTGTTTGCCGGCGACCTGCGGGTTCGGGCTTGCGGGCATTGTGATCGTCCGCTATCTGTTTCCCTTCATCCGCTCACTTCATCAGGAAAACAGACCGCTCCTGAACGAAGGTCTTGCACTCTTTTTTATGTTCCTTTTCGCAATGGACCTCGCGCTGACGACCGCAAGCCTGACCGAACTGATTACGAAAATGGAAAACTATTCGCGGGAATTCAACGCGCGGATGGAAGCCGGCGTCGAAATCGCGCAGCAGGGACCTGCCGCAACCCTGCAGGCCGCGAAGGCGGCGGTTTCGTCCGCAGCCGAAACCGCGGTGATCGGCGCGTATGTAACGGCATCGGATCTGAAAGACTACGCCACCGGCAAAGCCGGCGAAATGAAGGAATACGCTGCCGGGAAGGCCGGTGAGATGAAGGAGTACGCCACCGGCAAGGCCGGCGAGATGGGCGAGCGGATGCGCAGATACGCGGCAGGCATGTCTCCCCGCCAGAAGTATCATCTGAACAGTATTCAGGAATTCCGTAACGCCGATGGCAAGGCCGGTGCAGAAAAGCTAAAGGAAGCGCTCGCTGCCCTGCAGGAGAAACTGGGAACTGCTGCGGACCGGGCAGAGCGCAGAAAGTGATTTGCGGGGCAGAGCGCCCTTGGAGGCGATAAGATGACGCTCACAGATACAGAAGAAACGCAGTTCGAAACACTGATCCGGCCGATCGCGCTGGATCAGAAGGCGCTGCGGATGAAAAAATATATCCAGCACGGAAAAGTGACCACCTACAGCCACAGTCTGCGCGTAGCGAAAACCGCTTTCGCACTGAACCGTTCGCTCCATGCAGGGTGTGATGAACGAAGACTCGTGCGGGCCGCGTTTCTGCACGATTATTTTCTGTATGACTGGCATACGCACGGCGACAAGCTGCACGGCTACCATCATCCGGAGATCGCTGCAGAGAATGCCGCTCGTGATTTCGGGCTCGACCAGAAAGAGCAGAGCATTATCCGGACGCACATGTGGCCGCTTACTCTGTTTCATGTCCCGGCATCCAGAGAAGCCTGGATTGTGACGATCGCCGACAAGCTCTGCGGGGCCGGGGAGCTTTAACCGGCCGGCGTGCACGAGAGCATCTGATTTTTTTCTGACGAACTTTTTTAATCCGGTACAAAATTTTGTATAGGAGTTTTATGATGTATAAAATAACGGAAGGCTATATGCCGTTTCTTTCCGGCAGGACTTATTACCGGATCGCGGAGCCGCAGCAGGGAGCAGACCCCGCGAAGGCGCCGATCATTTTACTGCACGGCGGCCCCGGCAGCACGCATAATTACTTCGAAGTGCTGGACTGTCTTTCGGACGACGGGCGCGCGGTCATCTCATACGATCAGATCGGGTGCGGAAAATCGTACCTTGACGGACAGCCGCAGCTCTGGACGCTGGATACATGGATGAAGGAGCTGAAAGCGCTTATTCAGCATCTCGGGCTCTCGAAGTTCCATCTTCTCGGGCAGTCGTGGGGCGGCATGCTGGAGCTTGCCTATCTGATCGACGAGGGTGCGAAGGGCGTGTGTTCGGCAGTGCTTTCGAGCACGCTTTCATCTTCGCAGCTCTGGGGCAGAGAGCAGCACCGTATGATCCGGTATCTTCCGGAAGAGGAGCAGCAGGCGATTGCCGAAGCCGAGGCGTCCGGAGATTATCAGAATGAGCGGTACCTGCAGGCGAATGATCATTACATGGAACTGCACTGCATGGGCAAGGTGCCTGCGGACGCGCCCGAGTGCCTCCGCAGAAAGAAGGTCACCGGAGACGAGGCTTACCGTACGGCATGGGGACCGAATGAATACACACCGCTTGGGACGCTCCGGGATTTTGACTACACGGACAGACTCGGCGAGATCCGTGTTCCCTGCCTGATTATCAGCGGAACGGACGATCTGTGTACGCCGCTGGTCGCCAAAACAATGTACGACCGCATACCGGACGCGCGGTGGGAGCTGTTTGAAGGTTGCAGACATATGTGTTTTGTCGATGACCATGCAAAATACTGCTCCGTCGTGGAAAAGTGGCTTCGGGAGAATGACGGAGCAATGCGCAGAGGGAGCGGAAGATGGCAGTAATCGCAAAAGACCTGTTCAGTATTGTGCACTACGAGTACGGCGAGGCGTATTACGGAAGTTATGAGATGATGTGCTACCGCGTAGCGCGGGAGCCGCTCGAAAACGTACACTTTACGCCGCCGGAAAAGAGAGGACCTGCGGTCCTTCGCTGCACGGTCTGGCCGGGGCCTTACGCGTACGCGAAGACGCCGGACGGGCAGAAAATTGTGAAAGATTTCGAGTACTCCCAGCAGGGACTGAATGAAATCGCGGATTATCTGAATCAGACGCATGACGCGTGGAAGAAACGGGACATGGATTCGTAACAGGAGGGTAACATGGCAGACAATACCGGCAAAACACTCCGGACAAAGATGATCTATTCGGTTTTTGTCCGCAATTACAGTAAGGAAGGCACGTT
The DNA here is from genome assembly GCA_029224465.1 of Bacillota bacterium. Lineage (GTDB taxonomy): Bacteria > Bacillota > Clostridia > Lachnospirales > Lachnospiraceae > CAG-791. Next base: position 49,801 of record JAQXUQ010000019.1, on the reverse strand, counting down.
TGAGGCGCTCCGGCAGGACCTCGACAGAATCCGCGCGCTCGGCACGGATATCATCTGGCTGATGCCGGTTCATCCGGTCGGGGAAAAGCACCGCAAAGGCACCCTCGGCTCCCCTTACGCGATCAGAGACTACCGCGCGGTCAATCCGGAGTTCGGCTCAATGGAAGATTTTGTGAATCTTACGAATGACATTCACGAAAAGGGCATGAAAGTCATTATCGACGTGGTTTACAACCACACATCGCCGGACTCGGTTCTTGCAAAGGAGCATCCGGAGTGGTTTTTCCATAAGAAGGACGGCTCTTTCGGAAACAAAACAGGCGACTGGTGGGATGTGATCGACCTCGATTATAACAACCGGGCGCTCTGGGACTATCAGATCGAAACGCTGAAGATCTGGGCACGATATGTGGATGGCTTCCGGTGCGACGTCGCGCCGATGATCCCTGTCGAATTCTGGATGCAGGCAAGAGCGGAACTTGAAAAAGTGCGGCCGGGCTGCATCTGGCTTGCGGAGTCGGTGGAACCGAAGTTTATTCAGGACAACAGAAGACGAGGGATAACCTGCGCGTCGGATGCGGAGATTTTCCGCGCGTTCGACATCAGCTACGAATATGACGTTTACTGGGATTTCAACCGGTATCTGACCGGCGAGGAGCCGCTCTCTGCATACGCACAGGCGCTGAACCGGCAGGAAGCGATGTACCCGGACAATTATGACAAGCTGCGTTTTCTGGAAAATCATGACATACTGCGCGCGAGGTTTCTGATTCCGCAGGAGCAGGCGCTGCGGAACTGGCTTGCCTTTGTCTTCTTCCAGAAGGGAACGACGCTTATTTATGCCGGCCAGGAGGCAGGTGCCGTCAGGACCCCATCGCTTTTTGACAAAGATCCCGTTGACTGGGACGGCTTGCTCGGCGTCAATACAAGGCCGCTCGACCTCTCGCAGGAGATCGCAAGGCTCCATGAAATTGTGCAGGATCCGGTCTTTGCAAACAGCAGCTATCATGTGAGCGCTGTGCAGGAAAATGTCCTTGGCGCAATTCATGTACAAAATAGTGAACCGGCTGCGGAGACAGCCGGAACCGCCGCCTATGCGGGCATCTTCCCGCTGGGGGCACGCCCCTGCGTCATCCGTCTCGCACGGCTGACAGAAGGCGCTGCCGGATCGCCTGTCATACCGGACGGCAGTTATACAAATCTGATCGACGGCTCCCGCGTGGAAGTCAGCATGGGAGAGATGACCGTTTCTGAAAAACCTGTGATCTTTAAATTTGACGCAATAGCTCCCGCAGGTGATCGTGGCTGATCCGGAAATCGCGCATGCCTTCATCGTCCAGCGGAAGTTCCAGCACACGGTCAATGCCGTTTTCGGACAGTACACACGGAAGACTCATTGCGACATCGCAGCAGCCGTACTGTCCGCGCATGACCGTGCTGACCGGAACAATGCAGTGCTCGTTGCGCACGATGGCACCGATGATGCGGCAGGCCGCAAGTGAAACGCCGGAGCTTGTATAACCTTTCAGATCGACGATGTGCGGACCGACGGTTTTGGTATCGCGGAGCAGTTTATCCTTGTCAATCGGCTTTTCCAGACCGAATTTGGAGGCCAGTTCATAAAAAGGGACACCTACAATGTTCACGGTGTTCCACGGGATGAATGACGTCGTGCCGTGCTCGCCAAGGACGAAGCCGACCACGTTCTTCGCGTCGACATGGCAGAGATCACCGAGCATTTTATTGAACCGCGCTGTATCCAGCAGCGTTCCGGTCCCGAGAATCCGGTTCACCGGATAATCGTATTTTTTCTGGAAGTAATAGGTCAGAATATCGAGCGGGTTGGAAATGATGATAATAATCGCTTCCTTCGTATAACGCGTAATGTTTGCCATAACACTGTCGCAGACTTCGATGTTTTGCCGAAGAAGTGTGTTACGGTCATGGTTTCCCGGCTGGATCGAGGGACCTGCCGTAATCACAATCATATGCGCGTCCGCGCAGTCGCTGTAATCGCCTACGCGGATGCTGGCATTCGAACTGTACGCGAAAGCCGTTGTGTGGCTCGCGTCCAGCACTTCTCCAAGCGCCTTGTCTTTATTCCGGTTGACAACAACGATGTCATCCAGAAGATTCATCTGCAAAACAGAATTCAGTACGGCATCCCCGACCTTGCCGGCGCCGACAATCACAAGTTTTCCTTTCGATATGGACATTTCAGCTACCTTCTTTCATACAATGATTTTATTATAGCCATGCAGGCGTATAATGACAAATAACGAAGCAGCGGAGGTTAGTGTCTGTGAAAGATGAAAGACTGCATAATCTAAATCTGTATATTCTGCAGGTTCTGCGGGATCATTCCGACGCGTCGGAAGGGCATCAGCTCCGGCAGGCTGACATCGAGAAACTGATCGCGCAGGACTACAAACTGAAGGTGGACAGGCGGCACATCCCGGCAAGGCTGCGGCAGATCCAGTCCATGGACGAGTACGCGGACAAAGTGCACAGCGTTACGCATGGCCTGCCGGGTTCTGCGGGAGCTTATAACACCTATTATTATGAGGACCAGCAGGAGTTTGACGCTTTTGAAGCGGGCATGCTCGCGGATGCGGCTGTCTGGACAGACGGAATGACCGGGGACGGCACAAAGAGTCTGCTTTCGAAAATCCGCAGTTTTACCGCACGGGAAAACAGAAAAAACAGCACGTTTGTCAACAACGGGCTGTTGCTGTCTTCGCATAAAATGAAGCAGGACGCGGCGCTGCGGGAGAAATTCACGCTGATCCGGCATGCGGTCGATAAGGGCAGACAGATCGTTTTTATGTACGGTGATTTTTCACGGAGTCTCGAACAGGAGTACAGCGTGAAGATGACTGTCAGCCCGTATGCACTTGTGCTGCATGGCAATGAGTATTACCTGATCGGAGGCGTACAGAAAGATGCAGAGACCGGAGAGGTTGATATCAGCGTCTTCCGGCTCCGGCGCATCAATGAAGTGCAGGAATGGAAAATGAAAAGAATACTTCCGCCGTCCTTGACGGGATGGGGTGTGCGGAATCCGGAAAACGGACAGATTACATTCGATACTGCGCGTTTTCTGAACGAGCACATACTGCTGCGGGAAGGTATTGCGCCTGAAGATGCTGTCGTCAGGGCGAGAATACGGGTCAGGGAAGATGCGCTTGCGGACGCGGAGGCGCTGTTTTACGGGCGGGCGATGATTCTGCGCCCGGAAAAAGATAAAGATTATGCCGAGCTTACCATCACCTGCGACGAGAGGGATATTCTCTGCTGGGTGCTTTCGCATCCAGGAAGCGTGGAGATTGTGAGTCCGAAGGAGCTGCGGAAGAACGCTTTTTACCTCGGACTTCAAGTTGCTGGTGACCATACGGAGAACCCGTATCTGAAATGGAAGGCAGTGCCGGATTCCACCAGCGCGGAAACACGCGCGGCACTGGAAGCACTGCACAGAGAATGTCTGCGGGCGGAGGAAGCGTCTGCCGCAGGCATGGCAGAGGACAATGAAGCTGCGCCCGGCGCTGCCGGGCAGCCTGTGACAGAACACGCCGCCCGGCTCACGAACGAGCACACCGGCCTGCCGGCAGCAGAGCTCACCGGGCAGCCCGCGGCAGAAACCGCGGAAACACCCGGTGAAAAGCCGGATGAATTTCCGGCCGGCACGGAAGAAGCAAAAAAGAAGAAAAAGCCGATCGCACTTGTCAAAGTCAAGATCAAGGACGATAAAAAGGACAAAAAGAAGAAGGAAAAAGAGCGCGCCGGAAAGAAAGAAAAAGACCGCAAGAAGAAAAAGAACAAGTAGCAGCACTGTGCGGAGCTGCGCAGCACAGACTTTCAAGAGCACGCTGCAAAGGCAGCGGAGGCAGACGTTACAGATGAAAGTGCATCCGCAGCAGCGCGATTACCAGAAGATGCGCGGGATAGTAGATATAAAAGAACCATTTGTGAAAGGCGCGGGCATGTTTTGCCGGGTGACCGGTGTAGAGGAAGCGGATGGCCAGCGCGGAAAGCAGCAGCGGAAGAGTGGCTGCGGCAGTCAGGGCAAGCGCTTTGAAGACGGGGGTGCCATCTGCCTGACCGGCGAACTCCAGAAAGAAGAACAGAAAAATGCACGATGCATATGCTTTTGGATACGTAGTTCTGCCCTCATACGCTTCTGACAGAAAGTATGTGAAAAATGCGGCCATCAGCGGCCAGTCACTAAGCAGCGTTATGCCACAAAGCGCAGCTGCCACGATAAAGCGAAGTACAGGATTTTGTACGATTTTCAGAACGCACAGAATGGCATAGCAGATCAGCAGCGTGAAAATCATATTCAGGCTTTTCGTTTTGAATGCGAGTGAAAAGGCCGGTTGGGAGATCAGCGCGAAAACCGCAAGGCGCAGGGCATATTTTCTGCGCGAGCGGGTATGATGAAAGCCTTCCACCAGAAAGAAGCACATCGTGATTGCCGTGAAGTACCCGGTATCGACGAAAAGCGTATACAAAAATGTGCCTTCCGGAAGCAGCGCGTTCGCGATGTGATTGAGTGTCATCGTGACAATCGCGATGTATTTGATCACGTCCCGGTTCAGGAACGGATGGGACAAAGGCGGGGTATTTGTGAGTTCTGTTTTCATGGAAGTTATTGTACCATAAATTGTACGGTTGAGTCCGGAACAGTCTTTTGGAAAAACGGAGATAAGGATATGGAAGAAAAGAGAGAAAACACAAAAAGCACAGAGAATAAGGACAGCAAAAAGATTACGCTCGAACACATGCAGGAAATGGCCGCGCAGGCCGCCGAGCTGAAAAAGAACGGCGATGAGGAGCTGATCGGAAGATTTGAGAAGGCGATCTTCGAGTTCAGCAAGGTGGACACGCAGGAGCTTATGGACGGGATGCAGAAGATTCTGGACGAGCTCGAAGAAGAGAACAAGGACAAATAAGCAGCCGGCCGGTCAGCAGCCGGCCGGTGAGTCGGGCTGCAGATGACCGCTGCTGCGGCCGCCCAGAGAAATCAGAGCAAGCATCGAGAAAACGAGGGCAAAGCCCGCCGCGTCAAAAAGTGTAAACGGCGACCCGAGGAAAAGCGTTCCGACGACCGCTGCCGAGATCGGCTCGGAGAAGCCGTAGAGGATAGCTTTTTCAGGCCCGATATATTTAACGCCCTGGATGTAGAGCGGGAACGCGAGCACGTTCCCGACGAGAACGACGAAAGCGATTCCGAACAGCCCGATGACATTCGGAACATATCCGAAATGCCACGGCCGGAAAATCAAAGAGGAGGCGGTACCGCCCATCAGAAATGCCCAGCCCTGCAGAAGAACAACGGGATATCTGCGCATCAGCCTCTGCGGCGTCACATTGTAGATCGTTACGCCGATCGCGCTGAGAACGCCGGTGATGACAGCCGGAAGCGGCACGGCCATGCTTCCTTTTGTTCCGTGGGTCGTAATCAGAAAAACGCCTGCGAGCGCCAGCGCAATCGCCAGAATTTCATGCAGCTTCGGCACCCTTTTCGCCTGTCTGCAACTGACAAACAGTATCATGATCGGAGACAGATCCTGCAGAATCGTTGCCGCTCCGGCTGTTGAAAGCTGGATCGTAAGAAAATAAAGAAACTGACAGCAGGACACGCCAAGAAGCCCGTAGATGACAAGATCGCGGGCTTCGGTTTTGTTTTGCCACGGGGAAAGGACCATACGCCCGAAGCGCCGTGCGCAGTACAGCAGCAGAATGATGCCGGCGAGCCCCAGCCGGACCGGGACCAGCCAGCGGGAATCCATTCCCTGTCTGGTAAACAGATATTGCCCCATGGATCCGGAAAGTCCCCAGCAAATGCCGCCGAGGGTTGTCAGAATGGCTCCTGTCAGTTCTTTATTCGTTCTCATAGCACACTTTCGTTTCAATTACTGGAAATTTGTAACCAAAGTCACGATACGCAGGCAAAACAGAGCAAAGATGACCCACATGACAGGGGAAACTTCTTTTGCCTTGCCTTCAAATACTTTCAGAATGACCCAGATCAGGATCGCGAACATAATACCGGTTGCGATGGAATAGGAAAGGGGCATCATCAGCATTGCCATGTACGCGCCCGCTACGTCCGCGAGATCGGCGCTGAAATCGATCTTCTTCGCGGAGGAAATCATCAGCATGCCGACATAGAGCAGCGCCGGAGCGGTCGCAAAGCCCGGAATAGCGAGGAAGAACGGGCTGAGCAGGATGGACAGAAGGAACATCACCGCCGTTACCGCCGCGGTCAGTCCCGTGCGTCCGCCGGCAGCTACGCCCGCGCTCGATTCAACAAAGGAAGTGACTGTCGATGTACCAAGACACGCGCCGGCAGTCGTACCGATGGCGTCGGAGAGAAGGACTTTTCCAACGCGCGGGAGCCTGCCGTCCTTGTCGAGAAGACCCGCCTTGTCAGCGACCGCGACTACGGTTCCGACCGTGTCAAACAGGTCGACATACAGGAATGAAAAAGTGATGGCAATGAACTGGATCAGGTGGGAACCTGCCCAGCCGAAGTCAAACTGGAACGCGGTCTTTGTAATGCCGCCAAGCTGCAGTCCCTGTGAAAAATCCGGAAAAACACTGTAAATGCCATTTGCCGGATCGGGCACATACCAGCCGGCCTTTTCCGCGAGCATGCCGAGAACCCAGGTCGCGAGAATGCCGATCAGTACGGAACCCGTTACATTATAATGTACAAGAACAAGAATGATGATAAAGCCGGTCAGAGCGAGCGCAACCTGCGGCGTACTGAAATCGCCGAGCGCCACCTTTGTGGAATCACTCGAAATAACGATATTGGAGTTCTGCAGGCCGATGAAAGCGACAAACAGGCCGATGCCCGCGGAGATACCGTTCTTGAGGTTCGCGGGAATGCCGTTGATGATCTGCTCGCGCGCTTTTACGACGGAAAGCAGAATGAAGATGATGCCTTCCACAAACACAGCGGTCAGGCAGATACGGAACGCGTTCGCATCGCCTCCCAGCTCACCCAGACACACCGTGTAGGCAAAGTAGGCATTCAGGCCAAGTCCTGCCGACAAAGCGATCGGATAGTTGGCCAGAAAAGCCATGATGAAAGTCGCGATCGCCGAAGCAAGCGCTGTCGCAACGAAAACGCCGCCCCGGTCCATGACGGTCCCCAGGATATTCGGGTTGACGGCAAGAATATACGCCATGGTCAGAAAGGTCGTGAGACCTGCGATGATTTCTGTTCTGGCATTGGTGCCGTGTTCACGTAAATGAAACACTTTCTCTAACATGTATCTCTCCTCCTAAGAAAATTGAAATGCCCTTGCGGGCACAAACCCACTTGTATAACATATCACTTTACCGCCGGAAAAACGACGGATTTTTTCGGGAAAACAGACGGCGCGGATGTTTTTCCGAAAATCGGGAGGGCAGGCGGCGTCCTCGCACTTGACAGCGGTTGACGCTTGCATTTAAATCGGTAGAAAGAGGTTTTGGAAACGCCGCCCTGCGAGGGGATAGGAGACAGAAACGGATGAAGTATAAGGGAATCCTGTTCGATATGGACGGGACACTTTTTGACACGGAACGGCTGTATAAGCAGTGCTGGATGCACGCCGGCGTTCCCGAAGACGTATACTACGGCATGATCGGAAGGACGACCGCGGAAAATGACCGCACCGTGGCCTCGCTCGGCCTGGATCCCAAAAGGACGAGACAGAAGCGGAACGAATATCTGGAAGTCCTGACAAAGGACGGCATTCCGAAGAAGCCTTCTGTGGACGAAACACTGCAGGCAATGAAGGCGCGGGGCTTTAAAATCGCACTTGCCACGGCAAATTCTCCGGAAGCCGGCAGAAACAATCTTGAAAGAACAGGTATCCTTCCGTATTTCGACGCGATTGCGAGCGGTTCCGAGTGCAAACGCGGCAAACCGTTTCCGGACATTTTTCTGCTCGCCGCGGAAAAACTCGGGATTCCGGCAGAGGAGTGTATGGTTGTCGAGGACAGCTTCGGCGGCGTCCGCGCGGGGCGCGCGGCAGGTATGTACACAATTATGATTCCCGATCAGCTGCAGCCGGACGAAAAACTGTACGGCTCGATCGACGCGCTGTTAACGAGTCTCCGTGAGGTGCCTGCTCTCGCGGACAGGATTAATGAGGTAATAAAGAATGATTTATCAGAATGATCAGTTTGCTTTTGAATTGGTAACGGACACGGCGGAAAACGGCGCTTCGCACGCCGCCATTTACCGCCGCGGGAGGTGCACGGAAGCCGGAGATGCGTCTTCTCCCGAATCGTGCATTAAACTGTACGACTACACCTGGCCGGAGCAGCTGCGCGTCACGGTAGAGGAAACGCAGGGAGAGCTGGAAGAAGATGTGCTGAAATTTGAACTGCATCTGAAAGCGCATCATGTCACCGGTATGGTACAGGGAGAGTTCACGGAGACGGAGTATCTTACGGTCGAAAAGCCGTTCGCGGATGACTGTGTATGTCGTGTCATTGACATTGTCAGGAAGACGCGTTTTGCGGCAGGCGAAAGACATCTTGAGCATCTTCCGGTTCAGACCTATCCGGCACTGAACGGCCGCCAGGGGCCTTACGGACATCCGACGATCAAATCCCTTCCGCCGATTCCGAAGAAACATCACGTGCAGGCGCAATCATGAATGTTTTCAATATTATAGGACCTGTCATGATCGGTCCTTCCAGTTCCCATACCGCGGGCGCCTGCCGGCTCGGCAGAGTCGTCAACAAGATCATAGACGGGGGCAGTGTCCGCAAGGTAAAGATTCAGCTGTCTGGTTCCTTTGCGAGGACTTACCGCGGGCATGGTACAGACCGCGCGATTCTGGCCGGTATCATGGGATATCACAGCTGGGACAGCGAGATCCGCGACGCAATGGAGATTGCGGATCAGCGGGGAATCCGGTATTGCTTTATCCCGGAAGACATTCCGGGCGCGCACCCCAACACAGCAAGGATAACTTATACCTGCGAGGACGGCAAAAAAGGTGTCGTCGAGGGAGCCAGCATCGGCGGCGGCAACATCCGCGTCGACAGGATCGACGGCATGGACGTCAGCTTTACGGGCGAGAGCAATACGCTGCTCGTTCTGCATAAGGACACGCCCGGCGTCATCGCGAACGTTACGAACCTGATGTACTGGCGCTACGGCGACCTGAATATCGGAAACTTCCATCTGAGCCGGAAAGAGCGCGGCGGAACCGCCCTGATGACAATCGAAATCGATCAGCTTCCGCCGGAGCAGCTGATTGAAGATTTAAAGAAGATGGACAACATTGACAACGCGCTTTTGATCCGCGCCGTCTAGGCGGCTCGCGGGCTTTGGAGCGGCGGCAAAACTGCGCGGAGTTCCTGAAAATCGACTATGATCAGTTACGAATCAATTGAAGAGCTGGTGCGGCTTGCGAATGAGAGCGGACGCAGAATCAGCGAAATATGCCTGGAAGACCAGGCAAAGGAAACGGGCCTTCCCGCGGAAGAGGTTTTCGCGCGGATGGAGAAGAGCTTCGACGTGATGCTTGCATCCGCAGCGTGGGGGCAGGAGCCCGGCCGGCGCTCTACGTCGGGCCTTACGGGCGGCGAAGGCAGTGCCATGATGCGGTATGCGGACAAGGGAAATTCCCTGATGGGCACTTTTATGAGCCGGGCGGTCGCAACCGCACTTGCCGTCTCGGACTGTAATGCGGCCATGGGCAGAATTGTCGCGACGCCGACAGCAGGAAGCTGTGGTATTCTGCCGGGGTGTCTGATTCCGATGTACAGGGAAAGAGGCTGCAGCAGGCGGGATGTGGTGCTGTCTGTTTTTACGGCGGGTGCGTTCGGCATGGTCATCGCGAACAAGGCTTCGATCGCCGGAGCGCAGGGCGGCTGCCAGGCGGAGTGCGGAAGCGCGGCAGGCATGACGGCCGCAGCACTGGTTGAACTGCAGGGCGGCACTCCCCAAATGTGCGCGGACGCGCTTGGCATCGCGATTGTCAATCAGATGGGGCTTGTCTGTGATCCGGTCGCGGGGCTTGTTGAAATCCCCTGCATTAAAAGAAACGCAGCCGGTGTCGTGACGGCTTTTTCGGCGGCGGACATGGCGCTTGCAGGTATTGAGCTGAAAATCCCGGCGGACGAATGCATCGGCGCGATGAAGGAAGTCGGCGATCAGATGGCAGCCGCCTTGAAGGAGACCGCCGCGGGCGGTCTTGCCGCGACAAAGACTGGAAAACTCCTGCGGCAGCAGGTATTCGGGAAGAATAAAGATGATTGAAGATTTTATTGAGCAAATGTGGTACGCCGCGGCAAACGACGCGGTTCCGAAGGACATTGCCGCCGCCCAGCGGGACGCGGTTCTGGACTCGGTCGATTTCAAGTTTGTGACCGGGATTGCCATGGAACAGCAGAATATTGAGCGGAATCCGTCCAACGCGGACAGCATCGGGACGTACTTTCAAAAGGACATCGACAAAAAGTTCGGCAAGCTTTCTCCCGGTAAGAAAGCGATGTGCCGGCTGGACTGGTACGCGGTTTTGTACAGGATGCTTTCGTACATTTCGACGATCAAAGGTGTTTTCCGCGATCAGAAGGCGCTGCTGTTCGTTCAGACGCTGGAACTTTCACAAAAATGGAAGGAAGAGGCGGACATTTACAGAAAGAACGCGGAGGATCTCAGCGGTGATACGCGCGCTTCATTTGACGCGTGGCTGCGGGACACCGAGGAAAAGCTGGTCAATCCGATGAACGCGCTCTGGGACAGAAAACTGCGCGCCGGCAGGATCCGCCGCGGAATCTCGCGGGCCGTCAAGACCGTCATCGCCCTGCTCATCCTCTTCGCCGCAGGCTCTTATCTGACCGGCATCGGCTATGTTGCGAAGATCACGCATCACGAAAGAATTGCCGTGCTCCCGAAAGAACAGATCGAGGGCTTCGGCACATATCCGGAGGTCGATATCGAGGACTACAACGCGAGCACGAACCTGACGGAGGGACTTGACCGCGCGCTCATGGACAAAGATCCGAAGACCGCCTGGACCGAAGGTGAAAAGGATGCCGGCATAGGCAGAAAACTGTACTTCAATCCCGAAGACGCGCAGGAAGTCCACTATATTGTCATCTACAATGGAAACCAGAAGGACAGCGCATCGTTTAAAAAAGATAACCGCCTGAAAGAAATCACGCTGAAGCTCGATGATTCGCAGCACGAAAAACTGCTTACCCTCAAGGACGAGGAAGGCCCGCAGTACATTCGCGTGAACCGTAAGGTCGGACGTTTCTGGATCATTATCGATTCCGTGTACGAAGGGACAGACAAAGCAAACCACACCAGCGTATCGGAAGTTGAAATTTATTAAGATTATTATCGGAAAAGGAACTTTACATGCAGATTGGGATTCTCGTTGCGGAAATGATTGTCATTTTCCTGCTGATACTGATGGGCTTTGCGGGATATCGCAGCGGAAGAATTTCCGATTCGGGCGTGAAGACCTGTTCCTACCTCGTTGTCAATCTTTGCAATCCGGCGCTGCTGCTGTCAAACGCGATTGCCGAAGAAGCACCGGTTCCGGTGCCGAAAATGCATGCCGCTATTTACGCGGCCGTATTTGTATACGCGATTCTGATTCCTCTGAGCTATCTGATCAGCCGCATCATCCGCGCACCGGAGAAAGACGATTACGCGTACAGGATGATGACTATTTACGGGAACGTCGGTTTTATCGGAATTCCGGTCTGCTCGGCTGTCCTTGGAAGCGCCTCGCTTTTATATATCTCGATTAACTGCATGGTTTTCAACGTCACGTTTTATACTTATGGCATGATTTCCATGCGGCGTGCCGCAAGATTACAGACAGGGGAAGCGCGAAAGCCCGTAAAGGCGTCGGAAGTTCTGAAAAACATTATCAACGTCGGTACGGTTTCCTCGCTCCTCTCGGTCCTCATTTATCTGCTGGACCCGAAAGTCCCGATGATTCTTGCGGACAGCCTGCGGATTACCGGCAACGCCACGGTTTTTCTTTCGATGATCGTACTGGGAGCCTCGCTTGCGCAGTCGGATCTTCGGGAAATGATTCTCGGGGACCGCAGGATGTATTTGTTTTTACTGGTCCGTATGCTGGTCATTCCGGCCATCCTTGTGACGGTATTCTCATCGTTCATCAGGGATCCGGTATTCCTTGGAACGACGGCGATCCTTGTCTCGCTTCCGGGCGCGAATCTGCCGTTGATGTACGCGAAGGAGCTTGCGCTCGATGACAGGGAACTGTCAAGGGGAATCATTCTGTCCACGGTATGCAGCCTTGTGACAATCCCTATGGTATGTGTTCTGCTGTAGCATAGATATGGAAAGAAGAGACAGATGTCTGATATAGAAAAAACAATTCCACCCATGACACCGCGGCCGAACCCTTCCGCGCGGCTCGGTCTTGTGCTTGAAGGCGGCGCGATGCGCGGCATGTATACGGCCGGGGTCACGGATGTTTTCATGGAAAATAAAATCGAATTCGACGGCGCGGTCGGCGTGTCGGCAGGTGCTGTTTTCGGCTGCAATTACGAGTCTAGGCAGATCGGACGGACTATCCGCTACAACACAAAATACTGCCGCGACCCGCGCTATGTCGGCATGCGGTCTTTCCTGAAAACAGGGGATCTGTACAACGCGGATTTTGATTACCGGCTGCTGCCGGAGGAGCTTGACCCGTTTGATGTGCGCACCTTTGCCGCGAATCCGATGGAGTTCTGGTGTGTTGTTACAGATGCGGAAACCGGAAAGCCGTATTATCATCCGTGTCGGACAGGTACCGGAGAAGATATGCTCTATATGCGCGCGTCGGCCTCCATGCCGGCCGCGTCCAGACCGGTCCGGATCGGAGATCATCTCTATCTGGACGGCGGCATCGCGGATTCAATACCGCTTGCTTTCTTTCAGGGTATCGGCTATGCGCGGTGCGTCGTGATCCTGACGCAGCCTTCGGATTATGTCAAGCAGCCGCAGAAGCATTTTCCGCTGATCAAACGCCTGCTTCGGAAGTATCCCGCGATCGCGGACCGGCTGGAGACCCGCCATACCCGTTACAATGACCAGCTGAAGTATATTCACGAGCAGGGGCGCGGCGGCAGCTGCCTGCTCATCTGCCCGGACAGCCCGCTGAATATCGGTTCCATGTGCAGGGATCCGCAGGAGCTGCGCCGCGTCTACGAGGCTGGCCGCCGCATCGGAGAGAAGTATCTGCCGCAGGTAAAGGAATTTGTCGGGGCAGAACATATCGGACAGTGGGCGCATCCGTACAGTACGGACATTCTGACGCAGGAGCAGGCCGGCAGCGCCGCAATTTGACAGCGCAGGCGGCCGGCGACGCGGCGCGCGGGCAGCGCCGCAATCGGGGATAGCAATGGACAAGTATCAGGTTAACGCGAATAACTTCCGGATTCTGGGGCGGACAATCGAAATTGCCGGTATCCGCTGGCTCGCGTACTCGGCGTCCGGAATTGAATTCATTACCAGCGCATCGGTGGTAAAGGCCGACATCGCGGGCATCACAGGGACAGGAGCTGATTCGGACTATGCCTGGATCGGCATTATTCTGAATGATGATCCGCAGAAGATGAAGCGGGTTCGCATCGCGCGCGGTATGCGCACGTACACAATCTGCGAGAACTTCGGTCTGCGGGACGTGAAAATCACGATTCTCAAGCTGACAGAGGAAAAAGACGACAAAGTAGGGATTGCCGCGGTGTATGCGGACTGTCCTGTTTTGCCGGAAAAGACGCCGGGACGCAGGATTCTTTTCATCGGCGATTCGATCACGGCCGGTTACGGCGTGGAAGCCGGGGAAGCGCCGGGAGACACAGGCTATGTCTATGATTCGGCGGATACCAATCCGCTCCGCGCGTACCCGTATCTGACCGCGCGGGAGCTTTCGGCGGACTTCCAGATCTTCTGCTGGAGCGGGAACGGCGTCATCTCGCACTGGATCGAGAATACGGACCTGCCGGACACGGCGGATCTGATGCCCGCGCTCTATCCGTACACGGCCAAGAACACCGAAGAGGTCGTCCGCATCACGATGAGCGCAAAAGGCGCGCGCGGCGTGTCGTTTGATCCGAATGCGCCGGCGGGATCGCCGCGGGGACTTACAATCTATGACCCCACGGAATTTGTTCCGGATGTGATTGTCTCGAATCTCGGCACGAACGACGCGTCGTATACGAAAGGCACACCGGCAAGAGAGCGGCTGTTCATGCAGCGGTACGCGCAGTTTCTCGCGGCACTCGGGCGCGATTACCCGGGAGCTCTGAAAATCGCGGCCTATGGCCTGATGGAACAGAGCCTTGCCCCGGCAGTCAGAGAGGCGGCGTTCCTTTCCGACAGTCTGTATCTGCCGCTGCCGATGCAGGATCCGGCCGACGGGCTGGGCGGCGGGCAGCATCCGGGTGCGGTGACCCACGCCAAAACAGCTGCGATCCTGATACAGGCCATCCGGCAGCAGACAGGGTGGCAGCAGACGGCGCGCTGAGGGGCGCACTGCAAAACGCAGAGGGCGGCATGCCGGCGCGGCAGCGCAGGTCACGGAGTGCGCCGGAGCCGGGGCGCCTTCGAACGGAAAACAGCGCGGCGGCAGAGACCGCCGCGCCGGAAGATTAATGAAAGAATGGGGAGGATACACAATGGCAGTTTACAAAGTGACGATCACAATGAAGGACGGCGGCATCATGTCCGGTGAGCTCTATCCGGACATCGCGCCGATCACGGTCGAAAACTTCAAAAAGCTCGCGGATGAAAAATTCTACGACGGGCTGACTTTTCACCGCATCATCAAAGGTTTTATGATTCAGGGCGGCGATCCGGAAGGAACCGGTATGGGCGGCCCCGGATACACAATCAAAGGCGAGTTCGCCTCCAACGGTGTGCAGAATGATCTGAAGCATACGCGGGGCGTACTTTCGATGGCAAGGACGATGGATCCCGATTCCGCAGGCTCGCAGTTCTTCATCATGCATCAGGACGCGCCGCACCTCGACGGAGAGTACGCCGCCTTCGGAAAAATCACGGAGGGACTGGATGTTCTGGACAGGATCGCGTCCGTGAAGACGAACTGGTCCGATCAGCCGTGGGAAGAGCAGGTCATCGAGTCGATCCGCGTCGAGTAACAGACGCCCGGCCGGTGCCTTTATAAGCTTCATATCTGGCAGTGATGAGCCTCCGACCGCTTCTGCGTATGGCGAAAACAGACCCGTCATCCATACAGAACGCGTCGGGGGATTTTGTTTTGACGTGATCCATGTTGAGAAGAACGCCGCGCGCACAGGAAATAAACCGCGCGTCGGAAAGCTTTTCGAAGATGCCGGAGAAGGAAGCGCGCACGCGGATGATCCGGGACGGCCCGCTGCAGGTGATCAGCGTATAGTGTCCGTCGGCGGTTACATAGAGAATCTGTTCAAACGGTACGGGCGAGGGGAGACCCTTGCAGCAAAGCGCGGCGGCTGGACCGCATTCTGCGGCAGACCCGGAAGATCCGCCGCCGGCTGATGGCGGCGCTGCGGCTGACTGCAAGGCGGCTGGGTCTTGCACGGCAGCGCAGTTCCCGGGCAGCCGACCGGCAGCAGCGAGCATACGCAGCAGCTCTTCCTGCGTAAAAGGCTGATCGAATAAGGCTTCCACAGAAGACGGAAGAACGGGCGTTCCGGATGCAGGAATGACGCGCAGCCGGTAGCCTTGAACGGAAGCGGACATAAGCAGTCCTCCTGAAAGGTCGGATAGGAAGCAGATCTCAAGATCAGACACGAAGCAGGCCTGGATCTGAGGATCAGACAGGAAGCGGATCTATAGAAGAAAGTTTCCGCTTCTGCTATTATAGCATGAAAAAGGAGACAGGCATGGACTTACAAACAGCGGAACTTTTCCGGGAAATGACCGTGTATGACGCGGGAGATCCGGCCAGAATACAGCATTTCACCAAGGTTTACACATACGCGGACCTGATCGGCACGTGCGAGGGCCTTTCGGAGGGGCAGCTTCGCGTACTGCGCGCGGCGGCGATCCTGCATGATATCGGCATTCATAAAAGCGAGGAGAAATACGGCGACGACACCGGAAAACATCAGGAGCTCGAAGGACCTCCCGAAGCCGCGAAGATCCTTTCAAAGATTGAGGGTTACACAGAGGACGAGAAGCAGCGTATCCTCTATCTGATCGGGCATCACCACAGCTACGCGGAGATAGACGGCAGTGACTATCAGATCCTTGTCGAGGCGGACTTCCTTGTGAATCTTTTTGAAAACCATCCGCAGGGCATTGACAAGGCAGCTGCTGCCGCGGCCCTCTCCAGAATCTTCCGGACAAAGAGCGGAAAGGAAATGCTGGAGGCGATGTTTTTGCGGGAGGAATACAAAAAGCCCGGAAGCGAATGGAAGTCGGCAGAAGGCATCGACCCGTCCGGGAGAGAACTGATCATTTCGCATGCGGGGCCGTCGGATGTGCCGGCGCTTGCGGCAGTGGAGAGGGCGTGTTTTCCGGAGGCGGAAGCCGCGACGGAGGAAGAAATCAAGGAGCGCGTCCGCAGCTACGGCGATCACTTTTTTGTGCTGAGAGAGCGCCTTGCGGGGCAAACCGGACTGATTTCGTTTGTGGACGGCTTTGTCACGGATGAGGCGGATCTTACGGATGCAATGTACGCCGACGCGTCGATGCACAATGAAAACGGCGCATGGCAGATGATTTTCGGCGTCAATACGGTGCCGGAGAGGAGAAAACACGGTTACGCGGCAATGCTCCTTGAAAGAGCCATCGGGCAGGCGCGGGAGCAGGGCAGAAAAGGCGTCGTGCTGACCTGCAAGGAACGGCTCCTTCCGTATTACGCAAAGTTCGGCTTTGTAAATGAGGGCGTTTCCGCGTCGGTACACGGGAATGTTGTCTGGTATCAGATGCGGCTTACATTTTAAAGGAATACAAGATGGAGAATAACGCAGTCCGAAAAAACGCCGCGCCGGTATCGCTTGCCGCATGCGAAAATTACAGTCCGGAAACCGTACACGAAGCATTTGACAGACTTCTGCCGCCGCTCGGCGGACTGGATTTTATAAAGCCGGGGATGACAGTGGCGGTCAAGCTGAACCTTCTGACCGGCGCCGCGCCGGAGCGGGTCGTTACGCCGCACCCCGCGCTGGTCCGCGAGCTTTGCAGGCGGCTGACGGAACAGGGCGCCGAAGTGATTCTCGGAGACAGCCCGGGAGGTATATTTACGCAGGGCGCGCTGAGGAGCGTTTACCATGCCTGCGGTCTGGAGCCCCTTGCAAATGACAATGTAAAGCTCAACATGGATGTCGGCGTGAAAAGCGCAGTTTTTCCAAAGGCGCAGCGTCTTAAAAGTTTTCACTATACCGGATGGCTTGATCAGGCGGATGTGATTATCGACTTCTGCAAGCTCAAAACACACGGTATGCTGAACATGACCGGTGCCGTGAAAAATCTGTTCGGCACGGTTCCGGGAACGACGAAGCCGGAGTATCATCTGCGGTTTCCGGAGCAGTCGGATTTCGCGGACATGCTGGTCGATCTTTCGCTGTACTGGAAGCCGGCGCTGTGCATCTGCGACGCGGTAGAGTGTATGGAAGGCAACGGGCCTTCAAGCGGAACTCCACGGCATATGGGGCTTCTTCTGGCGAGCGGGAGTGGTTTTGATCTTGATATGGTGCTGGCGTCTCTGATCGGATATACGAGAGAAGATGTGGCAACGCTCGAGGCGGCGTACAGAAGGGGACTGGGACCCGGGGATATTTCGCAGGTCCGCGTTGTTTCGGCGGACGGCAGCACGATGCAGGACTTTGCGATCCCGGATTTCCGGCATGCTTGCGCACCGCTTCGCCTGACTTTCGGTGGAAAGGGCGTTGTCGGGAAAGTGGTTTCTGCGGGTGCCGCAGCTGTTTTTACGACGAGGCCGCAGGTGAAAAACAACGCGTGCATTGCCTGCGGAAAATGTGCGGCTGTTTGCCCCGCGCACGCGATTACGATGGCGCCGAAGCCGGTGATTGACAGGAAAAAATGCATCCGCTGCTTCTGCTGTCAGGAATTCTGCCCGGAAGGTGCGATGAAGGTGCAGAGAACGTGGCTTGACCGTGTTCTGTCGAAGGAGCCGGAGAGCGCGGCGCCGGAGGACCGGCGTCCCCACGGCTGAATGGGGAAATGCCCTTCGTGCGGAGCACACAAAAAACAGCCGGCCGGACACATTCCGGCCGGCTGCCGCGCGGCTTTTGACGCAAAGCACTTGCGCCCGCCATACGCTTGTTCCGTTTTTGTTACTTGATCTCGATCTGCTTCGGCGCTTCCTTCGCTGGGATGACTTCCTTCTTCGGAAGAATCACGGTAAGGACACCGTCCTTATAGGACGCGTCGATGTCTTCGGGCTTCAGGTCATCGGGAACACGGAAGGATCTCTGATAAGAGGATACGCTGCGCTCACGGCGGATGTACCTGCCTTCCTTGTCCTTCTCACCGTTATCTTCTTTATGTGAAGCGGAAATTGTGAGCGCGCCGTTCTCAAGGCCGATCTTTATATCTTCCTTGTTAAAGCCCGGCAGTTCCGCGGAAAGCTTGTAATCTTTATCCTCTTCCAGAACATCGGTTCGCATCGCTGCAGCGTTTCCGGTGGTTCTGCCGCCGAAGAAGCTGTCAAACATTCTGTCCATCGCATCAAAAGGTGTAAGATCAAACATATCATTACTGTTAAAAAGCATAGGCATTAACATAATCAAGACCTCCTTGTTGTTTTTCATTTGATAATTATGTTATAGATCGAATAGAACAAATAGTCAACATGTAATTTATAAAGAAATTATAAAAAACAAAATTGTTCCGGAGACGGCCGCCGTGCGGCATATGATATAATAAGTAGCGATCTTGGGAAAGGAAACAGGTGATTCGATGAAAAAAGAGCTTCAGAAATATCTGGTGCCTGTATTGATAATCGGAATGGCGGTCTGTCTGGTGGCCGGTATTCTGATTGGAATGAAAGCGTCCGGCAGAAAGACTGCATCCGGCCAGACAGCTGCATCTTCGCAGCTTACCACCGCAGTGGCCGCTGCTTCTTCCGGGGATGCAAATGCTGCAGATACCGCTGCATCTGCAGCGGCACAGACCGAGGCAACGGCCTCTGCAACAGCAGCCGGTGCTGCAACCACAGATTCTTCTGCAGCGCAGACGGCAGCAAACACAGCCGGGGCGGCTTCGTCCGATGCACAGGAAGCGGACGCTTCGCAGGATGCCGGCAAAGACAATTATGATTACATGGCGCATCAGCCTGCCTTGCCGGACGGCGTAGCCAGTACGTTGTATGGAAACGACGGCCTTATGCAGATCGTCTGCATCGGCGATTCACAGTACGCGAATTTCAAGGGCACGGACGGCCTCGGGGCGCTGCTTTCGCATTATTGCAAGGCAAATGTTTTCAATCTGGGACTTGGCGGCGCGACGGCTGCTGTAACACCGACCGAGGGTTCTGCGAGCGCTTCCCGGAGCGGCTGTGGCGTGGTTTCGGCGATCTGCGGCGACACAAGTCCGGACAAGGTGTTTGCTTCCGAAGACAGCTACGCGAGAAGCATTTATGACAGCTGTGATTTTTCGAGAACCGATGTTTTTGTAATCGCGTTTGGCGTGAATGACTACCTGCGGAATATTCCTCTGACGGATGACAATATGAGAACGAACGTCCGTGCGTACCGCGGCGCGCTCGCTTACATGGTCATGAAATTGCAGAACAAATTTCCCAAGGCACAAATCGTCGTTGTCGCTCCCGGTTACTGCCAGTTTTTTGAGGGCGGGACAGGCGCTTATCTCGGGGACGGAAACATCAAGAAGAACAAACAGGGCTATACGGTCAGTGACCTGGTCGATGTCGCGCGCAACTTCGCGGACAACAATGTCGGCTTTATGGATACCTATGAACTGCTTGGAATTAACAGCTATAACGCGAAGGAAATGCTGCTCGACGGCATCCACATGACGCCAAAGGGCCGTCAGCTTTACGCACAGATGCTGTCCAGAATTATTATCCGCTCGCAGGGCTACTCGATCGGCGAGGGCGTCAATCCCGACGATGTGGACTGGGTGGCAACCAAAACAAACGGGTGAGCGGGAGAGCGGCTGCGGATGCAGCCGCGGCTCGCCGCAGAACTTTAACCGCGCGGTGGTGCCGCCGGCAGGCCGGGGCGTCCGGCCGCGCGGCTTGCTTACGGCAGGTAATGCGTGTCATGCATCAGAGCGCTTCGCTGCAGCTTACTTCATGCAATATGAGCGGCATCGCGCGAGCTGCATGGAAAAATCAAGACGAAATGAAAAGACGGGCGCGTATTGCATAGAAATCAGCGAAATCTATGCAATACGCGCCCGCAGCGCTAATATGTCTTGGAAAATCTATGCAGATGAGCAAGTCGCGCCGCTGCTGCATTGATTCCCGGAAGGAATCGTCGCGCGGCACCTGCCCTCACCCGAGATTGAAGAACAGCCCGACTTTCTTGAGCGGAATCCGAAGAGCCATATACAAAATCACATCAATTACAGCCGAGACAACGGAGTTGATCAGCGTCACCACAAAGTTGATCGCGAACGACACTTCTGCCGCCGGCTTTCCGAGAATCAGAATCTTGTAAAAATAACGCAGCAGCGGATCAAAGACCGCATTGAAAGCAAGTCCCGCCACCGTTGCGATGATGACCCACCGCAAAATCTTTTTCGTATCGGTTTCGGTCGAGATATGACCGAGTCTGTGCGCGATCACGCCGACAATCACGCCGATTAACAGCTTGATAATAAATGTGATCGGCGCTTCCACAATGTAGACCGGATCGATCAGATCGGCGATCGTAAGTCCGAGCGCGCCGCCGATGCCGCCATACCAGCTACCCAGAAGCAAAGCGCCGAGAACGACAAACGCGTTGCCCAGATGAACGGAAACATAACCCGCGCCGGGTGTGGGAATCCGGATGGAGAGAAATGTGAAGACGACGTACGTAATAGCCGCAAAGACACCGGCGAAGACGAGTTTCCTCACGGCGTCGTTTGTTTTTGCGGGCGCTGCAGTATTTACTGTGTTCATAAGAAGCACCTCCTCAAGATGAATTATCATCAGTATATCCAAAAGTGGCATTATAAAAATAGCCAAAACATGAATATATGAGCATACCACTTGTGAACGACCCGGTAGACTGCGTCCGTTTTCTGCCGGTATTACATGCGCCTGGAGTTTTCAGGCGGACCGCCAGCCTTTAAAACTTGCTGATGTCCAGTTCGCCTGCGCGCTTCGACGGAGCGATCGCGCGGATTTGCAGAGGATAGCTGTAACCGGCGTTTGCCTGCACATTGACAGTGTCGCCGACCTTGTGGCCGAGCAGTGCTTTGCCAATCGGGGACTCGATACTTACCACGTTCTTCAATACATTCGCGCGAATCGGCGTAACGAGCGTATATGTTTCTTCTTCCTGATCTTCGACAAAGAAAACCGTCACATCCATATCGACGCCGACTTTGTCCGGCGCGGAAGGCGCTTCGTCATCAATGACCTCGGCAAAGCGCAGGACTCTTTCCAGGTAGCGGATGCGGCTGCTGTTTTTGTTGTTGTCCCGCTTGGCTGCGTAATATTCAAAATTCTCGGAACGGTCGCCCTGCGCGGCGGCTTCGGCTACAGCCTTGGCGAGTTTTGGCCGCAGCTCCACTTTCCTGTATTCAATTTCCGCTTCGATTTTCGCAACATCACCTTTTGTAAGACGCTGACCCATGGTAACCTCCTGCATTCTGAATGCTAAGCGCTGTCCGGGCGCCGCATGCATTATCATAGCACAGTGCCGGCCCCGCGGCAAAACACCGCCGCCCCGCGGAAGCGCCGCGCGGGGCGGATTACCGTGGCCTGCTTCCCGGCAGTCGGTCCGGCGCCCGTTGCAAAGCTTCCCTTGCAATCGTATAATTAATAAATTACAGCTTTTGCAGGCATTGATGAGGATACTATGAATTTCAGAAATAAAAATACAAGAAGAATCATAGCGGCAGTTATCTCCGTTATTCTGGCACTCGCCATGATACTTCCGCTCGTATTAAGCGTCAGCGCGGCGGAGACGGACACGGCGACAGCGAGCACGGCGCTTACGAACACCGCAGAGACCGCTGCTGACGAAGACCATGCGGCCACGGCGGCTTCTGACAACGATTTAACAGCACCCGAGGGCGTAACGCTGGAGGGCGAAAGTGTTGCCGGCATGAACGCAACGCAGATTCATGACAAAGCGCAGGCCCTCGCGGACCAGATGAAGCAGGCCAATATAACGCTGCAGGGCAGGGAAGAAGGTCAGGCTGTTACGGTCAGCGCCGGAAACCTCGGCTTTCAGTGGACAAATCAGGATATCTGCTCGCAGCTTGCGGGTTACGGACAGGAAGGGAATCTCATTCTCCGTTACAAGGAGAAGAAAGATCTTGAGAAGAACGGAGCCAATTACAGGATCGGCGTCGGTTTTGACAAGGACATGATCAAAGCTTTCCTGCAGAACAACTGCACCGCGTTTGATAAAGAAGCAGTGAACGCGACACTGACGAGAGCAAACGGCAAGCTGACCGTGACCGGCGGAGAAGACGGTTATCAGGTGGATCAGGACAGCTCTGCCGACAAAATTTACAATTTCCTGACAACAGAATGGAGCGGCAAAGACATCAGCATCGATCTCGACGTCAAGGACATCAAGCCGAAAGGCTCTGCTGAGGAGCTGCAGCAGCTGACTTCTGTACTGGGTACATTTACAACGTATTATGCGACTTCCAACGCAGCAAGGAAGCAAAACATCGCCAACGGCTGCAAACTGATCAGCGGCACAACGCTGTATCCGGGGGAGGAGTTTTCCGTTTTGAAGCATATAACGCCGTTTACGGAAGAAAACGGCTACGCTCTGGCAGGCTCGTACCTCGGCGATGAAGTTGTCGAGAGCTTCGGCGGCGGTATCTGCCAGGTTTCGACAACGCTGTACAACGCGGTCATCCGCGCGGAACTCAAGGTAACAGCCCGCTCCAATCACTCCATGATTGTCGGCTATGTAGACCCTTCTTCGGATGCCGCGATTGCGGAATCGTCCGGCATGGATTTCCGCTTTGTCAACAATCTCTCTGATCCTGTATATATTGAAGGATCGGCAGACGGCGGGCAGATAACCTTCAATATCTACGGCAAGGAGACACGCGACCCCGGCCGCAAGGTTTCGTTTGAGAGCGAGACGCTGGAGACAACGCCTTCCGAAGGAACCCGAATCAAGCAGGACGCGTCAAAGCCGGTCGGCTACGTGAACGCGGTGCCGGGACATACCGGATACAAGGCACAGCTATGGAAGGTGGTCACGCAGGACGGCAGGCAGGTCAGCCGCGAAATTTTCAATAAGAGCACTTACCAGATGACGCCGGAAATTGTGACGGTCGGAACCGCGGGCAACGTGACGGATGAGCTGAAGTCCGCGATGGAATCCGGTGATGTTTCCGCCATCAAAACAGCCGCTGCCAACGCCAAAAACGGCACCAGCGCCGCGGCTTCCGCCGACGCTGCCGCCGCAGCACAGAAGGCGGCGCAGGATGCTTACGCGGCAGCGCTCGCGCAGGGCATGGATACCAATTCCGCGATGCAGGCGGCACAGAATGCGGCGCAGCAGGCGGTTTCGAACATGCAGTCCGGTGCGCAGAGCACGAACGCTTCAGGCGCGCAGGACAGCAGCCAGCAGAGCAGCCAGCCGCAGGACGGCGGACAGAGCGCGCCGCAGCAGACGGACGGGCAGAGTCAGGGCGCAGATGCTTCGGCGGCGCAGAATGCAGGCACTGCGGCTGGCCAGGGCGGCGCTTCCGCCGGTCAGGACGGGGCCGCAGCGGCGGATTGAACATGGAATTACGAATTGGAAAAGCTTCTGTAAATGTGCTGGACCGCTCGGTCATGAAGCGGCTTGGCAGCGATTCCTGCGTGAGGTCGATCTGGCGGGCCGCGGCGGCTGCTGCTGCCCGCGGTGAAACCACAGCCGCACCGTCCTTTGGCGGAAACCCTGCCCGCGGCGAAAGTCCCGCCCCGGCCGCGGCAGCCAGCCGCATCATCGTCAGCGACCCCGTAACACTTTCCTGCAAGGACCCCGGCCGCCTTGCCGCGCAGGAAGCGCTGAACGGCCTTGCCGTCCGCGGGGCGGCGCCGGAGACTCTGACAAGTGTTGTTTTGCTTCCTGCGGGGAGCGAAGAGGCACTGCTTCGGCAGATCGAGGACGAGATCGCAGCCGCCGCGCGGGAAGCCGGCGCAAGGATCGCGGGCGGACATACGGAAGTAACTTCCGCGGTGACCCGGCCGGTCGTGACGGTAACCGCGGCAGGACCTCTGCGCGGAGAACTTCTGCAGGCTGTCGCCGCTCCGGCTCCCGGAATGGACATCGTTATGTCGGGTGCTGCAGGAATGGAAGGCACCTGGCTGCTTGCGACAATGAGACGCGCGGAACTCGAGAAGCGGTTTCCGCCGCAGATGATTGAAACTGCCCGCCGGACATTTCGCGGCATCAGCATTCTGCCACCGCTCGAACTGGCATTTCAGACAGCAAAAGCCGGCGGCTTCCATATCGCGGGAGCAGTCAATCTCTCGGAAGGCGGCGTAATGGCAGGCCTCTGGAAGCTTTCGGCGGAAACGGGAAACGGGTTCCGTGTGTCGCTGCCGGAAATTCCTGTTTTGCAGGATACGATTGAGTTCACCGAACATTTCGGTATCAATCCGTATTGTATGGAGTCGGCGGGGAGTGTTTTGCTGGTTGCAGAGGATGGAGACGCGCTTGCGGGGGCGCTGAATTCCCATGGATTTGGCGGAACCGTGATCGGACATCTTGAGGCCGGCCGAGGAAAAGTCCTTTTGAACGGCGACGAGAGTCAGAATCTGAACCGGCCGGAGCCGGACAGTCTGATCGCACTGCTGGGATGAGGGGCACCGCACGGAATAACAGTTGGACACCGGCAGGAGACGACCCGTTCCTGCCGCAGCCATATAGCACAGAGCAAACGCCGGAAGGCGGAGGAGAACTGGATGAATACGCTGAAAGAACGGATTCTTACAATCATCGAAAAGAACAGCCGCATCAACATCGCCGAGCTGGCAGTTATGCTCGGCACCGAAGAAATTGAGATCGCGAACGCGCTGCAGGAGCTCGAGGATGACGGCATCATCTGCGGCTACCATACCATGATCAACTGGGATAAAACAGGCATCGAAAAGGTCACCGCCCTGATTGAAGTGCGCGTCACACCGCAGCGGGGCAGAGGTTTTGACGACATCGCGGAGCGCATTTACAAGTACCCGGAAGTCAACACGGTGTATCTGATGAGCGGCGGCTACGACCTAATGGTCATTCTGGAAGGCAAAACACTCAAAGAAGTCGCGATGTTTGTCTCCAACAAGCTCTCGACCCTGGACTATGTCGTCGGGACAACAACCCATTTCATCCTCAGAAAATACAAGGACCACGGCACAATCATGAACAAGAAGTATGAAGATCTGCGTGAGATTGTAACGCCGTGACGCGGGAGGGAATGATGAGAGAAGATTTGCTTTGCGACAAAACAGTCGGGCTGAAGCCCTCCGGCATCCGCAAATTCTTTGACATTGTGGCGGAAATGAAAGACGCGATTTCACTGGGCGTCGGCGAGCCGGATTTTGACACACCCTGGCACATCCGCGACGAGGGGATCTACTCGCTGGAAAAGGGGCGCACCTTCTATACCTCCAACTCCGGACTCAAGGAGCTGCGCATGGAGATCGCCGCTTATTTGAAACGGACCCAGAACATTGATTACCACTACATGCACGAAATTCTGATCACGGTCGGCGGTTCGGAGGCGATTGACCTTGCGATGCGCGCGATGATCAATCCCGGAGACGAGGTGCTGATTCCGGAGCCGTCCTATGTTTCTTACCAGCCGACCGTCATTCTTGCGGATGGCAAGCCGGTTATTATTGAACTGCAGGAGAAAAACAAATTCCGCCTGACCCCGGAAGAGCTCGAAGCGGCGATTACGCCGAAGTCAAAGCTTTTAGTCATGCCTTTCCCCAACAACCCGACCGGCGCGATCATGGAGAAAGAAGATCTGGAGAAGCTTGTTCCGATCATTATAAAACATGACCTGTACGTCGTATCCGACGAAATCTACGGGGAGCTGACCTATGGCGGGAAGAAGCATGTTTCGATTGCTTCGCTTCCCGGCATGAAGGAACGCACAATTCTGATCAACGGCTTTTCGAAGGCATACGCGATGACCGGCTGGAGACTCGGCTACGCCTGCGGCCCGGAGCCGGTCATTGCCCAGATGACCAAAATTCATCAGTACTGCATTATGTGCGCGCCGACGACTTCGCAGTATGCTGCTGTCGAGGCACTGCACAACGGCGATGATGATGTAAAGATGATGCGGGAGTCGTATGATGAGCGCCGCAGGTTCGTTTTGCACATGCTGGCGCAGATGGGACTGCCGTGCTTTGAACCGGAAGGAGCTTTCTACGTCTTCCCGTGTATCAGAGAGTTCGGCATGACTTCGGATGAATTCGCAACGCGCCTTCTGAAGGAAGAGAAGGTTGCCATTGTACCCGGCACCGCGTTCGGTGACTGCGGCGAGGGATATCTGCGTATTTCCTATGCGTATTCCATCGACAATTTGAAGAAGGCGCTCGGGCGCCTTGAGAAATTTGTAGGCTCGCTCCGAGAGGGGTGAGCGCGGGCTCCGGACTTCTGCGCGGGCAGCTTAGCCCGCGCAGAAGTCCGGAGCAGCAAGCTGTCCGGAGCTGCATCGCAGCCCGACCGCGCGCTTAATCCTCCAGCTGATCATTCACATCCGAGCGCTTGAGCGAAAAGATAAACTCGCTTCCGACATTCTCGGTGCTGACTACGTTGATATTTTCGCCGTGGGCACGCAGTATTTCCTGCACAATCGAAAGGCCGAGGCCCGTGCCTTTCTTATCCTTGCCGCGGGAGAGGTCAGTTTTGTAGAAACGGTTGAAGATCAGCTTCTGGTCTTCTTTGGGAATGCCGATGCCGGAATCTTTGACGGAGACAAAGATCTTGCTGTGGCGCTCGGTTGTCTCGATCCGGATCGAAGAATCAGGGCGGCTGAATTTAATTGCGTTGTCCACCAGATTGTAGAGCACCTGCTGGATCTTTTCCTTGTCGGCGTTCACGTAGAGCGTATCGCCCGAAAGAATCAGCTCGAAATGAAGACGCTTCTCCCTGCAGACCTGCTCGAAGGAAGCCGCGACATGGCGGATTGTGTCGTTGATATCAAAGTCCGTGCGCGTAAGCAGCATGCCCTTGGTCCCCAGACTGTTCAGCGTCAGAAGACCGTTCGTCAGCTTGGTCAGCCGGTCGGTTTCGTCGAGGACGGTTTTCAGGTATTTCTCATGCTTCTCCGGGGGAATGGTCCCGTCCAGCATCGCCGTGAGAAAGCCGCGGATCGAGGTCAGCGGAGAACGGAAATCGTGCGAAACATTGGCGATGAATTTCTTCTGATCGTCTTCGGAGCGGGCGATCTCGCCGGCCATATACTGGAGCGTCGCAGCGAGATACCCCATTTCATCTTCCGATTCCACACTGAACGTGTAACTCATGTTGCCGGCGGCATACTGCTCGGTTGCTTTGGTGATTTTCTTGAGCGGCGAATAGACGATTTCCGTGAAGAAAATCAGAATAATGATCGACAGCAGGAAGATCAGAAGCAGCATGATATATGAGATATTCAAAAGCTTTCCCGCTTCCTGCTGCACACCCGAAAGCGCCGTGTGGATCACGACGTAACCGTTGGTTTTATAATTTCCGGTGATCGGCGCCAGAACCGAGATCATCGGCTCATCGAAGCTTCCGAAGAAATCCCCTACATTATAGATTTTGCCCGCAAAAGCCGACGGATTAAAGCCTTTGACATAGACCTCCCTGCCGGGATCGAGTTTTTCCCCGGATTTTGCGACCATACGGCCCGACGGATTCATGATCCAGATCTGCGCGTCACTGTAACCTGCAAGAACCGTGATCTGCCGGGAAACCGTATCGAGCGACGTCTCGGAGCTGTACAGATCCGCGGCATAGGTGTTCGCGATCTGCGTCGCCTCTCTGTAGAGCGCGTCCGAAGTGCTCTGCAGACAGTGGTCTTCCAACATGTTCGAGACAAAGGTCGCGACGACGATAAACCCGAAAATGCCGAACAGAAGATAGGCGAGAATGAATTTCAGGTAAAGTGTTTTGCGCATGGCACAGCGCCCCCGTCAGCGCTTCGTCCGGAACTTGTAGCCGACGCACTGAATCGTCTCGATCCCCCAGTCCGGCGTCTCGTGAATCTTTTCGCGGATTCTCTTGATATGTACGTCAACCGTGCGCGTATCGCCGGTGTATTCGTATCCCCAGATGCTGTCGAGAAGCTGTTCCCGCGTAAAAACACGATTCGGTGAAGCCGCCAGATAATACAAAAGTTCGAGCTCCTTCGGGGGCATCCGGATATTTTCGCCCATATATGTGACAGAGTAATTCGTTTTGTTGACGATAAGGCCCGGGTATTCGACGATTTCGTCGAGCGGCTCCTGTTTTGCCGTCCGCGCCGCATTCAGGCGGCAGCGGCGGAGAACCGCGTTGACACGCGCGACAAGCTCGGTCGGATCGAACGGCTTTTCCATGTAGTCGTCCGCGCCGAGTTTGAGACCGTGCACTTTGTCGAAAACTTCTCCCTTGGCGGACAGCATGATGATCGGGACGTCCGAGTGCGCGCGGATTTCCTGACAGACCTGATAGCCGTCCACGCCGGGAAGCATCAGATCCAGAACAATCAGATCCGGCCTGTACTCGGGAAACCGTTCCAGCGCGGTTTCGCCGTCATGTGCTTCTTCCGTGTCATAGCCTTCTTTTGTTAGGTAGAGACTGATCAGTTCGGCGATGTTTTCGTCATCATCTACGATCAGGATTTTCTTTTTGTCTGCTGCCATCTTGTTTCACCTAAAATGTAACAATCGTCACGCCCGCATCGCCTTCGCCGAATTCGCCGCTGCGGTACGATTTGACCCATTTCTGCTTCCGCAGATAATTGTGCACGGCGCTGCGCAGCGCGCCGGTTCCTTTGCCGTGAACGATGCGGACGCTCTCAAGATGAGAAAGCCGTGCGTCGTCCAGATATTTGTCGAGCGCCATGACGGCCTCGTCCGTCGTCATGCCGATCAGATTGATTTCCGGGGAAATGGACAGCGCGTGCGAAAGATCCAGTCCGTCCGTGCTTCTGCCTGCATTCGGGTTCCGGAAAGCTTTCTTTAAGCTGCTTTTGCCCGCACGGCTGCCCGCCTTCAGCGTCCTGCCGGTCTCTTCGTCGATCAGCGCGAGGTCTTTCAAAGGCGCCTGCGAATTCAGAATGCCGCAGCGTACCTGCAGTTTACCGTCCTTGTCCGGCAGCGTCGAAACAACGCCCTCCATGCCCATGGACAGAATCTTTACCTTGTCGCCGATATGAACTTCGGAAGGCCTCAGCTGCCGGTGCGCGGGAGCCGGTGCCGCGGGGTGCTGCATCGAACGGTTCTTCGCGCTTACCTTCTCGCGCAGGTTCGTGCGCGTCTTTTCCAGATTGACAATGCTGCCGCCGCCCTTGCGGATCTGCGAGATGGCATGATCTGCCGTATCCTTCGCGTCCTGCAGGATATTCCGCGCTTTTTCATTCGCGTTGTCCAGAATTTCTCTGCGGCGCTGTTCGATCTGCGCTTCTTTCTTTTTCAGCTGCTCCTCGCGTTTTGCAAGGTCCGCGCGGATGCGCTCGGCTTCCGCCTGCTCCTTGGCCGCCTTCTGTCTGGAAGTTTCCAGATCCGTCAGCAGCTCTTCGAAGTCTTTGGATTCCTGCGACATCTGCTCTTTCGCGGTTTCGATGATATAACCGGGCATGCCCAGTCTTGCCGCGATCGCGAACGCGTTGGACTTGCCGGGAACGCCGACCAGCAGCCGGTAGGTCGGCTGCAGTGTTTCCACATCAAATTCGCAGGAAGCGTTGACAATGCCCTGCGTTTTCATCGCAAAGAGCTTGAGCTCGGCATAGTGTGTCGTCGCGAGCGTGGTGATTCCCCGCACATGCAGGAAATTCAGAATCGAGATCGCAAGAGCCGCGCCCTCGGTCGGGTCCGTGCCGCTGCCCAGTTCATCGAACAGACACAGACAGTCTTTGTCCACGCGGCGCAGAATATCGACAATGGAAGTCATATGCGACGAAAACGTAGACAGATTCTGTTCAATGCTCTGTTCATCACCGATATCCGCGAACACTTCCCGGAAAACCGACAGCTCGCTCCGGTCGCCGGCAGGGATATGCAGCCCCGCCATGCCCATCAGCGTGAAGAGGCCGACGGTTTTGAGCGTGACTGTTTTGCCGCCGGTATTCGGCCCTGTCACGACGATCATGTTATACTGATCCCCGATTTCGAGATCAATCGGAACCACCCTCTTCGGGTCGATCAGAGGATGCCTGCCTTTCCGGATCCGGATGACATGATTTGTATTCAAAACAGGCCGCATCGCATTCTCCGAAAGCGCCAGCGCGGCCTTCGCGAAGATGAAGTCGAGCTCTGTCATGTTAGCCTGATCGTCCCGCAGTGCCGTCAGCTGCTCCCCTGCAAGAGACGAGAGCGACGAAAGAATCCGCTCTTCCTCCTTGCGCTCCTGCCCGTGCAGCTCCCGCATTGTGTTGCCCAGCTCGACAATCGAAGCCGGCTCGATAAACAGGGTGGACCCTGCCTTGGAGGAATCATGTACAATACCTTTGACCTGTGCCTTGTATTCCGCCTTGACCGGAAGACAGTAGCGGTCGTCCCGGATCGTGATGATATTGTCCTGCAGGCAGGAAGCGTAGGTGACATTCACCATGCGGTTCAGCTGGGAATGGATCTTCTCGTCCGTCTGCGAAAGCGCGCGGCGGATCCGCCGCAGTTCCGGACTCGCGTCATCGGCGATGATGTCTTCCGCGGGAAGGCAGCGCCGGATTTCCTTCGCGACAGGCGAAAGAGGGTACAGGCAGTCGAACAGATCGAATAAAGGGTCGCTCTCATCCGATGGCGCGCGGCCTTTGACAAGCGCGATGTTTTCCAGAAAGGAGGCCAGCCGCAGGAGCTCCGCAGCAGGCAGAGATGTCCCGATCGCAAGAGCCTGAAAGTCCGCGCCGAAATCTCTGTTGCTGCCGAAACTGATAGAGCCGTTCCGAAGAAGAAAGGCGAGCGCCGCCCCGGTCTGTGCCTGCGCCTTTTCCATGTCCTCAATATCGGTCATCGGCACAAGCGAAAGACACATCTTTCTGCCGGGACCGGACGTTGCATGGGAAGCCAGAAGTTCAATTATCTTGTTGTATTCCACAACACGCATTACTTTTTCATTCATAACGAAAATTATAACACAAGCCGGACATCGCGCCCAAGGGTAATGCATGCAGGGGCAGGATCATGCTATACTTAACAACAGTACTGCGCAGGCAGGCGCGTCGACCGGACAGCGCCGTGAAGCCCCACCCGCCAACCGGAGCAGCGCCGCGCAGGATACGGAGCGAAAGCATATGGAAGAGGAAGAGAAGACAAACGAAGTCAATACCGACTTCATGAAAGAAAAGATCAAACAGCGGCCGGTCAACAGAAAAAAGCTGCTGCGCAGGACAGCCGTCACCGCATTTCTCGCAGCCATGTTCGGCGCTGTGGCGTGCATTGTTTTTTTGCTTCTGGAGCCTGTCATCAACCGCGCGATCAATCCTCCCGAAACGCCCGAAGCCGTGACTTTTCCCGAAGAAGAGCAGGAAATGTCCCCGGAACAGATGATGAAGAACGAAAAAGAGCTGACGCAGGAACAGGTGCAGCAGCAGATTTCGGAAGAAGTTTCCCAGCAGGTGGACAAGGACCAGATCAAGCAGGAAGTTATCTCGGACATTGAGAGAAGCCGCGGGACAGCCAAAGAGCTGGAAAACCAGTACAGCACGCTCGGCGAAATCGCACAGAAGGCCGCGGAATCCGTCGTGACGGTCACTGCCATCACAAAGGACTATGACTGGGCCGGCGACATGTTCAACAATACCGGCAGCAGCAGCGGTCTTGTCCTCGCAAAAACCGGTACGGAAATTCTGATTCTCGCGCAGGGAAGCAAGCTCTCTGACGCGGGCTCTCTCGAAGTGACCACAGAGGATCACGAAAGATACGACGCGAAGGTCAAAGCCTGCGATCTTGTTACGGGACTTACGGTCCTTGCTGTCAGCGAGAGCGGTCTGAGCGAAGAGGAGAAGGAAAAGTTTCATCCGGCGGTGCTTGGCAGCAGCGCGAAGAGCGGCCTGCTCGGAAAGCCGGTCATCGCGGTCGGAAGTCCTGCCGGAACGGCCGGCAGCGTAAGCTACGGCATTGTGACCAATGCGGCGCTGCCGCTTGACCTGCAGGACAGTTCGCTCCTGCAGATTACCACGGACATTTATGGCAGTACCAGAGCGAGCGGTGTTTTGTCGGATCTTTCGGGAAACATCATCGGCTGGATTGACATGTCCGGCAGCAGGAGCGATTCTCCGAACCTTGTCTGCGCGGTCGGCGTGACGGAGTTAAAACCCGTGATCGAGGCGATGTCCAACGGACGCCAGCAGATTTATCTGGGCATTCACGGTGCCACAGTGCCGGAGGATATCGCAAAATCCCAGGGCATTCCGGAAGGCGCGTTTGTCACGAAAGTTGAAATGGATTCGCCGGCAATGGCCGCGGGGATCCAGAGCGGCGATGTCATTACTTCACTGGGGGAGAGAAAGATCGAAAACTTCGAAGATCTGACGCTCGCGCTCAAAGAGATCGACAAACCGGAGCCGCTGCAGGTGTCGCTGCAGCGTCAGGGCGTGAAGGGTTATGAAACAGTGAAAGTGCAGGCTGCGCCGAAGGCGCGGTTTTTGCAGTGATATGGAAAGGAACAACATGAAATATATTCAGGATTTTAAAGAGGGAGACAGCATCAGCGATATCTACCTCTGCAAGAAAAAGAGCACGCTGACCGCCAAGAACGGAAGAGCCTATGACAGTGTCATTCTGCAGGACAAAACAGGCACTGTCGACGCCAAAATCTGGGACCCGGGCAGTGTCGGCATCGAAGATTTCTCGGAGATGGATTATGTCGATATCGTCGGAGACGTAACGGTTTACCAGAAGAAGATCCAGCTCAATATCAAGCGCGCGCGCAAGTGCCGCGAAGGGGAGTATAACCCTTCGGAATATGTTCCGGTGACCAAAAAGAGCGTCAAGCAGATGTGGGCGGAGCTGATTGCCCTCGCGAATTCGGTGCACAATCCGAACCTGCGGAAGCTTCTGATCGCGTTTTTTGTTGACGACAAGGATTTTGTCAAGAAGTTCCAGACCTCTTCCGCCGCCAAAACGGTTCACCACGGCTTCATGGGCGGCCTTCTGGAACATACACTCGGCGTCGCGAAAATGTGCGCGTTCATGGCGGAGCAGTATCCTTTCTTAAACCATGATCTTCTCGTGACGGCAGCCCTTCTGCATGATATCGGCAAGACGAAAGAGCTCTCAAGGTTTCCGCAGAATGACTACACGGATGAAGGACAGCTGATCGGCCATATCGTGATCGGAGTCGAAATGATTGACGAGAAGCTGCGCTCGATTCCGGAGTTTCCGCAGGTTCTGTCGAATGAGCTGCGCCACTGCATTCTCGCGCATCACGGCGAGCTCGAATTCGGATCGCCGAAAAAGCCGGCGATCGCGGAAGCGGCAGCCCTGAACTTTGCCGACAACGCGGACGCGAAGCTCGAGATCTTCCGAGAACTGTTCGAGATCAAGAGCGAGTCGCCGTGGCTCGGGTACCAGGGATTTCTGGAGTCCAACATCAAGAAGACCGAAATTTGAGAAGATAGAAGAAGGTACGGGCTGTTTTGACGCCCCGCGGGGAGGATGCATGAAAATTGTTATACTTGACGGCGCAGTTGAAAATCCGGGAGACCTTTCCTGGGCACCATTGGAAGAGCTCGGTGAAGTGACGGTTTACGACAGGACGTCGCTTGTGGAAACGCCGCTTGTCGCGCAGAGGATAGAGGACGCGGATGTCGTTATCACGAACAAGACGCCGGTCGGCCGCAGGACAATCGATGCCTGCCCTGGCATCCGGCTGCTCTGCGTGCTCGCGACAGGCTATGACGTCGTGGATTATAAGTACGCGCATGAAAAGGGGATTCCGGTTGTCAATGTTCCCGCGTACGGAACCGAAATCGTCGCCCAGTACGCGGTGGCGCTGCTGCTTGAGATCTGCTCGCACGTCGCGCATCACGATGCGGAGGTAAAGAAGGGCAGATGGAAAAACAGTACCGACTGGTGCTTCTGGGACTACCCGATGATCGAACTGGCCGGCAAAACAGCAGGCATTATCGGCCTTGGCCGCATCGGACAGGCGACCGCAAAGATTCTTCGCGCGATGGGAATGCGCGTGATCGCGTATTCGCGGCATGAAACGCCGGAGGGCAGAAAAGCCGCGGAGTATGTCGACAAGGATACTCTGTACCGTGAATCGGATGTGATTTTCCTGCACTGTCCGCTGTTCCCGGAAACCGAGAAGATGATCAACGGTGAAACCATCGCGAAAATGAAGGACGGCGTCATCATTATCAATGACAGCAGAGGGGCGCTGATCGACGAGCAGGCGCTTGCAGAAGCTTTAAACAGCGGAAAAGTATATGCGGCAGGTCTCGACGTCGTTTCGTCTGAGCCTGTACAGGGCGACAATCCGCTGCTTCACGCGAAGAATACCATCATTACGCCGCATATCGCGTGGGCGGCCAAAGAGGCGCGCCAGCGGATTCTGGATATCACGGCAGACAATATCCGCGCGTTCAGCGAAGGAAAACCTGTCAATGTCGTGAACGGGCCGTTCTGACGGAAGGAGCGCGCGGGGAGTAAGGAATAGAATTCATGGAGAAAGTACCATTTCAGAAGAACGACATCACGGAGCTTGCCATTGAGGATCTGGGGAGCGACGGCGAAGGCATCGGCAAGGCGGACGGCTACACCCTTTTTGTCAAGGATGCCGTCATCGGAGACTATATCCGCGCCAAAATCATGAAGACCCGGAAGAACTTCGGCTACGCGAAGCTTCTGGAAGTGCTGCGCCCTTCGCCGTACCGTGTCCGCCCGCGCTGTGAAATCGCGGGTGCGTGCGGCGGCTGCCAGCTGCAGGCGCTGCGGTACGATCAGCAGCTTTTGTTCAAGTATAAAAAAGTACGCAGCAGTCTGATCCGGATCGGCGGTTTTGACGAAGCGTTCACGGACCGCGTTCTGCAGCCGGTCATCGGTATGGAAGATCCGTACCGGTTCCGCAATAAAGCCCAGTTCCCGATCGGCATGAAAAACGGCGAACCAGTGGCCGGATTTTACGCCGGCAGGACGCACAGCATCGTCCCTGTCTCGGACTGTCTGATTGGAGCGCCCGAAAACGCTGCGATCCTGCAGGTCATCTTGTCTTATATGAAAGAGTTCCATGTCCCTGCTTATGATGAAACAACCGGGCAGGGGCTTCTTCGTCATGTCCTGATCCGCCGCGCCGTTTATACGAAGCAGATGATGGTCTGTCTGATCGTCAATGCGGAGCGTCTTCCGGAAGAGGAGATCCTTGTGCAGCGGCTGCAGGCGATTCCGGAGATGACCAGTATTACACTGAATACGAATACAGCGCGTACCAATGTCATCATGGGGAAGAAACTTCGTGTCCTCCGGGGGAAAGGGACGATCCGGGATGTTTTGCATGTATATAAAGTGAGGGAGACTACGGCGGTTGCTTTGCCGGCCGCGGCGCTATCTTTTGAACCGGCGGGAGAAGAGGTCTCCTTTGATATTTCACCGCTTTCGTTTTATCAGGTCAATCCCGCGCAGACCGAAAAGCTTTACAGTATCGCGCTTGCGTACGCAGGACTGACAGGGAAGGAAAATGTCTGGGATTTATACTGCGGCGTCGGCACAATCTCGCTGTTTCTTGCCCGTCACGCAAAACGTGTCTATGGCATCGAGGTGGTCCCGGAGGCGATCCGCGATGCGAAGGCCAATGCCGAACGCAACCATATCACCAATGCGGAGTTTACCGCGGGCCGGGTGGAGGATGTTTTGCCCGAACATGCGAGGTCTATGCACACGCCGGTCGATGTTGTTGTCGTTGATCCGCCGAGAAAAGGGCTGGACGAGACCTGCATCCGCACGGTACTCGGGGCGGCGCCGAAGCGGATTGTGTATGTAAGCTGCGATCCTGCAACGCTTGCGCGGGATCTGAAGGTGTTTGCGGAAGGCGGGTACAAGCTTGAAAAAGTGCAGCCGGTGGATCAGTTCGGACATAGTGTACACGTCGAGACGGTATGTTTATTGTCCAAACTTTCTGAAGCCAAGAATCACATCAGTGTGAAGGTCGATATGGATGAAATGGATCTGACGGCGGCGGAGAGTAAGGCGACATACCAGGAAATCCAGGAATGGGTGCAGGAGAGGTTCCATGTGACACATCTGAATATCGCGCAGGTGAAACGAAAGCATGGGATTATTGAACGGGAGAATTATAACAAACCTAAGTCTGAAGATAGCAGACAGCCCGGATGTCCGGAAGAGAAGGAGCAAGCCATAGAGGAAGCCTTGAAACATTTCCAGATGATAATATAAAGCAATATCGAAATATCATAGAAATAGCAATCGGTGGAAGAAAATCATTTCATCGGTTGCTTTTTATTTACATGTATATCAAAACTGATATAATAAACATGACATATAGATGTCGTGTTTAACTTGCTACAATATGTATGGGGTGTGAGAGATTATGAAGATAGACAGGCTGATCGGGATATTGTCAATCTTACTGCAGGAAGAAAAGACAACGGCTCCTGAACTGGCGGAAAGGTTTGAGGTATCACGCAGGACAATAAACCGGGATATTGAAGATCTTTGTAAAGCGGGAATTCCTATAAGAACTGCTCAGGGAACCGGCGGCGGTATCAGCATTATGGATGGATACCGTATGGACAGGACGATTCTGACTTCCAAGGATATGCAAGTGATCCTTGCAGGACTGCGGAGCCTGGACAGTGTGAGCGGAAACCAGTACTATAGTCAGCTGATGGAAAAGATTCAAACCGGATCATCTAAGTTCATCAGTGGCAGGGATTCCATGCTAATAGATCTTTCCTCATGGTATAAGGGCTCTCTCGCTCCGAAGATTGAAGTAATCCAGGGCGCAATA
This sequence comes from Bacillota bacterium, assembly GCA_029224465.1. Taxonomy (GTDB): domain Bacteria; phylum Bacillota; class Clostridia; order Lachnospirales; family Lachnospiraceae; genus CAG-791. Next base: position 12,547 of record JAQXUQ010000019.1, on the reverse strand, counting down.
GAAAACAGGCACCTTATAGAATTTAAGTATTACGCACCATCCGGAGAGAGTAACAGAAGGATAGAGCCGTATTATCTGGTTTTCCAATGGTCAAATTGGTATGTATGGGGATGGTGCTTAGACCGCAAAGATTACAGGCTGTTCAAGTTGAATCGCATGGATCGTGTTGGAGAAACGGATAAGGAATTTGCTTGCCGAAATGTACCTATGCCGGATCTGTCGAATGAAAAGATCTTTCCAGGTGGTATAAAAGTAAAGGCTTTTTTTACACCGGATATGAAGTGGCGGCTAGTTGAAGAATTCGGACCGCACTGCTTTACGGAAGCCGATGACGGAAGGCTGCTCTTTTCGGCAGATTATACAGATATGGAAAACCTTGTGACATGGCTTATGACATTTGGAGCAAAGGCAGAGGTGTTAGAGCCTGTAGAAGCGCGGAATATTATCCGCAGGAATGCCGAAGAAACATTAAAAATCTATGGAGGATTAGCTTAATGAGATTAGATGGCTTTGGATTGTTTGTTGAGGACATGGCAAAGATGATTCGCTTTTACAGAGATGTTCTCGGATTTGAAATCAAGGAAGAAGAGAATACTTCTAATGTTTATCTTGTAAAGGACGGAACACTTTTTCTGCTTTACGGCAGAAAGGATTTTGAGAAGATGACAAGCCGGCGATATGAGTATATCAAGGGGCTGAACGGTCATTTTGAAATGGCGCTGTATGTGGATACATTCGAAGAGGTGGATGAGGCTTACAAGAAAGCCGTTGAAAATGGTGCGACATCTGTGTTGGAGCCGGAGCTTGAGCCCTGGGGACAGAGAACCTGTTATATCGCTGACCCGGAAGGAAATCTGATTGAGATCGGTTCCTGGAATAAACCTTATGAAGAGAAGGATTTGACGGAGAGTTAAAAAAGCATGGCGTTTGATTATAAGAAGGAATACAAAGAATTATATATCCGATAAAAATAAAAGGAGATCAAATGTAATATGCATTTTGTGGATGCGAAAGGACTGCTTACCGGGAGCGGTGGTCACTATGGAATGAATATATACAGAGGATGTTCCCACGGCTGTATTTATTGTGACAGTCGCAGCCGGTGTTATCAATTTACGCATCCTTTTGAAGATATAGAAGTCAAGCAGAATGCGCCGGAACTTTTAGAGTTGGCTCTTCGCTCAAAAAGAAAAAAGGGTATGATCGGAACCGGTGCAATGTCAGATCCGTATATGCATTGTGAAGAAAAGTTGCGGCTGACAAGGAAGTGTCTTGAAATCATACTGCAATATGGTTTCGGTGCCGCGATACAGACGAAATCGGATCGTATCCTTCAGGATATCGATTTGCTGGAGGAGATAAACCGTTCCGCGAAATGTGTGGTGCAGATGACGCTCACGACATGGGATGATGACTTGTGCCAGGTACTGGAACCGAATGTCTGTAATACAAAGCGGCGGGTAGAAGTTCTGGAAGAAATGCAGAAAAGGGGAATTCCTACTGTAGTTTGGCTGACTCCGATCCTGCCGTTCATCAATGATACGGAAGAAAATATTACATCTATCCTGCATGCGTGTGTTCAGGTCGGCGTCAAAGGGATTATAGATTTTGGAATGGGACTGACACTCAGGGAAGGTGACCGGGAATATTATTATGCTGCGTTGGACAAGCATTTTCCGGGGATGAAGGAACGCTACATCAAACGATATGGAAACGCGTATGAACTGCCAAGTCCCCAAGCCGGGGAACTGACTAAGATATTTCAAAGGATCTGTAAGGCAAACGGGATTCTGTCAAGTCCGGAGGATTGTTTCCGGTTTATGAATGACCTGCCGGAGAAATACCCGCAGATGAGTATATTTGACCTGTAAAGAGGGAGGCTGAACATATGGAGTATATCAGAGTTACAATGGATAATCTGGAAAAAGAGCATATCTGCTGTGCTATTTCCAATAATAAGGATGTACAGGTTTCTTCTAAGAAGGCTTGGCTGGCTGACAGGTTTGATGAAGGACTTGTTTTCCTGAAGAGCGTGGAGCGCGGAAAGTGCTTTATTGAGTATATTCCGGCAGAGAATGCATGGGTTCCGATCAATGCTGACGGATATATGTATATCGACTGTCTGTGGGTATCCGGTTCATTCAAGGGGCATGGATACTCTACAGACTTACTGAACGCCTGTATCGAAGACAGTAAAGAAAAGGGGAAGAAAGGACTGTGTATACTGGCAGCGGCTAAGAAGAAGCCGTTCCTTGCCGATCCTAAGTTCCTGAAATATAAAGGGTTTACCGTATGTGATGAGGCAGATAATGGGATTCAGTTGTGGTACTTGCCCTTTGGGAAGGAAGCAGACAAGCCTGAGTTCAGGGAATGTGCAAAGCATTCTCACATAGAAGAAAAAGGATATGTTCTGTATTACACCAGTCAGTGCCCGTTCAATGCAAAGTATGTTCCGGTTCTGGAGCAGACCGCTAAAGAAAATAACATACCCTTCCATGCGATTCATATTGAAAGCAGAGAGGAAGCACAGAACGCGCCGACTCCGATCACAAACTACGCGCTGTTTTATGACGGAGAATATATTACGAATGAGCAGATGAACGATAAGAAGTTCCTGAAGCTTGTGAATTCATAGGAGGCTCAGATGGCATCAACAAAAGAGTATCTGGACTTTGTTCTGGAGCAATTATCAGAATTGGATGAAGTCAGCAGCCGGGCGATGATGGGGGAATATATTCTCTATTATCGCGGAAAGGTGTTTGGCGGAATATACGATAACCGGCTTTTGGTAAAGCCGGTTTCGGTGGCGGTGCAGCTGATTCCGGATGCAGAGTTGGAATTGCCTTATGACGGGGCGAAGGAGATGATTCTGGTTGATGATGTGGATAATCGGGAGTTCTTGTGTGAGCTGGTTCGGAATATGTGGGAAGAACTGCCGGAGAAGAAAAGGAAAAATCCAAAGAAATCTTAGGTTTCGTGGCAGAGGATTCCAAAGGGGACAGCGTCCCTTTTGGCACACGACTTTGCTTGCAAAGTCTAGTGTGTTATACCTTTATGAAGCAGACCGAATACGGAAATGGTGAGTTCCCGTCTGACGAACGATCCATTTCCGTTTTTTCTGTGCGAAAGGTTGCCCCCGTAGAGGGAGAAGCTTGAGTAAAGAAAAAGGTACAGGCGAAGTGACGTCTGTCACGGAACCTGTACCGGCACGGACTGCGGAATAGAGGTATATCAAAAACACAAAAGGAACGATTATTGTCCGGGGAGCGCGCGGCGGACATTATTTAATGCGGCTTTTTCCGTATGTCTTGCCCGGCTCAGACTGAGATGAAAGTGCGCGGCGGTTTCGCTTTGATCATGAAGCATACAATCGAGAAAACCGAATCGGTAATGGAGATAGGCCCGTTCACGATCAGAGATTTCACTAAGAGCATTTCGGACTTCTGTAATTGTCTCCTTCCTAAATAAATAGATGCTCAGGATTTTTGTTGTAATCGTCCGGGAGGATATCTGCGTAAGTGACATTTGCTTCGGAATCAAATCCCGGCGGCGGAGCATCAAGGCTGAGAATGCTGCCGGATGCCGGAATCACAGATGCGCATTTCCGCACATAATCAAGCATGGCATTTTCTGCAATTGTCTGCACATAGGTCAGGAACAGATTTCTGGTTTCCGGGTCATAAGTCTTAATGGCCCGGAGTAATCCGATCAGGGCTTCCTGCACCAGGTCATCTGTTTCAAGCAGGATGCCGGAATAACGCTTTTGGATATTTGAGGCAGTGATCCGGATGGACGGCATGACATTTTCAATCAGGGCTTCTTCGGCAGCCTTATTGCCTTCCCGGGCAAGAGAACAAAGCTGCTCATTCGTCATTGCCGGGCACCTTTGCGGATTCAAACAATTCTGTCAGAGTCTCTTCCAGATTTGATAAAGTCTCTGGCGGGAAATCCCCTTGTCTCGCATAATGCATGATGGCCTGTACCATATCATCCACGGTAAGAGATTTTAAATCAAATCCTTCCTCGCCCCTTGTGAGCGTTTTGCGGAAATCTTCCAGTATTTCTGAAGTAGCAGTCTGGTACATTTTGCTTTCAGAGGCAGCACTTGCCTTTATATCCGCGACGATCTGCATAAAGACCGTCCTTATTGCATCGATATCTGCAGAGACCGGAGGTGCTTTCAGATCCGAAAGCTTTTGCGCCAGGTCTATGGCCGTCGCAGCATCTTCGGGATGAAACCTGGCCTGGCCCATCAGGAGGGACCGCAGAAATGTATAATTCTGATTTGCGGCTCTTATGCCGTCAAGCATGGTCTCATCCTTATAGAGGGCAAGCAGGCGGATAAGGTGCGCGAATTTCGGATTCTCGATCAGCAGGTTTAAGATGTTGGAATCAATCTTTCCGGTATACAGTAATTTCGCAGATTCCGCGGAAAGCCCCAGCTCCTCAATATCATAATTTTTCCGATCCGGGATATCCGTCTCTCCCAGGAGGAAGTCTGTAGATACATTAAAATGCTTGGCGATCTTGATGATATACCCGTCACCGAGCATCTCGGTCTGGCCTTTCAGGTAGCGGCTGAGCGCACTTTCAGAAAGGCCGATGATGCCTGCCAGCTCGGCTTGAGTGATGCTGTTGTCTTTGATTAAGTCCTGGATGCGCTGCCGCGTATCGCCGGGAAGCCAGGTCTGTGCCATCTGTTTCTCACCTCTTTATTCCATCGATTGAAGATGGATCTGTCTAATAATATTCCCGATCTTCCAATATGATATTCAGCATCTGTCTCGGTGTTACGACATATGGCTTCTTCGGGAAATGCTTGATATTGCCGGTCACAAGATAAGCATCCTCTTCTTTTCGTTCTTCCATGACAACTTCATAAAAGACCCTGTCTTTCGGATCGGGAAGTTCCATATCGAGTTCTTCTGCATCGACATAAAGCCCCCTTTGATGAAACGATGACAGGATGTCTTCAATCAGATCTGAGGGGAGATGAAACTTCGGGCGTGACAGGACTTCCCGGTATTCTTTCTCAATTGCGTCATTCAGGACCGGTATGATCGGGCCGTCGAATGCCAGGTCGATGATACTTCCCGGGACAGAATGATGCTTCAAAATCGCTGAAACGAGGACATTGGTATCGATTACTGCGTAGTATTTCATAGGCGGTTACTTCCTGGCTTCAGCAATTTCCGCGTTGATTTCATCCAATGACATATCGGAAATACCATACTCCTCGGCGATCCGACTTGCTCTCTGCAGGGCACGAATGCCGGGGTTTTGTTCTTCTTCCAGCTTCATACTGAAGGGAATCCCGTTTTCCTGATTCAGTCTGGACATGCACATCCGAAGGTATGCCGGAAGTGACAGTCCCAGCTTTTCAAGGATCTGAACGGATTTCAGCTTTTCTGTATCTTCTGTTCGGAATTGGACCAGTGTGCTTGCCATTTTCTTTACCTCCTATCGCAACGAATGTGTCTTTTTTCTCAGCTTCAGTATATTACATATAAACATCAAATGCAATCAAATGATTACATATCACACCAGAGATTGCGTTTTTGCAATTTCTCTGTTGTTCACTCCTCCCAAATCCCAAAATCGCCCAATTTTTCAAGTCCGTCGGTTTTCCTCCGTATAAGACATCAGGATCAAGTATCCAAATAAAATCCAAAGGAGGAACCAGACTATGAATCTATTTGAAACTGTAAAGGCAAGTGTGAGCGTACCTGATGTGGCAAAGATGTACGGGCTACAGCCAAATCACCATGACATGGTTAGGTGCCCGTTCCATGATGACCGGCATCCCAGCCTGAAGCTGAATGAAGATTACTTCTACTGTTTCGGCTGCGGGGCCACCGGGGATGTGATCGATCTGACAGGGAGACTCTTCGTTCTAAGCCCCTATGAAGCGGCGAGGAAGCTGACTGTGGACTTTGGGATCGATCCGGACAAGCCTTCACCCGCAGCGGCGCTTGCAAAACCTAAGCACCCGATGATCAGTGCGTTTCGTGATGACGAACGTTACTGTCAGAGGGTGCTTTGTGATTATATGCACCTTCTGGAGGACTGGAAGGTGCGATTCGCCCCAGTCTCGATGGGCGAAGAACCTGATGACCGCTTTGTAGAGGCCTGCCAGATGTTCTCTTATATCGAATATCTGGCAGATCTACTGGCGGTCGGCGATCTCGAACAGCGAAAGACCCTTGTTACAGAACTGATAAAGGACGGCAAGATTACGGGTCTCGAAGATCGCGTGATCAGAGCCTATGAGGAAGAAAGGAGGGCGAAGAATGCCGAGGAAATCAACGCTGCCTCCTGATGCCCCGGTGTGGGTCACCGAGGATCGTAAGATCGATGAGATGACATTCTGCTGTTCATTCTTGGAGGCACATCCCATGAAATGCGTTCACGGCAAGCTGTATACCGTCGAGGGGCTTGTCCATGATGAAGCGGCCCTGAAACGGGAGATTTTTATGGAGATCTGCGACTGGATCAAGACCGGAACAGCGAGAAAAGTTGAAGACCTTATGAAGGCGGTCAAAATGATGGCCTTCGCTGATGAGATCCCACTTCACCAGGACCGCATCCATGTGGCCAACGGCACATGGTATTTCGATGGTCATTTCAGCGAAGAGAAGGAATACTGCCGGAACCGGCTGGAGGTCGCATACAACCCAGCAGCAGGCACGCCGAACGTCTGGCTAAACTTCCTTTCGGAGCTTCTGATTCCGGGAGATATTCCAACACTGCAGGAGTACCTTGGGTATTGCCTGCTTCCTACGACCAAGGCCCAAAAGATGCTTCTGCTGATCGGGAAAGGCGGCGAAGGAAAATCCCGGATCGGGCTGGCGATGAGATCTATCTTTGGGATCAATATGAATACCACCAGCATCCAGAAGGTCGAGACAAATCGTTTTGCCAGGGCAGACCTGGAGGATAAGTTGCTCATGGTGGATGACGATATAGATATGAGCGCACTTACTAAAACAAATTATATCAAATCGATTGTCACCTCCGAGTGCCAGATGGATGTTGAGCGGAAAGGTATCCAGAGTTATCAGAGCCTTCTGTATGTCCGCTTCCTGTGCTTCGGGAATGGCGCCCTTACTGCACTTCACGATCGGTCTGACGGCTTCTTTCGGCGGCAGATCGTGATCACCACGAAGGACAAGCCGGATGGCCGCGTTGACGATCCCTATCTTGTCGAAAAGATGATTGCAGAAAAGGAAGGCATCTTTCTATGGTGCCTGGAGGGACTTAAGCGGCTTGTCGCCAATAACTACCGCTTTACCATCAGTGACCGGTCAATGGACAATATCGCAGCCATTGTGAAGGATGCGAACAACATCCTGGGTTTTCTGACCTCTGAAGGGTATCTCGCCTTTCATGAAGACAGCAAGGCAGCGACCTGTGATCTGTATGCGGCATATAAAGAATGGTGCGATGACAATGCGGAAAACGCCTTATCCATGAAGAGCTTTGCCAACTTCCTTGCCCAGTATGCCGAAGTGTATCACCTGATCCCGGATAACAACATCTATCGCGGGAAGGGGAAACGCTGCCGGGGATACCTCGGCATCGAGGTCATCGATCATGACAATCCATTTCTTTAATAAGGTCATCAAAACATGCGTACGTGCGTACAAGCGTACGATATCTGCTTCGGATATCGGCTGTACGCATGTACGTACGAACGAAAAAATATTAAAGCTTTTACAGTTATAGCATTTGAAGGAGGAGTAGACATTATGGCAGCACCGCAGTATGCGATCATGCGATTTATGAAATACAAGGGGCCGGAGATCGGAAGGATCGAGGCTCATGACGAAAGAACAAAAGAGAGTTATGCCAGCAATCCTGACATTGATCCGAGCAGGACACATCTGAATTTCCATCTGGTTGAACCAAAGGGCCGGTACCGGGCAGAGGCAGAACGACAGATTAAAGAAACTGGATGCCGTACCAGGACGGACAGTGTGCGGCTGGTGGAAACGATGATCACCGCCAGCCCGGAGTTTTTCCAGAACAAGAGCTTGAAAGAGATCAGAGCCTTTTTCCGGGAGGCACTTGAGTTCCTGGAACAGAAACAGAATCCGAATACGATTATTTCAGCCGTGGTGCATATGGACGAGAAAACGCCCCATATGCACCTTTCTTTTGTCCCGCTGACAGAAGACGGCAGGCTTTGTGCCAAGGAGATTATCGGTAACAAGAAGAAGCTCACGAAATGGCAGGATGCTTACTGGGAACACATGGTCAAACGATTCCCGGAACTGGAACGAGGATTAAGCGCCAGCGAGACCGGAAGGGACTATATCCCGCCGAGGGTCTTTAAGGAGATGACTCGGCTAAACAAACAGCGCGAGAAGCTGGAAGGGCTGCTCTCAGAGGTCAATGCATTCAATGCGAGGGCTAAGGCTGCCGAGATCGGTAAGGTGCTGGATAAGTATATCCCGAACGTCGAAAAGATGAGCACCCAGGTTCGGAAGTACAGCAAGGCTTTCGGTTCCATGAAGGCAGAAAACACAGCTCTTGAGCTGGCAAACAAAACTCTTACGACAGAACTGAAGGAGAGCCGCCAGGAGAGCGTTTTAAAGAGAATGGCAGACCTACAGCTTCGCCGTGACTTTGACGCTGCGGTAGCTCTTCTGGAGAGGATCCCGCCGGAGGTGTTGGAGGCTTACGCTCATGATGACCGAAATGAAAAGAACAAAACGAAAGGGAGGGGTGCGGATGTACGAGACTGATGTATGGAGTGGCCTGGCGGATTTCCTCGCCAATATGATAGAGAAATATGCCGGGCAGATGGATCTGGACACACTGCCGGATCCCAGACAGAAAAGCAGACTGAAATGCATCGAAGAAATGTATCGAAGGTATATGCGGCTCAGTGCAGAGGCGAGACAGGCTGCGTGACAATCAGGTCGATTCTGTGGGGCGTTTCCATGGAGTCGGCCTTCTTTTTTATTTGAAAAACGGAGGAGTATATGATAGGATACACGTGGAAATAATGTCCAAACTTAAAAGGAGTCCTTGATGGAAAAGAAGAAAACCAAGGTTTATATTTATACCCGTGTCTCAACCGCGATGCAGATCGATGGCTATTCTCTGGATGCCCAACGGACCCGCATGCGGGCCTTTGCAGAATTCAACGATTATGAGGTTGCCGGGGAGTATGAGGACGCCGGTAAATCCGGAAAGTCCATAGAGGGTCGCGACGAGTTCAACCGCATGATGGAAGACATCAAGACCGGCAAAGATGAAGTTTCCTTTGTTCTGGTCTTCAAACTGTCGCGCTTTGGAAGGAACGCTGCAGATGTCCTTTCCACGCTGCAGACCATGCAGGACTTTGGCGTCAATTTGATCTGCGTGGAAGATGGGATTGATTCCTCCAAGGATGCCGGAAAGCTGATGATCTCCGTCCTGTCAGCTGTCGCGGAGATTGAGCGCGAGAATATCCGTGTCCAAACCATGGAAGGCCGTATCCAAAAAGCCAGGGACGGCAAGTGGAATGGTGGTTTTCCGCCTTATGGCTACAGCCTGAAGGATGGTGTACTGGAGATCAATGAGGAGGAAGCTCCAGCGATTCGCATTATTTTTGAACAGTGGGTCTCCACAGATATCGGCGCCAATGGTCTTGCCAAGTATCTGGAAAATCACGGGATCCACAAGATTGCCCGTCATAATGGAAAGAATCCGCTGTTTGATTCCGCACTCATCCGCCGCATCATCAAGAACCCGGTATACTGCGGAAAGATCGCTTATGGCCGCCGAAAAACGGAAAAGGTGCATGGCACCCGCAACGAATATAGACTGGTTGAGCAGGATGACTACCTGGTGGTGGACGGTCTGCATGAAGGCATCGTCTCGGAAGAGCTGTGGAACCAGGCTCAGGTTAAGATGATCGCCCAGGCAAAGAAATACGAGCATGTGAACAAGGCGAAGGATACGAAGACGCATCTCCTGTCAGGCCTTGTAAAATGCCCTGTATGCGGCTCCGGCATGTACGGCAATAAAAGTATCAAGCACAAGAAGGACGGTTCAAAATATAAGGATTTTTACTATTACGGCTGCAAGCACAGGACCATGACCCGCGGTCATAAGTGTGATTATAAGAAGCAGATCCAGGAAGAGATCCTAGATGCTTCCGTAGTTGAGATCATTACGAAACTGGTCTCAAATCCGCGCTTTGCCTCGCTCATGCAGGAAAAGATCAATATGAAGGTGGACACCACGGCTATCGATCAGGAGATCAAGGCGTTGGAGAAGCAGCTGAAGCAGTCCTACGCCATGAAACGGAAGACTTTGGAAGAGATCGAACAGCTAGATTCGGATGACCGTCACTATAATCGCCGCAAGGCCGACCTGGATGACCGTTTGTACCGGATGTACGACAAGATCGACGATCAGGAGCAGAGACTCATAGAGGCAAGGGCGAAGAAGCAGTCCATCGAGTCCGAAAAGGTTACCGGGGATAACATCTACAAGATTCTGATCTACTTCGATAAGTTTTATAAGCTGATGAACGAGGAAGAACAGCGGAAGTTGATGGAAACCCTCATTGAAGAGATCCAGATTCACGAAGAGCGGCAGCCCAGCGGACAGTGGCTGAAGTCGATCACGTTCCGCCTTCCGATCATCGACAGTGATATGAGTATGCCGATTGGGAAAGGTTTGGACAGTAATAGGCATGCCGAGTGCGTAGTTCTTCTGTCACGGGAAACGAAGTAAAAGTACACAAAAGGCTTGAAATCAAGGGATTCCGAAGATGAGGCAATAAAAAATACCTTTCTCGGAATTCCTTTTTTATCGGTTCTGACAATAGTTGTGAGCACTGATTTTTTGCGAAGTGTAACAAGGCAACTGCCTTTTAGGCTTGGCGTAACAAGGCAACTACTGTTTTTAAGGTTTTCGGAGGGTGTGTAACAAGGGAACTGTTGTCAGGACACATATTGTAAAAATACCCAGACATCATTGCAATAAATAAGAAACTTAATGGGGCAAAAAGGAGAATGTCATATGGATGACATTAAGAATGTCGTACGCATAGAGAAAAACCGTGTCATCAAAGACTACAGTGTCGTTATCTATGCCCGGGTCAGCACAAACAGTAAGGAGCAGCTCGACAGCCTTGCCAATCAGATATCGGGGCTTACTCGTCTTGCGGCAGCACACCGGACATGGTTCGTTGCGGACATCTTTAATCTCCAAGGAGAAATTTGAGGCGGTGCAGATCGAGCGGGCGATGCGCAGCAATATGGAAATCACGGAAGATGGCTTGAAACGCAGAAGTACGAAGTACAGCTCCAAACGGAAGAAATAATAGGAATTTAAGCAGGCAGACAACATTGTCCGGCAGCAAAACCCGGCATTTCTCGCTTTGTGTCGTGTTAAAGGATGATTCCGGATCGTATCATGGCATGGAAAGGAGGTCACCCATATGGATCAGGTCAAGATAGGCTCTTTCCTGAAAGAACTGAGGAAGGAAAGAAATCTGACACAGGAAAATCTGGCTGAAAAGCTGAATGTCTCCAACAGAACGATATCCCGATGGGAGACAGGAAGCAATATGCCTGATATCGGTATGCTGGTCGAGATCGCAGAGTTCTATGACGTGAGCATACCGGAAATCATCAATGGAGAAAGGAAAAGCGAGAACATGAATCAGGAAACAAAAGAAACCGCTGTGGCTATGGCGGAGTACAGCCGTAATGAATTAAAAACAGGAAAGCAGAGAATCATCGGTGCATTGCTGTCGGGCTTCGGCATCTTTGTTATTGTATCGGCATTATCGATATTTCCGAGTGAAAGCAGCTGGGGAAGTATCTACTCTGTGATCGGGAGCATTATACTGATTGCGGGCATCTATTTCCTAACGAGAAGAATCCTGGCGAAGAAAGTGCAGCGTATTATTTGCATAGCTGCCTGTGCTGTCATTTTATTCGGGATATTCAGTGTCACCGACTATGTGGCCGTTAAACATTTTAATCAGGTGCCGAGATTCAGATATGAGACAGGATGGGATTCGAGCAATCCGGATCAGCTGGTCTATAAGACGCTGTTTTTTACTGCTGTCCGCAAGAACGCCGGAACGGAGAATGAAGTGGTTGAAATTCTAAAATATAGACCCCGTTGAGAATGAAATGCGCGAGACAACAGAACCGCTGAAAAATGCTGTATATATGCGGCATTTGTGCACATGAACGACAAATTCACAGATAGCCCCGTATATAGCCCCGTATCTCATGTGGAGACGGTAGTATTGATGATGTCAAGGGTAGAGGACTAAATCGTCTCCAAAGTCTGATTTTTAAGCCATTTCTGCAGCATCAGCCTTTCTGAAGAGAGAGGCCGGTGCCGCTTTTTCTTTTTGGAAAAAAGTGAAAGTCGGTCTGGTTGGCCATTATTGAAATCAGTCGCTCAGCAGATTATCTAGATCACGTTTGGAATATAGAACACGTCGCACTTCCATGGTGTCATCGATGACGACATAAAAAACTGAGAAGTTTCTCACGTTGATTCTGTAATATGGATGTAGTCGTTTCTT
>JAQXUQ010000018.1 GCA_029224465.1 Bacillota bacterium | reverse complement strand
CGTATGGCGAATTCAGGTGTGGTCAAAAGAGCATTAACCAAAGAAAGACTGATACACTGGGGCTTTTTCGATTTAGCCACAGCATACCAGTCTGTGCACGTCAACTGTTGAAACCGCCGTGTACCGAACGGTACGCACGGTGGTGTGAGAGGACGGCGGCTAATCACCGCCTCCTACTCGATGCAATAAAAGAAGTTAGTCCAGATCTTTTCCTGTCAGAAGCTTATAAGCCTCTTTGTACTTGGCAATCGTCTTATCGATGATCTCCTGCGGAAGATTGTAATCACTGTCCGGATTTGCCTTGAGCCAGTCGCGCACGAACTGCTTGTCAAACGAAGGCTGTCCGTGCCCCGGCGCATATCCCTCCACCGGCCAGAAACGGCTGGAATCCGGTGTCAGCATTTCGTCGCCGAGTACGACATTACCATTCTCGTCAAGACCGAACTCAAACTTTGTATCCGCAATGATGATGCCTTTCGAAAGCGCGTAATCCGCACATTTGCGATAAAGCGCAATCGTGGCGTCCTTAATTCTGGAAGCGTATTCCTCACCATGTCCGGGGAAAGCCTTCTCCAGCACATCAATGGACTTTTCGTAGGAAATGTTCTCGTCGTGATCTCCGATTTCCGCCTTCGTGGAAGGAGTATAAATCGGCTCCGGCAGCTTGTCGCACTCGCGGAGGCCTTCGGGCAGTGCGATGCCGCAGACCGTACCGTTTTCCTGATAACTCTTCCAGCCGGACCCCGTGATATAACCGCGCACGATGCATTCGACCGGAATCATCCGGAGCTTGCGGCACAGCATCACATGGCCTTCAAATTCGGGCGTCCGGAAGAATGCCGGCATGTCATTTGTATCCGTGCTGATCATATGATTGGGAATGATATCCTTCGTCAGATCAAACCAGAATCTGGACATCTGTGTCAGAACCTTGCCTTTACCTTCCACTTTGTTCTTCAAAATGACATCAAAAGCGGAAATCCGATCCGTCGCGTACATGATGAGCCCGCTGCCGATATCATAGATCTCGCGGACCTTACCTTCTTTTACCGGTTTGAATTCTTCCATACTGCCTCCTCGCGTTCTGGAAACTTCCTGTCTGCAAAATACACCCACAGTATAGAACGCAAACCGCGGCGCCTGCAATGGAAAATCGCGGCTGCACGGAACTTTTCGAAAGCCGGATCTGCTATAATTGCTTTTATGAAGAATACAACTTTTGGTATCCTGGCGCATGTTGACGCCGGCAAAACAACACTCTCCGAAAGCCTCCTCTTCACCGCGGGAGCGATCAGAGCAAGAGGACGTGTGGACCACGGCGACGCGTTTCTCGACACGGATGCAATGGAAAAGAAGCGCGGCATTACCATCTATTCGAAAACCGCCCGTTTCGAATATGCGGGAAGAATTTATACGGTTCTGGATACGCCGGGGCATGCGGATTTTTCTCCGGAAATGGAGCGGACGCTGCGGGTGCTGGATTATGCGGTCCTTGTGATCAGCGCGGCCGACGGTGTGACCCAGCAGGTACGTCTCCTGTGGAAACTGCTGGATCATTATCATGTGCCGGTATTCATTTTCGTGAACAAATGCGATCAGCTCGAGCAGACAGGAGACCGGGAAGCCGCGCAGGAAGCGCTTCTTTCGAAACTGAAAGCGGCACTTTCAGAGAATATCGTTTCTTTCGGCAGCGGGCAGCTCTCGGAACGTAATCAGGAAGAAGTGGCTGTCTGCGATGAAAATCTGATGGAGCAGTATCTCGAGCACGGCAGGAAAGTTACGGACAGCGATATGACTTATCTGGTCAAACAAAGACGGCTGATACCTTTATACTTCGGCGCCGCGCTGCGGGATGAAGGCACGGCGGACCTGCTCGAAGGAATGCGCAGATATATGCTGCCCTATGGAGTAGAGGCACTAGGGACAGAGGAAGTAAAAACAGATGCGGAGAAGGAACTGCCGCCGGCAGAGCAGCCGTTCGGCGCACTGGTTTATAAGATCGCGCACGAGGAGCCGAATGTCCGGCTGACATTCCTGAAGATCACATCAGGGACATTGCGCGTACGGGACAGCATACGGGAGCGCGTTCAAAAGCCGCCGGAGGGCGCAGAAGACGCCGCGCTGGTCGGCGCAGAGGAGCCGGCATCTTCCTTTGCCGAAGAGAAAATCAGCGGAATCCGGATTTATTCCGGCGGGAAATTTTCGGCGGTGACAAGCGCCGGGGCGGGTGAAATCGCCGCGGTAACGGGCCTTTCCTACACGAGGGCGGGGACCGGTCTCGGAATCCGTCAGGATGAAATGACAGAGCTCCTTTCGCCGATTGAAACCTGCAGTGTGACCGCAGAGGATGCTTATGGCCGCGCGGCCGATGATTTTACACTCCTGTCTGCCTTGCGGACCGTGGAAGAAGAGGAACCGATGCTGCATGTTTCGCGGGACGAACACACCCGTGAAATCATGATCGGAATCATGGGAACCGTGCAGATGGAAATCCTGAAGAACATCTTAAGAGAGCGTTTCGATCTGCGCGCGTCCTTCGGACCGGGCCGGATTGTCTACAAGGAAACGATCCGGAAGCCGGTGGAAGGCGTCGGACACTTTGAACCGCTCCGGCATTACGCCGAAGTGCATGTCCTGCTGGAGCCTTCCGAGCCGGGGAGCGGCATTACGGTGCAGAACAAAACCCCGCACGGAACTCTTGACAGGAACTGGCAGAATCAGATTCTTTCGTTTCTGCGGGAGAAAACATTCCGCGGCGTCCTGACAGGATCGGAGCTGACCGATGTCACAATAACGCTGCTTGGCGGGCGTGCGAATCTCAAACATACTTCGGCGGGAGACTTCCGGCAGGCAGCGTACCGCGCCGTGCGGCAGGGGTTAATGATGGCACAGAATATACTGCTGGAACCGGTCCTGTCCTTTCAGGCGGAGCTGCCTTCGGCGAACCTCGGACGCTTCTTACAGGATATGAATGACCTGCATGGTCAAACGCAGCCGGCGGAATTTTCGGGTGACGGAGTACTCGTGACCGGTAAAATCCCGGCCGCATCTTTCGGGGGCTGCGCGCAGACGCTGCAGTCCTATACCGGCGGCGCGGGCAGGATAACTGCAAGACTTCTGGGCTATGAGCCATGCCATAATGCACGGGAAGTGCTGGATCAGAATCCGTACGATCCGGAACTTGACCGCTGGAATCCATCGGGCTCGGTTTTCTGTTCCCATGGCGCCGGCACACCGGTTGCCTGGAATCTGGTACGCAGATACATGCACTTTGACAGCGGCTGGAGACCGGAGGATGATCCGGACGCGCAGTATCTGACAGACGACTATTACACGTTCGCATCTTCTGATCCGGAACAGGACGAAGATGTTTTGCCTTCAGGCGCGGATCCGGATGTCAGCGGCAGACATGCAAGAACCGTCAAGACGGCGGACGATTTTGCCGCCCGCGAAAGGAGCTTTGCGGCAGAAGAGAACGAGCTGGAGCGGATCTTTGAGGCGACATACGGAACCGCCTACCGGCCGCAGAGACTGCGTAATCCTGAAAATGCGGTGTATTACGACGGAACTGCGGGAGCGCCGGAGGATGATACGGCATCGCCCGGCGGGGATCCCAAATACGCCGCGAAGAAAAAAGAAACGGCGCCGCGGCAGCAGAGCTATCTTCTGGTCGACGGCTACAATATCATCTACGCATGGAATGAACTCCGGGATCTTGCCAGGTCGGATCTCAAGGCGGGAAGAGACCGCCTGCTGGACATTCTCTCCAATTATGCAGGGTTCACTGCGGAAAACGTAATTGTCGTTTTCGATGCCTACAAGGTTCCGGGCGGGACCGGAAGTGTAACCCGCTTCCATAACATTGACGTGGTTTACACGAAGGAGGCGGAGACGGCTGATCTTTATATCGAAAAGACAGCGCATAAGCTCGCACGCGGAAATCAGGTGACGGTCGCAACGAGCGATGCGGTGGAGCAGGTGATTATCTACGGTGCGGGAGCCGTGCGGCTTTCGGCAAGGGGCCTGCTGGAACGCATCCTTTCCGCCGGAGAAAGTGAAAGAGAGAAGTATTTATATTGACATGTTGACCGCCCTGGTCTAGTATTAATTATTAGATAATTACACATAATTGCCTGCTATATTGTGATTATGATGATCGGATAGAGCAGGCCTGCACAGGAAGTCAATTACGGGGGCGGGGAATGTCATCCATTATGAAAGAGAACCAGTATTTTGACAACGGCTGTGATTTCTGCAAGGTCTATACCTGCGATATGCTGAACAGGGTGGAAAGGGCTTTGCTCGAAGCGAGGATTTCCTTTTCGATCCGCGAAGAGGATACTTCGCTGTTCGAGCGGATCTTCGGAAACCGTAAGAACAGATACCGCAGTATTGTCCGCATCCATTCACTGGATTATGAACGGGCGGTGCAGGCTGTTTCGGATATCCGCGGCGTGAGCATCATCTGCGAAGAACCCGGACGGGACTGGTGCCCGATGGACAAGGTCCGCCGCAGACAGCAGGAAGCAAGGGAAAAACATGAAGAAGAGTACTACTACGACGCCGAAGCGGTTCCGCTCTCCTGAGACAGGAAGAAAGCCGGCTTCGCGCTGTAAGTTTTCCGGCCGCTGCGGCGGCTGCACGATGATTGATACGCCGATGGAAGAGCAGATCCGCGCAAAGCAGCTTCTGGTAGAGGAATGCATCGGCGAATTCGGGCCGGTCGAGCCGGTGATCCGGATGAAGAATCCGGGACGGTACCGGAACAAGGTAACGAGCATCTTCGGTCTGGATCGAAAAGGCCGCCCTGTGTGCGGCGTCTACCGCCAGCATTCCCATGAAATTGTTCCGGTCACCGACTGCCTGATCGAGAACAAAAGAGCCGGTGTCATTGTTCAGACCATCTATTCTATGCTGGCTTCCTTTAAGATCAGAGTCTACGACGAGAAGACAGGCTTTGGCCTGCTGCGCGCCGTACAGGTCCGGACGGCAAGGACGACCGGACAGATCATGGTCACGATCGTGACGAACGGTCCTGCCTTTCCTTCCAGGAATCATTTTGTGCAGGCGCTTCTTTTAAAGCACCCGGAAATAACGACGATTGTGCAGAACATCAATTCCCGGGCAACAACCATGGTTCTGGGGACAACGGAAAAGATCATCTACGGCCCCGGTTATATCGAAGACGAGCTCTGCGGAAAAAGATTCCGGATCTCATCCAGAGCATTCTATCAGGTCAATTCACTGCAAACGGAAAAACTATACCGCATCGCGATTGACTGCGCCGGTCTTTCAGGCAGGGAACGCGTTATTGATACGTATTGCGGCATCGGAACAATCGGCATCTGCGCGGCAGACAGGGCGGCGGAAGTCATCGGGGTCGAGCTGAATCCGGAAGCCGTGAGGGACGCTGTCATCAATGCCAGCCGGAACGGTCTTCAGAATGTGCGGTTTTACAACGACGATTCCGGCAGCTTTATCGAAGATCTTGCGGGAGAAAACGGGACGGCGGACGTTGTCTTTATGGATCCGCCAAGGTCCGGCGCCTCGGACGCGTTTCTGCAGAGCCTTCTTGTTTTGTCCCCGGAAAAAATTGTCTATGTCTCCTGCAATCCGGTTACGCTCGGAGAGAATCTCGCGGTGCTGGTTGATGCGGGGTATCGCATGAAGAAGGCAGTGCCGGTGGATATGTTCCCGTTTACGGAGGGGATCGAGACGGTTGTTCTTTTGTCCAAACGCTGACCGGCGCCGCGATCGACGTAAATCTTGATATTTCCGAGCCCAGGTCAAAAGAGAATGCAGGATAGTAGAACGGAAAAACTTCAATCTTCCCAAGACCAAGGGAAATTGTGCGCCGAAGTGTCCGGAGAATAAGCGGAAGGCAATTCTCGATGCATTCAGGCATTTTAAGATGATTTAAAAGAAAAGGGCAAGTTAACGTTACAGAAAATGAAAATATATGAAAATCTGCCACGTTAGCCTGCCCTTTTATGGTTTGAATTATTCAGGTTTCTATAAAGGACTCGTTGAGAAGAAAATCTTCTACTCCGATATACTGAATTCCTTTGTCGTCTTTCCGCGGATTAATAAAATCCCTAACAACTACAATTTTCTGAAAGGAATCAGGAATTCGCAGAAGGGAAGCAATCTCCTGTTCTTTCTTTTCAGGATCCGCTACGGAAAGAGCGGATTGTATATAACAGCGGGTATCCCCGCGGTTGATCACAAAATCCACTTCCAACTGTTTTAAGGCATGTTTTCCGTTCTCTTTTTTTACGTTGTATGGAACCACCCCGACGTCAATATCAAATCCACGGCGTTTCAGATCGTTGAAAATTACATTTTCCATCAGATGTGTTTCTTCAATCTGCCGGAATCCAAGCCTGGCATTTCGGAGCCCGACATCTGTAAAGTAATATTTGATGGGCGTATGAATGTATTTTCTTCCTTTTACGTCGTATCGCTCTGCTTTATCAATCAGAAATGCATTAACAAAATAATCGATGTACTTTGCAATCGTCTGCTCGCTGATCTGCAGATGCTTTTCAGAGGCGAATGTTCTTGAAATCCTTGTCGGATTTGTCAATGATCCGATTCCGGAAGACAGGATATTCAGAAGGTCCTCCAGTACGTCAGTATCATTTTGTATATTGTTTCGCTCAAGGATGTCTCTGATATAAGTCCGCTCAAAGAGATTCCGCAGATATGCGCTTTTTTCTTCGTGCGTTGGAAGCGTCAGCACAACCGGCATCCCGCCATAGGTATAGTAATCAGGCCACGCCCTGCGTTTATCTCCTTCATAGGCTCCATAAAATTCAGCATAGGAAAGGGGATAAACCCGGATGTCGTCAGCCCGGTCACGAAACTGGGTCAGGATGTCAGAAGAAAGCATTTTTGAGTTACTGCCCGTTACATAGATATCTGCATTCGGGAGCTTCATCAGGCCTAGTAATGTATCAACGAATGTGATTTTTTCATTCGAATCATCCAGGTATGGATTCTGTATCTCCGCTACAAACTGAATTTCATCGATAAAAACATAGTATCTGACGGAAGCATTGGAGATCTTCCCTCTGATATATTTGTCAAGTTCAATCGGATTTCTGTATTTCACGTTTTGAAGATCATCCAGCGCAAGCTCAATAATCTGTTCTTCTTTTATTCCGTTTTCAATCAGGCAGCGGTGATATAGGTTGAACAAAAGGTACGACTTGCCGCACCTTCTGATGCCGGTGATTACCTTAATCCGGCCGTTGTCTTTCTTACGTATCAGTTTTCCTAAATATTGTTTTCTTGGCAGTTCCATGTATATCACTCGTAGATTTTTTTGATCTGAATCAAACTTTTATTTATCTTTATCATGAGTTTACTTCTTCGTGGCGGATGATGCAAATAAAACGCGAGGAATTTTTGCGGATAGATCAAAATTTTCATCGAGCTTTAAGGCTTAGGTCGACATGTTGGGACAAACGCAGACAGTCGAGACGGTAGTTCTTTTGTCCCAACGCTGACCGGCGCCGCGACCCTTTCCTTGAAATTTCTCCACACGTGTGTTAAACTTCTAAAAGTCGGGGCAGGAAGCTTCGGCACCGGCACAGAAGTGTCCCATTTGTAGTTTTTCAGTGTAATGGATATGTATAAGTGGTAATGATGTGTGCATTAGAAGGCATGCGGTCTCTTCAGACGAAGGGCTGTATGTCTTTTTGTGTATATAGATCGAGAACAGCATCATAGTTTTGCAAAAGGTGAGGAGGTACCTGGTTATGGCATGCTTTCTTGTTCCGGCAGTAGAGGCAGTGGTTACATCTGCGATTACCCGCGTGGTAAAGACCCGGGAAAAAGAAGAAATTGTGAAGCTTCCGGCAGCGGATGGTACGAGCTGCGAAGCAGTGAAGATCAAGTTTTCGCAGAAGCTCGGCTGGCTGAATAAGCTGCTGATCGGAGGTTCCGGGCTGCTTGCGTTTGAACATGTCTGGCATGGGGAAGTGGTTCCGTATTTCCCGTTCCTGACAGCCGTGAAGAATGGAGAGACAGCCGGCATGCTGGCGGAAATGGGAAGCGCGGGCGTCGGCATGGCAGTCCTTGTTACTGCGGTATGGTGCGGTATGGTAGCTGTTTTCTCTGTTATGGAGAAAAAGACGCTTGACGCGGCAAGTCTGCAAGAGGGCGAGAAGGCATGACTTTACTGACAACGGTTTTTGCGGCGATTATCAGTACGGTCATATGGTATAAAGGCGCACCGGACAGCAAGATGCAGGTAGGCGCTCTGTGCTGGATGTACTGGGGTGCATCCCTGATGTGGTTTATCGACGCAGTTTTTGAATACGCGGAACTCGGCGCGGAATACTTTGCGCCGGCGCCGCTGGAAATGCTCAACGATCTTTATCTCGGGTTGTCTGTGGTTGCGCTCGGGTTGATTATCTGGCTGATCATTCTTCTGGTGAAGGATCCCAAAGGGGTGGTCAAAGCGGCTTTATTTAGAAAAAAGTAAAAGGAAGATCAGGCTCTGCAGGCGTGCAGAGCCTTTTTTAGAATCATCAGGAGAATACGAAAATGAAAACATTATATCTGGATTGCAGCATGGGGGCGGCAGGGGATATGCTTTCGGCTGCGCTGATGGAGCTTCTGCCGGAGCAGGAAAGCTTCCTTGCGCAGTTAAACGGGATTGGTATTCCCGGAGTCTTCGTGACATGCGAAAAGACCGGAAAATGCGGTATCACGGGGACACATTTCAAAGTCACCATCTGCGGGGAAGAAGAAACCGAAGAAATGCATGCACATACACACGCAGCGGAGAAAGTACCGGAGCCGCCGCATTACGGAGAAGAGGAACATCATCACCACCATCACAGAAGCATGCATGAAATCCGCCATATCATTGAATCGCTGGATCTTTCCGACAAGGTAAAGACGGACATCCTTTCCGTGTATACACTGATTGCAGAGGCGGAAAGTCATGTCCATGGCGTTCCTGTTACGGAGATTCATTTTCACGAAGTCGGGACTATGGATGCGATCATCGATGTCACGGCATTCTGCATGCTGATGGAGCGCCTGTCTCCGGATCAGGTAATCGCTTCGCCGGTTCATGTCGGCAGCGGACAGGTGCGGTGCGAGCATGGTGTTTTGCCGGTTCCGGCGCCGGCCACAGCGTACATTCTGCAGGGAATACCAACTTATGGCGGCGCGGTCAAAGGGGAGCTGTGCACGCCGACCGGCGCGGCGCTTTTAAAACACTTTGTCCGCAGTTTCGGCGAGCAGCCGCTCATGCGTGTCAAGGCGATCGGTTACGGCATGGGCACCAAAGACTTTCCTGCGGCAAATTGTGTACGCGCAATGCTGGGAGAGGACACCGGGAAAGAGGATGTGATTGCAGAGCTTTGCTGCAACCTGGATGATATGACAGCGGAAGAGACCGGTTTTGCGCAGAAACAGCTTCTTCTGGCAGGCGCGCTTGATGTTTTCACCATGCCGGCACAAATGAAAAAGTCCCGCCCGGGCGTCCTGCTGACGGTCCTGTGCCGCGAGGAGGACAGAGAACAGATTCTGCAATGCATTTTTCTTCACACGACAACGCTTGGTGTCCGGGAAAACATCAGCCGCCGCTACATCCTTTCGCGCACGGAGGAAACGGTAGAGACCGGCTATGGTAAAGTCAGGAAGAAAGTGTCTTCCGGCTATGGCGTCCGGCAGGAAAAATATGAATATGAGGATATTGCCCGCATTGCGGATGAAACGGGATCCTCCCTTCGGGAGATCACGGAGGAAATCCGCAGGCAGGATAATGCAAGAAAGTGAATGGGATGCCGTTTCCTTCCGTTCCTGTATGTTCCGGGTGCTGCGGACGGTGATCATGCGGAGATATTTTATTTAACAACGTATGCAGGCTCTGCACGAAGGTGCAGGGCTTTTTAGTTAATAGAGCACATAAATTGGCAGGAAAAACCGGATCAATTTAACATATCACTGCGATAACGCAGTAAATAAATCATTTTCACGATAATTGCAAGTTCAAATAGCCATAGGCTATGCCTAATATAAAACGATTTGTTGTTCTAAATTCCTATCGAAATGATATAATTGCGTTCATATCTGAAAAATCACAGCAAGAAGACGGCAATTACAATGAATCAGAATAAGATATTGACTAATCCGGTGCTGCAGGGAGCAGACAAAAAGCTGCTTTTTGAAAAAGAAGACGAGATCGCCGCCCAGGCGGATGAGATCAGTACAACCGTATTCAGACATCCGGAGCTTGGAAATGAAGAAAAATTCACGTCGGAGTTTCTGGCGCAGCAGGCTGCAAAGGCCGGCTTTCAGGTGACCTTTCCGTATCTGCATATCCCGACATCGTTCCGCGCGGAATTCGGCGATGCGGAGGGACCTGCCATTGCTTTTCTCGCGGAGTATGATGCACTGCCGGGGTATGGCCCCGGCAGAAACGAGAACGGCCATGCGTGCGGTCATAACTGGATCGCCGCCAGTACATTTGCGGCGGCAGCCGCTCTGAAAAAGTACAAGGAAGAGAAGAATTTTAAAGGCAGGATAGTCTGGCTCGGATGTCCGGCGGAGGAGACAACAAGCGAAAAAATCACGCTGATCAACCGCGGCGCTTTCCGGGACATCGACGCGGCATTGCAGATGCATCTCGGACAGGAAACAACGACAACACGCAACGAACTTGCAATGACAATTCTCTGGTTTACGTTCCTTGGAAAGGCAAGCCATGCGTCCGGCGCCCCGTTCCGTGGAATCAACGCTCTTGACGCGCTGAATTTGACATATCAGGGAATCGGCCTGCTTCGCCAGCAGCTGAGGGAACATGTCCGGATTCACAGCACGGTGCGCGAAGGCGGAGCCGCGCCGAATATTATTCCGGACAGGACGATTCTGGAAGTCTATGTGAGATCGGCGGATAAGAATTATCTGGAGGAAGTTATCCGGAAGGTTGTGAACTGCGCAAGAGGAGCGTGTCTTATGACCGGCTGCAGTCTGCAGGTCAGAAGAGACAAGTATACGACATTTGATATCAACCAGAACCGCCTGCTTTCGGGACTTCTGGAAGAGAACCTGCAGGCGCTGGGAGAGAAGATCAGCGTATTTCAGGATCCGTACACGGCAGCCGGCAGTTCCGATATCGGAAACACTTCTTACGCCGTACCGCTTTGTTACGCATATATGGGCACAGGAGAATACAGCGACGCCAAAACCCATGACGCCGCCTTCCTTTCGGTGGCCGACTCGGGCTTTGCCCATGAGAAGATTCATGTAGCGGCCAAGGCGATGGCAGCCGCGGCGCTGGAAGTTTTCCTGAATCCGCAGGCGCAGACACTGCTCCGGCAGGCCGGGAAGCTGCTGATGGAGGATGAGAAAGTAAACGGTAACGCGAACCGGGCAGGCGCGGTGCTGACAGTTGCCTACGATGCAGAAGGAAACGAGACCGGCCGGAATCAACAGACAACGGAAGAACAGATGTGAGGGAGGAGCCGCGTTATGAAAAAGTTCAGACATTTTGGAGAAGTCGTTTTAACAGCAGCTGTGTCAGCAGCGTTGCTTGCGGGCTGCGGCAGCAGTGCAGCACCGGCAGCAGGTACGGAGTCTGCAAAGGCTGCGGCCGTGGAGCGGACCGGAGAAACCGCATCCGGAGGGCAGATCGGAAAGGAAGCAGCCGCGGGACAGACGAGACTCGACAAGATTCTTGCGGAAGGTAAAATCACGAATGTCTGCGAGCCGTATTTTGCACCGTATGAATTCATCGACAATACAAAATCCGGTCAGGACCAGTTCCGCGGAGCGGATATGGAACTTGCCAGATATATCGCGAAAGATCTGGGCGTTGAACTCGAGATCGTTCCGCTTGAATGGAGCGCGGTCCTGACGGGCGTCACGGAAGGCAAATACGACATGGCCTGCGCGGGACTCGGATATACGGAAGAGAGAGCGAAAACAATGAACCTGTCCGATATTTATCAGCAGGGCTCCAAACAGGGGCTGCTGATCCGGGCGGAAGATGCGGACAAATACAAAACCTTTGATGATTTCAAAGGCAAAAAGGTCGGTTTCCAGTCCGGAACCATTCAGGAGACGCTCGCGACGCAGCAGCTGCCGGAATCGGAGCTTGTGACGTATGACCTGATCAACAACGCGGTTCTCGCGCTGGATGCAGGCAAGGTTGACGCGGTTTCCGTCGCAATTCC
Organism: Bacillota bacterium; assembly: GCA_029224465.1. Classification (GTDB taxonomy): domain Bacteria; phylum Bacillota; class Clostridia; order Lachnospirales; family Lachnospiraceae; genus CAG-791. The sequence continues at coordinate 10,287 of JAQXUQ010000018.1, read as the reverse complement.
CAATGGGGAAATGTTTGCGAAATCCAATCCGAAGCTGGCGGTGTTTGAGGGGCAGTATTTCGAGCGCGGAAAGAACGGAAACTGCATCGGACTTCCCAAGGGAGAGACGGCTCTCCGCGACAGGATCAACGCGATTATCGCAGAGGTTACGGAAAAAGGTCTTTATCAGCAGTGGCTTGACGAAGCAGTTACAGAAGCCAAAGCGCTGGGACTGGATGTGAACTGAAATAACAGGAATTACCTTCTGGAAAAAGAGGTTTTGACGTGATCCAAAACATGTTTCTGATTCTGCATAAGTACGGCCTGATTTTCCTGCAAGGCCTCTGGAATACGGTATGGCTTTCCCTCGTCTCTGTGCTGCTTGGGACTGTACTGGGGATTCTGATCGCTCTGGGAAAAATGTCCGGCGTCAAAGTGCTTTGCAAGGCAACCGGCATCTACATCGAGATAATCCGCGGAACGCCGATGCTCCTGCAGCTGTATTTCTTCTGGCTGGCACTGCCGTCCCTGATTCCAGATATTCCGGATATTGTCTGCATCCTGATCGCGCTTGTCGTCAATGCAAGCGCGTATATCGCGGAGATCATCCGCGCCGGCATTCAGGCAGTGGACGCGGGACAGACCGAAGCAGCGCTTTCCCTGGGCATGGACAGGCGGAATGTCATGACAAAGATCATCTTTCCGCAGGCTGTGAAAAACATTCTCCCTGCCATCGGCAATGAAGTCATTGTCATGATCAAGAATACTTCTCTCGCCTCGACTTTCTTTATCGGAGAGCTGATGACGGCGTATAAGAAAGTGCAGTCATCCACTTTCCTCGCGCTGGAGCCGCTTACAATCTCCGGTATTCTGTATCTGTTCCTGACAATTACGCTTTCCAGAGCAACGCATCATCTCGAAGTGCGGATGAAGGCAAACGAGAGATAAGGAGAAGCAATGAGCGCGGACAATAAAGAAGTGGTTATCAGCGTTAAAAATCTGCGGAAAAGCTTCGGCTCTCTTCCGGTACTCTGCGGCGTTGACCTGGACATTCATCAGGGCGAAGTCGTGACGGTCCTTGGTCCGTCCGGCTGCGGCAAGAGCACAATGCTCCGCTGCATGAACCTTCTGGAAACACCGGATTCCGGCGATGTGGTTTTTCATGGGACAAAGATCAACGTCCCGAAGGCGGATGTCACGCAGGCAAGGCGTAAAATCGGGATGGTGTTTCAGCATTTCAATGTTTTTCCGCATCTGACCGTACTGGAAAATGTAACGATTGCGCCGGTTACGAACAAGATGATGCGCCGGGAACAGGCGGAAGAGAAGGCAAAACAGCTCCTGCAGAGGGTAGGCCTTGCCGACAAGATCGAGGAATATCCGACGAAGCTTTCCGGCGGACAGAAGCAGCGGCTTGCGATCGTCAGAGCGCTTGCACTCGAGCCGGATGTGATCCTGTTTGACGAGCCGACGAGCGCGCTGGACCCGGAAATGGTTGTGGAAGTTCTGGATGTCATCAAAGAGCTTGCCTGTTCCGGCATGACCATCGTGGTTGTCACACATGAAATGGGATTTGCAAGGGAGGTCAGCGACCGCGTTGTTTTTATGTACGGCGGACGCATCGTAGAAGAAGGCACTCCCGAAGAAGTTTTTGATCATACGAAGAACGAGCGGGCGAAGGAATTTTTCCGGAAAGTTATCCGCGTTTGACGAGGAGATGGAAAGATGCGGTTCTCTACACAGGATTGGCTTAAAGAATTGAATAACGCCGCTGTCATTGACGGCTCCATGTCCACGGCGCTGGAGCGTCTCGGCTGTCAGCTCGGCGACAGGCTCTGGACAGCGAGATGCCTTGCGGAAAAGCCGGAGCTTGTCAGAACAGTCCACCTGAACTACTTCAGAGACGGCGCGGACTGCGGTATCACCGCCAGCTATCAGGCGACAATTCCGGGACTGCTTACTGCCGGTTATACGCGGGAAGAGGCCGAGAACATTATTACGAGCGCGGTCCGGATCTTTCAGGAAGCCCGTTCGCAGTGGTGGGAAGAGGAAGGCAGGGCGCAGGGAAGAGTCCGGCCGCTGTGCCTTGGCGCGATCGGGCCTTACGGCGCATACCTCGCGGACGGCTCCGAATACAAGGGAGCATACGGGATCACCGATGACGAATTATACAGGTTCCACAAAAGACGCGCGGAACTGATCTGGAATGCCGGCGCGGACGTTCTGCTGTTCGAAACACAACCTTCACTGAAGGAAGTCCTCGTCGAAGCACGTATCGCCGAAGAACTCGGTGCAGATTACTGGATCAGCTTCTCGTGCAGAGATGGCAGACATATCTGCGAAGGGGATCGGATCAGAGACTGTGCCAGAACTCTTTCCGAAGGCTTTCCGCATCTCCAGATGATCGGCGTCAACTGCACGAAGCCGGAGTACATCCGTTCTCTGATCGGGGAGATTCAGAAGGGAATATCCATACCCGTCGCGGTTTATCCGAACAGCGGGGAAATCTATGATCCCGCAACAAAAACCTGGCACGGCGCGGCAGACGGCAGACCGTTCCGCGAATACGCGGATATATACTATGAGAGCGGCGCCGCGGCGGTCGGCGGATGCTGCACGACCTGCGATGAGCACATACGGCAGGTGGCAGAGGTGCGGGATGCATTTCTGAAAAATCCCATACATAGAATCAGACCATGACATTCCGGATGGATACTTCGAAATACGGCGGTACCCCGGAGGACAGATTTAATTCTGTCTGCCAAGCACCACAAAGTTTCCCGACTCCGTACCGGTAAGCGCGACGTCGTGGTCCTCCGCTTCTTTCAAAAGCTGCAAAGCCTCGCCCTTTGTCAGAACAAAAACGTCATTTTTATATTCATCCGACAAGAGATCCTTATCCGGAAGTCCGAAGGTGAAATGCCCGAATTCGTATGCCACCCGGAATTCCGCGTAAGGATCTTTATATTTGACGGTCCGGAGAAATTCATGCGGATCATATTTTGTGTAATACAAGGTCAGCATGAACGGGGAAGCGACATCCGTATACGTCGAATAGACACGGGACCCGCTGTCCGTGGCCAGCCGGTCCGCGAGAACCATGGCATCACCGTATCCCGGCATGAAATCCTTTGCGCAGAGCTGATTGTATCTTCCGCCGTAATAATCTTTCCCGAACGACAACGCGCCGGTCAGAAATAGAAGAGCAGGAATCAGCGTGCGTTTCCCCGCGTGCCGGAAGAGCCACTGCAGACCTGTCACTTCGCAGTAGACAAGCGGCAGGAACAGAAAGACCTGCCGGTTAATGTCCTGCTCGATAAGCAGGGAAAAGATTGCCGCACTGCAAAGAAGAAGCACCAGAACCGCGTCCTTCTGATATACCTTGTTGCGAATACTGCGGATCAAGGACGCCGCGCAGACTGCGATGCCGGAAATTGTCACAGGCCAGGTGAACGAATAGAGAGCCGCGTAGCCGGGCATCCTGTTCCAGATGACATCTGCTTTGTGCCCGAAGGTCAGTGTGAGCAGCAGACCTTTCATATTCCGCAGTACAGCCGCCGGAAAGTCCCGGTTCAGCGGAAGAAAAACAGATCCGAAATGACTAGATGTAAACTTCGGAAACGAGATGTATGCCGTGCTGATCTCCGGTAGTCCCAGAAAATTCACCGCGTAGAAGATGATGAGAGGGACAAGAACAAGCAGGAAAACGGCGCCGCCGGTCAGCAGCTGCGCAGGCGTCAGCCTCTTCATACGAAGGCAGTAAATGCAGGAGAAAAGCAGCCATAAAGGAATTACGATATTCGCCGAACCGTAGCTGTACAGGCAGAGCGCGGACAAGGCTGCTGCCGCGGCGTACAGGGAAGTCTTCTTCTGTGCTGCAGCCAGAAGAAACATGGAAACGGCAAGCAGTTCGAAAAACGGCGCGGTGTTGCTGTCAAGACTCCACCTGGAGAGCATCAGGTGCCAGGGGGTAAGGGAGAGGATTGCAAGGCCGGCGAGGGCTGTTTTGCGCCCGTGAAGGCGGAGCAGCAGACAGAAAAACAATGCCAGTGTAAAAGAGCCGAAAAAGGCAGGTACAATCCGGATCGAAGTTACGGAGGAACCGAAAAGCTTCGTTGTCAGCACATTGCAGTAGATCATGAGAGGAGAACCGCCGCCGGATCCCCAGGTAATCGGGTAAACCGGCCGGTGGTAACCATTGCGGTCAATTCCGTAGTTCGCAAGGCAGTACGCCTCGTAGCCGATGGAGGCCTCGTCCTGCTGCAGTCCGTCCGGCAGAGCCGCCAGATTCACAAAGCGGAGCGCGGTCCCTCCGGCCAGTATGAGAGCCGCGAGAAACCAGTAAAGTCTGCCGCTGCAGAAATCAGGACAGGCGCCCTGCCTGCGCGTACTGTTTGCGGAGTCTGCCATCCGGCGGCGCCGCGTCTTTGCGGCGCCGAAAATGACGCCTGCCGTGATCAGCAGATTTACGGCAGAAGCCGCTGTATTAAAGTAATCAATCAGTCTCATATCGCTGCAAACCCTCTCCGCGAGCCCGGCTCATTTAACTTTCCGGAACAGGTAATAATCGTGCTGTGTGTCTCCCATCACCTGATGGAACCGATCCATCATTTCATAGTGATCGGTGATAAAGTCCGGATAATCATCTCTGCAGACAACAAAGCCCGTCCTGCCCTCGCGGATATAGCGGTGTTGTTCGTCAAACACATCGGGGATCGCGAGCGTCTGCGTCTGGAACCAGTAGCAGGTGGGATCGATGTCCGCTGCCGTATAAAGTCCGCAGTCGAGACAGTTGTAATTTAACAGTGTATGTTCGGTGACGGTGTCTTCCCGGATATCTTTGGCAAAGCGGGTCAGAAATACGTCGTCTTTCGTATAGGAAAGATAATAGGAGTTCGGCGACAGCGCATACACGATCAGAGAAGAAAGCGCCGCTGCGGCAATACAACACAGAACGGTCGCCACAGCCCCCCGCCGCAGCGCGGAAGTCGTCTTTTTGTCCGTGCGGGAACGACGCAGTTTTTTGTAAACCGCTTCTGCTGGAACACCGGTCGCAAGGAAGCCGAAGACCGCAAAGACCGTCAGAGGAAACGCGTAATACGGAAGATGCGCGCCGCCGATATATATGCCAAGGAAGGTAAACACGAAGAGAACCGGCACCGCAAGACGCTGCAGAAGGTCTGCGCCGCGGCGGAAGAACATAAAGAGCATGCCTGCCGCAATGAAAATAAAATACTGAAAATTGTCGAAGAATAGCCAGTACAGAATTTTGGAGAGCGCGTAAATCTTCTGCCCTGCGCTTTCGCCTCTGGAAGCCGCGCCGAAGGTCGAATACAGGAAGACGTTCGTGTAAATGTACACGTGGTACCAGTCGGAGAGGGCGCCGTGGATGCCGAAGTAAATGAGCCAGGGAACGGCCGGCAGAGCCATCCCGAGAAGAAAGACGCCGCACGATTTCAGAAAACGGACCACACGCCCCGAGCGGAACAGAACCATCAGCATAAATGCGAAGAAAAAGCCCAGGAGTGTGAATTTGATGCAGGCGACATAGCCGCACAGAAGTCCCGCGGTCAGAACTTCCTGACAGGAGAATGGGGCGCGGGTTTTGTTTTGCAGGCGGGGAAGGAGAAGATAGAGTGTCCAGACCAGCGCCGGCAGGCAGAATTCCTCCGCGCAGCCTCCCCAGTAAAACGAGAAGGAAGAGAATGTCACAGCGAACAGGAAAGGAAGCAGTATGAGCGCTGTTTCCTTCCGCAGCTGCAGCCGGAGAATCTTATAGTAACCGGCAAGATCCAGTATGCCGAAGAGGATCTCAAACAGGAAAACGCCGGTGAAAGTCGTGCGGGAAATGAGCGATGCGAGGCCGTAAATCAGGTACAGATACGGCCCTTTCTGATCGAAAATGTCGCGGTAGATCAGGATCCCGCGGAACATGGATTTCCCCATTGTGAAATAACTGTTGGAATCATCCCAGTTGTTCATGGGGTACAGAAAGGAAGATCTCGACGCGAAAAGGAGCACGGCGAAGGAGATCAGCGCGAAATAAAAAAGGAGCGCGATTTGATTTCTTGTGAGTTTCTTCAAAACAACACCTTTCTCTGCTGTTTCTCCGGCCTCAGGCTACGAGCCGTTTCAGAACCGGGATTTTAAGGAAGACTTTCGTGATCAGCATGCAGCCAAGGTACGTCAGAAATCCGCCGCCCAGCATGTAGGCCGGAGAAAACGCGGTCAGACCGAAAAGGCGGTGAAAAGCAAACACTGTAACATCCAGACCGTATTTGTGCAGCAGATAGACGCCGAAGGTTGTGTCACGCAGACAGGATATCACGTTCCAGAGGAACGCGCTGCGGAATCTGTGATTGCGGAACCAGGTAAAAACAGCGGCCGAATACAAAATTACGAACGGACTGAAGTTGCCGACAAGGAAAAGGCTGGCTCCGTTTTCCTTATAAGAAAGCAGTATCGTGCCTGCAAAACAAATGATAAAGCCTGCAGCACCGGCCGCATATAAAAGTTTCCGCAGTTTTCCGGGAACATTGTAAGCATGAATATAGTAACCGGCTACCGGAAAGAGAACATAGCCGCCGAAGGCGCCTGCCGAGAGGTCGCTGTTCCATGCGATGTCCGCGGCTCCGCACAGAAACGGGAGCACGGACACGAAAATAAATCCGGTAAGAATCAGGTATGGAAACATCGCGCGGCGGTGTTTTTCCGGGATCAGGGACAGTGCCGGAATCGAGAGATAAATCGCGAAAAGCGGCAGGAAAAACCAGTAAGTCGGATTGCGGTTCGCGTTCAGAATCCAGCTGACAAGAGACGCCGGCGTGATGTCCTCCGCGGTAATCATCCCGGTTTTCAGGCTCCAGCAGGCTGCGAACAGGCTCCAGAACAGAAACGGGATCACGGTTTTGCGGATGCGGCGTCCGCAGTACTCCTTCGTGGAACAGCGTTTTCTGTAATCCATCAGAGTTGCGCCGCTGATCATGTAAAAACACGGGACGGCCGCGCCGAACACAATTTCAAAAAGTACGCATTCCGCCCATCGGAGCGAAGGCTCAAAGCTGTAGAATTCGCCGTGGGAATGCAGAAGAACGATGCCAAGAGACGAGATGACCGAAAGATAATCGATATACATATATAAAGAACGGGGGTTCGGATTGTCTTTAGCCATGCTTCCTCTTTCTGGCACTGCTGCCGCCTTATTGAAAGTTAACAATTTCAGTGTATCGAATCGGGGACCGATTGTCCATAGACCGGAGAATAAGCGCACCTGCCATATAAACCGGCGGATTCTCCTTCCCGTACGGGCAGGAGAATCCGCGCGTCCTCCGGCGCGGCAGGCTGTACAACGCGGTGCGAAGCGTGTTAAAATAACTTGGTTTACTATGAATTCAAGAAAGGATTCAATCATTATGGAGAACGAAAGAAAAACGGCACTCGTGATCGGCGCCGGCCCGGCCGGCCTGACCGCTGCATATGAACTTCTCGACAAGTCGGATGATATGGACGTCTATGTTTTCGAGGAGAGCGATAAGTTCGGCGGTATCGCGCGGACCGTGGAATATAAGGGCAACCGCATGGATATGGGCGGCCACCGCTTTTTTACAAAAGTGCCGGAAGTCAACGAGTGGTGGGATAAGATGATGCCGCGGCAGGGCGCGCCTGCGGCAGACGACATTGCGCTGGACAGACAGGTGACGCTGAATCCGGGCGGACCGGACCCGCAGAAGGAGGACCGCGTCATGCTGCGCAGGAACCGCGTATCCCGTATTTTCTTCGACTCCAAGTTTTATGATTATCCGATTTCCCTCAAGGCGCAGACCTTCCGGAACATGGGCTTCGCCAAAACCATGGAAGTCGGCTTCTCCTATTTGAAATCCATGATGCATAAGAGAGAGGAAAAATCTCTCGAGGATTTCTATATCAACCGTTTCGGGAAGAAGCTCTATTCGATGTTTTTCGAGTATTATACCGAAAATCTCTGGGGAAGGCATCCCTCGGAAATCGATCCGTCCTGGGGCGCGCAGCGTGTCAAGGGCGTTTCGATCATGGCGGTTTTGAAGAACGCGATCGAGAAACAGGCCGGCAAAAAGGACCGCAAGGTCGAAACCTCGCTGATTGAGGAATTCTCCTATCCGAAGCTCGGACCCGGTCAGCTCTGGGATGTGACTGCGGAAGAGGTCCGTAAAAAGGGCGGCAAAATCCTGATGAACGCGAAGGTCGTCGGCATCCACAGAGAGAAGGACGGCCGGATCAGCAGCGTGACCTATGAGAAACCGGACGGGACAAGACAGGAAGTCAGGGGCGACGTTGTGATATCTTCCATGCCGATCAAAGATCTTGTAGCGGGCATGAATGACGTGCCGGCGGAGCCTGCGAGAATCGCCGCTGGTCTGCCCTACCGCGATTACATGACGGTCGGCGTCCTGATCAACCATCTGAATCTGAAAAACGAGACCGGAACGAAGACGGTCGGAAACATTGTCCCGGACAACTGGGTTTATGTGCAGGATCGAACCGTCAAAATGGGGCGCTTCCAGATTTACAACAACTGGTCGCCGTACCTTGTGAAGGATCTGGAGCATACAGTCTGGATGGGGCTTGAGTATTTCTGCAACGAAGGCGACTCGATGTGGAACATGAAGGACGACGACTTCGCGAAGCTCGGCATTTCGGAGATGAGGAAGCTCGGCCTGATTGATTCGGATAAAAATGTGCTGGATTATCATGTGGAACGCGTGAAGAAAGCCTATCCCGCGTATTTTGACACCTACAGTGAAATGGATACGCTGCGGAAGTGGCTGGATACGGTGCCGAACCTGTTTTGCGTGGGAAGAAACGGACAGCACCGCTACAATAACATTGACCATTCGATGTGCACTTCGTTCGAGGCGGTCAAGGACATTCTCTCCGGTTCTACAGACCGTTCCAACGTCTGGAACGTCAATACGGAGCAGGAATATCACGAGGAAGAAGATACGGAAAAGAAGCAGGAGAATACGGCGGAAGTCGACTGAGGCTTCTTTTAGCAGTTACAAACCGGGGTAAATTTTCATGCCGATTACAATAAACAGTTTTTTGGGCAGATTCGGATACAGGGCGAGACAGTGGTTTCCGCACTTTGCGTCCAACGCGTATCTGAAGCTGCAGTTCAGAACAAGAAAGAAGGCGCAGGACGCGTTCTGCACCTGGTTCCTTTCGCAGGAAACCGCGCCGATGCCGCAGGTCGTGAACATCGAGACCATCAACCGCTGCAATTCCACCTGCGAATTCTGCACGGCGAATGTCAACGCGGAGAAAAGACCGCGGTGCGTCATTGATGATGACCTCTACAGAAAGATCATCGACCAGCTCGCGGACTGGGGATATGAGGGACATCTGACACTGTACGGCAACAACGAGCCGCTTCTGGACACAAAGATTGTCGAGCGGCACAAGTACGCGCGGGAGAAGCTGCCGAAGGCGTTCATCTTCATGTCCACGAACGGACTGATTCTGACAATCGATAAAGTGAAGGAAATCGCGCCGTACATCGATCAGCTCATCATCAACAATTACGCGCTGGAGTACAGGCTGCATGACAATATCAAAGAGCTGTATGATTATGTCAAGGCGCATCCGGATGAATTCAAAGATCTGGATATCCAGATTCAGATGCGGTATCTCAAAGAGGTTCTGACGAACCGCGCGGGCTCGTCGCCGAACAAGCAGGAGACGCTGAACGAGGCGGTTACGGAAGCCTGCCTTCTTCCGTTTACGGATGTCTGGATCACACCGAACGGCAAGGTCGGCCTGTGCTGCTGCGACAACTACGAGGTGACAGATTTCGGCGATCTGAACAGGACGCCGCTTGTGGAAATCTGGAATGGAGAGAAGCTGCGTGCGGCCAGAGAAAAGATCGCTTCCGGGCGTCAGAATTATCCGTTCTGCAGCAAGTGCGATTTCATTGACGCCGGCTTCCGCATGCAGGTGGCGAAGAAGGTGCTGGAAGGTGATTTTGAAGGCGCGAACCGCACGGGCGGCGAGGAGAAGAATTCGAGGAAATCGCGCAGCTGAGAGATGGCGCCAGCAGAGATTTGATCAAGAACAGGAAACCGGCGGACAGCCGGAAAATATGGTAAGGAAATACCGCCTATCTTGCAGGAGCAGGGTAGGCGGTATTTTTAGGTGCGCCCGGCGGCGCACGTTTTCTAACCGGTGCAAGTCCGGAGTCCGCCCGGTAGTGGGAAGGACATAGCTGAAGGCAAGGGTGTCCATCGTGAGGTGGAATCTGAAGGAAGCCGGATTCGGGGAAACTACTAACCCGAG
>JAQXUQ010000017.1 GCA_029224465.1 Bacillota bacterium | reverse complement strand
TCGGGTTAGTAGTTTCCCCGAATCCGGCTTCCTTCAGATTCCACCTCACGATGGACACCCTTGCCTTCAGCTATGTCCTTCCCACTACCGGGCGGACTCCGGACTTGCACCGGTTAGAAAACGTGCGCCGCCGGGCGCACAAGAAAAAGACCAGCTATCTCGATTTGAGATAACTGGTCTGTATGAAATACGCGCTGGCGTCGATCCGCCACTCCTCGCGCCGCCGAGCATGCGCCCGCCGCGCCGCAATCCGCACCGCCGGATGCTCGCCCGCCGCGCCGGAATCTGTGCCACCGAGCACCCGCCCGCCGCGCCGGAATCCGCGCCGCCGAGCATGCGCCCGCCGTGCCGGAATCCGTGCTGCCGAACATCCGCTCGCCGCGCCCTATATCCTCACCTCATGATAAGCGCCGCCCGAAAGATCTTTATAAACGAACACGCCATCCTCCAGCGTCATATAGCTGTGCGGGGAGTTTTGTTTTGGCAGGGAAAGCGATCCGGGATTCAGATACAGATTGTGATCGCCGAAAGGCGTCCACGCCGGAACATGTGTATGCCCGTGCAGCAGGATATCCCCCGGCTGCAGAAAAGGCACGTTCTGCATATGATGAACATGCCCGTGCGTTGCGTAAATGAGCCTGTCTCCCGCCTGCAGAACAGCATAGTCCGCCAGCACCGGAAACTGCAGAACCATCTGATCCACTTCCGTATCGCAGTTGCCGCGGACGCAGAAGATTTTGTTTTTCCGCGCGTTCAGCATCGCGGCCGTCTTCTTTGTATCATACCCCTCGGGCAGATCGTTGCGCGGGCCATGATATAGAATGTCTCCAAGAAACAGAATTCTGTCCGCCTCTTCGCGCTCGAAGGCTTCCAGCAGCTTCTCACAGTAATACGCCGAGCCGTGCAGGTCCGACGCTATCAGCAGCTTCATCTGTGCTCCCTTCCGCAGCAGGCCGGGAACGGCGCTGCCGCGCTATCCGCGTTCCGGTCGCTGCACGCTTGCCGCGCTCCCCGGCTGCTGCCGGGATGACCGCCATCCCAAACGGGCTGCGGTCGCGCCGCGCCGCTTCCGGCTTTACCTTGCCGCATGCAGACACCGCACCGCGTTCAAAACCGCGATGATCATGACACCGACATCCGCGAAAATCGCAAGCCACATGTTGCCGATGCCGACCGCCGTCAGAAACAGGCAGAGGAGTTTGACGCCGATCGCGAACCAGATGTTTTCCCGGACAATCCGGAGGCACTTTCTCGAAATCCGGATTGCAGTTACGATCCGCAGCGGATCATCATCCATCAAAACAATATCCGCCGCCTCAATCGCCGCATCCGATCCCATCGCGCCCATCGCGATGCCGATATCCGCTCTCGCGAGCACCGGCGCATCATTGATGCCGTCTCCGACAAAGGCCACTTTGTCCTTCGGCGACTTTTTCGAAGCGATCAGCTCCTCAATCTTCGCGACCTTGTCCGCCGGAAGCAGCTCCGCGTGCACCTCATCGACAGAGAGCTGCGAAGCCACCTGCTGCGCGGCCGCCTTCGCGTCGCCGGTCAGCATCACGATCTTTGTGACACCGTTTTTCTTCAGATCGCGGATGGCCTGCGCCGAATGCTCCTTGATGACATCGGAGATTACGATATGGCCTTCGTACTCTCCGTCAATCGCCACATGAATAATCGTCCCGCTCTGCTCGCAGGGCTTCCACTTCGCACCGATATCGTCCATCATGCGCGCGTTGCCGACGCAGACAGTTTTGCCGCTCACCTTCGCGCGGATACCGCGTCCCGCAATCTCCGTCACATCCTCAACACGGCAGCCGTCCCTTTCGTCAGGATAAGCTTCCCGCAGCGCCGCCGCGATCGGGTGCGTGGAATAGCGTTCAACATGCGCCGCCATATGCAGCAGCTCCCTCTCATCCAGCCGCTCCGGATGCACAGCAGTAACGGCGAATTTACCGCGTGTGAGCGTTCCTGTTTTGTCGAAAACAACGGTCTTCGTCTGCGAAAGAATCTCCAGATAATTCGATCCTTTAACAAGAATGCCTTCTTTCGACGCGCCGCCGATGCCGGCAAAAAACGAAAGCGGAATACTGATGACCAGCGCGCAAGGGCAGCTGACAACCAGAAACGTAAGCGCCCTGTATGCCCAGGTTCCCCACGCAGGGTCCATGCGAAGCGCAAGGAGCAGGAGCGGCGGAAGAACCGCAAGCGCAATCGCCGCATAAACTACGGCCGGCGTATAGATTCTTGCGAACTTCGTGATGAAATCCTCGGATTTCGACTTGCGGGAGCCCGCGTCTTCGATCAGCTCGAGAATCTTCGAGGCTGTGGACTCACCGAATTCCTTTGTCGTCCGGATCTTCAACAGCCCGCTCAAATTGATGCAGCCCGAGATGACTTCGTCGCCCGCGGCCACATCGCGGGGCATCGACTCGCCGGTGAGTGCGGCGGTGTCAAGGCTCGATGTTCCCTGCAAAACAACACCGTCAATCGGTACTTTCTCCCCCGGCTGCACGACAATGGTCGTTCCGATTTCCACATCGTCCGGGTCAACCTGCGTCAGTTCCCCGTTTTCGCCCTCGATATTCGCGTAGTCCGGACGGATGTCCATCAGATCCGAAATACTCCTGCGGCTTTTGCCGACCGCGTAGGACTGAAACCACTCGCCGATCTGGTAAAACAGCATGACCGCGACCGCCTCGGTATAATCCCCGCTTTTTACGAGGCCGAGCGCAATCGCGCCGATTGTCGCCACCGCCATCAGGAAACATTCATCAAACGGCTGGCGGTTTACAAGGCCCTTCAACGCCTTGATCAGGATGTCATACCCGATGATCAGGTACGGAATCATATAGAGAAGAAAGCGGAGCCACCCGGTCACCGGCACGAAATGCAGCGCGATGATCAGCGCTGCGCTGAGCAGGATGCGGGTCAGATTTTTCTTTTGTTTTGCAGTCATTAAAATCCTTTCGGGGCGCGGCGTCTGCCGCGCGGCACATCATTACTTCAGGAAAACCTTACAGTCAGGCACGCCATTACTTCAGGAAAATCTCGCAGTCAGGCTCGACCTTTCTGCAGTTTTTGCGGACGTTCTCCATCACCTGCGCGGGATCGGCGCCATCTGCAAAATCCACCTTCATTTTCAAAGCCATGAAGTTCACCGATGCGTCCGCGACGCCTTCGGTCTTCTTCGCCGCGTCTTCCATCTTGAGCGCGCATGCCGCGCAGTCCACATCGATCTTGTAGCTTTTCTTCATAACACCAACCTCCGTAGCAATAATATGACCGGTTTACGATTAAACGTTTGTTTAATTGATAGATTGAATATACTCCCGTCCGCAGCCGTTGTCAATGGGTTATAATAATAGCAATATTTCCGAATGGAGGCGCGCTATGAGCGGAGAACTGATCCTTCCCCACCATCACCACGATATTGCAGAAGAACAGAAAATTGTCGACAAAATGCCGGACGAAACAAGAATCGCCGCTGTCGCCGAAGCCATGAAGCAGCTTGGCGATCCGACAAGACTGCGCATTTTCTGGCTGCTCTGCCATACCGAAGAGTGCGTAATTGATATCGCGGCTCTGACCGGCATGTCCAGTCCCGCAGTCTCGCACCATCTGCGGATTCTCAAATCCGCCGGGCTTCTGACATCGCGGCGGGAAGGCAAGGAAATGTATTACCGGGCGGCGGATACGAAACTTGTCCGCAAGCTCCACCATACGATAGAAGACGTGGCGGAAATCTCCTGCCCCGACTAAGCAATGGGCACATTATGAAACAATATCAGGTAAAAGATCCTTCCAGTATCATTTCTTATTTTAAGGCAGACTGGCCAACGCTGTTGATCGTCACCGTCTCCGGCGTTATCTATAATATCGGCCTTCTGGCCGGTCCATGGTTCGAGGGGCATCTGGCGCAGCGGCTTCTGGATATTTTTCAGCGCAGAAAAACATTCCGTTCCATGGCGGCGCTGGCTGCGGGATATGTTCTGGCGATTGCGGCGGTACAGACCGCAAGATTCGTAAAGCGCCTGTATGTCCGCAAATTCTGCAACCATACCAACCGTTCCATGAAAGAGATTCTGTACGCGGGGCTCGTGGACCTTTCCGCCGCCGACCTTTCAAACGAAGACACCGGAAACATGATCACAAAGGCGATCTCCGACGTCGATGACTGCGCAGAGGGAATGCGCAAGTTCACGACCGAGATTTTCGACACCGGCATCGCGCTGATCGGCTATGTGTGCATGCTGCTGTACTACGACTTCCGGCTCGCGCTGCTGTGTCTTGTGTTTCCGCCGGTCTCTTATTTCATTGCGGAGAAAATGAAGGTCATTGTTCAAAGAGCGCAGTCCCGCTTCAAAACAACCTCCGCCCGCCTTTCCTCCGCCACCCTTGACCGTGTCAGTGCGGCTCTTACCTACCGTGTGTTCGGCGTCGAACCTTTGCGGGACAAAGCCTATGAAGCCTGCCTTGACGACTATGAGCGCGACGCGGCAGCGGCCGGCGTCTTTGTATCCGCGATGCCGCCGCTCTATCAGATCATTTCGATGTTCAGCTCGGTCCTGATTCTGTATTTCGGCTCCCGCAATGTCCTTGGAAAAGGATACGCTGTCTGGGACATTGCCGCTTTCACAACGTTCATGTCCTGTTACGCAAAGCTTTCTCTCAAATCGTCCAAGGCGGCGAAGCTTTTCAACAGCGTGCAGAAGGCGCAGGTTTCCTGGCGCCGGATTCGCCCGCTGATGCAGCGCGCAGCCCGGCAGAATGCGGCGGCGGACGGTACGCTCGCGCCTGCCGCGGAATCCGGCAGCGCTGCCCCGGAAAATGCCACGGCAGATTGCCCGGCGGGCGATGTGGCAGACTGCTCCGCGAACGATGCAGGGTGCTCTGGGAACGGGCCGGCGGGCGGCGCGCCATCAGAGCGCTCCGCAAACGGCGGCGCGGCAGCCGGCGCCCGTCTTCGCGTGTGCGGCCTCTCGTTTTCCTACGACGGGGGCAGCGAAATTTTCAAAGGAATCCGCTTCGACGCGCAGGCCGGAGAAATGATCGGCGTGACCGGTCCTGTCGCCTGCGGCAAATCAACCTTCGGAAAAGTATTCCTGTGCGAACACCCTTACGAAGGCTCTGTTCAGGTAAACGGGCAGGAGCTCTCCTCTCTTCCGCGGGCTGTCCGCAGCACTCTCTTCGGATATCTCGGGCATGACCCCGAGCTGTTAAACGACACCATTGAAAACAATGTCCTCATGGGCCGGTCCGGCAGCGTCTGGCCATGGCTCCGCGCCGTGTGCCTCGATCAGGAAGTCATGGCGATGCAGCAGAAGGAACAAACGATCGTCGGCAGCACCGGCGTCCGCCTCTCCGGCGGGCAGGCGCAGCGGCTCGCTCTTGCGCGGACGCTTGCAAGGCGCCGTCCCGTCTACATTCTCGACGATCCTTTTTCCGCGCTGGACAAAGAGACAGAGCAGGAAATTTTCCGTAATATACAGTCCCTGTGCCGGGACAGCATCGTTATTTTGATTTCTCACAGGCTGTATTGTTTTAACAGGACAGCGAAGGTCATCTGGCTCTCCGGTGACGCGGCGCAGGGCAGCAGCGCGCTCATAGGTACGAATGCTGATCTTCGAAAGCAATGCAAAGAGTACGACAGACTCTGGAGACTGCAGGAAGGAGAGACCGTCCATGAGCAGCAGTAAAATCATCCGGCTGGCCATCCGGCGGCATCTCCTTCTTGCCGCTCTGATTCTTCTTTCGACCGCCGTATCCGTCATCACCGCGCTGATCCCGCCGGTCATTCTGGGCCGCATTGTGGACCGTCTGAGCCGCTCGCAGGATATCTCCCTGCTGATGATTCTCTCCTATTTCGGTCTGATTCTGATCAGCGGCGTGTTTGAAAGCGGACGCGAGAGCCTGCTGGTCATTTTCGGTCAGAAGGTCACGCACACCCTGCGCAGTGCTCTTTGCGCAAAACTGCAGAAGCTTCCTGCGGACTGTTTTGTCAAAACACAGCCCGGCGTTACCACCTCCCGCTTCGTCGGCGATGTCGATACGGTCGAAGAGCTTTTTACTTCCGGCATCATCAGCATGTTCGCGGATCTTTGCAAGGTCATCAGTCTGTTTGTCATGATTTTTCTGCGCAGCAAAGGGCTTGCGCTTGTGCTGGGTTTAGTCCTGCCGCTCATTTATGTTTTCACGAGGGCTGTGCAGAAGCGCATGCTCCGCGCGCAGATCGACAACCGCGCAGCGCAGGGACGGGTCACGGCGATGGTTCCCGAAACGATCCACAGTATCCGGACGATTCATACCCTTGGCTGTGAAGACTTCATGCGGAAACGTTACAGCAGCGGCGTTCTGCAAAGCTACAGGGCAGTTGAAAGGACGAATTTCTACGACGCGGTTTATTCCCCTGTCATCAATATCATCAGCGCGGCAGTCATCGCCCTGATCTATCTGCTCGCGGCATCCGGCAGGCCTTCCGCGCAGGCATTTTTCGGAATGTCGGTCGGCGGAGCCGTAACGATTGTCTCGTGGGTTTCCCAGATCTTCGCGCCGCTCGATTCGATCGGCATGGAGATTCAGACAATCCAGTCCGCGGCGGCAGGCGCACACAGAATTGATGAATTTCTGGCACAGCCGGAGCGCCCCGCAAAGGAGGAGGCGCCGCAGGCGGCAGCCGCCCGCCCGCGAAAGCCCGCAGCCTCCGCGGAAAACGCGGACACGGCCGCGGCAATGCCCGCCATCGAAGCTGGAAGCGGCTCCTCGAGCCGCGGTGCGGCTTCGCCCGCGCCGGCCATCCTGCTCTCCCACGTAACCTTCCGCTACGCGGACGGCGAAGATGTCCTGCGCGATCTGTCGCTTCGTGTGGACAAAGGCGAGCGGGTCTATCTCTCCGGCAGGACCGGCGCCGGAAAATCGACGATTTTCAAACTGATTTTGGGACTGTACCCTGCAAACGAAGGGCAGGTGCTTGTAAACGGACAGGATGCGTACAGGATTCCGGACAGCGCGCACCGGAAGATTTTCGGATATGTGGAACAGAGTTTTCGTATGGTTCCCGGCAATATACGGGATCAGATTACGCTGTTTGATCCGGCAGTTACGCAGGCAATGGTCAGCGCCGCCGCGGAAACCGTAGGGCTGGACGCTGTCATTGAAAAGCTGGAAAAGGGATATGATACGCCCTGCAGAGAAGATCTGTTTTCGCAGGGGCAGTGGCAGCTGCTTTCGATCGCGCGCGCGGTCGCGGCAGACCCGGAAATTCTGCTGCTGGATGAAATCACCGCAAATCTTGACGCCGAAACAGAGCTTACGGTCCTGCACGCGCTTTCAAGAGCATCCGCGAACAGGACCGTACTGTCGATTTCCCACAGGCTCTATGAAGAAGGGGGAAGCAGGGAAATCAAAATCGGCTGAATACCGCGGTGCGCGGTATTACAGCTTCTTCTGCATCTGTATAAAACGGATGACAACGCCTGTTATTACGCTGATCGAGAGGACCGCAAAGATAATCTGCCAGAGCGGCACCGCGCCGGATGCCGCTTCCGAAAAGATGCCCGCGATAAGAATGCAGAGGGCAAAACCTGCCACGAGCGATTTTCCTGCCGCTGCCCACAGGAGTTCTTCCACAAGCGCACGCTCGTCTTTCTCTAATAACTCCTGACGGATCCCGTCCAGCTTCTGCATAATCATTCCTCCTGTACCTTTTTGGTGTCCGGCGCACTGTCGTGGACGCCTGTGATCGAAAAAACAACCCACTCCGCAATATTCGTCGCATGATCCGCGATTCTTTCCAGATATTTGGCGACCATGATCACGTCAATCGCATGCTGCGCCGAAGCGATGTCTCTTCCGGAGCTCTGCGCGATGCGCTCGATCAGCTCCTTTTTCACGGACTCAAACAGAAGATCAACCACATCGTCGTTGGCTTCCACGCGGCCTGCAAGCTCCATGTCCCGGTTGACATAGGCGGAGACACTGTCCGTCACCATGCGCTGGGCTTCGCGGCTCATCTCCCCGATTTTCGGGAAATCCGTCGTCTCCGAGATTTTCGCGGAGATGATGATCTCCGCGATATCCGATGTCTGGTCGCCGATTCTTTCCATGTCCGTGATCATTTTCAAAGCGGCGGAAATCTGCCGGAGGTCTCTCGCCACCGGCTGCTGCTGCAGAAGGAGCTTGAGGCACAGCCGCTCGATATCCCGTTCGGACTGGTCGATCTCCGCGTCCTTTTCAATGACGAGCTTTGCCTTTTCCATGTCGCCGTCCTGCAGCGCCTTTGTTGCGTTCTCAATCGCCGTCTCGCAAAGCTGTCCCATCTGGGTCAGCTGTTCATTCAGCGAAACAAGTTCTCTGTCAAATTTATTGCGCATGTATTCTTCCCTCCTGCCGGCAATCAGCCGAATCTGCCTGTAATGTAATCCTCTGTCCGCTTGTCCGCCGGAATCGAGAAGAGTCTTTCCGTGTTGTTGTACTCGATTAACTCGCCTAAGAGGAAGAACGCGGTATTGTCCGAAATACGGCTCGCCTGCTGCATGTTGTGGGTGACGATGACAATCGTGTATTTGTCCTTCAGGTCGATCGCAAGATCCTCGATACGGCTTGTCGAAATCGGGTCCAGCGCGGAAGTAGGCTCATCCATCAGAATCACTTCCGGCTCCACCGCAAGCGTCCTCGCGATGCACAGTCTCTGCTGCTGGCCGCCGGAGAGTCCAAGTGCCGATTTGTTCAGCCGGTCCTTGAGCTCGTCCCAGATCGCCGCCTGCCGCAGACTCCGCTCCACAATCTCGTCGAGTTCCTGCTTCCTGTGAATGCCGTTGATGCGCGGTCCGTAAGCAACATTTTCATAGATGCTTTTCGGGAACGGGTTGGGCTGCTGGAAAACCATGCCGACGCGCTTTCGAAGCTCGATGGCGTCCATATCCTTATAGATGTCCGTGCCGTCCAATGTGACCTGACCTTCGATCCGCACCCCTTCTTCGAGGTCGTTCATGCGGTTCAGCGTCTTTAAAAACGTGGACTTGCCGCAGCCTGACGGCCCGATCAGCGCGGTGATTTCATGCTCGGGAATATCGAGGGTGATGTTTTTCAGCGCGTGAAATTCACCGTAATACAAATGCAGGGCATTGATGCTGAATTTACTGCTCATGCTTTCTCTCCCATCTGTTTCTTACCGTATCTTCCAGCCAGATATCTCGTCGTCATCGAAAAAGCAAGAACGATGATGACCAGCACTGCAGCCGAAAAGTTCGCGATCTTCTCCGAATTCGGATTCAGCGCGCCTTCTGTCCGCATAACCCAGATATGCAGCGCCAGCGTCTCGCCGGGGCGGAACGGGTTCAAAGGACAGGTTACCGAAGAAAGATTCCAGTTGTTCCACATGATCCTCGTGCTCTGGCCTGCGGTATACAAAAGCGCGGCGGCTTCTCCGAAACCTCTTCCTGCCGCGAGAATAACGCCGGTGATAATCCGCGGCGTGCAGGCGGGAAGCAGGACCTTTACAATCGTTACCCAGTGCGTTGCGCCAAGCGCCATGCTGCCCGCCTTATAGCTCCTCGGCAGAGAACGCATCGCGTCCTCGGTCGTCGTTGTGACAGACGGCAGGCTCAGGATCGAGACCGCGAGCGCGCCGGCAAAGAGGTTCCATCTCGCGCCGGTCATCAGGATAAAAACCAGATAGCCGAACAGACCGATGACGATCGAAGGGAGGGAAGAGAGCGACTCAATGCACACACGGATGAATCTGGTCAGTTTCGTATCGCCCGCGTATTCCGCCATGTAAATGCCGGCGAGCACACCAAGGGGAACACTGATCAGGAGCGCCCAGAATACCAGATAGACGGTGTTGAAAAGCTGGTTGCCGATTCCCTTGGACGTGAAGCTCAAAAGTCCCGGATAATAGCTCATCAGGCCGTGAATGATAATATAGCCCGCCAAAGCAATGATGAGCCCCAGAAAAAATCCCCCGATGCCCGTGAATACACCGGTCATCAGCGCATTGATTCTCTTAGCCCTCTGCATTCTGTGCCTTAGCTTTTCGCTCATTCTTTTCTTTCCTTTCCAAGCGCGTGAATCAGCACAATGAAGATCATCGAAATCACATACAGAAGAAGCGCCATGGTCCACAGTGCCATATTCTGTTCGCCGCCGCTCGCCGAGTTCCCCATATCCGCCGCGATTGCCGCGGTCAGGTTGTTGGTCGGGGAGAGGATGTTTTTCGGGAACGCGCGTGTTTTGCCGATGACCATCGCAACCGCGAGCGCTTCGCCGAACGCTCTCGAAAGTCCGAGAATGACACCGGTCAGGATGCCCGTCTTCGCGGCCGGCAGCACAATCTTGTAAATTGTCTGCCACCGCGTGGAACCGAGTCCGTAGGCAGCCTTCCTGTAGTAATCGGGGACGCTCCGGATCGAGTCCGCCGCAACCGTCGTAATGGTCGGAAAGATCATGACCGCAAGGACGATGCCCGCCGCCAGAACGCTGTAGCCGCCCATCTTCGCATGAAAAACATCACGGATGAACGGAACCAGAATTGTAAGTCCGATCCAGCCGTAGACCACCGAAGGAATTCCGACGAAAATCTCGACTGCCGGCTGCAGAAGCCGCGTGCCCCATTTGGGTGAAATTTCTGTCATGAAAACCGCGGCGCCGATCGAAAACGGCGCCGCGATCAGGAGCGCGAGTCCGCAGGTCATAAGCGATCCCGCAATATAAACCGCGCTTCCGACATGTCCGCCACCCTCTGTCGCGTTGTCCATCGGGCTCCAGTTCGAAGAAAACAGAAATTCAAACAGGCTGTGATGAAATTTATAGAAAGTTCCTGTTCCCTGATAGATCAGGAATGCGCCGATGGCCAGTGTGAGCGCGATGATCAGAAGACCGCATAATGTAACGAGTCCTCTGCCCGCATATTCCTTTCGAAACCGCTCTGACACAGTGCATGCTCCTTTCCGTTGAAGCCCGGCGCACCTTCTTTGTGCGCCGGGCTTTCTGTTCGTAGCTGTGACGTCTGATTTTGTACCTGAAAGGCTTGTTCTGCGCCTTTGATGTCTGCATCCCCTGCTGTCTGTTCTGCAGCCTTGCCGGTATCCGCTCAGTTGGTCTTGTGGCTGTTCACCGCTTCCTCGGACATCTTGGAAGCTACACCGTATCCCATCGACTCAACCGAATCCGCAAACTTGTCTCCGGTGATGTAGTCAATGAAGGCCTTCGCGGCATCGCTGCCTTCGCCGTTCGTGTACATGTGCTCGTATCCCCAGACCTTGTAGGAGCCGTTGTAGGTGTTCTCGAGAGAAGGCTCTACATCGTCGATCGAAACCGCCTGCACATCCGAATTGTTTACGAGGTAGGAAAGAGCTACATAGCCGATCGCACCCTTGTTCTGCTCGACGGTCTGCAGAAGTGTGCCGGAGTCATCGGTTTCGAGCGCCTCATTGGAAGCTTCTTCCGCTCCGTTCAGTGCCCATGTTTTGAACAGTGCTCTTGTACCGGAAGAGCTCGGGCGTGTTACAAGAACGATTGCTTCATCGGGGCCGCCGACATCTTTCCAGTTTGTTGTTTTGCCGGTGAAGATCGAAACCAGCTGGTCTGTCGTAAGGTTTGTAACGCCGAGATCCTTGTTGACAACCGGTGCCATCGTGATTGTCGCCACTTCATGGTCAACAAGCTTTGCTGCCGCGTCCGCGTCCAGCTTTTCTTCCGCAAAAACATCCGAGTTGCCGATATCAATCGATCCGTCCGCAACCTGCTTAAGGCCCTCGCCGGAGCCGCCGCCGTTTACGGTAACGGTGCAGTCCGGATTCGTGTCCATGAATTTCTCGGCCGCTGCCTGTACGAGAGGAAGAAGAGCCGAAGAACCTGCGGCCGTAACTTCGCCGGAAACCTGCGTCGCTTCATCCGCGGAAGCGCTCTCCGCCTGCGTCGCTGCCTCGGTGTCCGCCGCCTGCGCATCTGCCTCGGTATCTGCTGCCTGCGTGTCCGCCGCTGCCTGCGTAGCCGCTGTCGAAGCCGCCTGGTCCGCGCTGCCCGAAGCGCCGCAGCCTGCGAGAAGGGAGGCTGTCATAACGATTGCGGATACAATAGCCAATGATTTCTTTTTCATAATAAAAATCGCTCCTTTACTGTTGCTGTATCTTTCAACACAAACAATCGTAAAGGAGCAATGTAAAATCTGATTACACAGTTCTGTTATGTTATTGTCATATCTATGTTAAGCAAAGCGAAAACGGTACAGTATTCTGCCCCGCGGGGCGGTCCGGCGTTCCGGGCTTTCCGCATCCCGCGGGGCAGCCGGGCGCTCCGGGTTTTACGTCCGGAGCGCCCGGGTATTCCGCTTTAACATCAGGGCGGGGAAGGCCTGCGCTCAGTTTCCGGAGAAGTTGAACGCCTTCTTTCCGGGATATACCGCAGCGTTTCCAAGCTCTTCCTCAATGCGCAGCAGCTGGTTGTACTTCGCTACACGCTCGGACCTCGAAGGCGCGCCGGTCTTGATCTCTCCCGCGTTCAGCGCAACGGCGAGATCCGCGATTGTGGTATCTTCCGTCTCGCCGGATCTATGCGAAACAATTGCACGCATGCCCGCGTTCTGCGCCATCTTGATGGCATCGAGCGTCTCGCTTACGGAGCCGATCTGATTCAGCTTGATCAGGATCGCGTTGCCGGCGCCCAGAGAAATACCCTTGGCAAGCCGCTCCGTGTTCGTAACGAACAGGTCGTCGCCGACGAGCTGCACCTTGTTGCCCAGCTCCTTCGTCATCTTCTGCCAGCCTTCCCAGTCTTCTTCGTCCAGGCCGTCCTCGATCGAATAGATCGGATACTTCTCGATCAAGCTCTTCCAGTGCGCAATCAGCTCATCCGAAGTGAAATCTTTGCCGGACTTGGGCTGATGATAGAAGCCCTTGCCTTTCTCGCTCTTCCATTCCGAAGATGCGGCATCCATCGCGAGAACGAAATCCCTGCCGGGTTCATAGCCCGCGTTCCGGACCGCCTGCAGAATATGCTCGATCGTATCCTCATCGCTTGCAAGATCCGGCGCGAAGCCGCCTTCGTCTCCGACTGCCGTTGTTTTGCCTTCCGATTTCAGGAGCTTCTGCAGTGCATGGAAAACTTCGGTCGACCAGCGCAGGCCTTCCCGGAATGTTGGCGCGCCAACAGGCATAATCATGAACTCCTGCGTGTCAACGGAGTTCGTCGCGTGCGCGCCGCCGTTTAAAATGTTCATCATCGGTACCGGAAGCGTATTCGCGTTCACGCCGCCGAAAAACCGGTACAGCGGCAGATCCAGTGACTTCGCGGCCGCGTTTGCTGCAGCGATCGAAACTGCGAGTATGGCATTGGCGCCGAGAACCGACTTTTCCTTCGTGCCGTCCAGCTCCCGCATGATTCGGTCGACTTCGTAAATGTCCGATGCGTCCACGCCGGCAAGCGCGGGCGCAATTTTTTCATTGATATTTGCGACAGCCTTGGAGACACCCTTGCCTCCGAATTTTGTTTTATCGCCGTCACGCAGCTCGAGGGCTTCAAATTCGCCGGTCGAAGCGCCGGAAGGGGACGCGCCTCTGCCGACCGTGCCGTCCGCGAGCGTCACTTCCGCCTCTACCGTGGGATTTCCTCTGGAGTCAATGATTTCCCTGCCGTAAACTTTCTCGATTTCAAGGTATTCTCTCATGTCGTTCATCTCCTTTTCCAAGTGAACTGCTTACTTTTCCAGCTGCAGCAGAAGAGCCATCTTGAACTTGTGGTCCGCTGTTACGGAATGTCTTCCCTGCCTGTCGAACTTGAAATTCTCACCGGCATGAATGCGGTGCTCCTTGCCTTCATAACCGATGACTGCTTCGCCGTCAAGTGCGAAAATCAGCGCTTCTCCGGGCGCCGCGTGTTCCGCAAGTCCTGTGCCTTCGTCAAAACTCATTATAACAAACTTTAAATCCGGTTCGTTAATCAGATCCATATTTACAATCTTGCCTTCCTGATAAGGAAGAAGATCCTTCAGCGCAAAAACATTACCGGCCTTCAACACCTTATTCATCTTTGTATCCTCCCTGAGTGCAATTTCCGTATAGACACTGTCCGTGTCCGCCTGAATTCCTACCGGCACGTTCACCGGCGTGATGTACATCTGTCCCTGTTCGAGCGGCTGCACGACAGCTGCCGCCTGCTCTGCCGTGCTCTCATGCTGCAGCGGCTTTGTAAACGCGCGCATCCTTCCGCCCGCCGCGATCCAGAGTTTGGGGTAAGCATAGCTTTCGGCGCTGATGTCCGTTCCTTCTGCGATGGAGAAGTAGGAAATATCCGTCCCTTCTCCGGAGCTTACCGCCTTGCTGATTGTGCAGCCCGGCACCGGTTTGTTCTCATCATAGATCGAAAAAACTCTTCCAGCCTTTTCTTTCATCCTTCTGTCCACCACTCTTTCCTGAAAATTTCCCGGCCGGCATTGTTTTGCCGTCTTGCCGTCGTTCTATTGTATCACTGCTTTCCGAAGACGTCATCGATTACGCCTTGCAGCGTATCGGCCGACTTCCGCAGCTTCTCCTGTTCCTCTCCGGAAAGGGAAATCGGCACGAGTTTCTCAACGCCGTCCGCACCGACGATCGCGGGCATCGAAAGCGGAAGGCCTTCAATACCGAAAGCGCCTTTCTGCATGCTGGAAACCGGCAGAATCGACTTCTCATCCCGCACGATTGCTTCACAGATTCTGCGCACCGACATGGCAATGCCATAATAGGTCGCGCCTTTCTTGTTGATGATTTCGTAGGCGCTGTTTTTCACATCTTCCGCAATCGCGCGCATTGCTTCCTCGTGCTTCATGAACCCGCGCATCTCGCAGAAGCGGCTGAGCGGCACGCCGGATACATTCGCGCTGCTCCACGCGGCGATCTCGCTGTCGCCATGCTCGCCGATGATAAACGCATGTACGGAGCGGCTGTCGACGCCAAGGTGTTCACCCAGAAGATACTTGAGCCTTGCGGTGTCCAGTACCGTTCCGGAGCCGAAAACGCGGTTGTCCGGATACCCGCTGAGGACCTTCGCCGTATATGTCAGAATGTCGACCGGATTCGCGACGACCAGCATGATCGCTTCTTTATTATATTTCACGATCTCGGGAATCACCTGCCGGAAGATGCCGACATTTTTCTTTACGAGATCAAGTCTTGTCTCTCCGGGCTTCTGTCCGGCACCTGCCGTCACAATGATGACGCCCGCGTCACCGATGTCTTCATAACCGCCGGCATAAATCTTCATCGGCTTGGCAAACGGAAGTCCGTGGCTGATATCAAGGGCCTCCCCTTCTGCCTTGTCTTTGTTGGCATCGATCAGTACCAGCTCGGAAAAAAGTCCGCTCTCCATCAGGGCGAACGCCGAAGCCGATCCGACGAAACCGCATCCTATGATTGCTGCTTTTCTGCTGTTTAAACCATTTGCCATTGCTGCCGCCTCCGTTTCTCTCTTACTTTATCTAGTTACATAGTAGGTTTTATCCGCAAAAGTGACTGTAACCTGTGTTACGCAGCAGCGGGTTTTAGAATCTTTTAAGTTTTGCTTTCGAACGATCAGCAGGCGTTTTGCCGCATTATGATTGACAGCGCATGCACAATCAGTATCATGATGAAAGAAGGCCGGTATCTCTCCATCTGTTTCAAAAAATAGAGCGGAGCGTGCCGGACAATATGCCAAAGATATTGTGGCTAACCAAGGAGATTACAATAAATGAGTGACGAACTCCATAATCGTGACCTGCGTGCGAAAGACAGCCATGACCTGCACAGCGAAGACAGGCGTGACCTGCACAGTGAAGACGGGCGTGACCTGCACAGCGAAGACGGGCGTGACCTGCACAGCGAAGACGGCATCTGCAATGCCGGTTCTGTGTCTGCCGGCGATTGTCTGTTTACCGTACGCCCGGAAATCACATTTCAAGATTATACGGCTGCGAACCGTCTTGTGAACGGACGGCTCATTCTTGCGGCAGGGCTTTATCTGGCTGCTCTGCTGTTTCTGCTGGGTGGTGTTTTGCTGCTGTTCCATGCAAAATATCCCGGCCTTTTCCTGTGTGCAGCAGCCGCGCTCTCTCCTCTTCTAATGCGCCTTTTGTGGCATTCTCTGATTCGCAAGGGTTATAGGAGAAATTTATCGCAGTGGACAGAAGCGCCGCAGTATACCTTCTATTCCGATCACTTTGAAAGCTGCCGCGCGTCCGGCTCCGTAAGGTATTCTTATAAAGATCTTTGCGCGCTCGAATCAAATCAGGAAATTGTCGTGCTCGTGCTGAAAAACCGCCGTATCTGCATTCTGAAACGGAATTCGCAGCCGGAGCAGCAGTTGGAAGAACTCCTGTCTGTTGTGCGCCCGCAGATCGCGTCTGTCCCCTCGCACAAATCTTCTTTACTGCCGTTAATTCTCTTTCTGGCCGCTTCCGCTATGATGGCAGTTTTCTCGGGCATCGCGGGGCTGGCACCGGCGGGCTGCATTCTGAAGCCGTGGCTTCTCAGGTATGTTCTGGCGGATTACGTATTCTTTGTCTTTATCGCGGTTCTTGCTGTGATTCAGCGGGTGAAGGAGCACCGGAGAAAAAAGCGGACTGGCGGGACGCTGGCAGACGGCGCGACGCTGGCGGAGGAAGCGGCCGGCGCAGAAGACCGAAGTACACAGACGGGCCAGTCGGCGCCTGCCGGCGCAGGTCTCAGTTTGTCTGTCCGCAGACGTCTTATCCTTTTTGTTGTTCTCTTATTTGGCGCTATGATTGTCCTGACGTTGCTTCGTTCTTCGGACAATTCCATGTATCAAGGGCTGTTTGTTCCGCAGCAGATCATACAAAATCCGAATGGCACGTATACGCGTGTATTGTTTTACCGTGACGGCGGGAAGAATACGGAATCCGGCATTTCATACACACTTTATAAAGACGCCGGAATATTCTATCTGCAGGAGCTTCGTCCGATGTCCGATCTGATGGATACTGATCCCGGGATCAGCAGGGAAAACTGGCTGAAAGCAGAGGCGCAAAAGCAATCTGCCGCTTACCCTGATACAGGCCGGCAGACTTCCGGTGGGATGCCTGATAATAGCTCCGGCACTTCGGATACGGCTTTAACCGATGACAGTACCGATACAGCGCAAAGTGCAGAGAACAGCAGTTCCGGAGAAACGGATGCCGGGTACGACACTGGTGACCCGGAAGAAGCGTTCATAGACAAGGGTTATCAGGCAATCCATGACAAGTATTTCCAGTCAGATAATTTTAAGAAGGACTACAATGCAAAGGGAAATTCCTATGTCATTCTCAAGAAGGATTCCGGTTCTCTGACTTACCTGATCTATGACCGCGACTCCGAGAACAACAAGTGCGGCTTGTATGTGTTATTCGAGACGCCGGTAGCAGACGATGGAAGTTACTCTTTCACGGATGCCACAATGCAAAACACGTATGCCTACGATTACAGCACAGGAACAATTGCCGCAAGCGGAAAGAAAGACTGGTCGGATACCGGAAGTAAGGAATTTCAGGAGCTTGCCGGCGAACCGTAAGAATAATTGCGTTGGCGCGCCGGCATGATTGCGCACTTGCAGCGCTGCGTTGGCGCCCGGCGCGCTGTCCCAATACAATAGCGGCATTGTTCCCGGATTTGCATAGAGAATCCAAGACGTTTGACAAGGCACGTCGCCTATTGCCTAAATTCGGCCCGAATTTAGGCAATACCGCGACGTGCGATAGAAATGTCTTGAAATTTTCATGCAATGCGATGCAGTGGCGGCGTATTGCATGAAAGTCCCGGCCGATGCCCGGCCAATGCCCGGGCAGATGCCCAGCCTGATGTCCGGCCTGATCCCGGCAATGCAGCCTTGCAGCCCGCCCGCAGGCCCGTCCGCAACACACCGCCCCTACAACGCAAAGGGGAGCCCCGTCGCCGGGGCTCCCCTTTGTTTCCGCCGGATCTTCTCCGGTTTGTGTTATTTCCAGAATTACTTATTCTCTTCGTCCGCCTTGGGCGCTTCCGAATCTGCCTGTGCCGCCGAAGCATCAGCCGCAGTCTCCGCTGCAGGTGCTTCCGCTGTGGCCGCTGCCGCCGCTGTCGCTGCACCAGACTCTGCCGTTGCCGTCGCTGCTGCCACTGTAGCTGCCGCAGCTGCCTGCTCTGCCTGGAACGCCGCGGAATCCTTCTTGTATCTGCGAAGCGCAAGTACAAGCTTGAGTGCCAGCAGTGCGCCGATCACGATATCCGCGATGATCATGATAATCTTCCATACGGGCATGCCCATATTCAGGTTCGCGGGATCATATGCGCGGCTGTTCACAACAACATAGAGGATGTTCTTTGTTGCGGTTCTCATCGCCTGCTGCGCGCCGTTCGTGTCGCGGAACTGCACGTTGTTGGTCTGCGTAGGATAGTTTACAAGCATCAGGTCCGTACCGTTGCGGATCGCCTGATCGGAGCTCATGTATCCGTATACACCGAAGTAGTCGGTTTCTACAAATCCGTCAAATCCCCACTCATCGCGAAGCACGTTCTCAAGCAGCGACTTGCTGCCGCCTGCCCAGCGGTTTCCGATATAGTTGAACGAGCTCATGGCTGCCTGTGCATGGCCTTCTTTTACGGACATTTCGAAAGGCTTGAGATAAATCTCACGGATTGCCTGCTCGTCAGCCCAAGTGCAGAGCATATCGCAGCGGTTGCCTTCCTGATCGTTTAAAGCGAAGTGCTTCATGTAGGAATATACGCCGTTCTCTGCCGCGCCCTTGATCGCGTCTGCAGCAATTGCGCCGGAGAGGAAGCCGTCTTCCGAATAATACTCGAAGTTACGTCCCGCAAAAGCAGTTCTGTGGATGTTCATCGCCGGAGCGTACCATCCGGATACATCCATTTCATTCGCCATCTTGCCGATGGAATCGCCGAAGGCGTGTGCCAGATCGGTATTCCATGTCGCCGCGATTACAACGCCTACCGGGAAGCCGATCGAGCCTACCTTCGTGAAGTTGTTGTTGATCGAAGCGGGGCCGTCGCAGTCGTTCGTGCGTACTTTGCCGATTGCGTCAACACTGTTCGTCTGATAGCCGCCAAGAGAAATGACCGCGTTCATTTCATCCAGCGTAAGCTGGTCCATGAACTGATCCCACTTCGGATCATCTTTCTCAAGGCCGCGCATATCTTTGAGCTTGAGACCGTTCTTCTCACCGGTTTTGATCGGCGCAGCGTCCGGATCTTCATCCTGTGCTGTTACTTCTGCTGTCAGATAGTTGCTGATGTTGTAGAACGTCTTCTTCTGCTCTTCCGGCATCTCGAAGTCTGCAGGAGCTGCTGTTGCTTCCTCATAGTTCGCGAAGCCGTCTTTTCTCGAAAGATAAGTAAGGTCGCCTTCCGCGTAATCGAACTGGTTGGTTGCGGTTGTTTTGTCGGAGGAACGCTTATTGTCTCCGTCGTACGTTACCGTTGTCTTAACCTTGTAGGTCTTCGAATCAATGACGTTGTGAGAATCCTTGTTGATCGAGAGGACATAGTCGCCTGCTTCGAGGACATATGCCTTCGCGTTCTTGTAATCATACGAAGCGAGATCTTCCACATTGATACTGATCGTCAGCTTCTGGGAAGCACCGGGCTCGAGCAGGTCTGTTTTATCGAATGCTACGAGGTTTGCGGAAGCCTTCTCAATGCCGCCGTTCTTGTAGGGCGGATTGTCATAAACTTCTACGACATCCTTGCCGGCAACATCACCGGTGTTGGTAACTGTTACATCGAAGGAAAGAACGCCGTCCTTCTCGGTGATATCGCCCATCTTCTGCTCGAAGGTCGTGTAGGAAAGACCGTAGCCGAACGGGTACTGCACAACATCGTCATACTTGATAAGGCCTTCCTGCGCTGCTGTCTCGTAGAACTTGTATCCTACATAGATGCCTTCCGTGTAGTTGATGAAGCTCGGAACTGCCAGTGTATCTTCGCCTGTCGCGAACGACTTTCCGGGAACATTGAACGCATCCATGTTGGTGTAATTGAAGTCGCCGAAGTTGTTCCACCAGGGTGTCTTTGTAAGATCATAAACATAGGTGTCGATCGTTCTCGCGGACGGGTTTACTTCGCCGGTTACGATTTTGCCCAGAGCTGTCATGCCGACATGTCCCATGCCTGCTGCCCAGAGCACCGACTTGATCTGCGGATGATCTTTTACGAAACCAAGCTCGAAAGCATTGGCGCCGTTGTAAACGAGGATAACCTTGTCAAAGTTCTTGCAGACAAGATCCACCATCTCTTTTTCACGGTTGTCCAGTTCAAGATACGTATCGCCCTTGTTCCAGTCATTGCCGTCATTGAGTGTGTCGTCATAGGTTGCTGCCCTGTAGGTTGTGCCGTCTTTATAGGAGCCGTCCACAACCGCTGCCATGTCGTTCGGAAGGTCCGCGCCTTCACCGCCGGATCTGGAGATGACGATCATCGCGGTGTCGGAGAAGCTCTTCGCGTTCTTCATAAGATCATCGGAATATTTGGAAACGTTCGGTTCCGGCAGCGTCCAGTCCTGTGCCCACATACCTACGACCGGACGGTCTGCTTTGTAATCCGTGTAGAACTTGGTCAGCTCTTCGTTGGTTTCGATGCCTGCATCCTTCAGACTCTGCAGAATACCGACGGTTTCATACGCGTCGTTGAGCGAGCCGGAGCCTGCGCCGCCGAGGATCGGATTGATCGAAGCCCAGCCGAATACGTTCAGCTTGCTGCCGGACGCGAGAGGAAGCTGCTTGTCATCGTTCTGCAGAAGAGCGATGCCCTCCTCGCCGATCTGCACTGCCAGATCCTGCGCGGACTTGGAAGTCTCCTCTGTAATGGTTCCTCTGCCGGTCACGAGCGAAAGCATCGTGCTCATGGGACCGGTGCAGATCATATTGATCGTGGTTACGATCGCGACAAGAGCCGCGGTCCAGGTAATGCTGCGCGTCAGCTTCTTCTTCGGCTTCTGCATCTTGATCACAGCGATACTGATAATAATCGCCAGAGCAAGGATGACACCGATGGCAATCAGGTGCGGACGCATGGACGTCAGAACTTTTATGACGTCATCCCAGTTAATTGCTAACATTGTTTCTTCCTCCCCTTTTCCTTTACTGCTTCGGCTTATCCGAAGGCATGATCCAGAACTTGAGCAGCGGGAAGCTGACGACAACCGCGAGCAGCGTATTGACAACCGAAGCGATGGTCGCTGCAAGGCCGGAGCCAAGTCCCAGTGTGTTAATGCAGAAGTTCGTTACGTATCCGGGCAGCACCAGATTGACGACAACGATCAGAACTGCAAGAACGGCATACTTTGGTGCGGATTTTCCGAAATCGGCATTCGATTTGAAAACCCAGTTCTTCTGGACGAAGAAGTTGACGACCTGCGCCATGACTTCCGCGACCAGGAATGTCAGAAAGCCTCCGAGTCCGTGGGAGCCTTCCGTTGTATAATCGAAAATCGCCAGTTTAAACGGCGATGTCAGCTGCATCGCGGATACAAAAAGCGCTGTGCCGACCCATGTCAGGACGAAACGGGTGATCGTCGAAATGTTCGATAAAAGATTGAACATTATGAACTGCCACAGATCGGGATGTTCCTTCGTGAAATTCTTAAGCATTTATTTGCCCTCCTTACCGCTGATCTTGCGCAGGTATTTTTTGTTCGCGCTGCTGTTTTTGAAAAATCCTCCGATCACACCGCCAAGCCCCCGGAAGAAATGGCCGTTCACCATGCGTACAATGCTCCGGACCATATCCATCGAAACCATGCCGCCTGTCATTTTCGCGATCGCCCGGAACGGCATGTTGTACTGGAACATGGTATTCAGATCCGGCACGCCGCCGGCCTCCTGCGATTTCTTGAGCTTGTTGTCCAGCACCTTGTAGATCTTCCTCGCAAGGCCGCTCTTCGCATAATACATCTGGCAGAGCGCGTCGTTGATGCCGATACTGTCATGATTCCACGCGCCGGACGGAACCGCGTGCCCTAAAATCTGCGCGAACTCCGCGTCGCTGATCTTGGAAACATCCGCCGTATAGTAAGGAACAATCTTGTCCGCATCGTACGGAAGCTCCCGCATCGTTCCTTCCTTCACAAGGTCTTTGCTTAGAAGGATCTGCCTTGAATTGCATCCGATACTGATAATGTACGTGCCGCCCTCGACTTCCCAGCGGTTTGTTCTGATATTCCAGAACCGGAATGTTTTGTCGTCAAACGGGATCGTAACCGTCTTCTCCTCCCCGGCTTTGAGGAACACCTTGCGGAAGCCCTTGAGCTCTCTCTTGGCACGGAAAACTCTCGCATCCCGCATGCCGACATAGAGCTGCGCGACTTCGGCGCCGTCGCATTTGCCGGTGTTTTTCAGCTTGAAAGTCACGCCTTCATCCGTAACCGCAAGATCCGAATACCGGAATGTCGTATACGAAAGGCCGAAGCCGAACGGATAGACCACCGAAACGTCCGCGCTCTCATAATAACGGTAGCCGACATAAATGGCCTCACGGTACTCGGAGCTGCGCTCGACCGCCGGATAATACGGGTATGACGGCGTATCCTCGTACTTCTTGAGGATGGTCTCGGCAAGCTTTCCGGAAGGATTGATCTTTCCGGTCAAAACATCCATGACCGCAGACGCGCCCGCCTGCCCCGAAAGGTATCCGTGCAGCAGGCCTTTGAAGTGGTGGTGCCAGGGCATCTCGATTGCGGAGCCCGCGCTGATGATGCCGACCGTATTCTCATTGACCTTATGAATTTCCTGCATCAGAGCGATCTGATTCTGCGGAATCCGAAGATGCGTTCTGTCGAGGCCTTCCGACTCGGACTGCTCGTTGAGTCCGAAGAAAACCAGCACGACATCCGCGTTTTTCGCGAGCGTGATCGCTTCCTGCGTCATATTGATGTCTTCGGTGCCGTCGCGCTTATAGCCTCTTGCCATACCCGCGATCTGCAGATCGTAGTTTCCGATTACTTCCTGAACGGATTCCACATGCGTCGCGTTCACCATGGAAGATCCGGCGCCCTGATACCTGGGTTCGAAAGCGAAGTCGCCGATCACCGCGACCCTTGTGCCGCCGGCAAGCGGAAGAATCTTGTCTTCATTTTTCAGAAGGACGATGCTCTCCTGCGCCGCGCGCCTTGCGAGCTCGTGATTGTCCTTGTGCAGCGCCTCTTTATCAAGGGACGCCCGTTTCTCTTTATTAAATTTATCCGCGTTCTCCGAAAGCCGGATCACAACATCCAGCAGCTCGTCGACGCGCTCATCAATGTCGCTTTGTGAAATTTTTCCGGATTCCACGGCGGCAAGAAGCTCCCGCGCGGAATCAAGGCCGGGATTGGGCATTTCCAGATTCGAGCCGTTCTTAACGCCCAGCGCGTGGTCATTCGAAGCGCCCCAGTCTGTCACAACATAGCCGTCAAATCCCCAGTCTTTCCGGAGAATGTCCATCAGAAGGTGCCTGTTTTCGTTCGCGTATACGCCGTTCACCTCGTTGTAGCTGGACATCACGGACATCGGATGGCTTTCCTTTACCGCGATTTCAAATGCGGTCAGGTAAATCTCGCGAAGCGTTCTCTCATCCAGAACGGAATTCATCGCCATCCGGCGTGTCTCCTGCGAGTTTACCGCGAAGTGCTTGCAGCAGGCGGAAACGCCTTCCGACTGGATGCCGCGGATTTCGGCCGCCGCCATTTTGCCGGTCAGATACGGATCTTCCGAGAAATACTCGAAGTTTCTTCCGCATAAAGGATTGCGTTTGATGTTCATGCCGGGGCCCAGAAGCACATTGACGCCTTCGGCCATGGCCTCTTTGCCCAGTCCTTCTCCGACCTGCTGCGCGAGAGCTTCATCCCAGCTGTTGCAGATCGTCGCGGAAGAGGGAAAACAGGTCGCGGGCACAGAAGGATTCAGTCCCAGATGATCACCTTCTCCTGCCTGCTTGCGGATGCCGCTCGGGCCGTCCGACATAAAAATCGAGGGAATGCCCAGCCGGTCAAAATTCCACGACTCCCATTCGCTCTTTCCCGAGAGAAACGCCGCTTTCTCCTCGGCGGTCATTCTGCTGATGATATCCGCGTGCTTCATGTAAGTCTCCTCACTCGCAGTCCATGCAAAAAACAAATAAACTTTCTGCTTCTTCGTGCAGTATAAACAAAAAATATCCCTTGGAACCATACATGACATGAACAGTACGATTTCTGTCATGAATGGTTTCAAGGGATATCGGTCTTCCCGCAATCTTATTCCTGCGCGTCCTCCGGAACCGGAATCAGCAGTTTCATTTCGAAGAAGTTGTTTTGCAGGGCAAAACTGACGCTGCCACCATACTTCTGCGCCGTATAGGAAATACTCTTGACGCCAAAGCCGTGATTTTCCCTGTCCTGCTTGCTGGTCACCGGCTGCCCGCCGCGGAAGCGCACCTCGTGATCGCAGTAATCGTCCACCTCGATGTAGACGAACTTTTTTCTCGGCGCGATCGTCATGTGAATCAGCCGTTTTTCCGGATCCTCCTGTGTAACCACGCTCTCGATCGCGTTGTCAAGCGCGTTTCCGAAAATCGTGCAGATATCGGTGACATGCATGAAATCCAGAAGCTTTCCGTCGGCGACGCAGGTGAACTTGATTTTGTTGTTGCGGATGAGCGGCATCTTCTGATCCAGGATGCCGTCCAGTACATGGTTCCCTGTCTGTGTCTCCGGCTTGTATGCCTGCAGCTCTCTGCTCATTGCGTCGATCCACGCGGCCCGTTTCTCGGGATCGGCTTCGGCACGAAGGCCTGCCAGCTGGTGCTTGAGATCATGATACTTGTAATTGATCAGATCAATGCTCTCCTGATAGTTGCGGTAATGCTCGTACTGTGCCTTGAGCATCGCATTGATGTTGATCAGTTCCTTTTCCGCAGCCGCTTCATATACATGACTTTGATACGCAAAAACAAACGCGAGCCCGGTCAGATCCACGAGTGTTCTGATATTGAAAATGTCCGGACGCAGATTTCCGCTGAACGGCGTCTGAATATCCAGAAATGACAGGTTGCTCGCGAAGAACGAAAGCAGCACAATCAGCATGGTCATCACAAGATCCTGCGGTCCGATCTCGATCAGAAAATCTCCCTGATGCATCTGTTTTTCGAAAAGGAAGGCGATATACGAAACGAGAAGATAAATCACGGGAACAAAAACTGCACCCGCAGCGCGCGGAAGCCCCGAAACATCCCGGAAGAAGCAGTCGATCTGCCATTCCAGCGACGCCATGAATTCCGCGATCAGAAGCGCTTTCAGCATCGTGTACACCACACTCCGGAAATTGCCCTCGAGCATGGAACGCAGGTACAGCAGCATCAGTCCCATCGCCGCGAACATGCAGGGAATCCAGAAAACGTCGGGGACATTGTCGGTCAGGATCAGCCAGAAGGCATCCGCCGCGAAAAAGGCCGCCGTCGCCGCGATAAACATAAGCGGCTTCCTCTTCTTTCGCGGCAGAGCCACGCAGTACAGAAGACAGGCCGCACACTCGGCGATCGCCGTATATAATCTCGGTATATCGGTATAGATTTCTGACGGATTCATGGGAAGGTTCCTCCGGTTATGTTTTGCATATGTTCATCCCATATGCTGCGCGAGCGCCGTCAGGAATTCGTTCTTTCTGGCCCGCGCGATCAGAAGCTTCTGTCCGTGCACCAGGCAGCACCCGTCCTGCACGCCGTCCACCGCGTCCAGATTGACAAGATAGCCTTTATTGCTGCGGAAAAAGCCGAACGGCGCAAGCTCCGCCTCGCGGTCCTGCATCTTGCCGCGTTCCCTGTAATCTCCGCCTTTCGTATGGAAAATCAGACTGTGCCCTTCACTTTCGATGTAGTAGATATCCTCTGCGATAATCCGGTATACGCCGGCGGCACTGTTCACTGTTACCGTATGCACATTCTCTTTCGGAAGACGGTTGATCGCCCGCTGCAGCTTCTGCGCAAACGAGAAATACGAGACCGGCTTCACGATATAATCAAGCGCGTCCACCTGATAGCCACGGATTGCGTACTGCATCATATTGGTGATAAACATGATGATGACCTTCTGATCGAGCGCGCGGATTTTCTCGGCCGCTGTCATCCCGTCCATGAACTGCATCTGAATGTCCATCAGAATGATGTCAAACTCGGGCTTATACGAAACCGCGATATCCTCTCCGTCACAGAAAAAGGTCAGCCGGATCTGTTCGCCGGTTTCCTTTGTGAAACGGTCCATATATTCTGCGAGCTGATCCGCGTACAGCTGCTCATCTTCTACAATCGCGATCCGGATCATGCGGTGTCCTCCAGATTGTGCGGCACCGGGCGCATCTGCCCGGCGCGGGACATTGCCGCACTTGCCCCGCAAATCAATGTCTTCCCGTCAAAACAATGTCTGCTCGTTAATAATCAGATGAAACTCCATCTGCAGATAGGCCGCAGCTCTTCTGCACAGAAGCATCCGTTCCATAAAGATTTCCAGAAATTCTCCGATCTCTCCGTACTTGGTGTCGATTTCCAGCTTCAGCTTGATCGCCGTATGGCTTTTGTTGATCTTGAGCTGCGACTGCGTGACGGAATAATTGACGCGGTCGTGTATATCGAACGAGGAAAAGTCCTCGTTCTGCACACGGCTTCTGCGGACGTCCGACTTGTCCGCCAGAATCAGAGCCGCCGAAATCCGGCTGACCGGAACACCCGTACCCTCGTCATGATTGCCGATCGCGCAGATGATCTTCGCGATATCCTCCGCCGGAACCTGCATGCCGCGCAGAATCTCGAATGCCATCATGGCGCCGGACTGGCTGTGGTCTTTCCGGTTCACGATATTGCCGATATCGTGCAGCCACGCGGCGGTCAGCGCGAGATCAATCGTGTGATCGGAGTCGCCCAGCTCTTCCAGAATCTCCGCGGTACGGTCGGCGACGACCTTTACGTGCGCCTGCGAGTGCTCCGTGAATCCGAGCGCTTTCATGGCTATGTTCTGCTCGCTGATGTAGACCTTGACATCAGGGTCATGTCTTACTCTGTTAAATAAAGGATACCTGTTCTCGTCCATCGTCTCTTCCTTTCGGTTCTTTTCACTCTCTTTGTTCATCTGTTTCATTGTAACACACAGGCAGAGACACGGCATCGGACGGATGTTAAGGTCACGTAAAAACAGGCGGCTCCCGTAGGAACCGCCCGCCGGAAAACTATTTCTTCAATTTGAATCTCTCCGGTATCTCGGACGGATGGCAGCAGCTGTGTGAAGGACAGCTGCTGCAGCCGCAGCCGCAGGAACCGGCACCGGTCTTTTTGTCTCTCACAATCTTCCGGATCGCGAGTGTAACCAGACCGGCGAGGATGGCGATAATTATTATATTGGCAAGCATGACGCGTGACTCCTTTCTTCTCTTGTTAGTATAGGCTAACTCAGTTGAATTCAAAAGTCAAGCGCTTCCGTCTTCTTTGGCAGGACCCGCCATCCCTTTCGGGAATGCCCGGGTTTGCGCCGGAAGATGCCTCAGTCCTCCTTTGAAAGGGAAGAACTCTTGCCGGCCATCTTCGAATATGCGGCAAGAAGGAGCGAGCCCAGCACGCCGATAATAATGATGTTGCCAAGAAAAGCGAAAATACCCTGAAGGAAAACCTTGTTCGCAGGTTCCGCATAAACGAGAATATCCAGAACCGGTGCGCACAGCATCCATGCGACGGCATTTGCGATGACCTGCATTACGTTGAAGAGGATGATGTTTTTCTTATCAAAACCGCCCTCGCGGACAGCGAACTTCTTGGCAAACGCGCCGATCGCGATACCGACAACCGCTTCCGGGAAGACCCAGCTCCACCAAACGCTTCCATAGAACAGCGCGTCACCGAGCGCGTGTCCCAGAAGACCAATGACCGCGCCGACAAGCGGCCCGAAAATGGCGGACAGGAACGCCAGAACCGCCATACGCGGCTGCAGGGATGTGTTCGGGATTCCGATCGGGATCTGCACTTCCGTCAGCACAACAAACAGCGCAGTGCCGATGCCCATTGCAACGACCTCTTTAATGCCGAATTTCTTGTTCATTTCCTTTACTCCTCTCATTCATAAGATAAGAATCTGTTACATCCGAAAGAATAACATTTTCCGGTACCGGCGGCTACGGATAAATTCAGCGTACTGTCCAATTCTGCCGCGGATATGGTATGATTTGTCTGTTGTCATTCGATCCTGTTCACAGAAAGGGGCAGCAATTTGGATCCGATCATCGAGTTCAGCCACTATTCCTTCAAATACCGCTCGCAGAAAGAACCGACCCTCACAGACATCAATCTGAAAATCTATCCCGGCGAAAAGATTCTGATCACCGGGCCATCCGGCTGCGGAAAATCCACACTCGCGCACTGTATGAACGCTCTGATTCCGTGTTCTTTTGCGGGAGAAACGCAGGGAACGCTGCAGGTAGGCGGCCTTGATCCCGCGGAAGCGGGCGTCTTTGGCATGTCGAAGGTTGTCGGTACTGTTTTGCAGGATACAGACGGACAGTTCATCGGTCTGACCGTTGCGGAAGACCTTGCGTTCGCGCTCGAAAACGACGCGGTCGCGCAGGAAGAAATGTTCCGCAAGGTGGACCGCGTCGCGGACATTGTCGATATGAAAAGTTTTCTCCGGCACTCGCCTTCCGAACTTTCCGGCGGACAGAAACAGCGCGTTTCTCTGGGCGGCGTTCTCGTCGATGATGTAAAGGTGCTCCTCTTTGACGAGCCGCTCGCGAACCTTGATCCCGCGACCGGCAAACACACGATCGCACTCATCGATGATATCCGGAAATCCCAGAATGTGACGGTCGTAATCATTGAACACCGCGTGGAAGATGTCCTTTATAGAGATGTGGACCGGATCATCGTCATGAGCGAAGGGCGGATCGCAGCGGATATGCGGCCGGACGAGCTGCTCTGCACGGATATCCTTCCTTCGCACGGCGTCCGGGAGCCGCTGTATATTGCCGCTCTCAAGCACGCCGGCTGTCTCATCAGGCCCGAAGACCATCCGCAGCACATAGAGACGATGCATGTGGATCGTTATACGCAGCAGGTGCAAAACTGGTTCCGTGCCGCGCCTCTGCCTGTCCGGACAAATACGAATCCGCCGGCACTTGCGCTTCGCAATGTCTGTTTTTCCTATCAGCCGGGCGAACCGGTGCTGAAGGATATCTCGTTTATGATCCGCAAAGGAGAGATGGTCAGCATTGTCGGCAAAAACGGCGCCGGCAAATCCACAACCGCCTCTCTGATCTGCGGTTTTCATAAGCCGGACCGCGGCGAAATTCTTCTGAACGGGCAGGACATATCTCCTCTTTCCATTAAGGAACGCGGAGAAAAGATCGGTTTTGTCATGCAAAGCCCCAATCAGATGATCAGCAAAGCCATGATTTCCGAAGAGGTCGGTCTGGGGCTTGCTGTCCGCGGCGTTCCGCAGGCGGAAATCACGGAACGTGTAAACGAAACGCTCAAAATCTGCGGCCTGTATCCGATGCGGAACTGGCCTGTAAACGCCCTGAGCTTCGGCCAGAAAAAGCGCGTCTCCATCGCCTCGATCCTCGTCATGCACCCCGAGATTCTGATTCTGGACGAGCCGACCGCCGGACAGGATTACCGCCATTATACCGGCATCATGGGGTTTTTGAAGCAGCTGAACGAACAGCTCGGCCTGACCATCCTCATGATCACGCATGATATGCATCTGATGCTTGAATATACCGACAGAGCGATCGTACTCGCGGACGGTCAGCTGATTATGGATTCGACCCCCGCAAAGGTGCTGACCGATGAAAAGGCTGCGGACCGCGCGTATCTCAAAAAGACATCTTTGTATGATCTGGCAGTGAAATGCGGCCTCAAACCGGATGAATTCGCGGAGCGCTTCATCGATTACGAACGCGCGGAAGGAGCTAAGAAATGAACCGTCTCCTCTCTTATAAGGAAAAGAACACCTGGATTCACCGCCTGTCCGGTGTCACGAAGCTTTTGTTTTTCCTGCTGTGGTGCATTACAAGCGCGCTGACCTACGACACAAGAGTGCTGATCGCGATGATCATCATCAGCCTTTCAATCTTTGTGATCTCGAAAACCGAGTGGAAGCAGGTCAGTACGGTGTTCAAACTGGTGATGTTTTTCATGGTGCTGAACGTCATCGCGATCTTCCT
Organism: Bacillota bacterium; assembly: GCA_029224465.1. GTDB lineage: Bacteria > Bacillota > Clostridia > Lachnospirales > Lachnospiraceae > CAG-791. The sequence goes on along the minus strand of JAQXUQ010000017.1, from coordinate 87,848 downwards.
TATGTCTCCGTATCAGGGCTGTACGATTTACGGGAGCAAAACAATCCTCGCCCCGTTCCTCCCCGGCCACGCGCTGACGCGGGAAGAGCTTTTCTATCTGTTGAATGTCGTCATCAAATATTTCACGGTGACGCCGGCAATCTTCATCTTTATGGTGACAACGGATCCTTCGGAATTCGCTGCGTCCATGAACGGCGTCGGCATTCCGTATCCGGTCGCGTATTCGGTGGCGATCGCGCTGCGCTATATCCCGGATATTCAGGACGAGTATCATAAGATCAAAAACGCGCAGGAAGCGCGCGGCATTGAAATGAGTGCAAAGGCTAAGCTCGCGGACAGAATCCGGCGTACCTCGAGCATCATCTTTCCGCTGCTGTTTTCAACGATGGAGCGGATTGATGTTGTGAGCAACGCCATGGAGCTGCGCGGCTTCGGCAAGAAAAAAAAGAGGACATGGTACGCACATAAGGATCTGCGGCCAGCAGATTATCTTGTGATTCTGTTCACGGTTGTATTCTGCGTGGCGGCGCTGGTGCTGACGTTTGCGGACGGGAACCGGTTCTGGAATCCGTTCCGGTGATGATTGCACACCGGGCGGCAGCGGTGCAGGCGCGGCCCGCATCGTTCCTGTCCGGCGATTTCATGCCGCACCGGGCGGTCCGCGGAGACTCGTCCCGCCGTTCTATGCAATACCGGCGCGACTTGCTCTTTTGCATGGATTTTTCGAGACAGATTTGCCGCGCAGACGCGTATTGCATAGATTTTGCCGGTTTTCAGGCAATGCGGGCGCGCCGCGCGACTTCGTCTTGAATTATCTATGCAGTGCGAGCCGTCCAGCTGGTATTGCATTGAATCAAGCTGCCGCCGGCACGAACCGGCCGCCGAAAAACGCCACCGCGCGCCTATTATACGCGCGCCGCCGCAAATACGCGACCACATCCAAAAAAGGCAGCAGGTTTCCCCTGCTGCCTTGGCTGCACTTCTTCCTATGCGCCTATTCCGCCGTCTTCCCGAAACAATCCTGCCCGAACCGGACCTTTGCGTAAGCAATTATTTCTTCCACGGTGCCTTCAAACCCCAGTCTGGAAGAATCCAGACACAGATCATAATTCCGCGCATCAGACCATGTCTGCCCGGTATGGTACTCATAGTACGCTGCCCGGTGACGGTCTGTCTGCTCAATGAATTTCTCCAGGTCTTTCCCGCGCATCGGCTGCTTCTTCGCGGCCTGTTCCATCAGGAAATCCATCGGCGCATGGACAAAACAACGCACGGCATGATCGCAGTCCTTCAGAATATAGTCCGCGCAGCGGCCGACAATCACGCACGACTCTGTCTGCGCCAGCTTCTTGATGATCTCCGCCTGATAATTGAACAGATTTTCTTCCGACGTGAAGTCCCTGCTGTCCGGCGAAAGAAGCTGTCCGGAGTAAACGTTTTTCGCGATTCGCGCAAGCGGACTCAAAGTTTTTACATTCTCATCCGCCCGCACGAACATGCGCTCGGATATGCCGCTTTCCTCCGCCGCGAGTTTCATCAGCTCTTTGTCATAATAGTGGACGCCAAGTTTCTCCGCCAGCATCTGACCGACGGTCCGTCCGCCGGAGCCATACTGACGCGCGATGGTGATCACGATATTCTTCATCTTTTCCCCCTGCAGCCGCGCTTCTTCTGCCGCCGTCTGAAAGTTTCTTCCCGCGGCGCCGGCGCGTCTTTATTCTCCGAGATAGGCTTTCTGAATCGCCTCATCATGCAGAAGATCCGAAGCCTTCCCTTCCATTGTAATCCTTCCGGTCTCCAGAACATAGGCTCTGTCCGCAACCTTGAGCGCTTTTTTTGCGTTCTGTTCTACCAGAAGGACAGTCGTTCCATCCGTGTGCACCTTCTCGATGATGCCGAAAATCTCGCCGACCATGATCGGCGAAAGTCCCATCGAAGGTTCATCCATCAGTATGATGTCCGGATGCGACATCAGAGCTCTTCCCATTGCCAGCATCTGCTGTTCACCGCCCGAAAGCGTGCCCGAAACCTGTTTCTGCCTTTCCTTCAGCCGCGGGAAACGTTCATAGACCATCGAAAGCGTTTCCTCGATCTCATTCTTGTCTTTGCGGGTAAAGGCACCCAGACGAAGGTTCTGTTCGACCGTCAGATCCGCAAAAACACGTCTCCCCTCGGGAACCTGTGCCATGCCCATGGACACGATTTTATGCCCGGGCATCTTAGCAATTTCCTTATCTTTATAGAGGATACTGCCGCTCTGCGGCCGCAGAAGGCCGGACAGGGTATGGAGCGTCGTTGTTTTGCCGGCGCCGTTCGCACCGATCAACGCAACAACTTCTCCTTTATCAACATGGAACGAGACATCCTTCAGGGCATGAATGACGCCGTAATATACATTCAGATTCTTAACTTCAAGCAGTGCTCCCATTATTCGTCTCCCAGATATGCCTTGACTACTTCCGGATTGGACAAAACCGTCTTCGTCTCGCCCTCCGCCAGAATCCGTCCGAAATTCAGTACCGTCAGCTTTTCACAGATACCGGACACCAGTTTCATATCATGTTCGATCAGAAGAATCGTGATGCCGAACTTGTCCCGGATCAGTTCGATCGTATCCATCAGTTCCCTTGTTTCGTTCGGATTCATGCCGGCTGCCGGCTCGTCCAGAAGAAGGAGCCTTGGATCCGTCGCCATGGCTCTTGCGATTTCGAGCTTTCTCTGCTGTCCGTACGGAAGGTTTGACGCCAGAAGATCAGGATCGCTATCCAGCGAGAACACCTTCAGAAGATCCATCGCCCGCGCCGTCATTTCCTTCTCCACCCTGCCGTATCTGCCGAGGTGCGTCAGCGATTCGAAGAGGCTGTACTGATACTGATTTTCCAGTGCCGCCTTAACATTGTCGAGAATGCTCATCTGATGAAACAGACGGATATTCTGGAAAGTTCTCGCGATGCCGTCATGGTTGATTTCCATGGTTTTATGGCCGGTAATATCTTTTCCGTCCAGACGAATGATGCCTTCATCCGGCGTGTAAACGCCGGTCAGGAGATTGAACACCGTTGTTTTGCCGGCACCGTTCGGACCGATCAGGCCATGCAGTTCTCCCTTTTCAATATTGATATGGAAATCGTCAACGGCACGCAGGCCACCGAAAGAGATGCAGAGATTATTGACTTCAAGCAGTGCCATCTTTACGCCTCCTTCTTTTCCGCGCTCTTCGCCGGATGAAATTTCGCGGCGAGTTTTTCCCGTTTTTCAATCGCTGCCGGCGCCCAGTTCACGATCATGACGACAATGAGCACGATCGAATAGATCAGCATCCGGTACTTGTTGAGACCGCGCAGAAGCTCGGGCAGCAGATACAGAATGCAGGCCGCAATCACCGAGCCGCGGATGTTGCCGATGCCGCCGAGGACGACATAGACCAGAATCAGGATCGAAACGTTGTATCCGAAATACTGGCTGGTTGCCTGAATCGTGGAAATATTGTGGGAAAACAATACGCCCGCCATACCCGCAATCGCCGCGGATATCGTAAACGCCATCATTTTATAGCGGACGACGTTGATACCGATCGACTGCGCGGCAATCCGGTTGTCGCGGATCGACATGATCGCTCTTCCCTGCTTGCTGTGAATCAGGTTCTGCGCGATGAACAATGCGAGCAGCAGCAGAACAACCGACAACGTGAAGTTGCTGTCATGCGGAATTCCCGTAACGCCCATGGCGCCGTTGATCAGTGTCTGCCCGTCCGGCTGCAGGCCGAGAGCCATCTGGTTCTGCATCGATACATGTACGCCCGCGGAATCAACGCCAAAATAAATCGCGTTCAAAAGGTTCTTGATGATTTCGCCGAACGCGAGCGTAACGATCGCGAGATAGTCGCCGTTCAGCCGCAGTACCGGAATGCCGATCAGAAAGCCGATCAGCGCGGTAACAGCAGTTCCGATCACAAGGGCGAGGAAAAACCGCAGCCCTCCCGGAAGGACATCCGCGGTCAGCAGGGAAAACAAAGCGCTCGAGAACGCGCCGACGCACATAAAGCCCGCGTGGCCGAGAGAAAGCTCTCCCAGAATGCCCACGCAGATATTCAGGGCGACAGCCGTAATCGCGTAATAAACCATCGGAACCAGAAGGCCCTGCAGATGGCTGGACAGCAGGCCGGCCCGCATCAGGATTTCGATAACTGCCCAGGCTGCAATGACAATCGCGTAGGTGGTCAGTGTTCTTTTCTTTTCTTTCGTCATGATCTGTCTCCTCTCCTGCTGCTCAGACCTTCTCCTGTACGACCTTGCCGAGAAGTCCGGTCGGCTTGAACAAAAGCACGACAATCAGGATGCCGAACACAATCGCGTCGGAAAGCTGTGATGATATATATGTTTTGGCGAGAATTTCAATGATCCCCAGAACAAGACCGCCGATCATGGCGCCGGGGATGGAGCCGATGCCTCCCAGAACCGCGGCGACGAAAGCCTTGATGCCGGGCATCGCACCGGTGTAAGGAGAAAGCGAAGGATACGCGCTGCAAAGAAGCGCGCCGGCGACTGCCGCGAGGCCGGAACCTATCGCAAACGTAAGAGAAATTGTCCGGTTGACATCAATTCCCATCAGAGTAGCCGCGCCCTGGTCCTGCGAAGCGGCGAGCATAGCCTGTCCGCTGCGGGTCCTGTGAATGAACGGCTGCAGCGCGATCAGAACAACGATGCTGACAGCAATCGTAACGATTGTAACTCCCTGAATATGGAGCTGGCCGCCGAAAAGGCTGATGCCGTTCCAGGGGATGACGCTCGTAAACGCCTTGGCGTCCGCGCCGAAGATCAGAAGTGCCAGATTCTCAAGAAGATAGGACACGCCGATCGCGGTAATCAGAACGGCAAGCGGGGAAGCCGCATGCCGCAGCGGCCTGTAAGCGACTCTTTCTGTCGCGACACCCAGCAGCGTGCAGAGAATAATCGCCGCGATCACGCCCAGCACCGGGGAACTGCCCCAGGTCGAGGCGACGGTGAAAATAATGTAACAACCTACCATAATAAAGTCGCCATGCGCGAAGTTCAGCATCTTGGCAATGCCGTAAACCATGGTGTAGCCAAGCGCGATGATGGCATAGATACTGCCCAGACTAAGTCCGCTGACCAGTGCTGTCAAAAAGCTCATGCTCTGTCTCCTTGCAAGATTCCGTAAAAACAGCGTCAGGGAGGAACGATGATTCCATTCCTCCCTGAGTGGTTACTGCAATCTGTGTTAATTACTGTGCGGATACATACTTGCCGTCTTTGATAACAACAGCCTTCGGCTCCTTGTTCGGCTCGCCGGTAGCTTCCCATGTCATCTTTTCGGAAGTAAGTCCCTTTAATGTGATCTGCGTCATAGCCTCTTTCATCTTGTCGCAGATATCGGAAACACTCATATCCGGAGTAAGATTTGCCTTCTCGGCCGCTGCCTTGATCGCGTAGATCGCATCGTAGCTGTCTGCAGCGAACTGGTTCGGTGTAAGATTGTACTTCGCCTCATAAGCCTTAACGAAGTTCTGTGTCAGATCATCCTGCGCGTCCGCAGCGAAAGGTGTCAGGAGCATCGCGCCTTCAGCCAGAGATGTATCGAAGTTCTTGACTGTCAGGATGCCGTCAAAACCGTCACAGCCGAAATACAGCGGCTTGTATCCCATCTTGTCCGCCTGCTGGAAGATCAGCGCTGCCTGCTGATAATAGATCGGCAGGAACAGGAGATCCGCTCCGCCGTCCTTTGCCTTCTGCAGCTGTACGGAGAAATCGGTCTTGCTGTCTGCTGTGAAAGCTTCCTGGGAAACAACAGTCAGGCCTTGCTTCTGTGCTTCCTGAACAAATGCCTGATAGATACCGTTCGAATAAACATCGGAGCTGTCGTAGATGATACCGATCTTTGTTCCGAGCTTATGCGCTGCGATGTACTGCGCGGAAGCCGTGCCCTGCGCGGGATCCGCGAAGCATACACGGAATACGTTGTCATTCTTCACGCAGTCCGGAGCAGAGCCGGAAGGTGTGATCTGGAACATGTTGTCCTGCTTCGTGTAATCTGCAACAGCGATCGCGCAGGCGGAAGTTGTGGAGCCGTCAAGGAACTGCATGCCCCAGTCTTTCAATGTATTGTAAGCGTTGACCGACTTCTGGTTATCTGTCTCGTCATCTTCGCTCTTTAACTCTACCTGATAGCCGTTGATGCCGCCGTTCTTATTGATCTCGTCAACCGCGATCTCGGCGCCGTACTGTACGGCAAGACCGTAAGCCGCGTTATCACCGGTCAGAGGTCCGATTGTACCGATCTTGAATGTGCCGCCGGCAGCTGCCGCGCTGTCTGTGGATGCTGCACCTGTCTCCGTGCCCGCAGCCGCAGACTGTGTGTCCGCAGTCGCTGCGCTCTTGGTCGAGCCGCAGCCGGCAAGAACGGAAGCTGTCATCGCGGATGCCATCATAACACCCATAACCTTTTTGAAGTTTTTCATAACATTCTCCTCCGATTCGCAACTATACGAAATTCGTATTACGATATCTTTTGCATATGATTTCTATACCGTTTTTGAATTGTAACAAATAATAGTGCATGATTTCGTATACGTCAAGGAGGAATTTGAACTTTTCGCGTTATTCTTCAGGAAATGTCAAATTCCGGCTCTTCATCCAGGTTTTCCGATACATACTTACCGTTTTTCTTCCTCTGTTTGACACATTCCGTCAGAAGATATTCGATCTGTCCGTTCACGGACCGGAAGTCGTCTTCCGCCCATGCGGCGATCGCATTGTATAAGTTTTCGCTGAGCCGCAGCGGGATTTGTTTTTTCGCCATGATCACCTTTCTGCTGACAAACCTTGTCAGTACAGACTTCCGGAGTTTACTATCGGCTGCGCGTCATGATTGCCGCACAGTACCACAAGGAGATTGGAAACCATCGCGGCCTTTCTCTCTTCGTCGAGATCCACCACGCCGTTCTCCTTCAGGCGCTCGAGCGCCATTTCGACCATGCCGACAGCGCCGTCGACAATCATCTTGCGCGCGTCAATAACCGCGGACGCCTGCTGTCTCTGCAGCATGACCGAAGCGATTTCGGGAGCGTACGCAAGATAGGTGATTCTGGCTTCCAGTATTTCCAGGCCGGCGTTTTCGACTTTCTGCTGGATCATGCTCCGGATTCTCTCCGCGACGACCGTTGTGGAACCGCGCAGGCTTCCGTCATCCGCTTTTCCGTCGCCCGTTGTGTCGATTCCGGGCGCCATGTCATACGGATAAATCTTGACGATGTCTCTGACCGCGGTGTCCACCTGCAGGGACAGGTATTCCTTGTAATTGTCTACATTGAATACCGCTTTGGCGGTATCGTCAACCTTCCACATGACCGCGACACCGATTTCCACCGGATTGCCGAGTACATCGTTGACCTTCTGCCTCGCGTTGTTGAGCGTCATGACCTTAAGCGAAATCTTCTTATTAACGTACGATCCGCTCATCTTCTCCGCGCCACCGGCAATCAGGATTTTCTTTCCGAGGTTCTCATCTCCGACATCGCCGCTCTGTCCGAGCCGCGTCGCGGCTGCCGGATTCACCGCCGTGCAGAACGGATTTACATAATAGAATCCTTCTCCCTTGAGCGTCCCGACATAATTGCCGAACAGCGTAAGGACGAGCGCCTCATTCGGCTTCAAAACCTTGAGGCCGAAAAACGGAAACCAGCCCGCGCACATCCAGATAAACCCGGGCAAAAACAAAGACAGACTCGGCTCATCTCCGCTTCCAAGACGGATTCCCTGCACAAACAACGCGACAGCCAGCGCGTACAGTCCGATCAGCAGAAGAAGAAACAGCATACCGTTTTTGCGGGCAGATAAAATCTTTTCGTTCATGATGACATCCTTTCCGGCCTGCCTTTGGCAGAGCCAATCGCGGATTAATTTGACGGCCTGCTTTTGGCTGGCTGTCACTATTATTTTTTGATATCATTATGATATCAAATTTTATCTCGTCTGTAAACCACTTTCCATTAAAAACCCGTTCCCGCTCCGGAGTCTTCTCCAAAGCGGGAACGGGTTTATCCCGTCTTTTTTATTTGTTGGCGGAAGCTTTCAGAAATGCCGCCGTCCGTTCGCTCGCAGGATGCAGGAACAGCTCTTCCGGCGTTCCTTCCTCCTCGATGCGTCCCTGATCCATGAAAACAACCCGGTCCGCAACATCCCTCGCGAAATTCATCTCGTGCGTGACGATAATCATCGTAAGCCCTTCCTGCGCGAGCTTTTTCATAACATTCAGCACTTCTCCGACCATTTCCGTATCCAGCGCCGATGTCGGCTCGTCGAACAGCATGAGCTTCGGGTCCATGCAGAGGGCGCGCGCAATCGCGACACGCTGTTTCTGGCCGCCGGAGATCGTTCTTACGTCCGCATCGGCGAAGTTCTCCATGCCAACCTCACGCAGATGCTTCATGGCCTTTTCCTGCGCCTCTTTTTTCGATCTGCCGAGCACCTTGACCTGCGGCGTCACGCAGTTTTTCAGAACGTTCATGTTGTTGAACAGATTGAACTGCTGGAAACACATGCCGACCTTTGCCCGGTACGCGTTGACATTTTTCGTATGGAGAATGTCTTCCCCGAACACCTTGATTGTGCCGCTGTCCGCGTGCTCGAGCAGGTTGATGCAGCGAAGAAGCGTCGATTTTCCGGAGCCGGAACGGCCGATCAGGCAGACGACCTCTCCCTCCGAAACGGAAAAGTCGACGCCCTTCAGCACTTCCAGCGGACCGAAGCTCTTATGAATGTCTTTGATTTCCACGAGCGTATTTGTTTTGACCATCGTATGCTCCCCCTTCACTTCACTCTTTTGATGAGCGGTGCGCTCGAAGGATCCGTATCGCTCATCGGCAGGCTCAGAGAAGCCTTCGACCGGTTCATTCGTTTCTCAATCAGGTTCAAAACAACGCTCGCCACCGACGTCATCAGAAGATAAATCATCGCTTCGAGGAAGTAGGTCTCCGTGAAATGGTACGTGGAACCCGCGATGCTCTTTGCCTGGAACATCAGTTCCGTGATGGAAATAATCATCAGCACGGAGGAGTCCTTGATATTGACAATCAGCTCGTTGCCGATTGCCGGAAACGCGTTGCGGATCGCCTGTGGAAGGACGACCGTCATCATGGTCTGCGCGTTGGACATGCCGAGAGACCTGGAGGCCTCGGTCTGTCCGGGGTCGACCGCCTGAATGCCCGAGCGGATGATTTCCGCCATGTATGCGCCTGTATTGATGCTGATGACGACAATCGCGGCTGTCAGCGTATCCCAGTGAATCACATTCAGCAGCGCGTAGTAGATGAAAACCGCCTGCACCATCATCGGCGTTCCGCGAAATACCGTGATGTAAATATTCGCGATCACATCAAAAAGCTTCTTCCAGAAGCGCGCGGCGGCTCCTGCAGTAAAATCCAGTCTAACAGCGCGGAACCCGCCGACGATCAGGCCGAGAACAAGGCCGAAGGCCGTGCCTGTCAGAGCGACGAGGAGCGATGTCCGCACGCCGATCAGCAGGCTGGATCCGTATCTGGTCAGTATTTCAATACAGTTGGCAATAAACATGGTGAATCATCCTCCGGCCTGTGCCGTTCCGTCAGTTGTTGGCAGGTTGTCTCTCCACGGCCGCTTCCATCAGCTGGTTGCGCTCGTCGGTGGAGATTGCTGCAAGCCCTTTCTCCAGCGTATCTTTCAGCGCGGTGTCGTCCTTGCGGACCGCGATCGAAACGGAAGTATCCGCATCAAATCCCTTTCCCGCATCGAAGCGGACAATAGAAAGATCCGGATTGGCAGCGACGACGCCGTTTGCTACAGGAAGTTCGGATACAACACCGTCAACAGCACCGGACTGCAGCGCCTGAATCGCCGCCGGGAAAGTTTCGGCCGCCGGCTGATGCTTGACGCCCTTGATCTGGTCGATGACCGTATCATAGATTGTGTTCATCTGGCCCTGTACGGTAGCGCCGGAAAAGTCCTGAATGTCCTTCGCGGAAGCAAACTTTCCGTCTTTCTTGACAATGACGACTTCTTCCGATGTGTAATAGGGCGAAGTGAAGCTGACTTCCTTCTCCCGATCAGGCGTATCGGTCATGCCGGCAATAATGGCATCAATCTGATTATTCTGCAGGGAAAGAATCAGATTATCCCAGTCCAGCTTGACAATCTGCACCTGCATGCCGGCTGCTTCTGCAAGCCTGGACGCGATGACAACATCATACCCGTCCGCATAGTCCGAGCCGGACAAAGGCTGCGTAAACTCTCCCTTTGTTGTCGTCGTCCAGTTGAACGGCGCATAGTTGCATTCCATACCTACGCGGAGAACGCCGTTTCCAGCGGCTGCCTGATCCGCTGTGGCAGCGGCTGCTGCTTCTGTCCCTGCCGAAGCTGCCGCTTCGGTTCCTGCTGCGGCTGCCGTCGTATCCACCGCGCCCTTGCTCCCGCTGCTGCCGCAGCCCGCAAGCGCGGCAGCGCACATCGCCGCTGCCGCAGTTAATGCGATCATCCTTCCTGCTGCCATTTGTTTTCTCATAATAGTTGTCCTCCTCTGACCGTCAGACGAAATCCCTCGAACCGCCTGCCGGAAACGCAGCGGGTACTGCGCCTTCATAGCAGAAGGAGGCGCGGCCGGAGAAACGAAAAACCGTATGTGCTATTCAACACATACGGTCCTGTCAGATCTCATGTAAAATAGCGCCTCTTCAATAACGAAGGAGTGATGCAGATCTTATCTGCATCCCCACGGCTGCGCCTGCCAGCGCCAGCCGTTCGGCGGTGATTGCCTTTCTCCTCGTTCCAAGCCTGCCGGCTCCCGGGGGTACTCATCTGCACCGCTACCTCTATATTTGTTTTGTATACTATAATACGCGGCGATACAGGGTGTCAATGGTTTTTGCTGGGAGCGTTCACGCCTTCCAGCACGGCGGAAGTTTCTTTCCCTCCGCCCGCACCGGCTCCGGCCAGACGACACCGCCGGTATCCACCCTGCAGCTCCGGATTCTCTGCGGCTCTACCGGCTTGTTGATTTCAACGCCCGGAATCGGAAAATCCGTCACCGGGACTGTTTTTACCTTTTCAAGGCGCCGCAGCTCTTCCATTCCTTCCAGCACTTTTCCAAGCACCGGATACACGCCCTTGAATTCCGGGCAGACACGCAGCGGAAAGAAGACTTCACAGCCCGCAAGTCCGAGATCTCCATAACCGCCCATACACATGGTTCCAATATCCGGCGTCAGAGGCTCTGTTTCCGGATGCAGATCATATTCCTTCGGAAGCAGATACATGGCATCTTTCCTGTGAAATGCGCTGTAACTCAGATCAATCCAATTGCCCTGCACAATCCGCTCAATCGCGTGGCCGTCATAAATGCCGCGCCGCGCCGCGTATATAAACGAGCTGACCGCGTTCGGCGCCGTTTCCGGCAGTAACAGGACACGGATCACCGCGCCGTTTTCCATTGTAAAAACTGCTTCCGGCTGCATCTGCCGCCTCCTACATCTGTTTGCGCAGCTTCGGGTCTAAGATATCGCGCAGACCGTCGCCGATAAAGTTTGCGCCAACCGCCATCGTGAAGATCGCGAGTCCCGGGAACCCTGCCACCCAGAATTTGTTGAAATAACTGACTCCGTCCGAAACCATCATGCCCCATTCCGGCGTCGGCGGCGCGGAGCCAAGCCCCAGGAAACTGAGCGTGGAAAACATCAGGATCTGATTCCCGAGATCCGTCGTTGCCATGACAATGATCGAGCTGATGCTGTTCGGAAAGATTTCATGCAGGAGGATGCGCATTCTCGAAGCGCCGAGCGCTTCGGCCGCCTCGATGTACTGATTTTCCTTGACCGTCAGCACAACGCTGCGCATCAGTCTCGCGTACGACGGCCACGCGACGATAATCAGCGCGAACATGGTGTTGAACAGATTTGAGCCAAGTGCCGCGTTAATGCACATCGCGAGGATGAGCGACGGAAACGACAGAATCATCTCGGAAATCCGCATCATGACATTGTCGACTGCACCGCCGATATAGCCCGCGGCAGCGCCGTACACCGATCCGATGGCCATCGCGATCAGCACCGTCAGAATTCCCGCCATTAAAGAATAGCGTCCGCCGTAGATCACGCGGCTGAAAATGTCCCGGCCGAAATTGTCCGTACCGAACAGATGCACTGCCGACGGCGCCTGCAGCTTCACCGTCAGATCCTGCGCGATCGGATCATAAGGAGCAATAACATGTGCGAAAACAGCCATCACCACCCAGAACAGACAGATCACGCAGCCGGCGGTAAAGAGGTAGTTTCTGCGAAACAGATTTTTCAAGCCCTTCTGCATACTCTCCTCCTTCAGCGCCGTCTGACGCGCGGATCAATCACGCCGTAAAGAATATCCACGATTGTATTGATCACCATATAGTTCAAGGCAATCAGCAGCGACACGCCGATGATGGACGGGTAGTCCAGTGCTTTGACGGATTCATAAGCGAACTGTCCTACGCCGGGCCAGCTGAAAATCGTCTCGACAAGCACCATGCCGCCCAGCAGATTTCCAAGCCCGAGGCCGATCACCGTCAGCACCGGAATCATCGCATTTCCAAGCGCGTGATGAAAAACAACTCTCCGCTTCGGAGCGCCTTTGGCTCTTGCGGTCCGGATATAGTCCGTGGACATAACGTCCAGCATATTCGATCTGGTCGTCCTTGTAATCAGCCCCATCGTGAACGCGGCCAGTACGCACCCCGGCAGAATCAGATGCATCAGGGCATCGCCGAACTTCATGATATTTCCCTGCAGCAGCGCGTCAATCGTGTAAAAACCGGTTACGGTCGGCGGCGCCGCGTAGAAGCTTGAAAGCCGCCCCGGGCCCGGCATTGTCCGGAGTTTGTAATAAAATACGAACAGAACGATCAGAGCGAACCAGAACGACGGAATGCTGACGCCGACGACCGAAATCGCGCGTACAATCTGATCGATGACGCTGTTTCTTCTAAGCGCGGAAATAATTCCGAACAATACGCCGAAAACAGCCGCCACAATAATCGCGAAAATTGCAAGCTCCATCGTTGCCGGGTAGCATCGTTTCAGCTCCTCCAGAACCGGCCGGTTCGTCCGGATCGACGTGCCGAGGTCCAGCCGCAGCAGATTGCGTATGTAATAGAAATACTGCACAATAACCGGCTTATCGAGCCCGTACCGCACCTTATATGCTTCCACGATTTTCGGATCGCTCAGAGAACGCTGACTCAGATTGGCGGTCACAGGATCTCCCGGCACCAGCTTTGTCAGTATAAAAACAATCGTTGCCACGCCGATCAGCATGACCAGCAGTGTAACCAGGCGTTTGCCGATGAATTTGAGCCGTTCCATTCGCCCTGCCTTTCCTGTTCCGTGTCTGTTCCCAATCCATTCCGGATGCATCCGCGCGGGTACATCTCATGTTTCCATGCGCACCCGCGCGTCGCTCCCGTACTTACTTTACATTCACCTGTGTCAGATCCAGACGGATATCATCGCGGAACTGTACGCCGCTCAGACGGTTCCTGTAGCCGATGTGGCACGGCGCCTGCGCGATGAAGATAAACGGAGAATCCGCGTCCATCTGCTCCTGTGCTTTCTTCAGGAGTTCTGCTCTCGTGTCATCATCCGTTGCGGCAAGTATCTGATTGTAAAGATCCTTGTACGCGCTGTCGTCTTTCCACGAAGCCCGAAGACCTACCGTCTGTCCGGGCAGGAACGCGAGCTGCACGTTCGGATCATTGTAATCAATGCCCCAGTACATGACTGTGAAACCAAGTTTGCCTTCTCTGTACGCGTCGCCGTATCCGCCGGACCAGTTCTGCTGCACGATGTTGACATTGATGCCGGCTTTCGCGAGATCTTCCTTGACCTTCTGTGCAAAATCAAGCAGCGGAACGCCTTCCATATCAAGATCGCAGACGGTCAGATCCACATCAAACCCGTCCGGATAACCGGCTTCTGCAAGAAGCTTTTTCGCCTTTTCTGTATCGGTAGCCGTATCCGCGTCCAGCTGTCCTTCACTTCCAAGGAAACCGTCCTGAATGAACGACTTCGGCGTCACTGTACCTGCACCGGTTACGTTCTGGATGCCTTTATAGTCCACGGCGTAACGGATTGCCTGCTGCACTTTGCTGTCGGATACCGGTCCTCCGATCGACTTGTCCTCATTCATCATGAGGAACGCAACTGTTTTGGTTGCCGTATTGCTTGTCGTCACATCCGCGTTGCCCGCAAGCTCGGAAATCGTATCGTCGTTCAGGTTCATCGCGATATCGACATCACCCGTGGAAAGACCCATCATCTGCGCGTTCGAATCATCCGTGAGCTTGATGACGACGCGGTCGATATTGTTGGATTTTCCCCAGTAATTCGGGTTCTTTACAAGATTGATCTCTTCATCCGGCGTATAGCTTTCCAGCGTGTACATGCCGGAGCCGGCACTTGCCGTGTTGAGATAGTTCTGCGCTTTGTCAGCCGTCACCGCGTCTTCCGCGTCCGTACCACCCTGTTCCTTTACAACCTTGCTGTCCAGAATCGAGCAGGCCGAATAGCAGAGCTTGCTCAAAATCGCGGAGTCCGGCGTTTTCTGGTGAAGCACGACCGTGTCGTCATCCGGGCAGTCGATGCTGTCGATATTGTCAACAATGAAGGACGGATTTCCTTTCAGGTTCTTGCAGCGAAGCAGCGAAAAAGCAACATCCGCGCTTGTAACGTCGTTGCCGCTCGCGAACTTCGCGTCCTTGTTCAGCTTGATCGTCAGATCTTTCGCGTCGTCCGAGAATGAATAACTCTCGGCAAGGAGCGGTGAAGGGGAGTCTTCGCCGGTCTTGATTTTGAACAGCGTTTCATAGCAGGCGTTGATAATCAGCGGCGGATTCTGCTCATAGACATAGCCCGGATCGAGCGTGGAAAAGCCGGAACCCATGTTGATCACGATCTGGTTTCCGCTTCCGGCAGCCGCCGCGCTGCTCTCTCCCGTACCCGCGGATTCCGATCCGCCCGTCTGCGCTTCGGCGGTTGTCTTGTCGGCGCCGGCGTCCGCATACTTGCCGTCCGCGGATCCGCAGGCAGCAAGAGCGACTGCCAGCATAACCGACAGGATGGCTGACATCAGTTTCTTTTTCATAACGAACTCCTCCTTCTTTCCGGAGAGCAACCTCGCTCTCCATCATTTACCATAACGGCAGGTGATCTGCCGGTGGTTTCCCGTATTCCCGGCGCGGCTTCCTTATCCTCCCGCAGCTGCGCCCGTGCCCCGTGCGATTTGTTTTTCCTCAAGTTTTCGCGTCATAGAGATGGCAGGCCGCGAAATGATCCGGAAGGATTTCCCGCATCGCCGGCACTTCCTTTGAACAGATCGGGCAGGCTTTCGGGCAACGGGTATGGAAATGGCACCCGGACGGCGGATTCTGCGGGCTCGGCACTTCTTCCTGCAGGATAATACGGTTTTTCGTTCCCTCCGAGGTCCCCGGAATTGCCGAAAGCAGAGCCTCCGTATAAGGGTGAAAATGATTTTCAAACAGGCTCCGGTACGGCGCGATCTCGACAATTCTGCCAAGATACATGACCGCGACGCGGTCGCTGACCTGATAAATTACGTTCAGATTGTGCGAGATGAAGAAGTAAGTCAGTCCCATCTCCCCGCGAAGCCGCATCAGAAGATTCAGGACCTGCGCCTGCACCGAAACGTCCAGCGCGGAAACGCACTCGTCGCATACGATAAACTCCGGATGCAGCGTAAGCGCTCTGGCAATACCGATTCTCTGCTTCTGCCCTCCGGAAAGCTCGTGCGGATATCTGCTCAGATGGTACGGCGCAAGCCCGACCGCATCGATCAGCTTTCCGATTTCTTCATCGATCTTTTTCCGGTCCCTGATTCCATGGATCAGATAAGGTTCCGTCAGGATCTCCCGCACCGTTCTCCGCGGATTCAGGCAGGCCGACGGATCCTGAAAGATAATCTGGATCTTTCTGCGCATTTCTTTCATCTGCGGCGCGGACAGCGTGGAAAGGTCTTTGCCGTTCACAATTACCTTGCCGCCGGATAACGGTACGAGTCCAAGGAGCGCTCTGCCGAGCGTGCTCTTTCCGCAGCCGCTTTCACCGACGACGCCGAAGACTTCGCCGCGGCGTACATCCAGACTCACCCCGTCCACTGCCTTCACCGTGTCCCTGCTGCCCGGCGCCTTGAATGTTACACGGACATCCTGCGCGCGGACGATATAGTCACGTTCCGTATTGTTCCCGCTGGATTGCTCTTCCTGTCTGCTCATCTTTTAACCCGTTAAAACATCACTCTTCCCTGTACCGCCAGCACTTGACCTGATGCATGCCAAGAATCACGGTCGGCGGATCCGCCTTTTTGCACTGCTCCGTCGCATACGAACAGCGTGGCCAGAAGGTACAGCCCTCAATCTTCTCGGTCGGATTCGGAACCATGCCCTCTATCTGTTCAAGCCTGCCGCGCTCTTTTGTAATTCTGGGGATGGAACCGATCAGCCCTTTTGTATACGGATGGAGCGGCTCCCTGAAAATCACATCGGCCGGCGCTCTTTCGACGACCTTGCCGGTATACATGACAATGACATTGTCGCTGATTTCCCGGATAACGCCGAAATCGTGCGTAATCATCAGAACCGACATGCCCTTTTCTTCGTTCAGTTTCCGGATAAGATCCAGAATCTGCGCCTGAATTGTCACATCCAGTGCCGTGGTCGGCTCGTCGCAGATCAGAATTTCCGGCTCGCAGGCAAGCGCCATGGCGATCATGACGCGCTGTTTCATACCGCCGGAGAGCTGGTGCGGATACTCCTTCATCCTCTTTTCGGGGCTGGCGATCCCGACTTCTTCCATGAGGCGCAGCGATTCCGCAAGCGCCTCTTTCTTCTTCATTCCCCGGTGCAGAACCAGCGATTCCGCGATCTGGCTACCGCAGGTCAGAATCGGGTTCAGCGATGTCATCGGTTCCTGGAAGATCATCGAAATCTTGTCGCCGCGGATCCTGTTCATTTCCTTGTCGGAAAGTCTGGTCAGGTCCGTTCCGTGGAACAGGATCTGTCCGGAAACGATCTCTCCCGGCGGATTCGGGATCAGCCCCATAATCGCGAGCGAAGATACGCTCTTGCCGCTGCCGGACTCTCCGACAATCCCCTGCTTCTCACCCGGCATCAAGGTATAGCTCAGATCGTTGATGGCGTGTACCGTTCCTTCCGCCGTATGGAAGTCAACGCACAGATGCCGCACTTCCAGAATCGGTTTCTGCTGCGCGTCCTTAGGCGTCTTCTGCGGATTGTAATTCATCGTGGCACCTCTTTAATGCTGTGCTCTTTTACCTTGTTAAATCGAAATGTCTAAAAAATCAGGAAGCAAGCGCCATTGCTTCCTGAACATTTCTGAATTTTAAACGATATTGTAAAAAATCTCTGCCCGGATGTCAATACTTTTCATGCAGTCTTTATCCGAGACAATCCCGTACCTGATGCAGATCCGATATGACAAAATCGAACTTCTTGTCCCGGGGCAGCGGCAGACCATCCGGATTATACCAGCAGGTCCTGATACCGGCATTAATGCCGCCCTGCATATCGCTGGTCAGGGAATCGCCGACAATCAGGACCGACGAAAGGTCCCGGGGGCGGATCTTCCGGAAAACCTCCTGAAAGAAACCGATGTTCGGCTTTTCAACGCCGATTTCCTCGGACAGAAAAACGCCGTCCATCAACGCGTCGAAGCCGGATCTTTGCAGCTTCTTTGTCTGCGCGGCAATCGTTCCGTTCGAGACGACGTATTGTTTTACCAGCGGCTGCAGGTCTTTTACAATCTGAAGACTGTCGTCCCGGTAAACAATCGTATCGCCAAGGCTCTGCTGATACTGCTCGTTGAAGGCCGGGGCAAGTCCCGTATCTATGCCATACTCGCCGAAAAACTGTACAAAGCGCCCGACAAGCACCTGCTTTTTACTGATTTCATTGCGCTCGAGCCTCTTCCAGAAGCCGTCATTGATGACCGAGTATCTTGCCACCATCCGGTCCGTGCATTTTCCCAGCCCGAAAACGCTGAACAACGATTTGACCGCCGCGTACTCCGCCGCCTTAAAGTCAAGCAGCGTTCCGTCCACATCCCACAGAATCGTGTTAATCATCAATCCCATAATCCTCGTATCCCGGCCTTTTCCGAATCGGAAATCCCTCCGTACTGTACGCTTCTCCCGGATGCTCATACAGATATCCGGCCTGCAAAGACGCTGCCGCATGCTTCATCTTCGTGTAGGGAATCGCCGGATCGGACATGTTTCCGTCTGTCAGAAAAACACACGCGCCGCCCTGCCGGCCGCTCAGCCAGGCAATCGGCCAGAAGAATTTCTGTCCTGTATCTTTCATCGAGAAAATGACCGCGCTGCAGGAAATCGTTTCCCCCACGGTAAACCCTTCGCCGGCAAGCTCTCCTATGCCGATTGTTCCCAGCTTTTCCGGCCTTGCAAGCTGCCATGAAAAATCCACCTGTTTCTCGTCATAATTGCCCTGCGCCGGCGCTTCGTAATAGTTCAGCTCTTCGTCTGTAAGATTCAAAAACCAGTAGTCGCTTTCCATATCTCCCGCACGGTGGCCGAGCATGCGAAGACCCTCTAGCTGCGGGTCCGCGATTACGAGAACCTTTGCGTCTTCAGGTGCGTTCCTCAGCTTGATCCGAACCGGCGGAAAATCCATGGGCATAAACCAGCCGCCCGCGTCGTCTCCGATCATTCCCGCACGGTGATACGTCAGATAACGGTGCGCCAGATACGCTCTTCGCCGGTAGGCCGTCTCCATCCGCAGCGTGTTCTCATTTTCCATGGTGATGCTGTATTGTTCATCTTCGCGCAGTTCTCTCGGACCTTCCGGGGTATTGATCAGCGTAAAGGAAGGTTCTGCCTTCCACCCGTGGCCGGCGCTGTTTTCCCCGGATGCCGCTCCTGTCACCGTTAAAGGGACATTGTCCGCGCTCTCCTGTACATTTTCATCCGCATGCGTATAAAAATAAGTGTCCAGCTCCGGTTTCTCGTTATGAAACTCTATTTCGAGTTCGCCGGACATACCGGTTTCCCCGGCCGCGAACTTTCGGCCGTCTTCCTCTACATCGGTCAGGATCCAGCGGCCCCGCAGCTTTTCCTCCGGAATTGCAGCAGTCTTTGCCTGCACCGGAACACACCACGCTGTTATTACAAGCACTGCCGCTGCGGCAGCTGTTATGCTCACTCTCCTTTTTGTCATGAAGACCTCTTTCGCAGCGTTTTCAGGTATTCCTTCTGCTCCTTTGTAATCCGATAGCTTTCCACGGCTTTCTGAATTGCCCTTCTATGCGTCCAGTCATCCAGCCTGTGATTCCCGATATACGGCAGTACCGCATCGTATTGTCTGGCGAGCGCTGTCGCGAAATACCATGCGACCATCATCCGTACATAGTAATCTTCGTCCCGGACCGCGGCAACCATTTCCGGATATGCAGGATCAAACGCTTCATCCAGATAATAGCGCATCAGCATGCCGATCGCGAAACGGACCGTGTAGGTTCGTCCGGACGCGAGCCAGCCGCGGATTTCGCGCAGCAGTTCCTCCTTGTGCCTGCCGAAAACTGCTGGAGAGAGCTGATCGCAGGTTGCCCAGTTGTCAACAAACGGCAGGAACTTCTGCACCTGCAGCATGCACGCGTCATAATCCCGGATACCGGAAATCAAAAACGCGTGCAGCTGATTTTCGTCAAAATATGGATGCGGCAGAGCATCCAGAAATTCCGAAATATCCTTACGCTTCGAAAGCTCTTTCGCATATTTTCGCAGCTGCGGCGTTCTTACGCCGATCACGGTATCCGGCGGCAGCGTAGGAAGAAGCTTTGCCTGAAACTGCTGATACTGCGTATCCTGCAGGGAAAACAATTTCTCCCTGATTTCCTCACAGATCATAGGATGCTCTCTCCATTTGCCGCGATGACATCTTTGTACCAGTAACCGGAATCCTTGATCGTGCGTTTCTGCGTATTGTAGTCCACGTAGACCAGTCCGAAACGCTCCGAATATCCGCTTGCCCACTCATAATTATCCAGAAGGCTCCACTGAAAATATCCTTTCACCGGGACGCCGCTGTCTGCCGCACGCCGAAGTTCCAGAAGATAGCGGTGCAGGAAATCAATACGCTGCGGATCATGCACCTTGCCGTCGAGACTGATCCAGTCCGTGCAGGACATACCGTTCTCGGTAATATAGAGCGGCAGGCCATAGCGTTCACACAAAAATTTCGGTCCCCAGTAAAGCGCCTCCGGTGTCACCGGCCAGTTATTGGCTGTCCTCGGGTGCCCCTCGGAACGCTTTACGCGGACCGCGCTCCGATCTTCCCCTGCGCGCACCGGCACGCCGTTGTAAATATTGTAACCGATATAATCGAGCTTCGAGGTGATGATCTCCCAGTCCTTTGGGGAAATGGGCGGCAGATACTGTCCGTAAGCCCGCTCTATTTCTTCCGGGAAGCGGCCAAGATAGACCGGATCGTTCCAGACAGCCACATTCCAGAGATCTTCCCGAAGATCCCTGCCGGAGGGAGTAAACATCGCCTTTCTTGCCGCTTCTACGTCTTCCTCTTTGTCCGTTACAGGATAGTATACGCCGCCGCAGGGCGCCATCCCGACCTGAACCGGCTGCGCGGCATGCTCGCGGATCGCGCGCACCGCATATCCGTGCGCTTTCAGCATATTCGTCCACGAGATGAAAAAGGATGCCGTTCCCTCCCTGATTCCCGGCGCAAATTCACCGGTCACATAACCAAGGCCGGCCGCGCACTGCGGTTCATTAATTGTAAAAAAGTGCCGGATCCTGTCGGAGAAATGTTCTGACACAAGCGCAGCATAGTCGGCAAAAGCACTGACGATCGAAGGATTCTTCCATGCGCCCCGCTTTTCCAGTTCAAAGGGAAGATCCCAGTGAAACAGTGTCACATAAGGCTCGATACCCGCCTCCAGAAGAGCGTCAATGACGTGATCGTAATAGGCAATACCTTCCTGATTCACCTTTCCTGTCCCTTCGGGCAGGATCCTCGGCCAGCTGAAGGAAAGACGATAGGCTTTGATGCCAAGTTCCTTCATAATGGCGATGTCTTCTTTGTACCGGTGATAGGAATCGCAGGCAACGTCTCCGGTATGTCCCTCATAGACTCTTCCCGGTTCATGAGAGAAAACATCCCAGATGCTCTTTCCCCTGCCGCCTTCCTGTGCACCGCCCTCGATCTGGTAAGACGCTGTAGCTGCTCCCCAGACAAAATCTTCTGCAAACCCCATAACAAACCGCCTCTCTATAATTTTATTTTGTCAGCTTCTTCCTTCCAGCTGATTATCTCCTGCTCCAGTTTTACACCCTGCTGCAGCATGTAGGAGAGTATCTCTGTATACTTTTCTTCACGGATCAGATTCTCCGCCTTTGTCCTGTCATTCTGATTCAGTTCTTTCGCGTACACCCGGTACTTTTTTAAGGAGAGCAGATCTATCTTCCAGCTTCTGAAATCAATGCCTGTCTTTCTCCTCAGGTTCTCCAGAATACAGAATCCGTCGGGATCCAGATCGCCGAAATGCAGCCAGCTCCGGATACCGGGATTCTGTTCCCGCATCCGGACAAGAAATTCCTGCCGCGCAGACCGGGGATGCTCTGACAAAAGGCATTATTTGCGGTCTTTTTTCCGTTCGGCCTGTTTTGCCTCGATGATCTGCTGCTGTTCCATCATCTCGTCGTCGGAAAGCGTCCGGACGATAAGATCGTCCGCGATTTTGTTCACCCTGCTCCTGCGCTCTCTGTACTTGACGCCAAAATATCCGATAACGCTGAAAACAATCGCACCTACGAAATTAACCATCAGGTCCTTCATGGTGTCGATGATGCCAATATCAAGGTATCCGCCGTTAATAATGTACTCTTTTCCGCTTTTCGTCTCGATGATTGTCCTTGTGATGTCGGACACCTTTACCGGAATCTGGGAATGCGTCGGATCAAGCGTGACGGAAGCGATATTCTTAACGATAAAGTCTTTCTGCATGTCCAGATAGAAAAACTGATCGAACGTAAATTCCACGAATTCCCAGATTACGCCGATCGTCATGGAGAAGCAGAAAGCTACGACCGCCAGATACAACGGTGTCAGATTCAGGGAATGACTTTTCCGGTTCAGGATATCCACAAGGGAGAAGCCGATGGCCGCGCACAGGAAACCGTTAATCGTGTGCAGCATGGTGTCCCATCCGGGGATCGCCGTGTAATAATGGTTGACTTCGCCCAGTATTTCCGCCGCATAGATAAACAGATAAATGATGCCTTCAAACAGCGGCGGGATATCCAGTTTCAGACGCTCTTCAAAGAGCGAGGGCAGCAAAAACAGAAGAAGCGACAGCAGACAAAGCGCAAATCCTTCATAGTTCTGCGTGAAAAAGCAGCGGACCGCGGTCAGAATCACCAGAATCCGCAAAACGGAATAAAGAATGAATGTTTTCCGGTCGAGCCGGATGCGGTTTCGAAGATATTGCACTTTTTTCCATAATTTCTTCATTGAGCAGCCCCCCCGTTGAAAAGAATTCTATGAATAGTTTAGCAGAGATCGGGGGAATTGTTAGACTTGTTTTTCACTGACTGGTGCAAATTGTGCTGCCTGCGCGGAATGTCGTGCAAAAAAGTGTAGTGTTGAATCGAAATCTCGTGTAAAAAAGTGTGCTATCTATTGAAAATCTCGTGTAAAAAAGTGTGATGTTTCCTTGAAAAGTCCCTGTAAAAAATGTATTCTACCTTGTAAGAAGCACTCATTCACACGCTCTGGTATATGGAGAAATCCAGCAGGTATTCAAAGGTAAGGGGGACCGCATGCGAAGAAAAATTTATAACAGCCTTTGTCAGTGGAAAGACGATCCGCAGAGAAAGCCCTTGGTTCTGGAAGGCGCCAGACAGGTTGGAAAGACCTGGACACTGAAGGAATTTGGTAAGATCAATTTCAATAATATGGTCTATATCAACTGTGATCACAACCCTCAGACTGCAGGACTTTTTCAGGATTTTGATATCCAGCGGATTCTCCGCTACCTCTCCGCGATTTCCGGACAGACAATCATCCCCGGTAAAACCTTTATCTTTCTGGATGAAATTCAGGAAGAGCCACTCGGTCTGACATCGCTGAAATATTTCTGCGAGAACGCCAGAGAATACCATATTGCAGTTGCCGGCAGTCTGCTTGGCTTATCTGTTCACGAGGGGTCCGGATTCCCTGTAGGAAAAGTGGATGAGTTGAATATGTATCCCATGACCTTCCGCGAATTTCTGTGGGCGATAGGGCAGGAACGCCTTGCAGATCTTTTGGATACCGAGAATCCGGAAAATCTATCACCCATGGCCGATACCTTTATCGAACTGCTGCGGCAATATTATTATGTCGGCGGAATGCCGGAAGCCGTTGCTGCGTATGCGGATTCTCAGGATTTAAAAAGGGTACGCCGTATTCAGGATCGGATTGTTTCCGATTATGATGCAGACTTCTCCAAGCATATTCCGGCGGCATTGCTTCCACGGGTCAGAATGGTCTGGAATTCCATTCCTTCTCAGCTTGCCAGAGAAAACAAGAAGTTCACCTACAGCATTATGAAAAAGGGTGCAAGGGCAAAGGATTATGATATGGCGATCACCTGGCTGAAGGATGCCGGTCTGGTTTATCCTGTAACCAAGGTGAATCAATTTTCAAAGCCGTTGAACTTTTATGAAGACCCTGACGCTTTTAAATTATATGCTTTGGACCTCGGACTTTTAGGGGCGATGGCGCAGACTGATCCTGCTGATATTCTGACCGGAAACACCGGATTTGTGGAGTACAAAGGAGCTTTTACCGAACAGTATGTTGCGCAGCAGCTGATTGCAACGCTGCACAATAAGCTTCACTATTATTCCCGGAGCGACTCCCGAATGGAACTCGACTTTGTCTATCAGTCAGGAAATGTATATGCGATTGAAGTTAAAGCGGAAGAAAATCTGAATGCCAAAAGTCTGAAAACAATCCTTGATAAACACCCCGAAGTCATTGGACTCCGGCTCTCCATGTCCGGGTACCGGAAAGAAGACAGGCTGATCAATATTCCGTTGTATCTGGTTGAGTCGTGGTTTGGTAAGCTGGAGGAGTAAGGTAAGATCAACCCGCCGGCACATCACCTGCCCCCGGACTTCATGCAATACCGCGGCAGCTCCGCTGATTGCATGAGAAATCCAAGACAAATTTCAAGGCGCGCTGCCTATTGCATAGAAATCGACGTTTTTCATGCAATATGGCTCCGCGCCTTTATTTTGTACTGAAATTTTCATGCAATACGGGCCGGGCGCGCCGTATTGCATTGACGGCGCCGCGTGCCGCCGCGCCAGCAGGCCGCAAGCCCTGGCCGCCGAAAAAATCCGCCCCGCAGCCGCCGCGCCCGCCCGGCCACAGTCCGCAGCCCAGCCGCCGCGACGCCCGCTTAATCCAATATCACATCCTGCGCAAGCAGCACCTTCCGGAGTTCCCGGTACGGCAGCTCCCGTGTCGTGCACCCGGAAGCCGCGCAGAGCGCTGCCGCCGCGCCGGCCCCCTGTCCCATCACCTGACAGCCAGGCACATTGCGGGTTGACATATGCGCTTTCAGATCCTTTGTAACGCACCGCCCCGCCATGAAGAGATTGTCACAGCCGACCGGCAGCAGCATCCTGTAAGGGAAGCCGTAGAAGCCGGGTGCCTTGATTTCACATTCGGGATTCTCTTTCTTATAAAGGTCATGGAAACCGAACAGGCCGATCTCATCGTCAAATCGCGCCGCGTTTGAAATTTCTTCCTGCGTCAGCATCTTGTCGCAGACCGTTACGCGGCTTGCGCGCACACCCAGCTGCACCGATGCCCACGACATGTAAGCGTCCTCAAAGCCGGGTACACACTCCCGCAGAGCAGCAGCAAATTTCATGATCCTGACCCGCATCTCCAGCTCCGCGCGGCTCTGTTCATCCGCGCGGCTGCCGTCGCAGTCCACGCCTTTGGAATTGTTGATATAGGTCATCTCCCCTTTATGAATCGACGACATACTTGTAAATCCGCGCAGCTTCAGATCGACAACCGGCTTGTAGGCATCCGGATCCATCATTGTCGTAAAAGCATACTGTTCGGAGACAACACCGGGAATCCCTGTTTCCGCCCCGCTCAGCTTCACAACGCCTCTGGGATTTTCTTTCAGCATCCGCTCCGTATCGACGCCGCCCATACCGAAGACAAGCCCTGTCGGTGCGCCTGTGACCTTATGATAATCCTGCCAGAGCCCGATCTGCTGCAGTCCCGCCGCCCGCGCGACGTCTCCGTCTCCGGAGGCGTCAATATACTGTTTTGCGCGGACCGCGAAGCGTCCGTCCTTGTTCTCGATAAGAGCGGCTGTTATCCTGCTGCCCTCCTTGATCACACCACAGAAAAATGTCTGCAGAAATACCGTGACGCCGCTTTCCATGAGCATTTCGCTCACGACGCCTTTATATATTTCATGATCTGCCATGAAGCGGTACGGCGAATGGTGCGGGTCTTTCGGCGAAGGAATATATCCTGTCCCGCCGCCGGCTTCGACAAGCCTTTGATTCAGCTCATACGGAATCCCGCCCACCGTACGTTTTGCCGGCAGTCCTTCCGACGCCATCGCGTAGAAGCTGTTCGCGCCGATGCCGCCGTTCGTATAGGTGCCGCCGGGAACCGGAAGCTTTTCCACAAGGATAACGTCCGCTCCCGCACGCGCAGCCGCAATTGCCGCAATGCAGCCTGCCGTTCCCGCGCCGACAACCAAAACATCACAGTCTCTGCATGGAACCTTCCGCTCCGGCTCGACCATAAACTGCGTATCTGTCATCTCAGATTTTCCTCTTGCCATGCCGGTCCTCTCAAAGGATCACATTGATCCGGCTGCCGTCCATCCATGCTTTCAGGTTATCGAAAACAATCTTTGCCCGCAGCGACATGGACTCTTTTGTGGCGAACGCAACATGCGGCGTCACGAGCGTATTCGGCGCCTGCAGGATCTCACTGTCTTCCGCAAGCGGAGGCTCCTTATCGAATACGTCAAGGCACGCGCCTGCGATAACGCCGTCCCGCAGCGCAGCCGCCAGTTCCTTCTCATTCACGACCGGTCCTCTCGCCGCATTTACAAGGATGGCGGAGGGCTTCATCATCGAGAGCTGTTTTGCCCCGATCATGCCCCGCGTCGAATCGTTGAGCGGACAGTGAAGAACAACAATATCGGAGCGGCGAAGAAGCTCTTCCTGATCAACCTGTGTGACATAATCCGGCGCATCCGTATGATGACTTCTGCTCTGCGCCAAAACATCCGCGCCCAGCACATGAAACAGCTCCGCTGTTCTGCTGCCGATTTTGCCAAGTCCGATGATGCCGACTGTTTTTCCCTTGACTTCCCATCCGACAAGGCCGTCCTTCGTACCGCCCTTGCGGCAGCGGTCTTCGACGGCGCGCAGATTTCTCGCCATGCCAAGCACCATGCCGATCACCAGTTCCGATACCGCTTCATTCGAATATCCGGACGCGTTGCTTGCTGCAATGCCGCGTTCCTTTGCGGCGTCAAGACCGACATGATCCACGCCGGTGAAGGCAATATCGATAAATTTCAGCTTCGGGCAGGAGCGGATGACTTCGGCGGGCATCGGCATGTTCGCGAGAATCATCGCGTCCGCATCCTTTGCCTCTCCGATCAGGGTCTGCACATCGGTTGTTTTGTCATAGTGGCAGAACTCGGTTCCCTGCTGCTCAAACGGAGCTTCCAGAGATTTAAGCTCTTCATTTGAAATGCCAAGACTTTCCATTACAGCTACTTTCATAATCAGTCTCCTTCTTTCTTCAGGGCTTCGTTTTCCGCCCGCTTCTTTTTATTGGCGATCTGGATTTCTCTCATTTTGTCGTTATCCAGAGGATACCACTTCATTGCGATAATAGATGCTCCCCAGCCAAGCAGCATCATGCCGAGCCACATGACCATGGTGACCCAGAAGATTGCCGGCGTTTCCGGATCGTTCGGCTGCGGTGTCGTCGTTGTATATCCGATCAGCGCAAGAAACGCGGCGATCAGGAGATCACCTAAGGCTTTGACAAGCTTTCCGGACATCGTGATCGTTGCGACGACAAGGCCCGGCATATACTTTCCTGTCAGGTAGAACTGATAGTCCGCAACATCCTGATACATCGTAACCATGCAGGCTGATGTTGTGGATTTCGCCGCGCTTAAGAGCGCGTACAGGATAATGAAGATTACGGTCGGTACGATTTTGACGCTGACAGATCTGTAAGCGCCGGTCAGCATGAACACAAACATCGCGACGATCACAAGGCAGGCAAGCTTTGTGAAACGCAGGTACGCCGTACCGGCTCCCTTCTTACGTGCAACGCCGGTAATGAAGAAGATCAGCACAATTGTGACAGCAGCGGTAATCATACTGATATCGCCGGTGAACTTGTAGTTGCCGATCAGAATGCCGAACAGCATTGTCGTAACTACCGAGGCCGAAGTGACTTCGTTCGCCATCTTATCGGTTCCATCCGAAATCACGCAGGTCAGGAACGCCGGGTTTTCCTTGAACATACGGAACATGTCAAGGATATTGATCTTGACGCCGGGACGGTAGTTTGCCGCAATGTTTTCCTGTGTGTCCGCTTCTGAAATGGCGATGCAGGCGAGAATAACAAAAACAGTGCCGATGATCATCACCGTTACACCGAATTCCCGCAGCAGCTCGAAGCTGATGGAACCGTATTTCGGAAACAGGATCTTGGAGCGGTACACTGAAAGAGCAGCCGCGATCACAAGTGTGTAAATCTGCGTACAGCGTCCGATCAGCGGCCGCTGGGTCGGATCTTTTGTGATGATGTTGGAAGCGATGTTTTTACCCTGATTCATGATGGTACGGCCGAGAAAATAAGCAAAATAGCAGATTACCCAGCCAACAGCACCGGTCCCCGGCAGCAGGAAGACGGAACTGTACGTTGCGAATACAGTAATGATAAGACCCGTCAGCATAATCGGCCGTGCGGCTCCGAACCGGGTGTTAATCTTCGGTACGATGACTGCAATGACAGGATCTGTCACGGCGTCCCAGATCTGAGCGGCCGAAGCAATTGAAGCGGCAAGCGCCATTGACAGGCCGAAGCCTCCGTTGGCAATATACGTATTCATGGTGAAAAAAATCATGAACAGATTGCCGGCAGCCGGGAGCAGGCTGTATAAAATAATCCGCCAGAGGCTGGTTGTGACAAGCCTGTCCGTATTATCGGCGGAAACAGAAACCCTCTCTTTACCCATTGATATCCTCTCTCTTTCCAGTTGCAAATTTGTTATTTCGGATCCGATCATGATAACTGATGCCATAAAGGATGCCACAGGCTGCCGGTTTTGAGTATCTTCATATTCGGTTTTTTATATCTGTATCGGATGCCTTGAGATAAATCTTCAGGGCGCATCCGTGACGCGCAAACAAAAAGAGCGGCCGGCCGGTTGGGCTGATCGCTCTCGAGAGATCGTAAGTGGGTAGGATGAAGTTTCTGTTGTCTATTACAGTGAATGGATAATATGCTGCGCAGATTCTGACTGCTCCGTTCAAAACAGCAGCTGCAGCCCCATAACGATCATCCAGATATACGCGCATGTCTTTGGAATCATCAACATACCGATTTTCGGCATTTTCCTGCTAAGAAGTGTCACCGGCAGATAACAGCCGAATGAAATAATGATCGCTGCAATCATACGGTTCATATGATATCCGTAAGTATTGCCGGATATTGCGTAAAGGATGATGACGCCGATTCCGGTAACGGCAAATACCGAATTTCTAAGCAGGGACAGCTTCGGATTCCCCTGTTCTCCGCACCAGTTATTCTGCGGAAGCAGGCAGACGATCATCCGTATAAGTGCGGAAACCCAGATCATGATTTCCAGCGCGGCCGGCGCTTTCAGCTCGTAAAAAGTGTACTTCCAGATATAAAGCAGAAAGATGTAAAAAACCGTCATGGTAATGGAAGAAACCTGCAGACCGATGCCAAGCTGCTTCCTGATCCTGTCATTGCTTCCTTTAAGCGCTCTTTTTACTCTCGGCAGCAGATGAAACGCGTCTCCGCCGCAGAGCGTCAGTGTCAGAATGCCGTAAAGAATAAACAGAATCCTGCCCTGAGAAAAAGCAAAGAACAGAATCCCGGCAATCAGATCAAACGTCAGATAGCCAATGTCAAATACAGCTTCCATCAAATCCGGCACACGCGGTTTGTAAACATCTTCTGCCATAACAGTGCAGTCTCCTTTATTTCACTGCGCGTTTTCTTCTGAACACACAGTGCGTTTTCTTCTGAACAAAGTTCTGAAGATCCATCTTCCGGCAGGACCGGCAAAAAAGATCTGCCAGCAAAGCGCCATAGGAAAGTTGAACGCTGCCGTCTGCAGAAAGACACTGACAAGGCCAGCTTCGCGGTATTCCTTGAACAGGAAAGTCGCGATGAGACTCATTGCCGGGCACATCAGGCAGACGGTCAGAGCGCAGCGTGTCAGCAACATGAAAAAGAACGGCATGTCCTCTGTGACGACGCGGCTTGTAAGCGCCATAACCGGCTTCTCCATTATAAACATTTCCAGAATAATGGCAACCGGCCACATGATGATAAGCTCATGAAAAGCCATCAGGAACACCGTATCCTTCATGCCGCCGATATTAAGCGCTATATTGTAGCAGATCATCGCGTAAACCATGAGGAAAGCCATAATAAGAGTGAAGACAAAATTTTCCAGTTTATTTTCGGGCATATAAAAACTCCTTTCAGTGACTGCCGTGTTGTTCGTTATCACTGCAAGGAGTGTGCGTTTCCAATTATACCGTATAAGAATGTGCCTACATAAGCTATCACACTTCTGCCGTTAATGTAAGCCCCTTTTTTTCAACTGGTCATTATTGAATCTCTTTCAGATGCTTCTTGTAGATTCCCAGAACCAGAATGAACAGATGCGATGCTGTTCTTACCCTTCTTCCGAGATTGATTCCGGATACTGCAAAATACCAAAGGGCAGTAAGACCGCCTTTCTCAATACATCGTTGGATGCCGAGGATCGTTTGTTTTTCCTGTTTTGACAGATCGGCTTTTTTCAACTGATCAATTACAAACAGAGCACTTTTATACATCACGGCATGATCAAATGCGAGCTCGTCCAGTTTATTCAATCTGTCAAGAATTCTCCGTTTATCTACAGTGAAAACATGTTCCGCGGTAACACTCTCCCCGTATCTTCTATAAGACATGCAGATGTCATGGAAAAACAGCAACTCCCCTCTAATCCCCGCCCATCTGGCAAAGTATTGATCATGTCCCCAAATGCGCTCGGACTTCTCCGAAACCGGTTGAATATCCATGAGCAGGGCTCTGTTGAACATCATATTGCATCCCCAGACAGAAGTATCAAAAAACATACTCTTCGGTGTTCTCTCAATTCTGTCCAGCGCATTCAGGCTTTCATATGTTGTTATCCCACTCTGATCAATGATTCGCATGTCTCCATAAACCAGCACAGGCTTGGCCGGTTCGACAGCACACTGGTCATAGAATGAAATAAATTTTTCAATCTTATCCCGGTCCCAGCAATCATCCTGATCCGCAAAGAAATACAGATCATATTTTTCACCGCTGTTCCTGCACCTGTTAATCAGCGCGTTGAAGTTCTGATACGGTCCATGCTTTCCGCTGTCATTTACAAATATGCGGATTCTCGGATCTGTTTTGACGAACTGCTCAATAATGCTGACTGTATGGTCCGTTGAACCATCATCCTGAATAATCAGGTGCCAATTCTGATAAGTTTGCGCAATGATACTCTCAATCTGCTCTTTTATAAATCTCTCGCCGTTATAACTGGCCATCATGATCAGGCAGTTTTTCTCTTCCTGCGG
The DNA here is from genome assembly GCA_029224465.1 of Bacillota bacterium. Classification (GTDB taxonomy): domain Bacteria; phylum Bacillota; class Clostridia; order Lachnospirales; family Lachnospiraceae; genus CAG-791. Next base: position 56,847 of record JAQXUQ010000017.1, on the reverse strand, counting down.
CATTTTCCACTCCATGTAATAATGCAAATTTCTTGGAAATCTTCCGAAAACGGTATTATTTAATCGTCACCTTCGTAATAATCATGCGCCGCTTCCCAGCCTTCATCCTCGTCTCCATACTCATTAAATTCATCCGCCCAGTCGTCCGCGAAGTCATCCGCATCATCATAATCTTCTCTGCTGTACGGGTCCGGCTGATCTCCGCTGTAGTGCGATCTTCCGGTTTGTTTTCCATTCCGGCCGGAAGACTTGCCGGTCTTCTCCGCTTTCTCCTCCCGCTCCTTCTTCAACGCAGCTTCCCGCTCCGCGTAATATTCTTCCCACGTCGAGCCGTGGTCTTCCGGGTTTGCATTCGGACGCCAGCTGATATACAGCCTCATGTCTTCTTTTTGAAGAAAACGAGTCCTCGGAACAAGGCCGGCAGCGACAGCATAAACTTCTCCGCGCATCTTCTGATACACCGGATCTTCGCGGATATCTTCCGGCTCGTCCGGGTAAATGACCAGCAGATAAGTGTCATAGAAATGATCGGGTTTATCTACATGAAACCGCCCGGCATAGATCCAGTTATGAAGATTCTGATAATCCTGCAGATAACAGGCCATCGTCAGATCCGCGACCGGATAATCCTTCTGCTCTTTGTGATACAGCAGGCGGAGAGTGTAGTTCTCCGGATCTATGTAGGACGTCTTGATTCTCCGATCACTCTGATCCCCGAGGAATTTTTCATCCGCGGAAAAACATTCCACAGCGATCTTACCTCTCCACCCCTCAGGACAGTTCAGCGTATAATACCTTGTCTGAATCTGCATCCTGCCGGAATCCGAAATGACAATCTTCCCTGCCTGCATAGCCGCCTCGCGCCGCCTTATGATGTTCCCGCGAACCGCGCGGCAGACCGGAATCATGATAAATACGGCAAGCACCGCAAGCGCGGTAATCACCGCCCGGCGATAATTCCATGTTTTCGGTGATTTCATTCCGCCTCCTTCTAGGAAACAGAAAGACGGCAGTATCTGGCATAAATGCCATCTGCTTTACCGGTCAGCTCCGCATGCGTTCCGTGCTCCGCCACTTTGCCATCCTCGATGACATAAATCTGATCCGCGCCGCGGATGGTGGAAAGCCGGTGCGCGATTGTAATTGTTGTTCTTCCCTTGGACAAGCGGTCCAGACTCTTCTGAATATACCGCTCGCTCTCGTTATCGAGCGCGCTCGTTGCCTCGTCAAGAATCAGGATCTCCGGATCCCGCAGGAAAATCCGGGCGATCGAAATTCTCTGTTTCTGCCCGCCCGATAATCTCGTGCCGCGTTCCCCGACGAAAGTATCATATCCGTCCGGCAGCGACTCAATAAACTCGTCCAGGTCGGCAAGGGACGCAGCGCGCCGGATTTCTTCATCGGTGGCGTCAGGCTTACCGTAGGAAATGTTTTCCCGGATTGTACCGGAAAACAGGTAAACATCCTGCTGAACAATGCCGATATTCTGTCGCAGGGACTGCAGGCGCACGGTCCGTATATCTGTACCGCCGATGGTGATCGTTCCGGCGCTCACATCGTAAAACCGCGGAATCAGCGAGCAGACCGTCGATTTGCCTCCGCCGGACGGTCCGACCAGCGCCACCGACTGTCCGCGCGGTATCGTCAGACTGATGTGATGCAGCACTTCCTCTTCGCCTGTATATTCAAAGCTGACATCGTGAAAAACAATATCCCCCTTCGGATTCGGCAGCGGCCCGGCCCCCGGATGATCCACGATCTCCGGCTGCGCCTCGATCACCGCGCGGAACCTCCGGAAACCGGAAAAGCCCTTCTGCAGCATTTCGGTCAGTTCGACCAGAATCTGGATCGGGCTGACAAAGATTCCGATATAGATCGCGGCAATCGCAAGGTCCCCGGGCGTCATATCTCCCCTCGCGACAAACCAGCCGCCAAACACGAGCGTCGCGAGGTACATCATACCGATAAAGAACGTCGTGGTGCTCTGGAATTGTCCCATCGCCCGATAATTTCTCTTCTTGGACTGCAGGAATGCCTCGTTCCCCTTTTCGAATTTCACACGCTCCAGATCCTCGTTGGCAAAAGCCTGCACGACGCGGATTCCGGAAAGCGAATCGTTCAGAGCGGCATTGATATCGCCGATTTTGCGGCGGTTGTCCATGAATGTTTCCTGCATCGTCTCATTTTGACGCAGACACACGACGAACATCGTCATGGCTATCGCGAGCAGAATCAGAGCCAGCTTCCACTCGGTCAGAAAGAGAAAAACAAACGAGCCGGCCAGCTTAATCAACGAAATAAACAGATTTTCGGGGCCGTGGTGCGCCATTTCGGAGATATCAAACAGATCGGAGACCAGCTTGCTCATCATCTGCCCGGTATTGTTCCGGTCATAATAAGAGAATGAGAGCTGCTCATAATGTTCGAACAGCTCCTGCCGCATGTCCCGCTCCATCTTTGCGCCCATGACGTGCCCCTGACAGCCCACGTAATAGCGGCACAGCGCCTGCACTATATATGCCGCGAAAAACACGGCTGCAAGAAACGGCAGCGTCCGCAGGATTCTGTCCGCTGATCCCTGAAACAGCGTCTGTGTCAGATATCGAAGCGCCTGCGGAAAGGCAAGGTCGATCAGACTGATGACCATTGCGCATAAAAGGTCCAGATAAAAGACGGTCCGGTAAGGTTTGTAGTATCTGATGAATTTGCGTAGATCTTTCACGAAACACCCCTCTTCTTCTCTATTTCACTACCATCATAAATGCGCGGGTCCGGAAATACAACCGGGCCTTTACGAGAAGAGTGCCACGAAAAACAGCGGAAATCCCGCACATTAACCGGAATCTCCGCTGTTGAAACTGCTGCCTTATTGTTATAGTAAAAAACAGTTACCGCGCCGTATCCCCGACACAATAACTGCACATGAACAATTTTCTACTTATTAACTATGCCTGTCAGAAAATGATCCCCAGCATCACACAGAACTGGGTAATCCCGTTCACCATCTGTTCCTTCCAGTTCGCGGCCGCATCCCTGTGATCCAGATGCCGCGCGAAAAAGACGAGCGTGAAAAGCCCTGCCACCCCGGCAAGGAAGAAGATAACCGCTGGAAAAGCTGTCATATGACGCATCACCGCAGCCGGGGACCAGCGGTTTCTGTCCGTAATAAGGGCTGCCAGCGCCAAAACAAACCCCGCCGGCATCAAAACCCGCATCTGCCGGTTCAGAAAAGGCACATCCTTCTTGCGCAACGCGATCACAAATTTCCAGCCGGCCTTCATGGCGCCGGCCAGAATAACCAGAAAAATGCCGACACCGAATAAAGTGCTCTTCAACCGGTACGCCAGAATTCCGGCGCTGATGCTGAAAAAGAGAACCGGAAGACAGTCCATCAGCGCCATGGTCAGATCAAAGCCCTCCGGAACGCCTGCGCCTTCATTTCCACTTCGCCGCGCTGTCATTATGCCACCAGCCATTTGTGTTCTTTTACGGAATATATCGGTACGAACGGAATCATAATCGGCGTTCTTTTCTTGTACTTCTGATATTCGGGATCACTGCCGTAGTTCTTATCCTGACGGATTTCCAGCCGGCGGGCGCCTCCGAACATCACATAGATGATGCCGGCATAACCAAGAACAGCGCAGATCCACATGCCCGCGGTATGATATACGTTCAGGCCGGAGATGAATACGCCGGTCCAGAAAACCATCTCGCCAAAATAATTCGGGCAGCGCACCAGACGAAACAGCCCCGTATCGACAAAGCGTCCCGGATTTTTCTTCTTTGCGCGGTTCTTCTGCAGATCCGCGGTGCTCTCGAGAAGAAGTCCGATAACGGAGATCACAAAGCCCGCGATGCAGAACGCGTCGGTTCCCTTGTTCCCGGAAAGCCGGAACAGTACAGGAGAAGTTTCCAGTACATAAAGAATTGCGGCGGAAACCCAGATGCCGGTCTTTGCCGCGAAGGATACGCTGTTATTCTCTTTCACTTCGCCTTTCATCCTGCGATGGTACGCGGTTTTGAGATCGCGGTACGCAAGATATCCGGAAAGCCGGCAGCCGTACGCGATGAACAGCACGCACTGCAAAACAGTCCCCGCAGTAAGATTCCCCGAGAACAGCACCAGAAGCCCTGCCCCGATCAGTGCGACGGCGGCTCCGTATCCGATCGATATGAACCACACATATTTGTAGAAACCGCAGGAACTGGCAATCAGTGCCAGAACCAGAAGAATCAGAAAATACTTCATATATAATCTCCATTCCGCCGCTCTTGACCTGCGGCACAAAATCTTCTTGACAAGCGTCACGACTTCGCTTCATATTTGAATATAGCGACAAATGTCGTTATGTTCAATCCTTACGAACGGACGGATCCGAAACCGCAACATTTCTATGGAGGTGTCGCTTTGCCAAGAAGAAAAGATCTCGATCACAATCTGATCCAAAGGTGCGTTGAAAAAGCGCTTCTGCAGCTGATGAAAACAGAAAACTATAATGATATTGCGGTTGGTGAAATAGCGAGACAGGCAGGTATCCACAGGGCAACCTTTTACCGGCACTTCACCTCCAAAGAGGAAGTCCTGCGCTGCTGCCTGTTTGAAATGCTCCCGAAGAACGACGGCGCCGCCGAAGTGCCGAAGACAGATTTCGAATCTTTTATCTATCCTGTTTTTCAGGCGTTTTACGAGAACAGGGAACAGCTCCTTCTTTTGAACAAAGCGGGGCTCTCCGGTCAGCTGCTGGATGTTCTGAAGGAATACTTCGCGTTCGATAAAATTCCCGATGCAGCCGGAACTGCGGACGCGGCCGGCAGAAATTCCGATGCGCAAGACGTTCCGGGTATCCGGAAATTCCGGATGGCTTTCCGTATTGGTGGTATCTATTCCTGCCTGCTGCTGTGGTTTTCCCACGATATGAGAGAGACACCTGCGGAGATGACAAAGATCGCGGCATCCGTATAATACCGGAAGCCGCGATCTTGTTTTGCCAGCGTTATGCGCCGTCTGAGGGCGGCGCCGGCTGTTTTTCATGATAAATCCGGATCGGATGCGAAGGCTGGCGGTAACCGGTAGGGCTGACACCAAATTTTTTCTTGAATGCCTTGGAAAAGGTCAGCTGATCATCATATCCGACTGCCTCGCTGATCTGCTGGATACTCATCTCGCTGTTATACAGAAGATTCGCGGCGCTGTGCATACGATAATCAATCAGAAAACGCTGAACAGACATACCAAGCTCCTGCTGAAAGGCCTTGTTCAGATATGCCCTGCTGATCCCCAGGATCTCCGCGATACCGCTGACACTGATCGTGTCCGCGTAATGGGATTTGATGTAAGAGACCGCATCCGTCACATAAACCTTGGACTGCTGCGGCTTCCTTCCTGCGGCGTCCGAAGGAAGAAGCTGCCGCCGGTATTGAATCAGACACGCGATGATCCGCAGCAGGCAGGATTCGCGGAACAGCGTGTTCGCGTCCGATAGTTCATGCAGATCAAGAATTTCCTGAATGTTGCGGAGAACCGGTGTGAGGTCCGGTGCGTCCAGCACGTCAATTCCGGAGTGAAAGCCGCAGGCAGCTAAAAGATGTGGCACCCGTTCTCCCCGGATTCCGATCCACGCGTACTCCCACGGGTCAGCTTCATCGGCAATATAGACAATCTTGGTGTCCGGCCGGATCAGAAACATCTGCCCTCCTTCAAGGGCATAAGTCCGCCCGCCGACAGTATAGACGCCCTTTCCCCGGATCACAAAATGAATAATGTACTCAGCCCGTACTCCCTGCCAGACATGCAGCGGATGGCAGCGTTCCATGCCGCTGTGGATCAGGGAAAGTTCCTGGCTGGTCTCGGTAAGATTTTCAAGGCACCGGTAGCGCTCATCCTCCGTAAACCGCGCTTTTCTCAGCTCTTTCTGACGTGCCTCCTCCTCTTTGGAATACACAGTCTTCTTCACGGTAATTTCTCCCCCCTTCTATCCGGGTCCTCGCTTATCTTGTTTCCATAATAGCATGTTTGTTGCGATTATGCCATATCGATTCTGACTGGTTTGTTTTCATTCTACTATATACAAAATGACATTAATCCGTTCCTTTATTGCCTGTGATTTCCGTCAAAATATACATATAATAACTGCAGAAGCCGGAACTTTAAAGAAAGCTGACGGGAAAAGGGAAAAGAGAACAGCTTGTTTCCGGCAGGCAGTGCTAGAAGGATGTAAACTCAAGGAGGATAGCATGAAAAAGAAGGCAATATCTGTAATACTTGCGGCAATGATGGGTACTGCGTTCCTTGCGGGATGCGGCAGCTCCGGCGGCACAGGCAGCTCCGCTTCCACGGATTCCGCGGAAGCAAAGACAACCGCTTCGGCGGCAGGCAGTGACACTCTGCAGGTCGATATCTGGGACAACAATCAGCTCGCCGGTCTCCAGCAGATCGCGGATGAATGGACGAAGACTTCCGGTGTTCCGGTGAAAATCAATGTCATCACCTGGGATCAGTACTGGACGCTTCTGGAAGCAGGTGCTTCCGGCGGTGAAATGCCGGATGTGTTCTGGATGCATTCCAATACAGCGCAGATGTATATGGAAAACAACATGCTCCTGAATCTGGATGATTACATCGCAAAGGATGACGCCATCGACCTCTCCAATTATTATGAAGGAATCGTTTCCCTCTACTCTTCGGACGGACATCAGTACGCTCTGCCCAAGGATCATGACACGATCGCTTTATTATACAATCAGGCGATTTTTGACAAATACGGCGTAGCGACTCCCACCGATGACTGGACATGGGAAGATGTGTATAATGCTGCATCGGAAATCACGAAGAAAGGTGCCGCAGACGGTGTCTACGGCTATGCGCTGAACACTTCCAACAACCAGGACGGCTGGTATAACCTGATCTACGACTACGGCGGACAGGTCATTACAGACGATCACAAGGGTACAACCATCGGCAGTGACGAGAGCAAGGCAGGCATGGAAATGGTCCGCAAACTCCTGACTGCGGCAGTTCCGCAGACTATGGTCGCGGAATCCGGAACCGATTCTCTGTTCCAGTCCAATATCGTCGGCATGATCACACAGGGTTCCTGGATGGTTAATTCCTTCTATACTGCACAGGATCACGCGAACTACAAGTGGGCAGTACTTCCCTACGCGGATGTCAACGGCAACGGATCCTGCGATAAGGGCGAAAGACAGTCCTGCTATAACGGTCTGGGCTGGGCGATCTCCGCAAATACGAAGCACCCCGATGAAGCATACAGCCTGATTTCCTATTTCAGCTCCAAGGAAGGACAACAGAAACAGGCGGAGCTCGGCGTAACCATGGCAGCTTACAAGGATATGTCCGACGCGTTTACATCTTCCTTTGACGGCATGGATCTGTCCGCGTTCACCAAGATTGAGGATGACGGCTCACTTTACTTCCGTCCGTATACGAGAAAGACAACGGTCTGGGAAGACGCCATCCAGCAGGAAGGCTGCTTCTTGGATGCATGGCAGGATCCTTCTGATCCGGCAAAGATGGCAGCCGCATGCGACAATGCGCAGAAGATCATCGAAGACGCCATCGCGAACGAGTAACTTTTCCGAGCAGCGTCCGTATTCAGCCGGCAGGTTCTCCTGCCGGCTGTCATTTCCAAAGGAGGCAGAACGTGTCCAAAACGAACGTCAAACACAGGGCTAAAATGACGCCAAGGGCGAAAAATGAAGCGGTCTGGGGGCTTGCCTTTGTAGCGCCGACAATGATCGGACTGATCATCCTGAACTTCATTCCCGTATTCCAGACGATCTGGCAGAGCTTTTGCAAAACCGGAGATTTTGGAAAGGGTAACATATTTATCGGACTGAAAAACTATCAGAACATGCTTACCGGAAGCGCATCCGCAGAAATGTGGCAGTCTCTTTGGAACACGATCAAGTACACGCTGGTACAGGTTCCGTTTTCCATCGCCATTGCCATACTGCTCGCGGTTCTTCTTAACCGCAAGATCAAAGGCCGCTCCGCGTATCGTACCATCTTCTTCCTTCCCATGGTCTGCGCGCCGGCGGCGGTAGCCATGGTCTGGAAGTGGATTTACAATCAGCAGTTCGGTCTGTTAAACAACTTGTTCCATACCAATACCGCCTGGATTTCCAATCCGAAAATCGCATGGCTTTCCATTGCAATCATCGGAATCTGGTCCGCAATCGGCTACAACATGGTTCTCTTTATCGGAGGGCTGCAGGAAATACCGCACGACTACTATGAAGCAGCACTGATCGACGGAGCAAACGGCTGGCAGCAGTTCTGGAATATCACATGGCCGCTGCTGTCTCCTACGACCTTCTTTATTCTGCAGACAGGTCTGATCGGCGCGCTGACGGTTTTCGATCTGATGTTCATGGTTATGGACAAGACCAATATGGCTCTTTCCAAAACAGAGTCGATCGTATACCTGTTTTACACCTATTCCTTCACGGAAAACAATAAAGGCGCCGGCGCCACGATCGTCGTCATTCTGGTTCTGTTCATCATGCTGATCACCTTCATTCTGCAGAAGGCCGAGAAGAAGTTTGTCTATCATCCGTAATCGGAGGGAGTTATAATGAAAAGCTATAAGGCCAAAAAGACCGCTTCCACGGTCTTCATTCATATCTTTCTGATTTTTATTTCCGTTGTTATGATTGTTCCTTTTGTCTGGATGATTCTGACAGCGCTGAAGACAAATCAGGAAGCCATCAGCGTCAATCCTTTTTATATTTTTCCTCATGCGGGCTGGCACTGGGAGAACTTCGGCACGGTATGGAAGAGCTACAATTTTCTGATCCTGTATAAGAACACCCTGCTGCTGATCTTCTTCCGCGTAGTGTGTGCATGTCTCACTGCGACAATGGCGGGATACGCGTTCGGAAGGCTGAAATTTCCGGGGAAGAACTTCCTGTTCTCTCTGGTACTGATCCAGATGATGATTCCTTCCCAGATTTTCATCATTCCGCAGTACACCATGATCTCGAAACTCGGTGCTCTGAATTCGATGTTCGGCCTTGTATTTCCAGGTCTTGTCACAGCCTTCGGCACGTATCTTCTGAAGGTGGGCTATGAGGGACTTCCCAAAGACCTCGAAGAGGCAGCCACCATCGACGGATGCAATGTCGGGCAGCGGTTTCTTTATATCATGATGCCGCTGACGCGTTCCTCCATGGTATCCCTTGGCATCTTTACCGCGGTATTCGCTTTTAAAGATCTGATGTGGCCGATGATCGCAGCGCCGAACGCGGAAGCTACTACCTTGTCTGCCGCACTCGCCAAGATGCAGGGACAGTACAGCAACGATTATCCTTCCATGATGGCGGCGGCAGTTCTTGCCATCCTGCCCATGGTAATCATTTATGTGATTTTCCAGAAGCAGTTCGTAGAAGGCATCGCGACTTCCGGCGGCAAGCTGTAAAAGGCCCGTCATCAGCAACAGGATGGAGGAACCAATGGCAATTCTATTTGACAGCACAAAACGAATCTTTACTCTGCAAACAGGGACCAGCACCTACCAGATGCAGGCGGATTCTCACGACAGGCTTCTGCATCTGTACTACGGCAGACGCACGGAAGGGTCGATGGACTACGTTCTCACGTTCCGGGACCGGGGCTTTTGCCCGAACCCTCCGGATGCAGGCACAGACAGGACCTACTCTCTGGACTGCCTGCCGCAGGAGTACCCGTCACAGGGAACCGGAGACTTCCGCTCGCAGGCTCTGATGGTGGAAACAAAGGACGGAAAAATCGGCTGTGATCCCCGGTATGTATCACATAAGATTCAGAAGGGCAAATACGCCCTGCAGGGACTTCCTACGGTTTATGCCGGGGAAGAAGAAGCAGAAACTCTGATCATCACGCTCGAAGATCCGGCGGCCGGCATCCGGGTGGAACTCTTCTACGGTGTTCTGCCCGAATCCGATATCATCACCCGCTGCGCGAAGATCACGAATCTTGCGGAGGAACCCCTGTATCTGCACCGGGCGCTCAGCGCGAACCTCGACTTTGTCACGGGGCATTATGATCTGATCAGTTTGTACGGCTATCAGGGGCTTGAACGGAGCTTCCAGAGAAATCCGGTTACCCACACGGAGCAGACGCTGATCAGCCGCCGCGGGACTTCCTCGCATCAGTTCAATCCGCTCTGCATTCTGGCGGAGCCGGACACGACCGAAACCGCGGGAGCCTGCATCGCGGTGCAGATGCTCTACAGCGGCGGATCCATGGCGGTTGCCGCAATGGATCCTTTTGAAGGGACGCGTTTCCAGATGGGCGTTTCCGACTACGCGTTCCGCTATCCTCTTGCAAAAGGCGAAACCTTTACCGCGCCGGAAGCGGTTCTGTGCAGGAGCGGCAATGGTCTTGGCGATCTTTCGATCAAGCTTACGGACTGTATCCGCGGGCACATTATCCGGGGACCGTATAAAAACAAAGTGACGCCGGTTCTTCTCAACAGCTGGGAAGCCTGCTACTTCGATTTTGACGGGAAAAAGATTCTGGATCTCGCAAAACAGGCAAAAGATCTGGACATTGATCTTCTGGTCGTCGACGACGGCTGGTTCGGAAAACGGGATGATGATAACAGCGGCCTCGGCGACTGGTACGTCAACGAGAAGAAGCTCGGCATGCCGCTTTCGGAGCTCTCCGAAAAGGTACATGCAATGGGACTTTCGTTCGGCATCTGGGTCGAGCCCGAGATGATTTCGGAAGACAGCGACCTGTACAGGGCGCATCCGGATTACGCGCTGCGGATTCCGGGCCGTGAACCTGTGCGCAGCAGAAATCAGCTGGTACTGGACTTTTCGAGAAAAGAAGTGGTCGACAATGTTTTCGCGCAGATTACAAAGTCGCTCGACCCTTGTCAGATTGACTACCTGAAATGGGACTACAACCGTTCGATTTCCGATATCTATTCCTGCACGGCAGACGATCAGGGGCGGGTTCTCTATGACTATGTTCTGGGGCTTTATGGTCTTCTGGAGCGTATCGGAAAGCGATATCCGAACATGCTGATTGAAAGCTGCTCGGGCGGCGGCGGCCGTTTCGACGCAGGCATGCTCGCGTATTCCCGCCAGATCTGGTGCAGCGACAATACAGACGCGATCGACAGGCTTCGGATTCAATACGGAACCAGCTTCGGCTATCCATGTGAGACCATGGGCGCGCATGTCTCCAAAGTTCCCAATGAACAGAGCGGAAGAATCACGCCGTTGTCCACCCGCGGCATTGTCGCTATGGCCGGAACCTTCGGCTATGAACTCGATCCCGCGAAGCTTGGCGGGGAAGAAAAGGCGGAAATCCGGGAACAGATTAAAGAAAGAAGGCGGATACAGAATCTGATCTTTTTCGGAGATTACAGGAGACTGTCCAGTCCTTATACCGATCCCGTCACCGCGTGGTCCTATACTTCGAAAGACCGCAGCGAATTTGTAGTGAACGCGGTCCGCACCGAGCTGCACTTCGGCGATGAGCCGACGAAATTTATCCGTCTTGCGGGTCTTCCGGAAGACGCGATGTACCGGCGCGAGGAAGACGGCGCGTTATTTTCCGGCGCCGCGCTGATGGAGGTTGGTATTCCGCTGCCGCATGAAAGAGGAGACTATCGTGCCTATGCATGGCATTTCACAAGAACAGACCGTGCCTGAGTCCGGCGGACGGAAAATCAGAGCCAGAATACTCATGAGCATTCTGGGCGTATCCGTTTCCGGTGTGGCGGTCGGCTTTTTCTCCTATTCGGAGCTGGGCCTTGATCCGTTTCAGTGTTTTGCGCACGGCGTATGGAACAGGACTCCGCTCTCGTTCGGCACCTGGTATATGTTGTTAAACGCGGCGCTGCTTGTGCTCGTGTTCTTCATTAACCGGAGCAAAATCGGCCTCGGCACTCTGATCAATCTCTTTCTTCTGGGATATATCGCGGAAGCCAGTGAGAAACTGCTTCTGTATCTATTTCCGGACAAAACAACACCACTGCGGGCAGGAATGCTCGCAGTGGGTATCGTTGTCATGTGCCTTGCTTCGGCACTGTATTATACGGCGGATCTGGGCGTTTCCACCTATGACGCCCTCGCGATCACAATGGCCGAGCATTCCGAAAAGATTCCGTTCCGGGTGTTCCGGATCACGCTCGATTTCTGCTGTGTGCTGATCGGATGGTCACAGGGTGCTGCGGTCGGCATCGGTACAATCGTAACAGCCTTTTTTATGGGTCCTCTGATCGATTTCTTCCGGCATACAGTCTCGGAGCCGCTGCTGAAAAAGGCAGGAGCCTGAAAAGACCGGCGCAGGGAAAGGCCGGCCGCCGGAACCCGCTTGTAAGGGTCAGTTTCCAGGGTCGGGCACCAGGACTCAGTCGTAAAGGTTCTCATTCGCCATGTGCTCATAGTACTTTGCGATGGCGCTGTGATCGAACTTTTCCATTCCATTTGCCTTCAGATACTGCATCATTTCCATTGTCTGCGAGGTCAGGGGCAGCGGAGAGCCGACTTCATGCGCGGTATCAATCGCGTTGTTCAGGTCCTTGATATGAAGGTCAATGCGGAAGCCGGGCTTTGTATTATCGGACAGCATCATCGGTCCCTTGGCATCCATGACCGTGCTTCCCGCAAGTCCTCCGCGAATCGCTTCAAAGACGGTTTCCGGATTCACGCCTGCCTTTTTCGCAAGCATAAAGCCTTCCGCTACAGCCGCGATATTCGCCGCGACAATGATCTGATTGGCAAGCTTGGTCGTGTTGCCGGCGCCGAGATCTCCGCAGCGCACGACCGAAGAACCCATCAGTTTCAGGACCGGAACAAAGCGGTCGAACACTTCCTGTCTGCCGCCGACCATAAACGAGAGTGTTCCGTCAATTGCCTTGGGTTCGCCGCCGGATACGGGTGCGTCCAGCATTTCAATTCCGCGTTTGGCAAGCGCGGCGCCGATCTCCTTGCTCGCGAGCGGATTGATCGAGCTGCAGTCAATAAATACCTGTCCCGCGTGCATCTTCGCGCCAAGTCCTTCTTCGCCGAGCATAACTTCCTTTACCTGCGGAGAATTCGGCAGCATCGTGATCACAACTTCCGTTTCCGCTCCGATTTCCGCATAGTTCGACGCGTGTCCTCCGAAAGCCGCGACCGCGTCAATATGTTCCTGATGGTGATCCATGACATACAGATCATGGCCTGCCTTTGCAAGATTGACCGCCATCGCCTTTCCCATAATTCCAAGTCCGATAAAGCCGATTTTCATAATTCTTCCGTCTCCTTTCCGGTTATCCGATAACGATTGCTTCATAATCCTTCGACTGATCCAAAACAATGCTGACCGCACCGTCCTCCAAAGAAGCAGACGCGTTTCCTCCGTTCAGCGCTGCAGCGCTGCACTGCGTCCCTGGGAGCAGATACTCCCGCGGAATCCTGATCTGAATGTCCCTGACCGGAACCGGCGCGAAATAGCTGTTTCCGAAAACGCCGCTGGTATTCACGAGCTGCAGCAGAAGCTTTCCCTCCGTATAGTTCATGGTCAGCTCCACCATCGGTGTGAGTTCCTTCGCCAGTTCCGGAATACCCGCGAGCCCGAACAGAACATCCTGCACGAACGATAACGTGTTCTGATACCCTTCTTTATAATATACGCTCCCGCATTTCCAGGGCAAATAAATCCCTTTGCCTTTCCCGAATTCCGTCACGAAAACGCCGGCGTCAGGCGTAACATCTTCCTGTGTGAAGAAGCATCTTTCGGGCGGCCCGAAGGGATGCTCTCCGACAAGCTCCATATAACCTCTGGAAGTTTCGCTCATCCCGGGTGTTACGATGTCACTTCCGGGCATAATATAAGGCGTCTCCGCGCATCTTGGAAATGCTTCTTTTTCGCTGTCCTGAATCTCATACATCGAGGACATGCAGTCGTGGCGGATCTGTTTTACCGATGTAATGCCAAGGCACTGCAAAACAGGCCGCTCCAGATGTTTCATTCCCGCGGAAATGAGTCCGGTTTCTCCATCCGCGATGACAGTTCCACCGTTCTTCGCGAATATGTCGATCATGGCAGCTGTTTTGTCGTCAAGGCGTCTGCTCTCTCCGAGAATCAGGACATCCTTGCCGGACAGCACCTGCTCCGAGAGCTCCTTCTGTTCGATTTCATCAAACGGGATATGGCTGTGCGTCAGAATCCGCACCCATCCCTGCGACTCCGGATCCGGATAATTCCGGGGGAGCGGGCGGGTCAGCAGAACTCTCGCGGCGGATTTCATGTGTGTGAAAATCTCTTCATGATTCTTGTGGAAATCAAAAGCTCTTCTGGTCGGCGAAAAGCTTGAAACATCCTTATGGTTGTCGAGGCGTCCCATGATGTAAAGGCTCACGCTTCCCGCGTTGGCCAGATTCTGCCACTGGCGGAGCGAGACAAGCTGCGGCGAAACCGAAATGTCGCGATAACGGAACCCGATAAAGTCCACGCAGGCATTGTCGGCAGGACGCTCCTTCATCGGGCCGGACGTCAGCCTTGAATTGGAGGACGCGCTGTACATCCACTGTGCTCTTCCTATTTCCGTGTTCGATTCCGAGCGGATGTAGTCAAAGCCGTTGACCGCGATATCCGGTCTGATTGCCTTGACGGTTTTGTAAATTCTTTCTTTGTGCTCCTTCGTGCAGCTGTTTTTGAATGCGGTGTAACGCATGTAAACAGGATTTCCCGGCTCATCTTTGTCCGGAATCTCGAGTCCGAACTGCTCCCTGAACTTTTTCTGACAGTTCTCGCAGTGGCAGGGACCGTAATAGTTTCCACTGTAGTCTACAACGAGGAAACCGGACATGTTGCAGAAGACGCCGTCGAACGGGAAACGCCCGAGAACTTCCTTCAGAATTTCAAACATATACTTCTGCTGATAATCACCGTTCGGGCAGACATGAACATCGCCGTTATAGCTGACGATGTTTCCGTCCTTTGTGCGGTAAGCCCATTCCGGATGCTTCTCATAGAGCTCGTAGCGGACCTTTGAGAAATCGGTCCTCGCGATCACCTTAATACCTCTTCTGTGGCAGGCATCAATGATCTGTCCCAGCGAATCCGCATGCAGGTACGAGGATTTCGTCTGAAAATCCAGCCCCGTGTCGTAGCTGGCGATAATGCCGGCAGCGTTCAGCAGCACTACCGTCGCGCCGAAATCGGCAAGGTCCTTTGCATACTCCTCTGCATCGATATCTTCCATATCGGTTTCCCGCAGATTGGTCTGTATCATTCTCCACGGATAATTTGTCCACCAGTTCATCCCTGATTTCTGCCTTTCTGTGTTACCATATCTTTCCGTACTCCGGCGGCGGTTACACTCCGCCGCCCGTATCTTACAAGTGTCAAACCATCCTTCAGAACGGATTCTTCGTCTTATGTCTGCGTTTTCTGGCATGTCTGCGGGCGAGCTTGTCCAGATACTTCTTGTTCTCGGCCTCAAAATCAAGACCCTTCTTCTCGCAGCGTGCCCTGAGCTCGGCAACGCGGTTGCGCTCCGCCTCCGTCTTCTGCTCTACGAGCTCCATGCGCTGCAGTTCTTCGGAAGGAATGTAATCAATGCCCTGTGCCGCGCATTCCGCTTTCTTGCGATCTTCGAGCTCTCTCGTAACCTTGGGCATAATCCTGTCAATATCAAAGAAGAACAGAAACAGAACGGCAAAAAGAAGGCCTGTCAGGGCAATGGCACCCTGATAGCTGAAGTTGATCCATGTGACTGCCCCGGCATTCTGGTCCGCGTACTGCGCGACGCCGTTTTCCAATACGCCGATTTTCTCCGGCGTCCTGTATTTGAAAAGCATAAGGCCGAGGTTGAACAGCCCCAGTCCGACGCCGTTGGAGAGCGAATGTACAAAGCCAACCAGAGCGGCCGTCATACCTTCGCACCGGATCCCTCTTGTATATTCCACATGATCAATCGCATCTCCGAGATAACTCATCATCGTATACATGTAAAACATGCCGCCGATGCCGGAAAACGTGGTTCCGAGATAAACAATCAGTGTTTTTTCACCGGCGCTGAAGAAAGCGGCTGTTGCGCCGACAAACGCCAGAATGCCGCCCAGGATAATCACCTTCCGGCGCCCGAATTTCTTGATCATCGGCACGACAACAAAGAGCATCGGTCCCATCGGAGCCATCGCGACCATCGTGAATTTTGCCTGAATGGCCGCATAATTGCCATAGGAATTACCATGTACGACCCATCCCGCGTAATATACCTGCGATACGCTTCTCAACGCGTTGAGTATCTGATAGATCATGATCAGAAGAATGAACATAATCCAGTACTTATCTTTCAGGCAGGCGCGAAGCTGACTGCCGAAGCCTGCTTCCTTTGTTTTGATTTTTGCCGGATCATCCTGAAACTGATTGCGCCGCTCCTCGGTGATACGCTCCCGCGTGAAGAAATACTGCATGAATGTCAGAGGAACTGCGATGCAGCACATGGCAGACATGGCAGTCAGGTAACCAACCTGCAGATTCTGTCCGATCGCCGCGCAGATTCCCTGCAGAATCAGCGGGAATGTGATGGATACCATGCCGGCGCCGATATTTTTCGTGATCTGTCCCGCGATCGAGTTGCCGGATCTTTGTTTCACGTTTCGTGTGGACAGCGCCGCGCTCATTTCGTACGCCATGTACCACATTGTATAACCGACGGAATAGAAAAGGTTGTACGAAACAATGACCCAGACAGCCTGCAGCTTCACGCCAAAGGCCGGTACACTGAACATCATGAAGATGCTCAGAATAATGATCGGCAGCGACAGAATAAACCACGGACGGAGTTTCCCCTGCCGGCACGTGGTCCGGTCCAGAATCTTTGCCATGATGACGTTGGTAATGGCGTCAATGATCTTCGAGATGACCGGAAAAACAACCATGAACGACGCGATCCAGGCCCCCTTGGATACCGTGAAGCCGCGTACGTCGGTCAGATACTGATTGAAATAGCTGTTGACAATCGACTGCAGCAGCATGACGCCGAAAGGCCCAAGCATATAGCCGAATATCCGTTCCATCTTCGTTACATTCGCGGATTTGATTCTGGTATCCCAGATGTGTGATTGCAAGGCACCGTGCAGAAATCCCCGTTCTTTTGTCTGCTGCATTCTGTTATCCTCCTTCGTAGGTATAACCCCCTATGTGTTGTCTCTATCTTATTCGAATAAGCGTAAAAGCATTATGTTCGTTTGACTATATTTGTCCTCTGATGATAGGATATTTATGTTCATGTGAATAAATTACCGGAGGTGCATCCGCGATGGCAGCCACACTCTCGCAGCAGCTTGCAAAAGAAATCGTAAATTCCGTCTATGACATTCTGGGGCATGAAACCTTTTACGCGCAAGGAGGCACGATCTACGCAGGTACGAATGAGACCAGGCTGGGTGATTATCATCTTCCCGCGGAAGAAGCCGAGAAGCAGGAGGAGCCGGTTTCCGTACTGCCTGATCCTGCACATCCGTCCTGGAGGGAAGAAGTTGTCTTCCGGCTCGTTTATAACGGTTCTGTCGTCGGCGTTCTCGGAATTACCGGCAAAATAAAAAGCGTCAGCCGCTATGCAGGCATTGCCCGTAAAATCGCCTCACTGATTATCAAAGAACAGGAACTGAATGTTCAGAGCAGGAATGAACGAACACAGGTCAGCTATGTCATGCATACCCTGATTACCAGAGAGGAAAACGCCAGCGCGGATTACATCATCGATTTTCTCGCGTCGCGCCATCTGAAAAATTACCTGAACTACAGAATTATCGTTGTCGAATTTGATCCCAGAACCAATCCCGGCAATCTTGGAATGGTTGAAAAGGAAGTCCTGACCGTGTTCGAGCGCACGGGCTCTGACCTCTATTCGTTCAATTATCCGAATGAATATGTTCTGATGCTGGAAGATTCCGCGTGTCTCAAATTTGAAAGCCTTCTGAATGCACTCGCCGGGGGAAACCCGGATCTTCTGCGGATCGGCGTCGGCGATCCCCTCCATGTCGAACACATGCCGGATTCCTATCAGAGTGCAAAGACCGCTTTGAAAAGTCTTCACAATACGTCCCGGAACATCGCCTGGTACGACCGCCTCGGTCCGGATGCTCTGCTTGCGGATCTTTCCGCGGGCATGAAAGCACAGTATATCCGCAAAACACTCAAAGACCTGAACGAAAATGAGCAGTCTGTTCTGAACGCTTACTTTCAGAACAGCTGCTCACTCAAGATAACAGCGGAAAAGCTCTATATTCACAGAAATACACTGCAGTATCAGCTGGATAAGATTTACGAGAAAACAAACCTGAACCCCAGACACTTCGCAGACGCCGTGACGCTGTATCTGGCGCTGCATCTGGCGGCGCAGAGCTGAGGCCTTACGCGCGGCAGGGGCTTTCAACACGTCTCCGCTGACAGGTTTCATCGGGTCCTTCGGATCCGCCTTCATGGAATCCCAGTCGCTGACAACCAGTCCCTGAAATCCCCACTCCTCCCGCAGAACTTTTACCAGCAGATCATTGCTGTTATTGACATAGGTTCCGTTGACCATGTTGTAGCCGGCCATGACGGTCATGGGGGATGCTGTTTTGACCGCTATCTCAAATCCCTTCAGATAAATTTCTCTCAGAGCACGCTCAGTGACATTCGAAGAAGAATAATTCCTGTTCAATTCGCAGTTGTTACATACGAAATGTTTGACCGAGCAGCCTTTCCCCGGATGGCTCTGGACACCGCTTACAACTGCCGCCGCCAGCATCAGATTTTGAGGACGCGCCGCATTCTGCGGGAAAAACGCAGGCGGTGTATCAAATTGCGGCACAAATGCCGAAATTGTCTTATTGAGGGAGCTGATCAAAATGACTGACGGGAAAATGAGCGCCGTAAGAAGGCGCACGAAGAAACAGATACAGGAAAGTTTTATCGGACTCCTGGAAGTGAAACCGTTTCAGGAGATAACGGTCCGGGATCTGTGCGAAGCCGCTGATATCAACCGCGCGACGTTTTACCGGTACTATGTTGATCTGAATGAACTGAATGACGAACTGGCAGACAATTTGTTTCAGGAGCTGTTCTGCAATCTCGCGGATCGGGGTGTTGCGCGGAGCAGTACTGACCGGACAGAAGCCCGTGCGCTGTTTATGGAAGCTCTGCGCATCATGGAGAAAAACCGGCAGCTCTGCCGCAATCTTCTGCGCGGTACGAAAGGTGCTTTCGCAAAAAGACTGCGCTCTTCTCTGGAGCTGCTGGTTTATGAGGACAGCCGCTGTCAGCTGCCGGAGGAAGCCGGACTGATGCTGGACTATATGATGGCAGGAATCATTGAATCTGCACAATCATGGCTGGAAAGCGGCTGTGCCGTCGACAAGGCAAACTTTGCGGACATGCTTTACGAGGCTTGCATGCCCTGCTTTCATCTGCTGGATCAGCTGCAGTGACCAGGGCAGCAAATGCAGAATCAGATCTCAATGCCGCGCTCCCCCAGCATCTCCTCCACCGCAAGGACCGCTTCATAAACCATGTTGTCACAGTGCGGCTTTTTCTCCAGAGGACTCTTTACCTCGGCAGACAAAAGATCCCTGCACTGCGTTCTTCCTTCATGCCGGCTGCTGATCCTCTGAATAAACGCAACGGCATCGCGCGATCCGCCGATACCGTACAAACCAAGCGCCATCAGTCCGCCGGTGATTGCTCCACAGGTCATCCCCATGCGCATGCCCCCGCCGAAGTTTTCCGTGATCGCGCCGGCCTGTTCCGCAGTCAGGCCTTTTCTCTCCGCGAATGGAATGAATACGCCCTGCGCGCAGTTGTAATGAATATTCGGGTCATCACGAAGCTCGTGACTTCTCTGCAGGATTTCATCCATAACTTCATTCATAATTCGGATTCTCCTCTGTTCCGGTCATGAAATTATTATCGTAGCGGTGAGGCATAAAATCAATGGCAGCTTCCGTGCCCGCAGGAACGGCCTTCGCCATGACCATGATCATGGGGATCACAGTTTGCCTCTCCGTTCGCAGCAAGCGTTCCCGCGATCAGCGCTTCGACAGCCGCATCGGCACTTCCGCTTGCTCCAGCATACAGCTTGATGCCGGCTTCCTGTATCGCATTGACCGCTCCTCCGCCGATACCGCCGCAGATAAGGGCATCAACCTCATTGATGTTCAGAATTCCGGCAAGTGCTCCGCAGCCTTCGCCATTGGTATCCAGTATCTGAGAATTTACAACTTTCCCATCCTCGATATCAAAGACTTTGAACTTCTGCGTCTTACCAAAATGTCCGAATACATTCCCGTTGTCATAAGTTACAGCCACTCTCATTGCTCTTTCCCCTTTCTCTGCAAGGCTTACATGGCCTCCTGTTCTTTCCCTGTCAATTTGAATGTTCCCGCCGGATATGCGGAGTCTCCTCCCCTCAACCACAACCCTCGCCAGCTTTTTCCTTGCACTCTCATAGATAGCTGTGACCGTTGTCCTTGCCACACCCATCCGTAAGGCGCATTCCTTCTGATCGAGTCCCTCATAATCGAGGAGCCGGATGACTTCATACTCATCCAGAGACATCAGGATCGTTTCCCGATCGCCGGAGCCGGTTTCTTCCGGAACAAAACTGTAATGGTCCGGATAACAGCATATTTTTCTGCATTTTGTATTTCTTGGCATAGGTTCCTCCGGGCATAATAAATGACATATGTCAGATTAATTATAACGTTTTTCTGACATATGTCAATATATGCTGTCTCTATATAATTACAGCTCTCCCAGCACCTGCAAGCTCGGCTTCGGATGACGGGTCAGGTCATGCTCTCTGTCAACCGCAATCAGGCCGAAGGTCATGGAGAATCCCTTCTGCCACTCAAAGTTATCCAGAAGGCTCCAGTAAAAATAACCTTTGACCGGAATTCCGTCCAGCATGCAGTTCTGAACGCCTTCTGCCGCTGATCTGATAAAATCGCAGCGCTGTTCGTCCCGGTCTGTCGCGATTCCGTTTTCCGTCACAAGGATTGTTCCCTTGAAATCTTCCGCCACCTTCCGGATAACATGCTCCAGCGCCTCCGGGTAGATCTCATATCCCATCTGTGTCTTTTCCCGCGGATGATCCGGTTCACAGACGCCGCCTGCATGAACGCACTTTCTTGTATAATTCTGCACGCCGAGGAAATCATCTCCGGCAATCCAGGGAAGATAATGCGTAAACTCTTCGTCCCACTGCCTTGCCGCTTCCTGCTCTCCTCCGGGACAAGCCTGAATATCATGCAAGGACAATGTCAGTCCCGCCTGAATTTCCGGATCTGTCTCCTTCAGGATCTGTACGGCCGCCCGGTGCGCTTCCATCACAATTCTGTCTCCATCCGGTGTCGCTGGCGAGACAAATGTGGCGATTTTCCGGGGATCCCGGATTCCGAACGCCTCCGCGGCTTCCTTCATTCCAAGCACCAGATTGCTGTTCAGATTCAGTCCGACCTGAACCTGCGACTCCTTTCCGGGAGCGCCTGCCTGCGTTGTTTTAACCGCCGCATCTGCAGAGCTTCCAAGACGGTAGTTTTTCATAAGCTCCAGCAGCTGAAGCCGCATGTTGGCCTCATTGATCGTGCAGACATACCGTACATTGTGCCGCAGAATTGCAGCCACGTGCCGCACATAATCTGCAAAATATTCCACGACCTTCGGATTTTCCCATCCGCCTTCCTTTATGAGCCACGCGGGCGATGTAAAATGCATCAGCGTCACAACCGGTTCCAGACCGAGCATGCGGCAGTCACGGATCATCTGCAGATAATGTGCTATCTCATTTTCGTCAAAACATCCCTTTTCCGGCTCGATTCTCGCCCATTCCATCGAGAAGCGGTATGCGTTTGCGCCGGCGTCCCGCAGCAGCTGCATATCTTCTTTGTAGCGGTGATAATGGTCATCCGCTGCGCCGGACGGCTCCGCAAAGGAACTGTGCGGCAGATGTTCCTGCATCCAGTAGTCGCTGTGGATATTTCCGCCTTCCACCTGATGCGCCGCCGTGGCCGCGCCTTTTAAAAATGTCTTCGGAAACTGTTCCATTTTCCTTTTCCTCCATTCCATCAAGCAGTACTCAATCGTTTCGCTGCTTCTCCGGGCATCCGGGCAGCTGCTCCAGGACTCCGTGCGTGATTCCATATTCATTAAAGGCATCCACCCGCACATAATAATTCTCCCCTTTCACCAGCGCGCCGATTCTCCGGCTGGTGATTTCTTCCTTTTCGTCTGCATACGTCATGCAGCTATGATACAGCTTATCCGGTGCGTATCCCCAGACAATGTCGTATCCAAGCGCCCGTGCCGGTGTTCCGAACCCTTCGTCTTGAATGGAAACCTGCATGTCGAGATCTCCGGTCCGGGAGACGGCAAAGGCAGGAATGCAGGGCCGAAGCTCTTTGTTCTCTCCCTTTCCGAATACCCGCAGGCCGCTGATACATGGATTCTGATCATATGGAGCGCGAATATTGGAAAGGCGCAGAAAGCGCAGTTTTTTCCCGCCGTCCAGTACAATCAAATCATGCGGAAGATCGGTCCCCGCGTCAGATTTATCACAGAGCACATCCCAGTTTCTGCCATCCGCTGACCCCTCCAGCTTCCACTGTGTCGGGAAGATGCGTCCGTCAATATAGCGGGCCTGACTAGTACCCCGGATCTTCCCCGGAACCGGAATGTTGATCTTGTCATCGGCAAAATTGATCTGCACAGCGTGTACTGTAAAACATTTGCCAAGATCCAACTGAAGCCATTCGCTGCGGTTATTTGATGCTGCCCGCCAGTAGGTTCGCACATTCTCCACGCATGCCTGCCCCGGCTCGTGTCCCGGCAGAAAGGATGAGGCGGTCATTGTTTTTCCGGCGGACAGGAGCATCCACTCCGGCTCCTCGAAAGGGTCCGTAAATCCCGACATTCTGCGCGGCCAGTCTCCGTACCGCTGGTTGCAAAAGAGCTCCCCGTCCCGGTCATACCCGGCCGGCCAGATTCCGACCCGGCGCTCAAAATCATGATGCACGCTAATCCGCATCGTGGCAGTGTGCCATAGATGCCCCTCGCGGTCCTTCATCGTCGACCCGTGACCGGCACCCGGCAGAAAACCGCCGGGCTGATAAGAATACGGATTATTTCTCTGCATATGAAACGGGCCGAGCGGCGAATCGCTTACATACACTCCGTCGCCATAGGTATTGTACTGGGTCCCCGCGAAGGCGTACTGAAGATAGTATTTTCCGTCATGCTTGTCCATCCAGGCGCCCTCAATGTACGGTCTGTTCGAGAACATGCCGCGGATCAAAGCTCTGTAAGATTCGGGAACCGTTTCTTCCTTTATTCCCTGTGCCGCAAGAAATGCCCGGTATTTCCGCTCAATCTCTTCCGGCTGTGCCGGCGAAATGCTGTTGTCTTCTCCGACTCTTTCATATCCGTTTTGCTGCGGATGACCGGAAATACATTCCACAGGCTTCCCCATAGGATTCATCGTTTCCGGATCAAGTTCTGTCCCGTAAATCGGTGTGACATTGGAGCATCCCCAGTAGAAGTATACCTTTCCGTCATCATCAATGAAAAGATTCGGATCCCAGAACGGGAAACTGCCCTCCAGTTTCTCATACGGTCCGTTTACAATGTCTTTTGTCCGGTAGCGGTCGCAGTTTTCTTCGCGTCTTGACGCGCAGAAATACACATATTCGCCCATCACGCGAACATCCGGCGCATAGTCGTACAGCGGCAGTTCCTCCGGAAGTTTTTCATAGTGCCAGTGCGCCAGATCATCCGATACCCACACGCCAAGATTCATGGAAGGGAAAATATAGTATTTTCCTTTAAAAAGTATCATGGACGGATCAGCCGCCTCCCGGCAGATCTGAATCTTTCCCCTCAGACGTGGATCCCGGTTAAACTGATAACGATATGGTACATTGACCGGGTTACAAAAATATGTATCCTTCTTCATCTCCTTATCTCCCGCACAATCAGTCCGCAGCAGGACATACATAGCTGTAGTGTCCGGGTTTCACAGATTCTGCTGCTCTGCCCGGCAGACAGATCTCGCCTCTGACCGGAAGCTCGATTTTGTAGTGAACGCTCCCGTCCTGTCCGTACTCCCACGATACAGTGATCCGTCCGTTCACACTCTCGTAGCTCCCGGCAGCGCGTCCGAGCCTTCTGTCCGGGCAGGGCGCAATCCGAACGGCGGCAAATCCGGGCGCGGCCGGCTGAATTCCCAGAATGTCTTCGTAGAAGAAGCGTCCCACGCTTCCAAACGCGAAGTGATTGAACGAAACCATGTTGTCACCATTCATCTTGGATTCGTTGACTGTCCCGTCCGGCTGCAGGCTGTCCCAGCGCTCCCAGATCGTTGTTGCTCCTGCCTTCACCTGATACATCCAGCCCGGGCAGTGATCCTGAAGAAGCAGATCATACGCCAGCTTCGCGTCGCCGTGCCGCGCGAGCATCGGCAGCAGATATCCTGTCGCATAAAAACCGGTCTGTATACCGTCCGCCCGCAGTTTTTCTCTCAAGGTTCTGTACAGACTCTGCCAGAGCACCCCTTCCTTCTGCTCATCAAGCACAAGCGCCAGAGCCATTACATACGCTCCCTGATAATCATCTTTCATGCGGCCGTCCCTGCCGATAAAGACCTTGCGGTAAGCTTCGCCGGTCTTTTTAAGCTGCTCGCTGTAGTGATTTTCATCTTCCGCATACCCGAACATACGGGCTGCCTTCACCAGAATCCGCAGATCGTTCACGACAAATGCGTTCGACACAGGACCATTGTGCATTGCCATGTATTTCACATCTTTACCAGGCGCCAGCCAGTCGCCCAGATTCGGAGCGATCCATACGTTTTTCCGCCCCATGAATCCGCCCATATGGCGGATAATGCAGTTCACATGTGCTTTCATGCTTGCATACTGCCGGCGCAGAGCTTCCGGATCCCCGAACTGCCGGTAGATCAGTTCCGGCAGGATCGTGACTGCGTCGCCCCAGCCGAGCATATTCAACATGCCCGGCTTCTCCGGCCCCATTGCCGGCACCACCGGCGCGACATAGTTCTGTTCATTATCCTGCTGCGTGTAGCGGATATCACGCAGGAACTTTGTGAGAAATGCCTTTGTATCATAATTATAGCTGGCTGCCGGCGCAAATGCCTGACAGTCACCCGTATATCCCATGCGCTCGTCCCGCTGCGGGCAGTCGGTGGGAACCTCGATATAATTGCTCTTCTGACTCCAGATCTGATTCAGATAAATCCGCTGAACATCGTCTCTTCCGCAGGTGAAAGTCCCCGTGCGGCTCATCTTCGCGTGGATGCAGTACGCTTTGAGAAGCCCCGGTATGTATGGAACTCCAGTAAGCTCGGCGTAGCGGAAACCCATATACGTAAAACGCGGTGTGTACACATCTTCCGAACCATCGCCCGTGTAATACACAAGCTGTGCCTTTGCCTTCCGCAGGTTCGCGGTGTAAAGTGTACCGTCCGGATTCAGAATTTCACCGTGGCGGATTGTAATCTTCGTGCCGGCCGGGACACCGCCCGGCACCTCCCGGAGAAATTCCGGATGAATCGTAATGAAGCCCGCGAAGTTCTGGCCGAAGTCAAGGATAGTGACAGGACCGGTTTCCCTCAGCACTTTGAAAGAACGCACCGGCATTTCTTCCCCGGTTCCGGTAAAACATAACGGCTCGTCAAAATGCGGCGGAATCGTCTGCGGGCAGGGAATTACGTGTATATCACTTTGAACAAGGGAAGTCTCCGCATGAAAAACCTCTCCGTCATAGAGCCCCGCGTATTCATATGGACTCGTCAGTACCCGTACGGTTTCCGTGTCTGAAACAAACTGTTCTGTTTTGCCGTCTTCATAGGCAAGATCAAGAATCCAGGAGACAGCCGCGTGGCTGCCGTAAATCTTCGTCCGGTTATCAAATGTAAAACGGCCGCAGTACCATCCCTGCCCGAGGAAGACACGAAGCCTGTTCGTTTGCCCGCTTTTCATCATGCCGGTTACGTCTATGGTGTTGATCTGCAGCTCTTTCGGATAATAGGTATACCCGGGGGCAAACAGAATCGTACCGGCCTTTTTCCCGTTAAGCTGCGCTTCGTAAATTCCAAGAGCCGTGATATACAGGACCGCTTTCGTGATCGTTCCGGAAACAGGGATCTCCTGCTGCAAAACATCGACCGCGCCCTCAATATACGGCGTATCCGTCTGAATAAAATGCTTCCGGAGCATCTCCCGGCAGTTTTCCATATGTTCCATATCTTTTATTTCTTTCTCCCGCGTACGCCCGCGCTCCCGTCATTATCTTTCCAGACAGCTTCGATGGTTCATAAGCCATTCTCCGCTCATTTGCATCGAGCGCACCGGATCGTTTCCGATCCATCCGCGGTGCATCTCGAGAATCACAGCCTCGCAGCTGTCCGCCGCCTGCCGCAGAATTTTCTCCAGCGGCATATTACCGGTTCCCAGCTCCATGCCGTCCGATTTTAGGATCGAACCCGCGGCTTCCTGCGGACGGATTCCGCGGTCATTGATATGCAGGAGCTTTAATCTGTTCCCGAGGCGTTTCATCTGCTCCAATACATCCGCTCCTGTCTCGGCTGCCCAGAAGCAGTCAAACTCAAAGGATACCAGCTCCGGGTCTGTCTCATCTGTAAGGCGTTCAAATGCAGCCGTGCCGGTGTCGTCCCGCACATATTCACAGTTATGGTTATGATACAGGAAACGAAATCCGGCGTCACGGCAGGTCTCCCCCGTGCGGTTCAGCCGCGCCGCGAGATCCGATACCGCTTTCCGTTCTCCGTAATCGTAGTGATACATTCCTGTCAGAACAATCCGGTCCGTGCGCAATGCCTTTGCCTCATCAAATATACTCTGCGGATCTTTTTCCAGACTCCCGAGATCTGTGTGCAGCGCAATGACGGAAAGTCCGCTCTTTTCTACCATTTCGCGCCAGGGCAGACTCCCGCCGGCTCCCATCTCCATACCCGCCATTTTTGTGAAAAGCCGGATTGTTACGGGCAGCTTGTGAAGCATGTAACGGTTCAGCTCGATCCCGTCAAACCCGACGGTGCGGATCGCCTGCAGGGCCTGCTGTGCGGACTCCTGTGTCTTGACAACGGTGCGCAGCTGCACCTGCTGCACACCGGTCTGCATCTTATCTTTCATACTCTGCCTTCTTCGGAATGGTCTGCAGAATGCGGTTGAGCTGTTTTACATCCTCCGGGGACGCGCCGCCCTGCTTCAAAAGAGAAACCAGCGTCATCCTCTCCAGCATCTTCTGCAATCCCGGATTATCTTTGACTGCTTCCGCCACATCGCCGCGATTCTTTGCCGCCCTGCTCATCATCGATTCCACGACGGCTCCTGCCTTCGCATCTTTTCGCAGCTCTCCCAGCGTATCTTCTACCGAAAAACAGTCCGGCTTCAGATCGCTGCTGTCAAACCAGTTTGCCACGCCGCCGCCTTTTTGATACCGGTATGCCGGGTCAGCTTCCCGGACCTTCCGGATCGTCATCTTATCCCGGACCGTTCCGGCATCTTCCTGCTGACGGAACGGTTCCTGAACAAGCGCTTCCGCGGTAACGGTCATGTCCCCTGTTGTTTTCATTCTGACCTTCCACTCGAAAACACCGTTCCCTGTCTTCTCACCATAGTCTTCTCCGTCCACGATCAGTCTCACGGACGGCAGATTGCTGTAAACCTTGATCTTCGTAACTTCCGATTCGCGGTTTACATAGCGTTTTCCGCACAGATGCACAAAAGGTTCCGTCCGGTTCCAGACCGCTTTGTACGCATAAAAAGCATCCTTACGTACCTTTCTGTCAAATGTGACAAGTCCCTTCTGGTTCTCCCCGTGCTTACCGCCCTCGTCCCGGCCGTCCGCCGCAAAATCAAACAGGTTCCAGACATGTGTCGCCCACAGGTACGGCCGCTCCTGTATCATCCGGATCATATGCTCGTGATAGAGTGCCTGATATCCTTCCGTATAATCTCCCTGACCGGGATTCTCCGCCTGATAAGCCGGATTAGCATCCGCGCCGTACTCCGAAAAACCGATGACACGGTCCGGGTACTTTCTGTGGTATACGTCAAAGAATGCGTCGGTCTCCTTCATTTCTCCGACATACCAGCCGAAATACAGGTTATAGCTGTTCACATCCGGAATCGTAAGAAGCGGGCTGTCCGTCTCCAGCATAAAAACATTCGCCATCGTTGTTTTGCGCTGCGGGTCCAGACGGTGACACAGATCATTCAGTTCCCGCATATTCTCAATCAGGTCTTCATTCACGGCACTTGCCGCCGTAATCTCATTGGAGAGCCCCCAGACGGCAATGCAGGGATGATTGTAGTTCTGAAGGACCAGATCTCTCATCTGATCCAGTGTATTCTGTCGCCCGTTCTTCATGTACATTGTGATGAACGGGATTTCTGTCCAGACCACAATCCCGTTCTCATCACACAGATCGTAGAACATCTGCGGATACTGATAGTGCGACAGTCTCACCGTATTGGCACCGATTTCCCGGATAAACGCCATGTCCTCTGCAAACTCTTTTTTCGTCAGAGCATTTCCAAGGTCCTTGTAATCCTGATGCATGGCAACGCCGCGAAGCGGATAAGACCGCCCGTTCAGGAAAAATCCCTTCTGCGGGTCCATCCGCATCACCCGGCAGCCGAAGCGGGCAGAAACCGCATCCGCCTCCTGTACAGGTCCCTTCCGCAGGCAGAGCTTCGCACGCATCGTGTACAGATACGGGTCCTGCACACCGTCCCACAGATGCACGCCGGCGATGTCAAATGCTGCCTGACTTTTACCGGATTTGTCGATGGCGGAAGCTTCTTCCGCCAGCCTGTTTCCGTTCGCGTCAAGCAGTTCGAAAATAACCTGCCAGTGTTCTGCCTCTTCGGGTGAGCGCAGTCCTTCCACCAGTGCTTCGGCCCTGACGCCGGCTGACGACTTTTCCAGATTGACCTCCGGCGTAACAAAAAGGCCGGAGGTCCCGTGATCCATGAGAGCCAGATGGACGCGGTCCGCAAAAACGACAAAGACATCCCGGTACAGTCCTCCGTAGAACGTGAAATCCGCTTTCTGCGGGTAAACATGATCGTTGTCCGCATTGTCACAGGAGACGGCAAGAATCCCTTTCTTATCCTCCGAAAGCGCTTCCGTGATGTCGACGCGCAGCGTCGAGAATCCGTCCTCGTGATGTGCCAGTTTTCTGCCGTTCATGAACACTTCGCAGGTTATTGCCGCGCCGGCAAATTCCAGAAACACCCGTCTGCCGGAAGCGATCTGTTTTTCCACTTCTTCTGCCCCTAAAGAATCATAGAGATCCTTTACATACCAGCAGGTTCCGCGGTAGTAATCATTGCCGCCGTCCTGACCGTCCGCCGCATTCCATGTATGGGGAAGGCAGACCGTTTCTCCCTGCAGCCGCGCTGCATCTTCCGCACTCCCGGCCTGCTTTACGAATTTCCAGTTCCGGTTAATTAATATCCTTTCCCTCATGATCACGCAGCCTCTCCGTCATTCAATTTTGTCTTCCGCTTCTGGATATTTTCCTGTACCTTCACCATAGCCGCCTTATCCAGCTCGCAGAACCGCATCGAAATGAGCGTCACAATCCAGCCGCAGACAGCCAGTCCATACCGGAGGAAAATACACATCCAGAAAACCGAAGGCGTCAGCGCATCGCCCGGCTGCGGCATAGCCGTGGTATATCCGATCATCGCGACACCCGCCGCCGCGATCGTCGCTGAAAAAGCGGAGACCAGTTTGTCGATCAAACTGTACGTTCCTGTTACGACTGCCGGAATAAATTTCCCGCTTCTGTCCAGTTCATAGTCAACAACATCTGACAGAAACGCAGTGTCTCCCATGGTCACACACATTTTGGTGCCGTTCAGCAGCATATCAAGAATCACATAGATGATCATCGACGGTCCCATCGAAGCAATGTTTCTCGTGTCAATGACCGAAAGAAAGACAATAATCACTGCCGTAATTACAAGGCAGAGCTTCGTCCATGTGACAATGGTTTCCTTATTGCCGTATTTGCCGGCATATTTCGCGCCAAAAGCGGCAAAGAGAATGCTGGGCAGCATACTGACCATAGAGAGCATTGTCGCCATTCCCATGTCGCCAATCAGAATCCCGTACATCAGCGTGGTTACGATTGCCTGGGAAGCCGCCTGCTGGGCAATCTTGTCAGATGCCGCCGAAGCAATGTAGCACTGCAGCGGATGGTTGTGCTTCAGTACATCGACCATATCCCGAAGCCGCAGATGGTCACGGTTTTTTTCCAAGCCCGCGAAATTCTCCGGAATATCATATTCCCGGACCGCAAGACAAACCGCGAGGAGTCCGATAAATGACACTCCGACACAGATGTACGCCGCCGCGCTTAAAAACTGCTGATTGTAGGTACCACCGAATTTCGGCAGAAGAACTACGTTCAGAACGATCGTCAGTGTCACCGGCACAAGATAATTAAACACGGTCTGCCACACGCCCAGCTTCGGCCGCTGCTTCGGATCATTGGTCATCAGCGGCGGAATCGTGAGCGCGGTCATATTGCAGATCGTATACCCGACGATATAAACAATATAAATCAGGATAAATGTCCCCGCGCCGTGCCCTTTGCTACTCGCGAAATTGAACATAAAAAGAACCGATCCCGCTTCAATTACCCAGCCGGCGATCATCAGAATCCGGATCTTTCCGAATCTCGTATTGATTCTGTCATAAAGAAAGGCAAGCATCGGGTCCGTCACAGCATCAAAAATCCGGGTTCCTGTCAGAATATATCCAACAAGAACCGTCGCGATGCCATATCCGATGCTCGCCGAGTAGCTTGCCATGCCGATCAGCGAGTACATACTCATACCAATCAGCGCATTCATGGAATAAAGGATGATCTGCCACAGTTTCGCTCTTCTGTAACTGACCTCTTTTGTCTCCGCTCCAGCCATTACACTCATCGTACACCTCTTTCCCCCGTTTTCCCTTTGGATTCCCGAATCCGAAAACGTGATATGTTTGATTGATGTATTCATTCTATAGTCAGAGGTTACAATTTACTGTTCTTTGTTTTGATTTATTGTTCTATAATTAATAATAATTTGATCTCACAGGAGTTTGAACCGCAATGACAGATCTTTCCGAAAAACTGAGCTTCCTGCTGGAGCTGATTAACTGCAACTATCCCGTCGGCATGTGGCATACCGCTTCTTACGATTCCGAACCATCTCCTGTCGGCACCACACCCGCACTCTCTTTCCGGCCTGACCACTTTTCTTCCGAAGAAGACATCCGGAGCCTGAAAGAATACCTTCTGACCGGCAGCCCGGCCCCGGTCATTCTCGAATACGGGATCGGCCTGTTGTGGATTGTCGGATTCACTTTTGTTCCGGAGAGCCCTGTAGCAAGAGACCTGTACTTTCTCGGTCCCTTCTTTACGGCAAAACATTCTCGGCACGCCATTTTACAGCGAATGGACCTGTATTCTGTTTCTTTACCTGTCCGGCGCCAGCTGACTGACGGGCTGCTGCATGTGGCTGTCGTACCTTACCCCGGAATCACGCGGATTGCCGTCATGCTGCAAAAATGTCTGACCGGAAATACGATTCCCTTCTCATCGGTACGAACCATCGGAACAAAACCGGACAGTGCCGACGACGATTTTATGTTTTTCAACAAGAGTCATGATGGAATCTATGTTGCTGAGAAAGAATTTCTCCAGATGATCCGCGAAGGAGACAGCCGGTACCATGAAGCCCTGAAAGTCAGTTCCACACTCAGTGCCGGAATGCGCGTTCAAAGCGGCGACTCACTCAGAAATGCCAAGAACAATGCTCTGGTGCTGCTGACGCTGGTATCGCGCGCCGCAATGGATGGCGGGCTGGATTCTTCGACCGCCTATGACATGAACGACGCCTATGCCGAACGCGTGGAAGCCTGCCGGACAATAACGGAGATTGCAACCGTCAGCAGTCAGCTTGTGGAAGACTTTGCATCGAGAGTACAGCAGCATAAAGTGAATGCGGGCGTATCCACTTTGATTCTGCAGACCTGCGACTATATCCGGGCAAATCTTCATTCGCCGCTTACGATCCGGGAGCTTTCAAAGCGCTGCGGGTACAGCGAATACTATTTTTCCAGACGCTTCCGCAGAGAAATGGGCGTAAGTGTACGGAAGTTCATCCTGGATTGCCGTCTTGTAAAAGCATACGATCTGATTCTGACGACCGACATGACCATCAGCGATATCGAAGCTTCTTTGTGTTTCGAGAGCCGCAGCTATTTTATCGGCGCATTCCGCGATAAATACGGCTGCACACCCGGAGGCCTGCGCTCCGGTAAAACATAGAGGTGTTGCAGGGATCGCATTGTTTTCACAATCTTTATAATTCTCCGCATCCATTGCTTTATAATAAATACAATTCCGGACGGCCTTTCCATGTGCGCGGAAGAGGGACAGATCCGGCAGCTCGTCTCTCTTCTTGTCGACAACGCCATCAAATACTGTGATGCCGGCGGCATCATCCGTGTCGCGCTTTCCAGAAAAGGCCGCAGCGGCATACGTCTTGCCGTCTCCAACAACTACGCGGCAGGCAGGAATGTTGACTATTCCAGATTCTTTGAACGCTTTTACCGGGAAGACAAATCCCACAATCAGGATAAGGGCGGATACGGCATCGGCCTGTCCGTCAATTCTGTCCGGTATATTTCTTCACCGGAAAAGAATCCCGAACGCAATGCCTGAACTCCCGCAGATCACAGAAAACTCCATCCGCAATCATCTGGCTGCCGAGATTTCCGATTGCCGTAGCTTCGCCGGGTCCTGCCATGACAATTCTTCCCATCTCCTCTGCCGTCAGCTGATTCAGCCATTCCGCCTGAGAACCTCCACCTACGATATGAATCGTGTCATAGCGGCGTCCGGTGATTTCCTCGATCTGCATCAGCGCTGTTTTATAGCACACCGCGAGAGAACGATAAATGACTCTGGAAATCTGCCATGGGGTAACCGGCACTTCCTGTCCGGATTCCCTGCATGCCGCCTGCACTTCCGAAATCATCGACGCCGGCGCAAGAAACCGCGGATCATTGGCGGGAACGAGAGAGGCGATCTCTTCCTGCGCCGCATGCGTGCACAGACTGGCGAAACCATAATCTTCCGCCCCCGTCATTCCTTCGAACGAATATCCCGCAAGAAACTCCTTCTGTACAGACTGTATCATCCAAAGTCCCATAATGTTTTTGAGGAAGCGGAAGCAGTGCGCATAGCCGCCTTCATTCGTGAAATTGGCTTCCTCCGCACGAGAGCTCGTATCCGCCTCTGTTCTTTCACACCCAAACAGCGACCACGTGCCCGACGAAATATATAAGGTATCCTCTGCGTCCGACGGAACGCTCATTACGGCAGATCCGGTATCGTGCGTCGCCGGCAAAACAACACTGCACGTAAATCCGACCTCGTCTGCGATTTCCTGTCGGAGTGGTCCGACAACGCTCCCCGGCATGGACAACGGCATGAACAGTTTTTCAGGAAATCCGAGCTTTCGGATCAGTTCCATATCCCATTCACAGGAAGACGCGTTTACAAGGCCGCTGGTCGTTGCGTTCGTATATTCCTGCTTTTTCACCCCCGTCAGAAGAAAATGCAGATAATCCGGAATCATCAGAAGACTTTCCGCGCGCTCCAGCCGCTCCGGATTCTGCAGCTTGTCCGCCATCAGCTGATAAATCGTATTAAAGGAAGCTTTCTGGATTCCGGTTCTTTTGTAGAGCTCCTTTTCCGGGATGATTTCATATACCTTTTCATCCATTCCCTGTGTGCGATAATCACGGTATGCAAAGGCAGGCCCCAGAAGGCGGTCATCTTTATCCAGAAGGACATAGTCGACTCCCCATGTGTCGATTCCCATGGAAACCGGAATCTTTCCGAGTCCGGCACATTTTTTCATCCCGGTCAGGATCTCCCACAGGAGTCTTTGCGTATCCCAGACAAGGCACGCTCTGCCGGATGCGTTCCGGGTATCTGCCGCTTCCGCTGTTTTGCTCTCCATGTTCAAGGAGTTGCTGTCATGGGGCACGGAGTCGCTGCCATTACGGAAACGGTAGACCTCCTCCAAAACCATATTCCCCTGCTCCATATGCGCAAGGATCAGTCTTCCGGAGGAAGCACCGATATCTACCGCAAGATAGTATTTCGCACGCATGTCTTACCTCTCGCCGATTCTTGCTCCGGGTGTCTTTTCATAAAGAAAACGTTCATTGATGCTGACATGGAACGGGCCGTTCAGCTTGCGGAACATCTCCGGCTCGATGGTCTGCCGCTTGCGGTCTGTGATGGACATGACCTTGATCAGCACTTCCGCCGCCTTTTCAACGGTATGCATCAGACCGAATGTCTCGTCAAAATCGTGTCCGCAGGCAAAAGCACCGTGATGCGCCCAGACGACAAAGTCCTGTTTTTTCATCTGTTCGGACGTCGCCTCTCCGATTTCCCTGCCGCCACAGAGCATCCATGGAAGAACCCCGATTCCTTCGGGGAATACGATCGGGCACTCGGTTGCCATCTCGAAAATTTCCCGCGTAAAGATTTCGCTGTCCAGCGGAAGCACATAAGTCAGAGCGATGACATTCGTCGGGTGACAGTGATAGACAACGCGCATGTCCGCATCTCTCTTTTTCAGAACCGCAAGATTCAAAAGATGTGTCGGCAGCTCCGAGGTCGGACGCCCGCCGGAAACAAGTCCCCAGAGAATCCGGAATTTTGTTCCGGTTTCATCGACTTCGATGATGCATACGTTGGATGCCGGATCAGGCTCTACATTTCGGAAGTACTTGCCGGAGCCCGTTACCATGAAGTATTCACCTGCAAGTTCCGGAACGGCAGTGCCGATTTCCTGCCACGCGCCGTCCTGCGCAGAGTCTTCATAGCGGCCAAGCCGGTCCCTGACAAGCGCTGCCTCTTCCGCCTTCATGCGATAGGAAAGGTTGCCTCCATTTCTCTCGTTCCATCCCTGGCGGAAGCTGTCTCCGCACATGCGGAAAAATCCCTGTGCAAATTTCGTATCTTCTACTCTCATAATGCCATCCTCTGTTTTGCTGTATCTGTGATCTTACCCTGTATGCTGATGCGTTAAACGCGCGCGGACAATACCTTCTCTTCGTACTGCTCGCAGTCCGCGAACCAATCATGTTCGGCAGGGACGCCGTCCTTCTCGCAGTAATAATTCCAGATGTCACCGAAGGGCAGCGTCTTGATCTCTTCCCGCAGAGACATGATCTTTGTGAAGTTTCTCCCGTTCTGCAGCTGCGCCAGCTCGCGGTTCGGTTCAAGCTCGGCATACAAAAGGGCCTTCTCCATGTTTCGCATTCCGTTTGTCCAGGCGCTGATTCTGTTGATGGAAGCGTCAAAATAATCCATTCCGATGAAGAAATGCTCCGGGCCGTTTTTAACGATCTCTTCCGCCAGTTCTCGTAAATCGTCATTGAACAAAACAACGTGGTCCGAATCCCATCTTACCGGGCGCGAAACGTGCAAAGCCAGCTTGTCATTGAACAGAAGCATGGACGAGAGCTTGTCCGCCACGATCTCCGTCGGATGGAAATGGCCGGTGTCAATCAGGCACAGGATATTGTTTTTCGCCGCGTAATTCATGTAGAACTCGTGAGAGCCGACCGTATAGGATTCCATGCCGATGCCGAACACCTTGGACTCAACGGAAACATAAACTTTGCTCCTGTCATACGGAACCGCAAGAATCCGGTCCAGCGAATCTTTGAGGCGCTCTCTGGGCGCCCGTCTGTCTGCCGGAAGATCTTTGAGCCCGTCCGGAATCCAGATGTTCAGAAGGCAGGGCTCGCCTGTCTCCTCCGCGAAATATTCCGCGATTTTAAGGCAACGGATATTGTGCTCGATCCAGAACCTTCTGACTTCCTCGTTCTCGGAGGAAAGGGTTCCGTTTTCCGCGAGCGGATGAGAGAAATTTGTAGAGTTGAAATCCAGTCCCAGATGGTTTTTCTTCGCGAGATCCACCCACTTTTTGAAGTGCCGGGGTTCGATCTTATTGCGGTCCACCCACTCGCCGTCCTCAAAGATGGCGTAAGAAGCGTGGAGGTTCAGCTTGTGATGTTTTCCCGGAACATAGCTGAGCGTCTTCTCGATGTCACGGAAAAGCTCCTCATCGT
This sequence comes from Bacillota bacterium, assembly GCA_029224465.1. GTDB lineage: Bacteria > Bacillota > Clostridia > Lachnospirales > Lachnospiraceae > CAG-791. The sequence goes on along the minus strand of JAQXUQ010000017.1, from coordinate 20,648 downwards.
TTCTTGCACGGTATGGATAATTTCCGGTGGTCTGAATGCCTCCGGAAAGCGGTCCTTTCTGATCGAATCCTACTACATCGTCGCCCTGCCAGCAGTGCATGGACAGCGGGATGGATGCCGTTCTTTCCATCGCGCCTTCTACATCAATGCCGAGCTTTTCATACTCTTTTCTTGCTTCTTCATATCGTTCTTTAACTGTCATTGAACTGCCCCCTTGCGTATTATGCCGTTACTGCTTACAGTAAGAAGTATAATTTGTCGTTATTTGCGGATACAGGTCCTGAATTACGTAAAATAATGTCCTGATTTGCAGATCGCGCTACGAAAGGTATGTTTTCGATGAACAGGCAGCTGCTTTTGAATCTTTCCGAAATCACACAGGAAGAAAAAGAAATCCTTGCGGGACACCGGCAGATTGATCGTGCTCTTTACTACAATCCTTCTGCAGTGCCCGCAAGGCAAAATGAAATTGATTCTTCTTTGGTCCTCGAGAACGGAAAAATGATCGATATCCGGCGCCATGTGCGCTTTGTGCATTTCCCGCGGCACACGCACAATTTCGTCGAATTTGTTTACATGTGCCAGGGCAGCACCACGCATATCATCGACGGCCGGCCGATCACGCTGAACGCCGGTGACTTTCTCTTTCTCAACCAGCACGCGACGCAGGAAATACTCCCCTGCGGGCGGGATGATATCGCCGTTAATTTCATGATCCTGCCCCAGTTTTTTAACACGGCTTTCCGGATGCTCGGAAACACGGAAAACTCTCTGCGCTCCTTCCTCATCTCCTGCCTGACTGACAAAAACACGGGCGGAAACTACCTCTATTTCAACGTTTCCGGAATTCTTCCGATCCAGAATCTCGCCGAAAACCTGATCTGGACCATGCTGGGAGACTCTCCGCAGAAACGCCTTCTCTCCGAGACAACGATGGGGCTTTTGTTTCTTCACCTGACGGACGGTACAGACAGCATCCGCGCTGTCGGGGGAAGCTATGAAGAGAATCTGATGATCCGGCTCCTCTCTTATATCGAAAACAACTATCCATCCGCCTCACTGGCCTCTTTTGCGAAGGAGCAGTCCATCGACATATATTCACTCTCCCGCATCATCCGCAGGAGAACCGGGAAGACCTTTACAGCTCTTCTGCAGGACAAGAGGCTTGCGCAGGCCGGCTTCCTTCTCCGGAATACATGCCTTTGCGCCTCGGATATTGCGGCGATGACCGGGTATGAGAATACAAGCTACTTTTACCGGATGTTCCGGAAAGCTTTCGGGTGCACGCCGGGGGCGTACAGGGCGGAGAGGGGAACACAGCATTCCCTCTGAGAATCTGTCACAGCATCATCCGGCGCTGACGCATCCTATTGAAAAGCCATTTATTTCCTTCTTTCCCGATCATAAAGCCGATCTCCGGTTTTCCGGATCAATTGTTCATCCTGCAAGATAGGTCATCTCTAAGATCAGACAATCCGCAATCACCCTTTCACGCTCCCGGCAGTCAGTCCCTGCACAAAGAACTTCTGACAGGAAATGAACACGATCAGAATCGGAATCAGACTGAGCACAGACAGAGCAAAAACATATCCCCACTGGGTGAACTGGTGCTGCCCGAAGAATCCGGATATGGCAATCGGAAGTGTCCGCTTCAGATCATCATTGATCACTGTATTTGCCCAGGGAAACTCTTCCCACGCCGTCAGGAAATTGAAAATCGAAATGGATGCGATTCCCGGTTTGGTCAATGGCAGGATGACATGCAGATATACTGTAAAAACACTTCCCCCGTCCATATACGTTGCCTCATCAAGTTCCGTCGGCACTCCCTCCACAAATCCTTTGATCATAAAAGTTGAGTAAGGGATAACCCATGCGACATAGAACGGGATCAGTCCCATAATGCTGTTGATGGTTTTCAGTTTCACCGCCAGCTCGTACTGCGGCACAATCATCGTGGTCCCCGGAATTATCATCGTCAGAATAATAAAGGCAAAGAGCGCCTTACGGCCCGGAAAACGGAACCTCGCGATGCAGAAAGCGAGCGCTGAAGACACAACGGCGGAGATTGCCACCGTACTAACCGATACAACAATGCTGTTTAAAAAGTTTCCGATGAACTTTTTCTGGCTCAGAATATATCTGTAATTCTGCAGCGTGATTTCTTTCCATTTCGGAAAGAACTTCGGCGGGTATTCATACAATGCTCCATTGGGTTTCAGTGATGTGCTGACCATATATACCATCGGCAGTACAACAACGACCATTCCAAGGACAAGAAGCGCGTAAACCCAGAATAGTCTGCCGCTTTTTTTATTCTTCATGACTGCTCCTTATTCTGCATCAGACGCAATTCCAGAACTGCCAAAATTCCGAGAATGAAGGCGATAATAAACGACAGCGCCGCGGAATATCCGAACTTACCGGTGCTGAATGCCTTGTAGTACATCCATGTGAGAACGACTTCCGTAGCGTGGCCGGGCTTTCCATCGGTAATCAGCTTCGTCGACGTATATACGTTAAATCCGCCGATCGTCAGCATAACCAGCGCAAACAGAATAGTTCCCCGGATCCCGGGAAGTGTCACATAGCGGAATTTCTGGAAGGCGCCTGCTCCGTCCAGTGACGCAGACTCATACAGTTCCTGCGGCACCGCCTGCAGCGCGGCGAGAAAAACAACCATGTTCCAGCCGATGCCCTTCCAGATGCCAAGCAGCATGGCTACGGTCATTCCGCCCCACCGGCTGTCGAGCCAGTGTATATTGTCTCCCGTTACGTGGATCACGCCCGTGAGGAAATAATTCAGCAGTCCCTCTGTGTTGAATACATATTTAAATACCAGAGAAGCGATGACCCAGGATGTAATCACCGGAAGATAATAGGCAACGCGGAAGCCGATCTTAAATCTATTGATCGAATTGATCAGAATCGCGACAAGAAGACCCAGCACCATCTGCGCGGGCACAGTGACCAGTGTGTATACGATCGTATTGACAAAGGATGTCTGAAAATACGGATCCGTGAGAACGCTTTGATAGTTGGAAAATCCGATAAATTCCTGATTCAGGAAGGACCCGAAGTCCCATTTGAAAAAGCTCATCCAAAACAGACGGATGATCGGATACACCGTGAAAATGCAGAAAATCAGAAGTCCCGGAACCAGAAGCAGTCCGATCTGGATCCTGCTCTTTCCCTTTAATTTCATTTCGGCTTGTCTCCTTTAAAACTTACAGGGACAGGGGAGAGGTCCTGTCCCTGCGTCAAATTTATCCGGCGGGAGAAAGATCATTCCGCAAGCAGTGCGTCAACCTTTTTCGCCAGATCGTCCATTGCCTCCTGTGCTGTCTTTTCTCCGTTCATGACTGTCGTAACGGAGGCTGTAAGCTCGCTGTCGATTTCCGACCAGCTTGCGACAGTCGGACGGGACTTTGCTGTTTTGAGCTGCTCGATGTACGGAGCGAAATCCGCCTTCTTCACTGTGTCGGATTCCAGTGCTTCCTTGTTGCAGGGGATCTGGCCGCATTTTGCCATTTCTTCCTGCGCGTACTCGCCGGTCATGAACTTCATAAACTTCCATGCCGCATCCTTATTGGCTGTTTTAAACATCCCGATATCCTCGCCGCCGAGGACCGAAATGGAACCGCCATCCCCTGCGGGAACCGGCGCGGTAGCATATTTGAATTCCGGATAAGCGCCCGCAAGCTCCGATACCTTCCATGGTCCTTCCAGAAGCATCATATATCGGCCGGTTCCGAAGCCGTCGGTCATCGGAATATCTCCGCTGTTCCATCCGGTAACAGCCTGATCCTTGTAGAGATCCGCAAGCATCTGAATCGCGGCAACCGTTTCCTTGCTGTTGAGATAGCCTGTCGCTTTGGTCTGGTTCTCATTTGTCAGAGAACCACCCATGCTCCAGATAAACGGGCAGAGATTCCATCCCGCAAGACCGGGCTCATCATAGCCCCAGACCTGCTGGCCCGCATCATTTTTACCGGAGAGTTTTTTGCAGTCCTCGGCAAACTCCTTCATGGTAGCCGGCGCTTTGAGACCCGCCTTTTCAAATGCCTCGGTATTGTAATAAAGGATTTTTGTGTTGGTATTCAGGGCAAGGCCGTAGCTGTCCCCGCCGATCTGCGCTGTCGTCATCGCGCTTTCCAGCAGTCCGTCTGATACATTCTGAAAATCGCTCATCTCCTGATTTAACGGAACCAGAATCCCCATCTTCTGGAATTCCGGCACCCATGCGCTGTCGAGTCTTGCCACGTCCGGCAGCGTATCGGACTGGGCGCTGATCAGAATCTTATCGTGCAGATCTGCCCATTCATGTGATACTGCGTTGACCTTGATTCCGGGATTTTCCTCTTCGAATTTGGGAATCAGAACCTTGGTTAATGTTTCATTTTCCGGAGACTGTGCGCTATAATGATGCCAGAAATTGAGGGTAACCTCTCCGGCAGGTTCTTTCGCTGCGGTGGTTTCCGCTGCCTGCGTTTCCGCCTGCCCTGCTGCTTCCGCTGTCTCTTTCGTTTCACCGGAGGCGGCTGTTCCGGACGATGCCGGTGATTGACCACAGCCCGTTGCTGCCAGGCACATAGCTGCTGTTAGTACAATTGCCGGTATCTTTTTGAATTTTCTCATTTTCTTTCCTCCTTCAGTATTTTTGCCTCATAAGGCTTTATCCTGATCATCAGGCTTCCCTGATAATGCACCTTGTCTCCAAGCCGGGCTTTTTCCCTCCATCCTTCTCCTGCTTCCGACGGGAACACTTCATCTGTCAGCAGATCGCGGAAATCTGTCACATACCGTACAGGGACGACAACTGTCTGTTCCTCTGCCGAAGCATTGATCACGGTAAGAATGTTTTCCTGCGAATCGATTCTGGAAAAGGCATACATCCGGTTCTCACAGACATCCGCATAAAACGCCCCGCTTCGGATCGCCGGTTCCCCGTGCCGGATACGGATGAGTTTCTTATACCAGTCCAGCAGATCCCGGTCCTGCCGGTCCGCTTCCCAGATCATGCATCTTCTGCAGTCCGGATCATTCTGTCCCTCCATCCCGATTTCATCGCCATAGTAAATAACAGGCGATCCGACAAACATCATATAAAGTGCAGCCGCAGCTTTCAGTTTTCTTCTGTCTCCTCCGCAGCAGGAAAGGAACCGCTCCGTGTCGTGCGAGTCCAGCGGCAGGTACATTGCTCTGTCCATCTCCGCCGGATAGTCCGAAAGCATCTTTTCCACCCTGCCGTCGAACGCCTCCGCATCAATGTTTTCCAGCGCAATGAAATCCTTCACCGCATCCCGGAACACGTAATTCATGACGGCATCCATCTGCGCGCCGTTCATCAGGCGAAGGCCGCTCCCCCAGGTCTCCCCGATCAAAATCGTTTCCGGATACCGATCCTTCAGCAGGAGTCTTGCTTCTTCCCAGAGGCCCTCATCAACCTCGTCCGCGACATCCAGCCGCCAGCCGTCGATATGGAACTCCCGGATCCAGTATTCCATGACTTTCAGAAAGTAGCTTCTCACCGAAGGATTCCCGGTATTGAGCTTCGGCATGTACTTGTAAGCTCCGACGCATTCGTAATCGTGGTGCGTAATGCCGATCGGAAATGACACAGGGTAGAACCAGTCCCGGTACGGGGACTTCTCTCCGTTCTGCAAAACATCCCGGAACGGTTCAAAATGAACCCCGCTGTGATTGAAGACGCCGTCCAGAATGATCTTCATTCCCTTTTCGTGTACTGCATGAACCAGTTTTCGGAAATCCTCACTAGTTCCGAATGCCGGATCAATCTGATAGTAGTCCGTGGTCGCATACTTGTGGTTGAAGTCGCCCCGAAAAACCGGATTCAGGTAAATGCAGTCCGCACCTAACTCCCGGATATAATCCAGATGTTCCAGAATTCCCTGCAGATCGCCGCCCATGTAGTTGTCACGGTCAGGAGCAGTCCCCCAGGGCTTTACTCCTTCGGGATCATTGGAGGAGTCCCCGTTTGCGAACCGCTCCGGAAAAATCTGATAGAAAACCTGTCCTTGCGACCATGCCGGCAGATCCACAATACCGGTCCTGTTGGCATACAGGAATTCGAAATAACCGCCCTCCGGCTGACTGCTTTGCACCCCCTGCGCGGTCAGATAGAAGATCTCTTCGCCCTCTGTCAGCTCAAAATAGTACTTCTGATACCGCGCCACCTGATGAAAACAGAGTGTTCCCTGATAGTAGTCATACAGGCTGTCACGGTACAGGAACCGCAGTGTCTGCGTTTTCTTTTTCTCCGGCGCTGTTCTCGCAAAGTAATGAATTCGGCACGCATCCGCATCCCTTTTCGCGGTTCGCAGCGTGACAACCAGCGTCCTTCTGTCTGTGAGATAGATATCCGGATAGCTGCCGGTGTGCCTTACTGCTTCCAGTTTCATCAGCCTCCCTCCCTTCTGTTTTTACCCAGGGACGATGCCCGTACAAGAAGCTTCGTCCGGATCAACTGATGCCGCACTGTTTTCTTTCCATGCATGCATTCCATCAGCATCTCTGCTGCCTTTTCTCCCAGCTGATAGGTATCAACATCAATCGCCGTGAACGGCGGATCCATATATGCAGCCAGAGGATAGTTATCAAATGTCACAATGCCTGCATCCCCGGGAACTGCTATTTCCAGCTCTTTCAACGCCTTTCGTGTGTAGAAGGCAATCTCATTGCTGGCACAGAGGAAACCTTTGTTCTGCAGGCTTCCAACCTCTTTTGCAAAACGTTCGGCCAGATCTTCATACCGGTGATGTGCCATCACCACCTTCTCCCCGCATCTGAGCTGAATGGCCTTTCGATATCCCTGAATACGGTTTCCGGAAAAAACCGTCGTATCATCATCCGCAACCAGAACAACTTCCGAATACCCGGATCGCAGCAGTTCTTCAGTTCCTTCAACCGCTCCCTGCTCATTATCTACATCAACCCATGACACTTCTTCCGCATGGCGCGCAGGTTCTCCCATTACAACAAATGGGAATTCCTCATCCTGCAGAAAACAAACCAGCCGGTCATCAAGACTTGAGGACGGAATGATTAATCCGTCAACTTTCTTACCCTGCACGAGATCTGCGATCTGCGAATCGTTCCTGCCGTTGTCATTCGCGATCAGCAGGTTGTAAGCATGATCCTGCAGCACCTTCTCTATGGCGTATACGCTGCGGTTGAAAAAGCTGTTGGAAAAAGTCGTCTCATTGCTCGCGTTCATCACAAGCCCGGCGGTGTTCGTAATTCCGGTCGCGAAGCTCCTTGCCCTTGCATTAGGGTGATAATCCAGTTCGCGCATTGCTTCCCGGATCTTCGCGGTCACTTCGCCTGAAATCGGTGCTGACCCGTTGATCACTCTGGAAACTGTAGAAGGGGAAACACCGACTATCTTTGCGATATCCTTAATCGTTGCTGACATACTCACTCCATTCTTAGTGCAACCGTTTGCACGATTGGGGAAAAGAATTGGTCCCGCTGTCGGGACCAATCTGTTAATGCAACCGTTTGCATGTTCTTATTATCAATGATTTATGATTCTGTGTCAATCACTTATTATATTTTCGTCGATATTAACAAATAGTCTGTTGATTTTTTGGCAAAACGAACCGTTTCCTGATGAGGCTCAAAAGAGCACTATCTGATTTGCACTGTAAATCAGATAGTGCTCTTTCTGTAAAAATCCGTATTCAGAGAATGTTAACAAGGCGTCTTCCATGATACCAGAGTACCGTCGGATCAAACGCGTCCAGCGCTGCCACGCCCGTATATCCCATCAGCTCTTTCAATTGGTTATTCATCTGCCGCAGTTTTACCGTGACCGCCGGTGTTCCGTCTTTCAGCAGTCCCGGCAAAATCGCGCGCCCGGTAGAGACAGCATCAGCCCCCAGGGCCAGAAGTTTGTAAGCGTCCCTTCCATCATCGACGGAGCAGTCAGCAAAGATCTTCATATTCCCCGAGACCTTCTTAATGTCAGGGATTATCATTGCCGGCGGTACGGCAAATGGCAGTCTCCCGTGATGATGACTGACTACGATAGCGTCCACACCCGCTTTCTCGCATATGAAAGCATCCCTTGCACTGAGAACTCCCTTTGCAACAAACGGAGCTCCAAGTTCATGCGCGGTTTTTACGAAGCCTTCGATATCCTGCGCTGTCAGTGTGCCTAATTTTTCTCCGTCAACCACATCTATATTTCCATCGGTTCCGATACTGTGATCAATATCGATGCCAACTGCAAAAGCCTGATGCCGGACCGCGAAGTCCATTTGTGACCTGATCTTTTTATGGTCGAGAAACGGCTTAATGATGCGGATTGTATCCGCACCGACTTCGGCAATTTTCGCATAATCCGTATCGGACTCCATGCCAACCCAGTTGACAAGCCCCAGATCCTTTGCTGCCTGTGCATATTCTTCCATCGGCAGATGGTCTAGTCCGGCTTTATTCAAATGCGAAAATGCCGGCATCATGATCGGGGACGTGAAGTTTCTACCCCAAAGCCGCATAGAGATATCCGCCACATGCGTTCCGATGATACGTTCTTCTATCAGAATCTCATCTAAAAAATGTCTTGTATGCCAGCTCGCGTTCGAGGCGTCTTTGGGCAGTGCCGGGATGAGCCCTTCAAGGCCCGGCCAGTTTGCTTCTTTTTCCATATCGAATTCTCCCGCTTTGCTTTAATCAATTTATGGTAGAACGCTCTGAATTCCCGCCAACCTCCCGCACGCGTTTTTCAAAAGAGGCAAGCCCCATAATAACAAGATAAACCGTCGCTGAACACCAGGCAGCCTGGTCTGTCCAGCAGATCGCAGTGTAACCAAAGACCGGCACAAATATCGTCGCAACGAAGCTCCTCGCCCCCATTTCGATTACCCCTGCAAGCATCGCGCGCCCTGAATAACCAAGAGCCTGCAGTTCATTCCGGAAACAGTGGAGAAAGCCGAGTACCCAGAATAAATACCCCATACAGCGAAGATACCGGACCGACGCATCCAGCGATGCCGCATTGTCCGCACTGAGAAAAAGCATGGACAGATTTTTACCGAAAAGAATCAGGATCGTACCGGCTGCGGCGCCATACAGAACACCCATAACACGCGTCTGACGCAGACCTTTTTTCACGCGGTCCATCCGGAGAGCGCCGTAATTTTGACTGATGAACGTGGCAATCGACGTAGCCATCGCGTCGAAGGGGCAAAGAAACAGCTGCTTGAGCTTCGTCCCGGCCGTAAATCCGGAGACATATACACTTCCCAGACTGTTGTTCGAGGCCTGCATGACCATGGAACCGATCGCGGTAATGGAATACTGAAGGCCCATCGGAATCCCCATGGCGACCAGTGTTTTCGCTGTAGCACTGTCCAAACGCCTCTCTACCCGCCCGGCATAAAGAAGCGGCACTTTTCTAAGAATGTAAATCAAGCAGAAAAAGCCGGATAATGCCTGCGATGCAATCGTCGCAATCGCCGCGCCCGCACACCCCCAGTGGAGGACTGCGATGCAGAACATATCGAGGAAGATATTGAGGAAAGTGGAGACTGCAAGGAAAACAAACGGTGCGCGGCTGTTTCCGACAGCGCGCAGCATCCCTGCAGTCATGTTGTATAAAACTGTAAACGGTATCCCCAGAAAAATGATGAACAGATAAGAATACGCATCCTCCAGTATGTCCGCCGGCGTCTGCATCAGACGCAGAATCGGCATACAGAGAATTGCCGTCACGGTTGTCATGACAACCGCAAGCAAAGCGCTGAGAATGATGGAATGATACACATAGCGGCGCACGCCTTCCTCATCACCCGCGCCAAAACGCTGCGAAATCGGAATTGAAAAACCGGCGCAGGTGCCGATGCAGAGGCCGAGGATCAGAAACTGCACGCTGGAAGAGGAACCGACCGCTGCAAGTGCATCCGCACCGAGCATCTGCCCGACGATCATTCCGTCGACCATGTTATAAGCCTGCTGAAAAATATTTCCAAGAAGAAGCGGAAGCATAAAGCTTAAGATGAGAGCGGCAGGATTTCCTTCCGTCATACTCTTTACAACTCTTGTCGCGGAATTTCCGACGCTGCTTCCGGCTTCGCCCTTCTGCATTTCCGGCTTCCTATCTGATTTGGCAGACCTGCTCATCTGATTACAATGTCCTTTTCTCTTGCTTCAACCTCATATAGTTCCGGCGGACTTGTCCCTGTCCGACGCCTCTTCCGCCGGGACAGTCGGCGTATTCTCTGCCATATCTTTCTTCTCGTTCTTAATCTCCCAGTGAATCAGGAAAGTCAGCATCGCGCGGAGCACAATAATGGCCCCGAGTATGCCGAGCTCAGACCATTCACGAACGACGACCGTCCGGAGAACCTCGCCGCCCATCTTGAATTCCAGGGCAAGCGCAATCCCCTGCGCGAGGTCGAGACGGATATTTTTGCGGTCACGCCGCGCCCAGCGAACGAACGACCGGACGGCGGAAGTTACCAGAACGACAATGCCGAAGAACTCGAGAAGGCTCGTGCACACCTCGACAATGTTGTACATATATGTTTCCAGTTCCGTAAGGAATATTTCCATGCCCGTATTCTCCTGAATCTACCATGTCCGTCGATTTCATACTCTAATCGATTGTATCATATCCGATACCTTCTCAAAAGGATCTGCCCCCGCGGGAATCAGAGACCTTTTGCTGTTTTACAATACATTTCCAAGGATATAAGATAGAGACACTGACACAGTGCTGTAGGAAGGGAAGGTCCTGTCCCATACCCGCGCCAAAACAGGAGCAATGCAAAATGATCTATACAAGCCGTTATGAATCGCCGCTCGGGGGCATTTTACTAGCTGGAGATCAGGAAGGATTGACCGGACTCTGGTTTACGGAAGGAAGCAGATATGTCGGACAAGGTCTGGCAAGAGATGCCGTTCTCCGTGAAACGGAGTATTTTGACCAGACAAAGAAGTGGCTGGATATTTATTTCTCCGGCCGTAATCCCGGTTTCTTACCAAAAATCCATTTGGTTGGTTCGGATTTTCGTAACCGTGTCGGGGAGATCATGTGTGAGATCCCATACGGAAAAACAGTCACATACGGATGGATTGCGGACAAAATAGCAAGGGAGCGCGGTCTTGCCGGAATGTCCGCACAGGCTGTAGGCGGCGCGGTCGGACACAATCCGATCTGTATCATTGTGCCCTGTCACAGGGTAGTTGGTACAAACGGAAGCCTGACCGGATATGGCGGAGGAATTTTAAGAAAAAAAGCGCTCCTTGAACTGGAAGGTGTGGATTTAAGCCAGTACACGATTCCGAAAAAGGGAACAGCATTATAAACCGGAATTATTTTTGTCTGGAAAATGCACAGACTTCTCCGTCCGCTCCCGTCAGCGTCAGAGTGCCTTTCTCCGCCTCAATACTGTACACAGCATCTGTAAGCGAATCATCCGAAAAGTCTATACTCAATTCATCTTCACGCAGGATATACCGGAACGGATAGGAGCGCAGGGGCAGAATCAGAATGCCCTGCCCCTTGCCGTCAAATCCATAAACGGTAACTAATTGCTTCGCCCAGATGCCACGCAGTTCATCCGCGCCTCTTCGATGATGGAAACACAACACCGCCACAACGAACGTCAGCGCCGACATTATGGCAAACATAATGATCTTCCAGCTTCTGTTTTTCAAAGCGCAGGCGCCTCACTGTCTTTCCGGCCGATTTGATCTTATATGCCACTAATATTCTGATGGATCTTTCCCGGCCGCGCCCTGTCTCAAAGTACAGGTTCAAGCACTTTTTCAAAAAAATCACACCTGATCAGCACCGGTATATGCTGAACAGATGCAAAAAAATCCCCGGCTCCAAAAGAAGCCGGGCGAAACGGATAAGATTTCAGTTATTCGGTTTCGGAGAACTCCCGTTCTTCCGGGAGGCTCGGTACGATAAATTTCTTGTTGGTTACTGCAATGGCCAGCCGGGTTCTGTTGGCGTATCCTGTTTTGGATAAAATGTTGGAAACATGGTATTTGACGGTTCTTTCCGATATATCCAGTCTGCCCGCGATTTCATCGTATTCCAATCCGTCGCAGATCAGTCGCAGTACTTCGATCTCCTTTGGCGTCAGTTCCGTGCTGTCGGCCAGCCCCAGCTTCACCTTCGGCGTTTCGTTCGGAAAAAGATGCTCACCCGCCATCGTCCGGTCAATCACGTCGATCAGCGCTTCCGGACTGATATCCTTATACCAGAAGCTATCAACCCCGGCTGCTCTGGCACGTTCAAGGTAACCCACCTCGACCATGGATGTGACGATGATGATCTTGATTTTGGGAAACTTGGCCTTGATTTCTGCGGCAGCCTCAATGCCGTCTTTATTGCCCGAAGTGCAGACATCCATTAGAATCAGATCAATATTCTGCTGGCAGCATTTCACGTAAGCAATATCCGCTCCGTTCAGACTGGCGGCCAGCTCGTATCTGCCACTGTCGAAGAGCGTCCGCTCCATGTTTTCACGGGGCATCCGCTGATCTTCTACGATAAGAACCCGTTTCATTCTGTACTCTCCTTTATCGCCGGCAGAACCACCGTTAACGCAAAACTCGGCTTCGACTGTATTTCCATCGTACCGCCAAGGTCCAGGACATGACGGTACAGGTTGCGAAGCCCGCCTCTGGGAATAATCTCGGTTTCGGGAGGTCTTCCGTCATTTGTGATCCGCACGGAAATGCTGTCTTCCTTTTTCTCCACCGTGATATATAATGTCGCTGCTCCGGCATGGCGTACGCTGTTTGTCAGACATTCCCGCATGGCGAGAATCACAACACATCGAAGCTCTTCCTTCTCGGGCAAATTTCCGGACAAATTTACTTTTACGCCGATTGCTCCGGCATCATGCAGAAATTCATCCAACTCGCTGCGCCCCTACGGACAGGCATTATCATATTTGATAGTGCTGACCGCCTGGCGGAACAGATTCATGGCATTTTCTGTTTTCTCCGTTCCATTCTGATTGAGAATATGCCGTATGGCAATCAGTCCCGCTCCCATATCATCATGCAGCTTCGTCTTGGCAGAGAGCACTTCTTTCTCTCTTGTAAGAGCCAGCGCATTGTCGGAAAGCCATTTCAGTTCGCTGGAAATGGATTTCAGCTGCCTGATCTGCGCTTTCAGCTCAAGATTTTTATGGTACAGCTCCGTGACATCCGAAAATACAGCTTCCGTATACAAAACGCCGTCCGAAGCTTTCACCTCGTTCTGCCGGTAACGCCATACTTTGCCGTCAGGGAAAAGATAGGTCTGCCTCTCTCTGGAAACCTGCGTCACGCTGCTGCCCGCATCGCAGTTTGACAGTGCCGCCTGCAGTTCTGCGAGCGTCTGGAGATCACTCCGTGAAATTGTGCGGAATAAAGAATCCATTTGCCTGTTGCACAGCTTCACGCTCCCGGACGGCGCAAAATAGCATATGCCGTCTGGCAGCATATCCAGTGCCTGTTTGATGGAATCGCTGCTGAGTGTCTGCTTTCCCATCCTTTGCAGCTCTGCAAGCTCCCATATTGTCAGACAATCTGCCGCAAACAAAATGCTCCAGAGCAGCCACACAGGGAGAGGCAGCCATGGTTTGTACTCCAACCCTTTTCCCATCTTTGAAAAGGCTTCCGACAGCACGGACAATAAGATAAACAGGAACAGAAACACGAAGAAATGCAAATATCCTTTCCATTTGCCATGCTGTCTGCCAAATGACGCAAGCAGCAGGAAAAGGGATAAAACCAAGGAAAAGAACATAGCGGTCAGCAGTATCGATTGTGCCGATGCTGATGACAGATAAAAGCTCTTCATGCCTGTTCACCCACCTTTCCGATGCGCATGGAAAAGCGCCATACCCCTTCCTCATGGGCGCAGGTGTCGGCAAGCCCGGAAAGCGCCGTCAATTCAGTTTCGCATTCTGCCTGCAGATAAAAGATAACGGCAGCTTCAAGGCTTCTGGCCTTCAGCCAGAGAAAACAAATGTCATCCATCGCAGCTTCCGTCACCGCTTCAAAAAAGTCATAGACACGAATCGCATCCCGGATATCAATGCTGATTTTGTCCGGAATATCGAAGGCGCTCTCAACCCCCATCAGCTCTAAATTGGCAAAGGACTCATCGAAGCATGCTGCCAGTTCGTCTGTATCCGTTACTTCAGTTTTTTCACCGATAAACATGAGATTCCCCCGGCGTTTGATGTATGCGCCGATCACCGCGGCTTTGGCAAGCAGACGGCGGCGGATTTCCGGAGCGGATTCCGCTTCATATTGCGAGAGAAGCTGATCGAGCAGGTCGATTTGATGTGCGGTTTGTGCCTGCAGCCGGCACTTAATGAGCATGATGATAAATGCTGCGAAAGCACAGATAATTTCCCAGCCGATGACGAAATAATATCCTGCTTCATACCTCAGGTTATCATCCGTCCATACCTTTCCTTTCGGGAAGGAAAAGACAAGCTGATGGAAATCATTTGTCAGCACCAGTAGCAGGCAGAGCACCGTAGGAATATAAAGCAGCAGCGTCGGTTGGGACATTTCCGAGTTCGCGGACTTGCCCAGCGAGATGGATACAAACACAGAAAACAGCGGGATAAACAGCGTCGGCAGATAGTAGCAGTACCATAGCTGCCGTCCGATTGTGATATCAGCCGTAAAAAAGTATTTCGTTGAACGGATAACAAACCAGAAAGCCATTAATCCGGCGATGGAAATCAGATAACGGCGCACCTGTGTCTGAATAATCCGGTTACGCACGGATATCCCCCATCCGATATAAAGGGCGATATAGATCAGCGAGCGGGCGATTCCCCCGGGAACAATCCATATATCGTACTTTCCCAATACGCGTAAAACAATCGCGCAGAAAACCATCATGGATACAAGAAAGTATATTTTCAGATTTTGTTTCGTCATGCGGGAATACCTTGCGGCTGATGGATCACCCAAAAGAACTATAATTTTTTGCTACATGGTTACGCAGGAGACAGAATCCCGTCATAGCTTCTCCAGGCAAATATTTACAGCTTCCTGAGTCTGCGAATAACTTCTCCCAAAAGTAATACAATCTCCATATAGATAGCGAAGACTATTAATCGACATACAGTTCAACAACTTCTTTCTATGTCAGATACGTTCCTCGATGCAGGAACCTCCCTGCATGTCCCGCTCATCCTCGTGCTCCACAACATATCCCGCATGAAAGGCAGCATTCACCTCCGCAAGCTCCATTTTGCCCTCAATGTAGGCATCATACATCTTGAGAATTCCCGGAGCGCATCCGTCGCATAGCCCGTCGGTTACGCCGAGTGCCTCGTTTACAATGCGCTCGCGCTTCTCTCGTGTCGTATTTTTAATCAGATATTCGTCACTCATTGTTGCTTCTTCCGCTCCCTGCCGCGGCAGGCCATCTACCCTCATTCCGCGTCCTTTGCGTCTGTCTCCTTGCTTTCCTCTTTTTCCTCTGTCTCGCTGCGGAACCATTCAAAGGATGTATCGTCCCCGTGCGACTCGAAGGAATGCACGTACAGGTACTTCCGGATGGCGAAAATACCGGCGATCGAAGCCACCCCGAGCACCAGCTCCAGCGCGCTTTCGTCGCTCAGTACCATGTGCCTTGCGATGGCAAACAGCAGTACCTCAAGCGCGCTGCCCGGCGTGTGCTTGATCAGCATGCGGATAAACTCAATGCCGATCACCAGGTTAAACGCATGCTCCAGAAAAATATGAAACGTGTACTCATTGGAGCTGTCAAGCAGCGCCGGCATATCCCGCACAATCGGTATAACACTCAGGACAAATCCGACGAGCACAATGACCGCCACCGCAATCTCGAAGATCTCCGTCACCAGCTCCAGCCAGTCTGTAAACGCATGATTATGTTTTGTCTTCCGGAGGATTCTTTCCCGGAGTCTTTTCTCTGTGCTATTCTTCATGGCGCATCTCCTCACGCTTTATATTACCTCAGTGTGCCCGATATCACTCGCCAAAGATCCTTTGATCGCTGTGAGCCCTTACCCGACTAAAGTCGTGTGCTTCCAGCAGTGGTTCTCTATCCTGTATGTCTTCAGCTTTCATTTTCAGACTTTTTCTTCCCGTATTTTGTATTTTTTCCTCTCCCATATTTTTCAATTCGACCTTTGGCAATCATTTGCTTCAATAACCTGCTGGCAGTAGCCTGGCTCACTCCAAGAGCTTCATTTACTTCTGAACGTCTTATGAAGTTTTTGTTTGTAAGCAGCTCCATGATCTGCTGTTCCGCGGGGAGCAGAGGTTCATTCTCATTTATTTCTTCTCCGCATCTAGGCAAAACCAATTTAAAAGAATTAGGTCCGGTTTCTATATCAGGCTGCCTCGCCTGGCCCGCATATGCACTGAATATTTTCTGAATGCCGGTTCCGTAAGCTTCAATTAACTTCATTCGATAAAAAATATCTGCAAACTTTTTATTTCTGCAGATAGACAGCCCCAGCAATACGTCCTGGATCTGAATCCCCGGCAGCAGACCTCCTACAGAAACAAATTCCATGCGATCCGAGTAAATACTAATCAATATGCTGGCACTGTATGAGTAATCACGATGCACCAGGCTGTTTAACAAAGCTTCTCTTACTGCATTTTCCGGAAAATCTCTGTGATCATTTCTGTATAGGCCCTCAAAGGACGCACTGGTAGGATTGTTCAAGTCTAAATATTCATAACAATCTGCCATCTGCCTAAATATAGATCCGCCGAACTCTTTTCTATCGATAAACTTTACTTTATCAGTCCCTCCAAATACTGCGCACTTTATTGTATATGGGCACTCATCCGATAACAGCAATCCAAGATTTGTATACAGCCCATTATTATCAACAATCCCAAGTGTCTTTTCCTTAAGCGTATCCAGCGTTATTCCTCTGTTTTTAAACTCCTGCCGCAGTTCATCAAATGTTAATTTCTGTAAAATAGAACGGCGTCCTTCAAAGCTGTCGCCATCCGATATTTTAATCATTTGTCGGATAGCATCCTCCGAGGCCTGCGCCGATTCATTCTCCTGACGAACATATACCCCGGAAGGTTTTAACCCATGTTTTGCAATATAATAGGGCTTGTTACTCCCCTCCTGCACCTGCACCTTAACAACGGTTTTGCCATCTATCAGCAGCCTTTCATATTGGACAAATCTTGTCAGATCCGGTTTTATTGCGTCTCTTACCATCGAAGAAATACGGTTTGATATCTCATCATAATGATCAACGCCACATACTTCTCCGTAATCTGTCACGCCAATATATATGGTTCCTCCTTGTGAATTGGCAAAAGCAACTACTTCCTTCTTCACATCTTCTACATATTCAGATTTCAATTCAGCAGAAGAACTTTCTTCAAATTTCATATTCATCACAGCTCTCTATTCATTTTTGTCTTCTTTCTATTCATTTTAATCATTCTATGCATTCAAATCAACAGATAAGACTATAATAGCCCACTGAATTATTTCTCTGGTGGTATCAACCGGTCGCCATTTTTGAATGGCAAACAGTATCCTTTGTAATGACTATTCTCGTTTTTTATGTCATATGCGGTCGTCGATGCTTTTGACTCTGCAGATCCCGCAGATTATACAGCCGGTTTATCTGCCATCAGAGAACCATCCTTTTGTCTTATTTGCGATTTTGACGAGTGTCAACATGACCGGCACCTCTGTCAGTACGCCGACCGTCGTCGCAAGTGCCGCAGGGCTTGTAGTTCCGAACAGGGCAATCGCGACCGCGACCGCCAGCTCAAAGAAGTTGGATGCGCCGATCATGCCGGCAGGCGCCGCGATTTCAAACGGCAGCCGGATGAGTCTCCCCGCTCCATAGGCAAGGAAGAAAATCACAAATGTCTGGATGATGAGCGGCACCGCGATCAGCACGATGTGAAACGGATTGCCAAGAATGACTTCTGCCTGTGAGCTGAAGATAATGACCAGTGTCAAAAGGAGCCCGATCGTTGTGGCGTTGTCAAACTTATGGATAAATTCATTCTCCAGATAGTCTTTCCCTCTCCTGTTTATAACCGCAATGCGGGTGATGACACCACCTGCCAGTGGAATGACGACAAAGAGGAAAATGCTCACGAACAGCGTACTGTACGGCACGGACACATTGGAAACGCCCAGCAGAAACTTCACGATCGGCACAAAAGCGATCAGAATGATCAGATCATTGGTTGCTACCTGCACCACAGTATAGGCAGGGTTGCCGTTTACCAGTGTGCTCCAGACAAAAACCATCGCCGTGCAGGGAGCCGCTCCCAAAAGCACTGCGCCAGCCAGATACTGTGTCGCCAGATCCGGTGAAATGAAATTTTTAAATGCTCCAAAGAGAAACAGCGAGGCTAATCCATACATCGTAAACGGCTTGATCGCCCAGTTGACGATCCATGTCAGAAAAAGCCCTTTTGGATTTTTCCCGACTTCCTTTACGCTCTGAAAATCCACTTTAATCATCATGGGGTAGATCATGATCCAGATCAGAATCGCAATCGGTATGGAGATGCCGGCAATTTCCATCCGATCCAGCGCTTCCGGAACCGCCGGTATAAAATGACCGATCAGAATGCCGGCCGCCATGCAGAGAAGAACCCACACCGTCAGATATTTCTGGAAAAAGCTGATACCAGTCTGCTGCCTTGTTTTCATAGATGTCCATCCTTTCTGGTATGACATGCGAAGCCTTACTTTTTTAACAACTTCTGTATCTCAGATGCTTTCAAAACCTTTCCCATGGAAACGACCTGCTCTCCTACCACCAGGGCAGGCATGCTCATCACGCCATACTTTGCGATTTCCTGCATATCCGTAATGTATTCAATCTCTGCCGGAAGGTTCATCGCAGATACTGCATCTCTGGTATTCTGCAGAAGCATCCTGCAATTTTTACAGCCGGATCCCAGAACCTTGATTGTCAAAACATCCCCGGCTTTGACTTCCGCTTTGTTTTCATATTTCTTTTCAAATAATCCCATTTCAATTCCTCCCTCAAAGAATGTAAGGCTGTATAAAGTTAAAAAAGTATCCTACAAGGACAATGCCAACAGTACAGATCGCGATGAATGTCCCCAGAAGCTTTGGCTTCACAGCTTTCCGCAACATGATCAGCGACGGAAGAGAAAGCGTTGTCACCGCCATCATAAAGGAGAGTACAACGCCAAGAAGCGCTCCTTTAGACAGCAGTGCCTCCGCAATCGGAATCGTTCCGAAGATGTCCGCATACATGGGAATCCCGATGATTGTGGCTAATATCACGCCCAACGGATTTTCGTTTCCTAGAACTTTCTCCACCATGCCTTCCGGAATCCAGTTATGAATCATTGCGCCAATACCGGCGCCGATCAGGATATACGGAAATACTTTTTTAAATGTTGAAACGACCTGATCTCCGGCATAGCCGAGCCTGTCCTTAAATGTCAGTTCCGGAGACTCAATATTTACGCCGCTATTGTTTTGATATATAAAATCTTCAACATATTTCTCCATATGCAGGTGTTCAATCAATGTGCCGCCCGCGACAGCGATAACAAGACCCAGAATGACATAGATCACAGCCACCTTTGTTCCGAAAATGCTCATCAGAAGGAGCAGACTTCCCAGATCTACCATCGGCGACGAGATCAGGAAAGAAAAGGTCACGCCCAGGGGTAACCCCGCACTGGTAAAGCCAATAAAAAGCGGAATGGATGAGCAGGAACAGAAGGGCGTTACTGTGCCTAGCAGCGCGCCAATACAGTTAGCCAGAATTCCATGAAATCCGCCCAGGATCTTGCGGCTTCTCTCCGGCGGAAAATAACTCTGAATATAGCTGATCAGAAAAATCAGAACGCAAAGCAGAATCGTAATCTTGAATACATCATAGATGAAAAACAACACGCTCCCGCCGATACGCGTATTCGTATCAAGGCCAAATCCTGTCAGCATGGAGCCGAGCAGGGAATTCAGCCATTTCATACCCAGTATCTGATTCTGGATAAAACTCCCGATCACCTGCATTCACACTTTCCGTCCTCACAGCCATCTTTTATCTCGCAGTCCAAATTGCCGATAAAGCGCTGGAAATCACGCAAGGTTTCGCAATTCAAAGAATAATGGCTCCATTTACCATCTTTCCGGACATTGACCAGCCCGCAATCACAGAGAATTTTCATGTGATGGGAAAGCGTCGGCTGTGTAATATCAAAAGCCTCGAGAATCACACAGGCACACTTTTCACAGCCGGAAAGTATCTTCACGATTTGAAGTCTGTTCGGATCTCCGAGCGCCTTGCAAATGGATGAAACCTGATCTTCTGTCACAATAATACATAACCTTCTTTCTTAAATATTGATGTCCGTCTATGAGAGAGGCTATCATTTTACATAGATATTTGTCAATGTATTTCGCAAAAAATTACTCTGATCGACCTGCAAGCAATCCCATTTCTCATGTTCTTCTGATTTCGGCTCACAGTTTGATCAGAGTTTGTCGTTTCAATAATCTGTGCCAGTGCAGGATTTACATAATTCCTGCCCTATCCGATAGGCATTTTCCAAATCCTTGGGGAAATTCTTTTCGTGTGCTGATTTCTTTTTGCTTTCATCGAAGCTTGCCATATTGAACTTCGAATAAT
>JAQXUQ010000016.1 GCA_029224465.1 Bacillota bacterium | reverse complement strand
TTAACGTTGTCGTTTCTCGTAAGTTACCATCTTTACTTGGTTGTTCGCGGACATCTTCCGATGTCCTTCGAACATTCTTGGAATGTTCTGAATAAATTCATTAGAATGTATTCAGGGTTGCATTTCTGTTTGATTGTCAATTATTCGATTTGAAATGTGCAGAGCGCAGCTGCATGACAGCTTCGCTGACGGAGAAAGAGGGATTTGAACCCTCGCGCCGCTATTAACGACCTACTCCCTTTCCAGGGGAGCCCCTTCGACCTCTTGGGTATTTCTCCAAAAGCCCTACCGGAATCAGATATTCAGTAAGTTGTATAAGGTATTGCAAGCGCAGAGGATGGGATTCGAACCCATGTGGCCCGAAGGCCAAACGGTTTTCAAGACCGCCTCGTTATGACCGCTTCGATACCTCTGCGTATCAATTCAATGTATAAATCAGATGAATTTTTCTTAAATCTTTCGTTCCGGCTCATCGGCGGAACAATGTATATCTTACTGCATGGGCACTCTTATGTCAAACATTAATTTTCGCCAAATTGGCGATTTAAATTTTTTCTTTTTTCAGTTAAATTGCAATTTAGCGTTGTGACGCGGACAAGCGCTTGTCAGATTATAGAAAGCTTCCAGCAGAAATTGAGCACAACCATGTCTTGACGCGGTCGGATCTGTCAATCAGTTTCCAAACGCGCGGCAGAACGGGTTTTCCAGCCCTTGCGAGTGCTGTTTTGCCGCCATAGGATGATGAAAATCCGGCAAAAAAACACAGCCCGGCATCGCAAAGGACGCAGGCTGTGTTCTGTCTTCACTTATATTAAGAGGTTATGCCAGTTCCGCCTTCAGTTCATCAACCTTGTCAAGGTGCTCCCACGGCAGATCAATGTCCGTGCGGCCGAAGTGACCGTACGCTGCCGTCTTGGCGTAAATCGGACGGCGAAGATCCAGCATCTTGATGATTCCAGCCGGACGCAGGTCAAAATGTCTGCGGATGATGTCAACAATCTTCTCGTCCGAGATCTTTCCGGTGTCAAATGTATTCACGTTGATCGAAGTAGGCTGTGCAACACCGATCGCGTAGGAAAGCTGAATCTCGAGACGGTCAGCGTATCCGGCAGCCACCAGATTCTTCGCAACGTAACGTGCGGCGTATGCAGCGGAACGGTCAACCTTTGTGCAGTCCTTTCCGGAGAAAGCTCCGCCGCCGTGACGGCCGACACCGCCATAGGTATCGACAATAATCTTACGGCCGGTCAGTCCGGCGTCACCGTGAGGCCCGCCGATAACAAAGCGTCCTGTCGGATTGATGTAGATCTTTGTCTTTTCATCAATCATCGCAGCGTCAACAACCGCGTCAATGACATACTTTCTGATGTCTTCGTGGATCTGTTCCTGCGTAACCTTCTCGTCGTGCTGTGTGGAAATGACAATTGCCTCCAGTCTTACCGGCTTGTTGTTCTCGTCGTATTCCACAGATACCTGCGACTTGCCGTCCGCGCGAAGATAAGGAAGCGTTCCGTTCTTGCGTACCTCGGCCAGCTTTCTCGTCAGCTTGTGCGCGAGATTGATCGAATAAGGCATATACTCCGGCGTCTCGTTGGTCGCGTAGCCGAACATCATGCCCTGGTCTCCGGCGCCGATCGCCTCGATCTGCTCATCCGTCATCTTGTTCTCGCGTGCTTCGATCGCCTTGTCAACGCCCATCGCGATGTCGGGGGACTGCTGATCCAGCGCGACAAAAACAGCGCAGGTATCGGCGTCAAACCCCTTCGAAGAATCGTCATAGCCGATCTCGCGGATTGTATCACGCGCGATCTTCTGATAATCCACCTTTGCCTTGGTTGTGATTTCGCCTGTAATCAGCACGAAGCCGGTGCATGTAGCTGTCTCGCATGCAACGCGGCTCATCGGATCCTGTGCCATGCAGGCATCCAGAATTGCGTCTGAAACACAGTCACAGATTTTGTCGGGATGTCCTTCTGTTACGGACTCGGACGTAAAAATCATCTTTTCCATTTCGGAATGCTCCTTTCGTTTTCTCTTCTCTTTATCCAAAAGAAAAATCCATCTTGCTCTCGAACAAGATGGATTCGTAATCGGTTGCAAATCCCTTATTGTTCGATCGTCCGGTTTTCCGGCTGCTCGCTCAGGTTGGCACCTTCCCGGTAGATTCACCGCCGCTTCCGCGGAAGGGATCAGGGGTTGCCGTGGCTTCACAGGTCCTATGTACCTCCACCACTCTGAATAAGAGAACTATGTAGTTTTGAATCATTAAGATCATACTTCCACAGCACCTGAACTGTCAATAAAGTGCTGCGCCACAGATTTTGCGTTTTGTCCTGTTTTGTCCCGGCAATTTACTTTCCGCCGCAATAAAGTTATACTTTTCAGCATGAACAACGAATATATCAATCCATCCAACATTTACAGCGAACAGCCACAGCCGGAAGCCGCAAAGAAGCTTGCTTCAACGGCCGGCGTGCTCGGTGCCGTTTCGATTCTGACCTGTTTTGTCCTGCCGGTTGTCATCCCGGCGGTCACGGGAGGCATGGCCATCATCCTTGCCTGTCTTTCCAAGGCAAAACATAAACGTATGCTCCCTTCCGCGCGCCGCGGTGTCATGCTCGCTGTCATCGGGCTTTGCATCAACGGCGCCGTCTGCGGTTTCAGTGCGTCAGCCGCTTACAGAATCTATAAAGATCCCGCGGCAATGAGGCAGTTCTGCGAACAGCTCAAGGACAATTACGGCATCGATGCGGACGAGTTTCTTTACGATCCGTGGTCAGAAAGTTCCGGAGGTACATTATGAACAGACACGCTTTGTCCTGTGCTGTCAAGGCACGCGCCAGAGACGCGCTGTCCGGTCATCTTCCTCTGGCTGTTCTAACAAACCTTAGCTGTTCCGCGGTCTTTGTGTTCCTGTACCTTATCGGCGTGGAGATGAATGTCTATAGCGGTATCCCGGGCTTTGTCTTTTCCGTTACGATCATCTGGTCCTTGGATGCGTTCTTTGGCCTGTTCTCCTACGGACTGCAAGGCATCTATCTGGGGCTCGAGTACCGCCGGCCGGTGCAGCAAAAGGATCTGTTCGCAGGTTTTTCCGAGAATCCCCGGCAGATCCTGCTCATGCAGATCTTTCTTGCTTCCCTGCATGTATCCGCCATGCTCCCCGCTTCGTGGGCAGCGTTCTTTCTTCCGCCGCACGCAGGAAAGAGTCAGATTATATTCGCTGTCCTGTTTGCCGCGGGCGTCTGCTTCCGCCTGTGGATCCGGCTCACATATGCGCTCTCTTTCTTCCTTCTTCTGGATTTTCCCCGGGGAGGCGCATGGGCTTCTCTGAAACGAAGCCGTGAGCTGATGCGCGGTTATAAATTAACCCTTTTGTATCTCGATCTGTCCTTTCTGCCTTACCTTGTTCCTGTGATCTGCACCTTCGGCATCGGGCAGCTGTGGGTCAGTGCCTACATGTTGTCGGCGCGCGCTTCCTTCTACAGAGCGCTTCTTGCGGAGAAGACTGCTTCCCGCGGTTGAATTTGTTTTGTCCGGCATACAAAACACCCCCGTTTCCGGTTCTTCGCCGGAGGCGGGGGTGTTTCTCATCCATTCTTTATTCTTCCGATGCGAACAGCGGTGTCGAAAGATATCTGTCGCCGGAATCCGGAAGAAGAGCAACAATGGTCTTTCCTTCATTCTCCGGTCTCTTTGCCAGCTGAAGCGCAGCCCAGAGCGCCGCCCCGGAAGAAATGCCTACCAGGAAGCCCTCATGCACCGCAATCTCCTTGCCTACGCGGAATGCTTCTTCATTTGGTACTCTGACAATCTCATCATAAATCTTTGTGTCGAGTGTTTCCGGAATGAAACCGGCGCCGATGCCCTGAATCTTGTGCGGCCCGGGATTCTCGCCGGAAAGAACCGCGCTTGTATCAGGCTCAACCGCTACGATACGGACAGCCGGATTCTTCTCCTTAAGATACTTACCGACGCCGGAAAGTGTTCCGCCGGTGCCGACGCCGGCTACAAAAATATCAACCTTTCCATCGGTATCCTCATAAATTTCAGGGCCGGTTGTCTTGTAGTGCGCTGCAGGGTTCGCGGGATTTTCGAACTGGCCGAGGATGATAGAACCCGGGATGGAATCACGCAGTTCTTTCGCCTTCGCGATCGCTCCCTTCATGCCCTTGGCGCCTTCTGTCAGGACAAGCTCCGCGCCATACGCTTTCAGAAGATTTCTTCTCTCGACAGACATTGTATCAGGGAGCGTCAGAATTGCCTTGTATCCCTTGGCTGCCGCGACAGAAGCAATGCCGATACCCGTGTTACCGGACGTAGGCTCGATAATCGTGCCACCTGCCTTCAGCTCACCCTTCTGCTCCGCGTCCTCGATCATTGCGATCGCGATGCGGTCCTTAACGGAACCCGCAGGGTTGAAATACTCGAGCTTCGCGAGAATCTTCGTATTTGTCACTCCGTTCTCTCTTTCGAAGTTCGTTACCTCCAGAAGAGGTGTCCTGCCGATCAGTTGTGTCGCGCTTGTGTAGATGTGGCTCATATGCCGCTCCTTTCATGTTTTGCCGTGCCTTTTCATCAAACGTTATTCATATCATACTATCTTTATAGGTTTAGAAGGTTTTCTTTATGTGAGTATAATACGACGCGGGATTTGTTTTGTCAACAGCAACTTTGTGGTATTATATCTTTGTGTTTTCACTCAATTTCGGGAGGTCGTAAATGGAAGATAAAAAGCAGATGAAAGTAGTTGCAGCCCTCGGCCACAGCGCTCTGGGATACACCACTACAGAGCAGCGCGACGCTGTCCGCGTCACGGCAAAGTCTCTGGCGGATCTTGTGGAAGCCGGCTGCCAGCTCACGATAACGCACAGCAACGGACCTCAGGTTTCGATGATTCACAAGGCAATGACCGAGCTTCACCGGATATACATTGATTATTCTCCGGCGCCGATGTGCGTATGCTCCGCGATGAGTCAGGGATATGCCGGATATGATATTCAGAATTCATTAAAGGCAGAGCTGCTCTCCCGCGGACTTTCAACGCCGGTATCCACGATTCTGACGCAGGTCAGCGTCGATCCGTATGACGAGGCGTTCTATGCGCCGACGAAGAAAATCGGCCGCTATATGTCGAAGGAAGACGCGGACAATGAGATTAAGAAAGGAAATTTCGTCGTAGAGGAACCCGGAAAGGGCTATCTGCGTGTCGTTGCAACACCCAAGCCGCTCGAAATCATGGAACTCGACTCTATCCGTCTGCTTGCGGATCACGGTCAGGTTGTCATCTGCTGCGGAGGCGGCGGAATTCCTGTCATTATTCAGGAGGGCGCGCTGCAGGGAGCCTCTGCCGTTATTGAGAAGGATGACATTGCGGGCAAGCTGGCATCCGATCTGAACGCGGATGTGCTGCTGATTCTGACCAGCGTACCTTATGTGTATACAGATTTCGGAAAGGATACGCAGAAGCCGATCCATGCAATGAACATTCAGCAGGCTACAGAATACAGCGCGCAGGGACAGTTCGGTCAGACGGATATGCTGCCGAAGATCAATGCCGCGATCACGTATCTGAACAGCTGCAGAAACGGGCGCGTCATCATTACCATGGCGGATCAGGTCATGGCAGCCCTAGACGGAAAGGCCGGCACACAGATTACGGCATGAAGCTGATCTCTTCTGTTTTCAGTATTTAAATGACGGCCCCGGCCGGCAGATGTTCTGCCGGCCGGGGCCGTTTGCTGCCTCACGGTAATATTTGTTATCCGCGCCAGGCATCCGCGATCACAAAAAGAGCGCCTGCCGCAATCGCAAAATCGCCGATATTGAATACCGTATCGCGAAAGTGTTCGGAACCCGCGTCAAAACTGATATAGTCGATCACATATTTTCTCCGGAGCCTGTCGTAGGTGTTGCTGAACGCGCCGCCCAGAAGAAGCGCAAGGCCCGCCTTTAAGAGGCGGCTCCCGGCACGCCCCAGTGTTGCCAGAAACAGAATTGCACAGACAGCCGTCAGAACAAACGACAGGACAAGCACAATCTCCGGTTTCTTCTCCAGTGTGTTCATGAATGCTCCACTGTTGCTGCTGTTCCGGATAATCAGTTTCCCGTGCCGCCGGCTTTCGCCCGGCCGCAGCTGCTGCCGGACCTTTCGCTTCAATACCGTGTCGGCGCCGAAAACGCCCGCGGTCACGGCCGGGTAGATCAGATTGTTCAGCAAAGTGTGCCTCCCGCGGCCTGCTGCGGCGCAGTGCTTTCTACCGTATCCTGTCCCCCGGATTTGTCCTCGAGCTGCGGCTGCGGCTTATACTCCAGCTGCCGGATTTCAACTCTGGGTCCGCCTTTTCCGTTGATATAGTCTTCGGTAATCACGACTCTTCCGATATTGCGGTCTTTGGGAATCTCATACATGATATCAAGCATGTATTTCTCGATGATCGAACGCAGTGCTCTCGCGCCGGTCTCTTTTTTCATCGCCTGCCGCGCGATCGCACGAAGAGCTCCGTCCTCAAAAGAAAGCTCCACGTCGTCCAGCCGCAGAAGCTTCTGATACTGCTTGATGATCGCATTCTTCGGCTCACGCAATATCCGGACATACATATCCTCGTCGAGGCTGCTGAGTGTGCAGACAATCGGGAGACGGCCGATGAACTCCGGAATCATGCCGAACGCGCGCAGGTCATCGTTATTGACCCTGGACAGAATATCCTTGTCATTGTCATACGCGTCTTTGAGTTCTGCCGAGAATCCCATCGAGGTTTGTTTTGTCAGGCGCTGCTTGATGATGCCTTCCAGCGCCGGGAAAGCGCCGCCGCAGATGAACAGAATGTTCTTCGTGTCCACGGTTGTCATCGGCACCATCGCGTTCTTGGAGTTCGCGCCGACCGGCACCTCGACCTCGGAGCCTTCCAGGAGCTTCAGAAGTCCCTGCTGCACGGCCTCACCGGAAACATCTCTGGAATTCAGGTTCTGTTTCTTCGCCAGCTTATCAATCTCATCGATGAAAACAATGCCCTTTTCCGCCTTGTCCACATCATTGTCCGCTTCCGCAAGAAGTTTGCTGATACAGCTCTCAACGTCATCGCCGATATAACCCGCCTCTGTCAGATTGGTCGCGTCCGTGATCGCAAGCGGAACATCCAGAAGACGCGCAAGCGTCTTGACCAGGTAAGTCTTGCCGGAACCGGTGGGACCGATCAGCAGAATATTCGACTTCTCGATATCGATGTCATCCATGGTACCGGTCTTTACCCGTTTATAGTGGTTGTATGCCGCAACCGAAATGACCTTCTTGGCCTCTTCCTGTCCGATCACATATTTGTCCAGCTCCGCCTTTAGAAGGTGCGGCGCCGGAATATTATCATAGGTGAAAACAGGCTTCGGTCCGGTTTTCTTTTTCTTCTTCACCTTCTGCTGACGGGGACCGCCGCCACCGAAAATATCGCCCAGATTCAGGAAACTGACTGTCGGTCCTCTGTCCGAATTCTTCTTGTCATCATCCTTCGTCGAATCATCGCCGTAGAATTTCCGTTCATCCCCACCGTCTTTCTTTTCTTCATCCGAAGGGGGCATCTGCTCTTTGTCCGGTGCCGGAATTTGCGGCATCTCCGGCATCTTGCCGTTCATCAGATCCTTCATCAGGTCCGAATAATTGATGCTGCCGACCGCGTTCATCATCGACTGCAGACAGTCCGGGCAGATGTGCCCGCCGTTCGGCAGATCAAGCTGTCTTCCGGTATCATGTTCGGATCTGTGGCAGATCGAACAGTATTTTATTTCATCAGAATTTCCATTGCTGTCGTTCATATGCGTACCTCTGTAATTTTCATTGTCTGAAGATCATTATATTCCATGCATTATAGAACAGACAACCAAAATTCCCGTAAAAGGTTATAAACATTCCGTAAAAAAGCCTCTCCCGTTCTGCCCCGGCGGAGCAGATCAGGAGAGGTTTTCTCACTCTATAAATTAGACCGCGCGCCGCAGGTTGCAGCGTCCTGCAAAAGATGCCGCTTACTCCGTAATGGATTCCAGCCAGTGCTCATCAGGCTCATAGCCGAGAATCTTCACAACAGTTGCAGCTACATTGGCAAGACCGAAGTCTCCGTCCTTGACCTTGATTCCTTCAGGTCCGTTGTATACCGCAAACGGTACTCTCGCGAGCGAATGGGAAGTCTTGGGCTTTCTCGTACCGTCCGGATTCGTTCCCTTATCATACATTTCGTCGGAGTTGCCGTGGTCTGCCATAACAAGCAGTGTGTAATCATACTTCCTGCATGCGTCCATAACTCTCTTGAGGTTCAGGTCCACAGATTCCACGCCGATCAGCGTAGCTTCATAGTTTCCTGTGTGGCCGACCATGTCGCCGTTCGGATAGTTGCAGCGGATGAACTGATATTTACCGGAAGCAATTGCGTCCACAATCTTCTCGGTTACTTCTGTTGCCTTCATCCAGGGCTTCTGATCAAACGGAATGATGTCCGAAGGAACTTCTTCCCAGTCTTCGAGCTCTTCCGAGAACTTTTCGGAGCGGTTGCCGTTCCAGAAATACGTCATATGGCCGAATTTCTGGGTTTCGGAGCAGGCATAGGACTTCACGCCCTTGTTCACAAGGAACTCGGAAAGCGTATGCTCGATATGCGGCGGCTCTACGAGGAAGTTCGCAGGGAGCTTGAGATCTCCGTCATACTGCAGCATCCCGCAGTAGAATACCTTCGGCTTCTTTACAAGGTCGAACGCGTCAAAATGATCCATGTAGTCAAAACATTTCGAAAGCTCTACCGCACGGTCGCCGCGGAAGTTGAACAGAATAACACTGTCGCCGTCGTCGATGGTGCCAACCGGATTTCCATCCTTATCCGCTACAACAAAGCCCGGAAGATACTGATCGGTATAACCGCCTTCCTTGCGGTAGGTCTCGATCGCTTCCTTCGCGGACGCGAACTTTCTCGCGTCGCCAAGGACATGTGCGTGCCAGCCTCTTTCCACCATGGACCAGTCCGCCTCATAGCGGTCCATCGTGATTGTCATACGGCCGCCGCCCGAAGCGATGCAGCCATGGAAAGTATCGTCATTCAGCTTCGCGAAAACCTCTTCGAGCTGATCCACATACTGCAGAGCCGAAGTTTCCGGAACGTCACGGCCATCCAGCAGGATATGCGCGCGTACTTCGTGAACGCCCTCTCTCTTCGCTTCCTCAATCATCGCGATCAGATGCGAAATGTTGGAATGTACGTTACCGTCGGATAGCAGGCCGATGAAATGCAGCTTGCCGTTATGCTCTTTTACATAGGAAACCGATTTCTTCCAGGCGTCCGAATCAAAAATCTTCCCCGACGCGATCGATTCATTTACCAGCTTCGCGCCCTGAGAATAAATCTGTCCGCAGCCGAGAGCGTTGTGTCCTACCTCGGAGTTTCCCATATCGCTGTCCGAAGGCAGGCCGACTGCCGTTCCGGATGCCTTGATTGTGGTATGCGGCCAGCTTGTCATCAGCTCGTCGATCTGGGGCTTGTATGCGTGAAGGACCGCGTTGCCGTTATCCTTGTCCGTCCAGCCGACGCCGTCCATAACTACCAGTACTACCGGTTTGCTCATAAGTTTCCTCCTTGAAATTTCGATTAATACCTTGAAACCGCTAATTATTATAAAATCCGCCCGCGGACTTGTCCATATCAAACAGGAGATTCCCCTGGAATACAAAAAGGTATTCCGCGCTCTGCCGGTCTGCGGCTTCGCGCGAAATACCTTGTCAATCGAATGTGGTCAGTTCATGCCGTCCAGCTTTTCGGAAAGCTGTTTCGTAATATAACGAAGGCACCCGTCTTCGAACGGATTCTGAAGACCTGCCTTTTCCATAAGACCGAAGAAGAAGTCGGACGCGGACAGCCTGCACAGTGAAAGGTAGCTGTTCCATGCTTCCTTGTAATCTCTGTCCATCCATACCTTGTACTGCAGCGAGTTTGTCTGCGCGATGCAGTAGTCGATATAGTACAGCGGATTATCGTAGATATGATGCTGCTTCTGCCAGAAACCGCCTTCTTCATAATAGCGGTTGCCAGTATAATCCAGATGCGGTTTATACTGGCGCTCCAGATCACGCCAAGCCTCATCCCTGGCCTTCGGCGAAAGTCCCGGATTCGAATACGCGATATCCTGGAACTCATCCACCATGGTTCCGTACGGAATGAACATGATCGAATCTTCGAAATGCATGTCCACGTAGTCTTTCGCTCTTTCGCCAAAGAGCAGATTCATCCACGGCTCCGTAAAGAATTCCATCGACATGGAATGGGTCTCGGCCGTCTCCATCGTGATGTCCGCATGTTCGCGGATCGGATCCTCCCGGACAATATATCCCTGGAACGCGTGTCCGCACTCGTGCGTAATAACATCGGCGTCGCCGCTGGTGCCGTTGAAGTTCGCGAAAATAAACGGTGCCTTGTAATCCGGTATATAGGTCATGTAACCGCCGGTCGTCTTTGTTTTGCGCCCGATAACGTCGAAAAGCTCGTTATCGCACATGAAATTCATGAACTCCGCGGTCTCGGGCGAAAGCTCGTTATACATCTTTCTTCCGGCTTCGAGAATCTGCTCCGGAGTGCCGATGGGAGCCGGATTTCCCTGCATGAAGTAGACGCCCTCGTCATAGTACATCAGATGATCGAGCCCCAGACGCTGTCTTCTTCTCTCGTGGAGCTTCTCCGCGAACGGAACAAAATCCTCTTTCACCTGCTTCCTGAACTGCGCGATATCGCCTCTGTCATAGCAGTTGCGCATCATTCTGGCGTATCCGAGCGGCAGATAATTCTCGTATCCCATGGCCTCGCCCTGACGGGTGCGGTTCTTCACAAGCCGGTCATACAGATCATCCAGCTCTTCCTGGTTCTTCGTAAAGAACGCCGTAAAGGCTTCATAGGCTTCTCTGCGGACCGCCCGGTCGCTGCTGTGCAGGTACGGTCCCATCAGAGACAGATTGAGCGTCTCTCCTCTCCACGGAATCTGCGCCTTCGCGAGCAGATCGTTATACTGCGTTGTGAGTGCGTTCTCTTCCTGCATCAGAGGCAGAATCTTCGGGTCCACCGCTTTCATCGAAAGCTCGATGTTGCGGAAAGCGACCTTCCCGATCTTCTCTTCCAGATACGGACGGAACGGCGAAGCGTACAGCTTTTTCTGATAAGAAACAACCAGATTCTGAAAAACAGGGCCGTTCTTGTCATAAAACTTCTTCTCTTCGGAATAATACGGATCCGTCGTATCAATGTCATGGCGGATCATCGAAAGTTCCATCGACGTCTGCACATGTCCTGTGATTTCATAAAACTTTTTGTGGATCTCAAACTGTTCTTCGCCGGACTTTGCTTCATCCAGTCCTCTTTCGAGCTCCGCGAAATCCTTTTTCAGCTGATCAAAATCGACCCGCCGGTACTGCATCTGCGAAAACTTCATGAATATTTCTGCTCCTTTATATGTCTGCTCCGGCCGTCTCTTCCTCCAGATCCCTGATGATCTGCTGCGCGACTTCCTTCTTTGTCAGCGACGTGTCCATCGCTTCCTTTTCGAGGTAATGGTGCGCTTCTTCCTCGGTGAAACCCTTTTTCTCGATCAGAAGACACTTCGCCCTTGTGACGATGCCGAGCTCGTCCAGCCTTCTCTTCAGCTTTCTGTTCTCGGCGGCAAGCTCCGACAGCTTGTCATGCATCGTCGTAAGAAGCCGCACGCTTTCATAGAGTCCCCGCGAGGTGATCGGCCTTGTAACTACAAATATACCACTGCCGTTCACCTTATGCGAGACCTGCTCATAGACATCCCCTTTAATGATTTCCATCGCGGAGACCGGTTTCTGCGCGACAATGTCCAGTAAAGACTCGGTCCCGAATTCATCTTTGAGTGGTGTGTTGACGATAATTATGTCGATGTTTTCCCTGGCTGTAAGCTGCTTGGCCGCCGCCATGGATTCCGCGTACAAAACAGGAGAAAAGCCGCTGCGCACCGCTCCTTTTATGACATCAAACGAATTCCTTCCGGCCGTTACGATCAGTATGCTGTTAGACATTCTGCTGCCAGTCATAAACTCCTCATATCCTTGCAAGAAATCCGAATACCGTCTCCTGCCTTTCAGCGGATTCTGGAGACGTCGCAGTACGCATCCAGAAGTTCCTTCGAGACATGCTGCGCCACGAATTCGCTGCCCCACGCAAGCTGCATTGCCTCTTCAATCTTGGACGGCAGTTTATCCAGCTTTCCGGTAAGATCCGGATCAGCCGTATATAGATTGACGTTCATCGGAAGGTCCGGCCGCAGATTCTGCGAAATACCTTCGAGCCCCGCGTAAATCAGAAGTGTGTAGGCAAGATAAGGATTGGCCATCGGGTCCGGAGAACGCAGTTCCATTCTTTTTCTTCCGGAAAGATCGGCGGGGATACGGATCAGCTGAGATCTGTTTTGCCCTGACCAGCTGATGTAATACGGCGCCTCCATCTGCCCGAACCGTTCATACGACTGCGGCAGGGGATTCAGGAACAGCGTGATGTCTTTGATATATTTAAGGATGCCGGCCATAAATGCGGAAGAATAATCTTTCCCGTCCTTCGAAGAGACCGAGATGTTCAGATGCATGCCGTTGCCCGGCTGGGAGCGGATCGGCTTCGGCGAAAAATCCGCCCACATACCGTTTGCATCCGCAAGATTTCTGACCGCCCACTTGAAAGTGACCGTGTTATCGGCCGCCGAGAGCGGATCGCTGTAGCGGAAATCCACTTCATTCTGGCCGGCGCCCTGTTCGTGATGCGAAGCTTCCGGTGTAATGCCCATCTCAATCAGGTTAAAACAGATGTCACGGCGCAGATTCTCCCCGCGGTCCGCAGGGCCCACTGCCATGTAGTCCGCGTGATCAATCGGCTCATTGGTCCTCTCGCCATGTTCATCCTGCCGGAAAACGTAGAACTCCACTTCCGGTCCGAAGTTGATGGATATTCCCTGCTCCTTCGCGTCACTGACCGCTTTCTTCAGCATCCTGCGGGTATCCTTGCGGAACGGCGTCCCGTCAGGATAGAAGATATCGCAGAACATGCGGCAGACGCCTCCGTCGACCGGCCTCCACGGAACGATGGAAATCGTTTCCGGATCCGGCTTTAAGAACAGGTCGCTTCTGATCTCTTCGCCGAACCCCGCGATTGCGGACGCGTCAAAGGAAATGCCGTCCCGGAACGCGCGTTGCAGTTCTCCGGGCATGATCGCGATGTTTTTCTGGTTTCCGAATACGTCAAAGAATGCCAGTCGGATGAACCGGATATTCTCTTCTTCGACAAATTTCAGCACATCTTCATAGTTCTGCATCTGCAAGTCCCTCTTTATGATCCTTCGCCGCTGCCACCAGTCCCGCGAAAAGAGGATGCGCATGGTTCGGCCTTGATTTGAATTCCGGGTGTGCCTGCGTTCCGATATAGAACGGATGATCTCTCAGCTCTACCATCTCCACGATCCTTCCGTCCGGGGAAATGCCGGAAAGGCGCATGCCGGCTTCCTGCATCGCGTCGCGGTAGTCATTGTTGAATTCCCATCTGTGTCTGTGCCGCTCGGAAATCGTTTCCTTTCCGTAAAGCCGGAACGCAAGAGAATCCTTTTCGAGTGTGCAGGGATATGCCCCGAGCCGCATCGTTCCGCCGAGGTTTTCCACATCCTTCTGCTCCGGCATCAGATCAATTACCGGATGAATCGTATCCGGCGCGAATTCGGAACTGTTCGCGTCGTGCATGGCAAGAACATTCCGCGCAAACGCGACGACCGCCATCTGCATGCCAAGGCAGATGCCAAGATACGGAATCTTATGAACTCTCGCGTAATCTGCCGCAAGAATCATGCCTTCGGTTCCTCTCTGGCCGAAGCCGCCCGGAATGATCATGCCGTCAATGCCCTCAAGAAGAGCATCGCAGCCCTGCCGTTCCACTTCCTCGGAGTCCACCCATCTGATCCGTACATTTCTCCTGTTCGCGATACCGCCATGGTGAAGCGCTTCGACAACGGAAAGGTAGGCGTCATGCAGCTGCGTGTACTTGCCGACGAGCGCGATTTCCACCTCTCCCTGCGGACTTCTTAATCTATCCACCATCTCCTGCCATTCACAAAGATCCGGCTCCTTGCAAGGCAGGTTCAGACACTCGCACACGGCCTGCGCCAGATGTTCCTTCTCCATCATGAGCGGAACTTCGTAGATCGACTCCGCGTTCAGATTCTGGAGAACATGGGAGCTCGGTACATTGCAAAACAGCGCGATCTTGTCCTTGAGCTGCTGCGGAATTTCAAACTCGGAGCGGCAGACGATGACATCCGCGCGAATTCCCATCTGCTGCAGTTCCTTTACACTCTGCTGGGTGGGCTTTGTCTTGAGCTCACGGGAACCGTACAGATACGGAACCAGCGTCACATGAATCATGCAGGAGTTGCCGGGGCCGACCTCGATCTGGAACTGCCGGATCGCTTCAAAAAACGCCTGCGACTCGATATCGCCGACCGTGCCGCCGACTTCGATGATCGCGACCGTATTGCCTTCTTCGGGATTTTCCGGGCGGTAAAATCTGGACTTGATCTCATTCGTAATATGCGGGATGACCTGTACGGTGCCTCCGCCGTAATCACCATGTCTTTCCTTATTTATGACAGACCAGTAGACCTTGCCGGATGTCACATTGGAATTGTGATTCAGGCTTTCATCAATGAACCGTTCATAGTGGCCCAGATCCAGATCTGTCTCCGTTCCGTCGTCCGTGACAAAAACCTCGCCGTGCTGAATCGGATTCATTGTGCCCGGGTCCACGTTCAGATACGGATCAAACTTCTGCATTGTCACCTTGTAGCCGCGCGCCTTTAATAGGCGCCCGAGCGAAGCTGCCGTGATTCCCTTGCCCAGTCCTGAAACGACGCCGCCTGTTACAAAAACATATTTAACCATTCCCCTTCTCCTTCCCGTTCGTCCTGCAATTAAAAAGGTGACAATGGCAAAGGAGCGTTTGCACGCTCCCTTTTCATGACGCCATTGTCACCTGATTTTATCTGTCATCCTTCGCACCGGTTTTGTATACAAAAATACAAACAGCAAAAATACGAGGATAAGGATACTACAACCTTCCACTTCTGTAAAGACACAGTTCATCAAAGGTTCGCGCGGGCAGTCTCTTTCACCGGTCACGCAAACCGGGTCAGAGATGGTTCACAATAACCTCTCCGTCCTTGACAACCGCCGCGAGCGAGAGAGCGCTGTCTTTGCGAAGCAGCACCACATCCGCCTTCTTACCGGCTTCGATCGAGCCGTACCGGTCGTCAATTCCGATTGCTCTCGCGGGATTGATGCTGGCGCAGCGGACCGCCGTCTCCAGCGGAATCTTCATTTCCAGAACAGCCGTGCGCATGCAGTCCGCGAGGTTGGAAACTGAGCCGGCAAGATTTCCTTCCTTTTTCAGCGTACAGTGTCTGCCCTGCTTCACGACCGTCTGACCGCCGAGCAGATAGTCGCCGTCCGGCATCCCCGTGCAGCGGAGACTGTCGCTGATCAGGACCATCCGCTCCTCTCCGTTCATCCGAAAGGCTGCCCGGACAGCCGCGGGATGCACATGAATCCCGTCGGTGATAATTTCCGCGAAAACAGAAGGGCTGTCCGAAACCGCGCCGACAACCCCGGGTTCTCTGTGATTTAAACCGCTCATCGCGTTGTAAAGATGCACCGCGTGGGAAGCGCCGGCGGAGAAAGCCTGCATCGCCGTGTCGTAATCGGCATTGGTATGCGCAAGGGAAACCCGCATCTTCTTCCGGACACTCCGGATAAAAGCTGCATAGCCGGGGTTTTCTTCAGGCGCGAGTCCGATGATTTTCAAAAGTCCGCCCGAAGCCTGATAAAACCGCTCGGCCGTCTGAACATCACACTGTCTTATATACTTCTCGTTCTGCGCGCCTTTCTTAGCGCGGCTGATAAACGGGCCCTCCATGTTGAAGCCGACAAGATCGGCGCCCGGATGCGGGGAGGCAGCAAAAGCAGCACCAAGAGACAGCACATGCTCCAGCGCCGGGACCGGCAGGGTCAGTGTTGCCGGACAGATAGCCGTAACGCCGGCAGATGCCTCATAAACCGCGATCTTTTCAAAAACAGCCGGGTCCTCATCGCAGACATCGGCATTTAACGCGCCATGTAAATGAATATCAATCAGTCCCGGGATGGCGTAACAGTAGTCTGCGCGAAGAACGGTTTCTTCCTCTTTCTCAAAAGCGCCGCCATTGTCCGGCTTTACGATTTCGTCCGGAGACGCAAATACTCCGTCACTGATCCTAATATCCTCATCATGAAATTGCAGGTCCGCTCCGAATACAGAAGCTCCACAGATTTTCACAAGCCACCTCCTGCGGCCAGCCGCCCGCCTGTTTCTTTGTAAATACAATTATCCGTGTATCTGCCGGAAATGATAATACGCGCCGAGCATTCCGGCTTCATTTCCGTATTTTGCCATTTTCAAGGCTGTATGCCGCGCAATCACCGGTTTCAGATTCCTGTCGATTGCGGCGCGGATTCTGGGATAAAGATACGCTTCTCTTGCCATGATGCCGCCGCCGAGAACGACCAGCTCCGGATTCAGAACATAACAGATGTTCGCAATGCCGACACCGAGAACGCTGCACATTTCATCAATGGCTTCCCGGCAGATTTCATCCCCTTCATCCGCTTCCCTGAAAACCCGGATCCCGTCCCAGTGTTCCGGCGTATCGCCTTTCAACCCCGCTACCTTCTGACACATGTATCCGGTCGAGCCCAGCCTCTGAAAATCCGAGTCACCCATATGCATATATCCGACTTCGCACGCGCTGCCGGTCGCGCCGTGCAGCACCTTGCCGTCAATGACCGCGCAGCCTCCGATGCCGGTTCCGACCGTCAGACAGAGCATACTGCTGCTGCCTGCTCCCGCCCCGGAGGTATACTCCGCAAGACCTGCGCAGTTGACATCATTTTCCATCTCGAACGGAATCCCGAACGCTTTTTCGAACACCGGCTTGAACTTCGTGCCGGTATAATCCGGCACTGTCTCCCCGGAATAGAAAATCTCGCCATTTGTAACATCGACCATGCCCGTTGACGAGACACAGATGCCGGCGAACGGCGGGTCTGTTTGGGCGGAAGAAGGCGAATACCCGGCGTCCGCAAGATAGTTTGATACGATCTCCATTGCCTTCCCGCGGATATGTCCGCCGCCGAGCTCCGCGCCGGTCGGCGTACTCTTTCGTTCCAGAACTTTTCCGTCACCGCCAATCAGCCCGTACTTGATGGCAGTTCCGCCGATGTCAATCGCTATATAATTTTTCAAAGACTCTTCGTCCTCCGCTGCCTGACTCCATTTCATTAAAGAAATTCTTCTCGTGCCTTCCGGATCATTTCAGCAGCTTCTGCCGCCACTTTACGGT
Source organism: Bacillota bacterium (assembly GCA_029224465.1). GTDB lineage: Bacteria > Bacillota > Clostridia > Lachnospirales > Lachnospiraceae > CAG-791. The sequence goes on along the minus strand of JAQXUQ010000016.1, from coordinate 66,848 downwards.
CCGCTTCGCCGCGGATCGGTTCCAGCGGATCTCTGACGCCGCCGATGTCCAGATCCTCATTGATCCGCAGAATTTCCTTGATAATCGCGTACATGTTCGCGTGCGCCGAGCACATCTTGTAAATGACAGCGTCCGCCGCGTACTGCACGCGCTTCGCCTCTTCGATCTCTCCCTTTGCAAGAAGCCCGTTCATTTTTAAAAACAGCTCCGGCATAACGCCATACGTACCGCCGATGCCTGCGTCCGCGCCGATAATTCTTCCGGAAATGAACTGTTCGTCCGGTCCGTTAAAGATGATGTAATCCTCTCCGGCCTGCTGTTTGAACATCTGAATATCCTGTACCGGCATGGAGGAGTTCTTAACACCGATGACCTTCGGATTCCTGCGCATCTGTGCAAACAGCTCATTTGTCAGCGCGACACCCGCGAGCTGCGGAATGTTGTAGATGACAAAATCCGTATCCGGCGCGGCGCTGCTGATGTCATTCCAGTATCTGGCAATCGAATATGCCGGCAGATGAAAGTAGATCGGAGGGATCGAAGCGATCGCATCCACGCCGCACTTCTGCGCGTGCGCCGCAAGCTCCATACTGTCTTCGGTATTGTTGCAGGCGACATGGCAGATGACCGTCAGCCGGTGCTCCGGGTGCGCGTTCACAACTTCCATTACGTTTTCGATAATGATCTTGCGCTCGTCCTTGCGCAGATAAATGCATTCTCCGGAAGATCCGTTAACGTAAATTCCTTTCACGCCCTTATGGATGAAGTACTCTGTCAGCTTTCGCACAGCAGCCGGGGACACAGCTCCCTTGTCATCGTAGCAAGCGTAAAATGCGGGAAGAATTCCCTTGTATTTGTCCAGATTTCTCATTTTGGTCACCTCGTATTTCCTGTCTCAGCCTTTAACCGCGCCCATGGCAATTCCCTGTGTAAAGTATTTCTGGAAAATCAGGAATACAATCAGGATCGGGACCGAAGCAAGCGCGGCGCCTGCCATGATCAGTCCGAAATCCGTCGAGTTCTCCGCCTGCAGCTTCGCGATACCAAGCGAAATCGTCAGGTTGTTGGTGCTCGAGAGCATGATTAACTGCATGAAGTAGTCGTTCCAGTTCTGAATAAAGGTAAAGATTGCCAGCGCGCCGATACCAGGTTTTACCATCGGGACGACAATCTGCGTAAAAGTCCTGGCCTCGGAAGCGCCGTCAATACGCGCGGCTTCCAGCATTTCCTGCGGTACGGTTTCCGAGAACTGCCGCATCAGGAATACGCCGAACGGCCAGCCGACAGTCGGAAAAATCACTGCCCAGATTGTATTATACAGCTTCAGATTCGACATCTCCCGGATCAGGGGAATCGTAATTACCTGCTTGGGAAGCGCCATCGCGGCTACAATCAAAGCAAACAGGATGGTCTGTCCGGCAAATCTTTTCTTCGCAAGAGCGTATCCCGCCATCGTCGCTGTTACGCATGTAAGAATCATTGCCATCAGCGACATAAACACTGTATTAATCAGCCAGCGGACTGCTGCCGGCAGGACCGGACCCGCGGAGAGGACAAGCGAGCTTCCGTCTTTTGTAAGTCCCGAGCTGAAGGGCAGATGAATCTCCCAGAGCGGTGCGCTCTGACGGCTCATCAGCTTCTGAAAATTCGCCATGGTCCACTGCTGCGGCCACCAGACCGGTGTTACGGAGTTGACTTCCTGCGCTGTCTTGAACGCGCCTGTAACGATCCAGTACAAAGGAAACAGAAACAGGAACGCAAGAATGAATAAAACCGCCAGACAGAAGATTCTGTAAGCGGATAAATGATGTACGCCGTGTCTTCTTGTATCCATTCTCATTCACCTCTCACTTCTCTCTGCCGAGTCTGAACTGAATCGCCGAAAGCACAGCGATAAAGATCGCCAGAACAACGCCCATCGCGTTTCCGTATCCGTAACGGTACAGCTTGAACGCGGTGTAGTAGATGTAATACATGACAGTGTCCGTGCTGTGGTTGGGACCGCCGGAAGTTAATAACTGGATCAGCGCGAAACACTGGAAGCTGTTGATCGTGGTGATGATCAGGATATACAGCGTGGTCGGCATGATGTTCGGCCATTTGATCTTCCAGAAGACCTGCAGGTCCGTTGCTCCGTCCACTTCTGCCGCCTCGATCAGCGAAGAATCCACATTTCCGAGCGCCGAGACATAAAGTACAATCGGCTGGCCGACGGATGTCGTAAGAAGGATCAGGATAATGCACCCAAGCGCGTAGCGCTCATCCCCTAGCCAGTTGATTCTCTGCGAAATCAGACCGGTCTGCGTACCGAGGTAATTAAAAATTCCGTAGTAGTTGTTGAACATCCATTTCCATACAACCGTTACGGCTACCGAGCCTGTGATGACAGGCAGATAGAAAACAATCCGGAAAAAAGAAAGCAGCTTCCCGGGCATCTGATAAATCGCGGAAGAAATCCAGAGCGAGAAGATGCAGGTAATCGGAACGGATACAACAACGATGATAATTGTATTTTTAAGAGCTCTAAGGAAAACCGAATCACGGAACAATTCGATGTAGTTTCCAAAACCAATAAAAACGTCCTTGGTTTCCTTGCCCATGGTTGAATCGAAAAAGCTGGTGTAGACGCAAAGAACCATCGGAAAAATAACGAATGCTAGAAAGAATACAAGACTTGGCAGCAGGAACATGTACGCTGATTTCGTTTCTCTTCTACGCAGGACCCTGCTCCTTGCCGGTGTGCTGACTCTGGCCACGTTTCATCCCTCCTCACCGACGGGAATGTCGATTCAAGACCGCGCACCTTCTTATTGCTCATAAGAAGGTGCGCGTTACTCTTACCCGTCAGAACTTTTCAGTACTGACGTATTGCTGACAAATGCTCTACTTGCCGGCTGCTGATGCAGCCGCGTTTGCTTCCTTGTCAAATGCTGCAAGTTCTGTCTTCACATCTCCGCCGGAGCCGATTCTCTGCAGCATATTCCACCATGCCGTGCGTGCCTCTGCCCAGCCGGGTACTACCTGATAGTAATCGCCCATCGAAGGCATGAAGTTCTTTGTGAACAGTGCCATTACATCTGCTGTCGCTTCACCGTCATAGACACCGGTCAGATTCTGGTGTACCGGGAAGAAGCCGGAAGCCTTGACTGCCTTTGCTGTCTCGTCGGAATTTGTAAAGAAGTCGATGAATGCCTTGGAAGCCGCGATTTTGTCCTGATCGCCGTTATCGAAAACACCAAATCCCCAGATACCGCCGCACAGTTCTGTCTTTCCATCGTCCGAAGGGAACAGAAGCGGAAGAATCTCGTCTCCGTTATTCGTCTTGCCCATCTCGTTTCCGGCATCGGTATTGGTCTGCTGCGCCGCGTTCCAGCAGAGAGACATCGCGAGAACGCCTTGACGGAACAGGTTGATTTCATCGCCGCCGACAAGGGAAGCGTCAAAGTTGACACCCTTCTGGTTTTTGAGAGCCGTCAGGGCCTTTACGTTCTGCTCGGAATCCGCCGTGTATTCTGTATGCTCCGCGTTTGTGAACGTGCCGCTATACATATTGTTGATCAAAGCTCTGGTTCCCTGATCGCCGCCCTGGCCTGCGCAGTAAACTGCGAGCACATCTTTCTGACCGCTGTCATAAACCGCCTGTACCGCTTTCAGGAAATCATCTGTGGATTTCCATGTATTCGTGGCTTCATCGATATACTGCATCGCGTTCTCCTTCTCCATGTAGGTCTTGTTGACTGCCATGCAGTGCGCTACCATGCAGAGCGGATATTCATAAACCTTTCCGTCCTTGCCGGTGCAGGCGTTCTTAACAGATTCGTAAAGATCGGACGCCGCGTCTTCCGACATAATATCGGAAAGATCCACCATGTATCCCTTGGCACCCCAGTTGGCAACCAGTCTCTCCGGTCCTTCCAGAACCATATCCGGAGCCTGACCGCCTTCGATCGCGGTATTGACCTGATCGTCGCCGTTCGTGTAATCAAGATATTCTACGGTAACCTTAACATTCGGATACTTCGCGTTAAAGTCGGAAATCAGCGCGTCGACCGTAGCCGAATCGCCCCACTTGCCGACAGGGTATGTCCAGAGTGTAATTGATGTATTCAGATCAGCGCCTTCGGCGGAAGCTGCCGCTTCGGTAGAAGCTGCCGGAGCTTCGGTTGCCGCGCTCTGCGCCGTCTCCGCCTTCGTGGTATCCGCAGGTGCCTGTGCGGGCTTGGATGATCCGCACGCGGTCAGCCCTGCTGCCATAACGGTTGCAAGACCAAGTGCCAGTATCTTTTTCATGTATTTCCCTCCTGAATATAAGTATTATGTAGAAGTACCCCTCAAGTACCAATACAACCCACAGCCTCCGCCGGTTAGTATCCGGCTTCCTTCAGCGCGTCCGTAAACCGCTTCGTTATCACCTGCGGCCTTGTGATAATGGATCCGATCACACTCGCGTACGCGCCGAGCTGTATGACCCTCACCAGTTTCTCCGGTGTATCAATGTTGCCTTCCGCGATGACCGGATGCTTCACCTTCGCCAGAATCTTCCGGAGAATCTCAAAATCATTCGCCTCGATATGATCGCCTTCGCTCTCCTTTGTATAACCCACCATCGTCGTCCCAATAAAGTCGAAACCGAGATCATCCGCATGCAGCGCTTCTTCAACTGTCGAGCAGTCCGCCATATAAAGCCTGTCCGGATAAGCTTTCTTCACTTCCCTGAAAAATTCGTCGATCGTGACTCCCCCGGGTCGCAGCCTGTCCGTTGCGTCCATCGCGATGATTTCCGGATTCACTTCCATCAGCTCTTCAATTTCCTTCATCGTCGGCGTAATGTAGATCGAACTTCCCGGATAGTCCCGCTTCACGATACCGATGACCGGCAGGTCCACCTGCCTTTGGATCTCGGCAATGTCCTCCTTCGTATTCGCCCGGATTCCCTTTGCGCCGCTCTGATACGCAGCCAGTGCGAACCGCCCCATGATAAACGACGAATGCATCGGCTCCGCCGGCAGCGCCTGGCAGGAAACGATAAGGCTTCCCTTGAGCGACCTGATTTTAGCTTCCATCGTGCTGTCCATCGGACTTCCTCCTTTAACTGCTGTGATTCTAGCATGCTTAGAAATTATTTTCAATCTCATGAATTGACAAAAAAATATTTTTCATTTTTGTGCATAATGCATTTTTTATTCTTCATATATGACGTTCTTGTTGACAATCATGCCATTATTGCAAATTATTTTATATTTTAGTCTTGAAAAGAATATTTTTTTATTGTCAGAACGAAAGAGCGTGCTACAATGAATTCAGTACGCAAAACATAACACTGTTTTTCAGTGGCAAGGGGGTCACATACAGATGAGAATCTACAGAGAAAAAGACTATGAAGCAGTAAGCCGCAGGGCAGCCTGTATTATCGGCTCTCTGATTATGCAGAAGCCGGACTGCGTTCTGGGGCTCGCGACCGGTTCCACACCGATCGGCGCCTATCAGAAACTGATCGACGCATATCAGCGAGGCGGTCTTGATTTTTCAGCGGTCAGGACCGTCAATCTGGATGAATACAGAGGGCTGGACGGGACAAATGAGCAGAGCTACCGGTATTTCATGAACCATCAGCTCTTCGATCATGTCAATATCGACAAGGCGAACACTTTTGTCCCGGACGGGATGGCAGCGGACGGGGAAGCCGCGGGCAGAGCCTATGATGAAAAGATAAAAAGCCTTGGCGGCACGGACCTGCAGCTTCTGGGGCTTGGCGAGAACGGCCACATCGGCTTTAACGAGCCGGGTGCTTTTATCGCCGGCACGCATATCGTGAAGCTGACGCGCAGCACCATCGAGGCGAACTCGAGACTTTTCCGGGACATTTCCGAGGTTCCGACGCAGGCAATCACCATGGGCCTCTGGGGAATCATGACTTCTAAGGAAGTGCTGCTTGTCGCAAACGGGCCGAAGAAGGCGGCTGCCCTGCGCGGCGCGCTCTACGGCCCTGTTACACCGGATCTGCCGGCATCCATTCTACAGCTGCATCCGAACCTGATTGTCGTCTGCGACGAGGCGGCTCTTCCAGCATAACCGCACAGCGGTTTTGCGCGGGTTCGTCATGACGAACCCGGTACAAAGCGAATGTTAAGAAAGCCCGGAACAGAAGGAACCAAATCCTACCGTTCCGGGCTATTTTCATAGTTTTTCCGCTTATTCTTCTGTGATATCCGATCCGAAGTACTTTTCCGAAATCTTCGTCAGTGTACCGTCCTCTTTCATCTGCGCAATTGCCTTGTTGACCGCTTCACGCAGAGAATCATTGTCCGAACCTTTTTTCAGAGGGATCGCGTATTCGGTTACCTGATCATCCGTGGCCGCGACTTTGAGTTCCTTGGTTCCGGATGTTTTAAAGTAATCCTGCACGGATGTATTCGCGTTGATCGTCGCGTCCGCGGTTCCGTTCAGAACAAGCTCCATCGTTTCCGCAAGTGTCGGAACATTGGTTACATTCGCTCCGTTCTCGCTTCCCATCTCCGCATAGGTGGAACCGACAGAGTTCGCTGTCGTCAGGCCTTTGAGATCCGCGAATGAGTGAATCGTATCATTATCTGCCTTTGTGACAACCACGGCGTGATCATACGCATAGGGGTCCGTAAAGTCAAACGTCTGCGAGCGCTCCTGTGTAACGTCCACGCCGTTCGCCATCATATCGAATGTCCCCTGGCTGACACCGGTAAGGCCGCCGTCAAAGTCCCCTTCCTTGAACTCCGCGGTAACACCGAGTCTCTTCGCGATCTCCTGCGCTGTCTCGACGTCAAAACCGACCAGATCATTGGTTGCTTCATCGTGGTAGGTGAACGGCGCCCAGTCGCCTTCGGTTGCCACCGTGATCACACCGGCCGCCTTGATTCTGGAAAGGTGATCTCCGGAGGAAGCTGTTTCCTGCGCGCTCTCTCCCGCGGAAGCCGTACTTTCCGAAGCGGCAGCGGTGGAAGCTGAAACGCCTGCGGTTCCGGACTGTCCGCAGCCCGCAAGTACTCCCGCCGCAAGGGCTGCCGCCGCGATGGATACCGTAATGTTTTTCATTCTCATGATTTTGTCCTTTCTTTATCTTTTGGTAACAAGCCGCAGGAACTCTCTGGTTCTCTCTTTTTCCGGAGCCGTAAAGAACGTTTCCGGATCTGCCTGTTCCACCACTTTTCCTTTGTCCATAAAAACAACTTTCGATGATACTTCTCTCGCAAACCGCATCTCGTGCGTTACGATGACCATCGTAACCGAGCTTTTCGCAAGGAGCCGCAGTACTTCCATGACTTCTCCGATCAGCTCCGGATCCAGCGCCGACGTCGGCTCGTCGAGATAAAGGATATCGGGGTCTGCCGCGAGAGCTCTCGCGATGCCGACTCTCTGCTGCTGCCCGCCGGAAAGCTGCGACGGATAATAACTGAACCGGTTTCCCATCCCGACCTTCTCCAGAAGATCGAGACCGATTCTGTCCGCTTCCGCCTTTGTCTTCTTTCCTGTAACCATAAGGCCGAGCGTCACGTTCTCGAGCGCTGTTTTGTTCGCGAACAGATTGTAGTTCTGAAAAACAAAACCGGTGTGACTGCGGATCCCGGCGATTTCCCGGCGCGTCGCGTTATGAAGATCATATGCGCGGCCTTCAAATGTCATCGTCCCGCTGTCCGCGCGCTCGAGGAAGTTGATACATCGCAGAAGTGTTGTTTTGCCGGAGCCGGACGGTCCGAGGACAGACACCACTTCTCCCTTTTCGACCGAAAGATCCACGCCGTCCAGAACCGTCAGATCCCCGAATTTCTTATGTATGTCTTTGACTTCCAGAAGTGCCATTGCGTCATCTCCGATCTGCTGCTTCATTCATACCGGTTAATTCCTGACCTTGCCGTATGAACCGAGCCTTCGCTCGCCGTATCTTTGTATCCAAGTCATAACCGTGGAAAACAGGAGGTACACGGCCGCGACTTCAATATACAGCGGCAGGAATTCGTAGGTTCTTCCCGCAATCTGCCTTGTCGCGAGGAACATCTCCGTGACGGTAATATTGGACGCGAGCGACGTGTCCTTAACCATGCCGATTGCGGAATTGGACAGCGCGGGGAAAGCAGTTCTGAATGCCTGCGGCAGAACGATATGCCACATCACCTGCAGATAGTTCATGCCGACGCAGTATCCCGCCTCAATCTGGCCCGCGGGTACGCTTTCCAGACACCCGCGGAGCGTTTCGGCGCTGTAGGCGCCTTCATTGACCGCAAAAACAATAACCGCCACGAGGAACCCGTTCGGCCGGAGTCCGAACGCCGATGGCCCGTAGTAACCGACCATTAACTGTACTAGCAGCGGCGTTCCGCGGATCACCCAGACATAGAATCTTACGATCTGCCGGAGCACCGGCACACGCGCGAATCGGATCATCGCCGCGATCACCGCGATCACAAGCGAAAGTGAAAACGCGAGAATCGTAAGCGGAATGGTCGCAAGAAGCCCCGGCAGCAGAATCCTTGGAAAGGACTGGATCAGAATCTGTATAACTCGTTCGGACAATGTAAATTTCCTCCCTTTACGCGGCTCACGCAGTGCTGCCGTTCACGCGTCGACACGAAGCGCATCGTTCACATAATTGTTCGCGACCATCATCGCTCCCATGGCTGTCAGAATCACCATGATTTCCTCGGCCTTTTCTTCGGAAACCGGCGCTCCGTCTTTATCTCCGTGACGCAGGAAATCTTCCTTAAGCTCTGTGAACTCCCCGTCTGTAATGGATTTCGGATCGGAGCCGAGTTTACGGGCATAATTCATCAGGAGCTCCTGCCTTCTTGTCAGCTTGAAATCCGAAGGGTCCAGATGATGCTCCTCCCGCAGGAGCCTGCTGAAATACGTCGTGCAGACAAGACACGCATTGGAGACGGAAATCGCGTATTCGAAAAGGTCCGCGTCGAGCTTGCCGATTCTCTCCTGCAGGTCACGGTCCAGCGTATAGGAAGCTTCCTCGATTGCAAGGAACGCGTTCACGTTGTGCAGGAGCGTCCGTTTTTCATTGGTCAGCTGATGCCCTCCGGCCAGATGTCTGCGGATCACTTCCTGTACGTTCTCCGGTGCGGTCTGCGGATCAATCATCGAAATTCTTCCCATTTGCCACCTCATTGATAGTATTCATAAAGTTTATGTATGAATTGCAATATATCCCTGTAAAAATGAAAAGTCAATACTTTACAACACGTTTTTTAATATTTATCATATATGTTTAGTAGGATAATAGTTGAAAGGAAAAATTATGGCTAAAATCTATCAGAGCATCGCGCAGCTAGCCGGCCACACGCCGCTATTGGAACCGCTTCGATATGAAAAGGAAGAAAACGCCGCGGCGCATCTGCTGCTCAAGCTCGAATATCTGAATCCGGCGGGGAGCATCAAGGACAGAGCCGCCCTGAATATGATCCTGCGCGCAGAGGAAGACGGGACACTCCAAAAAGGCGATACCATTGTCGAACAGACGAGCGGCAATACCGGAATCGCGCTTGCTGCATACGCTGCGGCACGGGGCTATCATATGCAGATTTTTCTCGAAGCCGGCGTAACGAAAGAGCGCCGGGCGATCCTTCTTGCATACGGATGCGAGCTTCTCGATTACAGGGATATTCCGGGAGCTGCGGCAAAAGACGCGCCGTTTGACCCGTTCCGGGAAGCGACCATGGCGGAGATTTTCCGCTACTGCCGGTCAAAAGGACCGCGTTTCCACTATCTGAATCAGGTGACCAATCCCGCGAACCCGGAAGCGCATATCCGGACGACAGGGCCCGAAATCTGGAAAGACACAGACGGAAAAGCCGATTATCTGGTCTGCATGGCCGGCACCGGCGGAACCATCACTGGGCTCTCCGAATATCTAAAAAACAAGAACCCCGCACTCCAGGTCATCGCCGCAGAGCCTGCACCGTCATCCCGGCGTTCCAGAACAAATCCTGACGCAAAGATCATTGACGGCGTACTGAATTTCGACGATGTGCCGGAAAAGGAACTGACAAGCTTCCTCCGGCATTCGCTTTACGATGAATGCATGGATGTGCAGACCGGGGACGCGTATCTGACCGCACAGAAAATCGCCCACATGGAAGGAGTGCTGATCGGGACTTCCGGCGCCGCGGCCTTGTATGCCGCAACGAAGATTTCACGCAAGGAAGAGGCACGGGGGAAAAACATCATCGTCATCATTCCCGACGGCGGCAGCAAATATCTCTCGACGGAGCTTTATACCTACCGCCCCCGCGAATGCTCTCTGTGAGCACGCAGCGGAAGAAGTAGCAATGCCATGACCAAACCGCCCAGCAGGCCGCCCATGTGCGCGGTCATGCTGATCGAGTGATCGGAAACCCCCGGCAGCAGCATCAGGACAATCGCAAGGATAACCCGTTCCATCGGAAAAATCCGGCGCAGGCCCGGCGTTAACGCGAAAATGATGAAGATACTGACGAGGCCGAAAATCGCGCCCGAGGCGCCTGCGGAAATGCCGTAGTCACCGCTTCTGTTTTCCACCGCAATCGTCAGAAGATTTCCGCTGATGCCGCCTGCGAAATAAAGAACAAGCATGCCGGCTCTGCCATAATACCATTCCGCGTACGGTCCGATGGCGCCCAGAGAGATCATATTCGAGGCAAGATGATCGATGCTGAAATGCAGGAACATGGACGTAATCAGCCGCCACCACTGTCCGTATTGCAGGACATACGGCGTATACAGCGCACCGAACTTCATGGCGACATCGATGTTGTCGCTGCCTCCCGCCGCCGTCTCCAGCAGCCACAGCAGAATATTGGCCGCAATTAACAGATAGGTAATCACCGGCTTTCTTGCGTAAATCGGGTTGTTATCCACAGGAACATCCTTTCCTTGCGGCCGGCTTTCCGCCGGCGCGGCTTCTTTTATTCTATCAAAAGCGCCACGCCCCGTACAGGAAAGCCTTTACAGGCCGCGGTCACAGGACAGTTTACGGCGCACCGGACACTGCAGTGAACAGCAGGCCGGCGGCAAGGCCATTCGGTGCGCCCATAGAAAAAGGGCCGGCCATGACGCGCCGGTCCTTTTCCTATCTTTTCAGGGCATCGTTTCCTGCGCTGCCCGCATCTGTTTTTGCTTACTCCACGTCCTGCAGAGCGTCAAAATCTTCCTCTCCTGTTCTGACCTTGACAACCTTCGTGACATTGTAAACGAAGATCTTGCCGTCTCCGATATGTCCCGTATAGAGTGCTCTCTTGGCTGCCTCGATCACCTTGTCCACAGGAATTCTCGACACAATGACTTCCACCTTTACCTTCGGTATCAATGTAGAGTCAACGACAGCGCCTCTGTAACGCTCGGTGGAACCTTTCTGAATGCCGCAGCCCATAACCTGATACATTGTCATGCCGGTGACGCCGAGCTCGTTGAGCGCTTTCTTGAGTTCATCAAATCTGGAAAGTCTGCATACGATGGAAACCTTGTGCATGCCTGTATCGTAACTGCCGACAGGTACAGGCGCCTGATCCGTAGAAGTTTCCGGCGCGCGGTAAACCTTGACCGCGGCATCCTTGCGGAAATCTTCCGCCTTGTCATAATCGCTCTCGCCAAGATCCGTGTTTTCGTTCGCGTCGACTTCCATCTGTGTTACATCGGTAATCGCGAAGCCGGAGTACGCGCTTGCAAGACCGTGCTCATGAATATCCAGACCATCAATTTCAACCTGTGCCGGAACACGAAGTCCGATGAACTTGTCAATGATCTTGAAAGCAATAAACATCGTAACCAGAACATACGCGTCAATTGCGATAATGCCGAGTATCTGAATGCCGAGCTGCCGGAAGCCGCCGCCGTAGAAGAGTCCCTTTCCTACGCCGTCCGCGCCGGTGGAAAACAGGCCGACCGCCAGTGTTCCCCAGATGCCGTTGACCATGTGAACCGAAACCGCGCCGACCGGATCATCGATCTTCGCGACGTTATCAAAGAACTCAACCGAAAGAACGACAATGAAACCGGAAACCATACCGATGAAGAATGCGCCGGCCGGAGATACGCAGTCGCATCCTGCCGTAATCGCTACAAGGCCCGCGAGAGACGCGTTGAAGGTCATCGATACGTCCGGCTTGCCGTACTTGAACCAGGTAAAGATCATAGCAACAACGGTTGCGACAGCCGCCGCGAGGTTTGTTGTCATGAAAGCATTGGAAGCGGTAACCGCATTGTCCGCCGTGTCCATCGCGATCGTCGAGCCGCCGTTGAAACCAAACCAGCAGAACCACAGAACGAATACGCCGAGTGCCATCGCGGTCAGGTTATGGCCGGGAATCGCTCTTGCCTTGCCGTCCTTGTCGTACTTGCCGATTCTGGGGCCAAGCATCCACGCGCCGAGGCAGGCGATCACACCGCCGACATTGTGAACAACCGCGGAGCCAGCGAAATCATGCATACCAAGCGCCGCAAGCCAGCCGCCGCCCCATACCCAGTGTCCTTCAATCGGGTATATGATCAGAGAAATCACCGCGGAATAGACGCAGTAGGCTTTGAAGTTTGTACGTTCTGCCATGGATCCCGAAACGATCGTCGCTGCCGTCGCGCAGAAAACCGTTTCGAAAATGACAAAACACCATAGAGGCATTGTCTGCGGAACCACCGTTCCCGCATAGTCGCCCCGGATAAAAGGATCAAAGCGGCCGATCAGCGGGCCGGTACCGCCGAACATCAGGCCGAAGCCGATAAACCAGAAGCACGGCGTGCCGATGCAGAAGTCCATCATGTTTTTCATGAGGATATTGCCGGTGTTCTTGGCTCTGGTCAGACCGGATTCGCATAGAGCGAAGCCTGCCTGCATGAAATAGACGAGCGCTGTCGCTACCAGCACCCATATGACAGTAGATACACTGATTTCCATAACTCACTCCTCCTTTTGGTTCTGCCCCTCGGCTGCTGCCGGTGAGCGGCTGCAGTTATCATAAAAGGAGCCGCCGCGCAGGCATTTTGCCTGTGCGGCAGCCCCTTTGCTGCCGAAATGATTTTTCTGTATTCCGCGGAAGGTAAACGTCATACTTCGCGCAGATTCGTATATCCCATAAGAAATTCATCAACCGCTCTCGCGGCCTTGCGTCCTTCGGTGATCGCCCAGACGACCAGCGACTGTCCCCGGTGCATGTCTCCTGCTGTAAATACCTTGGGAACATTCGTCTGATACTCTTCGGGGTCTTTTGTAAGGACAGTGTTTCTGCCGGAAATTTTGACGCCGAACGCTTCGGGCGTCTTCTCTTCACAGCCAAGGAAGCCTGCAGCGATGAGGAGAAGCTCGCACGGAATGGTTTTCGCGCTGCCCGGCACCTCGCTCATCTTCCGGTCCTTGTCAAAACAAACCTTGACAGTGACAATTTCCTTCAGGCACCCTTTTTTGTCCGTATGATACTCCTTGACCGTTGTCTCATACACACGCGGATCATGCCCGAAGAGCGTCTGCGCTTCTTCATGACCATAGTCCACTTTGCGGACCCTCGGCCATTCCGGCCACGGGTTGGAAGCGGTTCTCTCCGCGGGCGGTTCCGGCATCATCTCAAGTGCTGTCACCGACTTGCAGCCGTGACGGATCACGGTCGCAATGCAGTCATTGCCGGTGTCGCCGCCTCCGACTACAACGACGTTTTTTCCGTGCGCGCTGATATAGCCGCCGGCTTTTTCAAGCTCCTGCACGGTTCTTCCGCCGGAGGAAAGAAGACTCTTTGTCGTCGACGAAAGAAAATCAACAGCATAGTAAATGCCTTTGATTTTCTCTGGATCGGCTCCGGGGAGCGGTCTTGCCTTCTTCGCGCCGCAGCACAGAACAACCGCGTCGTACTCTTTTAAGAGCTCTGCTGCGGAGACGTCCGTTCCGACGTTCACGCCGGTCCGGAAAACAACGCCCTCCGCCTCCATCAGCTTCTGCCTTCTTGCGATCACATCCTTTTCAAGCTTCATGTTCGGAATGCCGTACATTAATAGCCCGCCGATCCGCTCATCCCGCTCGAATACCGTGACAAGATGCCCTCTGTGATTGAGTTCATCCGCCGCGGCGAGCCCCGAAGGGCCGCTGCCGATCACGGCCACCTTTCTTCCGCTTCTGACCTTCGGAATTCTCGGCTTTATGCTGCCGTCTTCATATGCTGTCTCAACCGTAAAAAGCTCGTTGTCGCGGATGGTGACCGGTTCACCGTATTCGCCGTTGATGCAGGCTTTTTCACAAAGCGCCGGGCAGACACGGCCGGTGAATTCCGGGAAATTGTTTGTTTTGGCGAGTCTGGAGAAGGCATGCTCCAGATTGTCATTGTAGATCTGATCATTCCACTCCGGGATCAGATTGTGCAGAGGACATCCCGTCACCATGCCGTTCAATTTCATAGCGGACTGGCAAAGCGGTACGCCGCAGTCCATGCAGCGGGCTGCCTGCTCTCTTCTTTCATCCCTGGAGAGCGGTGTATGAAATTCTTTGAAATTCAATACCCGTTCGCGTACAGGGACGCCTTTGTTTTCGATTCTTTGGAATTCCAGAAATCCGGTTGGCTTCCCCATTACGCTGTCACCTCCTCGAATGCTTCGAGCATCGCGTTTTCGTGCGATATTCCCTGCTCCTCGTACTTGCTGATGGCTGTCAGCATCCGCTGGTAATCGTTCGGAACAATCTTCTTGAAATCTGGCAGATACCGGTCGAAATCGGACAGAATCCGCGCGGCCAGCTCCGACCCGGTTTCCTTTTCATAATCTGTCAGGATATCCTTGAGCTCCTGGATGTCATACTTGTCTGTCAGCTCCTGCAGAGTATCCATATCCTTGTTCATTCTGCGGTACAGCGTGTGATCGCTGTCCAGTACATAAGCAAAACCGCCGGACATACCTGCCGCGAAGTTCTTGCCGGTAGGTCCGAGAATCACCGCGCGGCCGCCTGTCATGTATTCCAGGCCGTGATCACCGCAGCCTTCCGCGACTGCCGTCGCGCCTGAATTACGGACGCAGAAACGCTCGCCCGCGATGCCGCAGACATACGCCTTTCCGGACGTTGCGCCGTACAGTGCCACGTTGCCGATGATGATGTTTTCGCTCGCTTTAAACCTGGATTTCTCCGGCGGAACCACAACCAGCTTGCCGCCGGAAAGTCCCTTGCCGAAGCCGTCGTTCGCGTCTCCCGAAAGACGGATCGTAAGGCCATTCGGAATAAACGCGCCGAACGACTGTCCGCCGCCGCCTTCCGCGAAGACCGTGAATGTGTCATCCGGCAGGGCGCTTCCGAAGTTTCTCGTTATATCGGAGCCCAGAATCGAGCCGAATGCTCTGTCCGTTGAGGAAACCTTCAGCGAAAACTGCTGCGGCTTCACCTCTTCCGCCTTCATATGCAGTGCCTTTTCAAAGGCCGGCAGAAGCGCGGATGCATCGAGCGTCTTTTCCAGATGGAAATTGTAAACGTGTGCCGGGTCAAAGTGCGTGCCTTCCGCATGCGCGTAGGTCTGATCCAGAATGCCGGAAAGATCGACTTCCGCGGCTCTTTGTGTAATCTGATGCTCCCTTGTCCGCAGGCAGTCGGTGCGTCCGACCATTTCGGAAACGGTGCGGAAGCCGAGAGACGCCATGATCTCCCGCAGCTGCTGCGCGATGAACTTCATAAAGTTCACAACGTACTCCGGCTTGCCGGCAAAACGCTTTCGTAAAACCTCGTTCTGCGTCGCAATGCCGACAGGGCAGGTGTCCTTCGAGCAGACACGCATCATCATGCAGCCCATGCACACAAGCGGTGCCGTCGCGAAACCGAACTCTTCGGCTCCCAGAAGCGCCGCGATCGCGACATCCCGGCCGCTCATGAGCTTGCCGTCTGTCTCGATGCACACTCTGTCACGCAGTCCGCTGCTGACAAGACTCTGCTGCGCTTCGGCAACGCCCAGCTCCCACGGAAGACCAGCGTTATGAATCGAGCTGCCCGGCGCCGCGCCGGTTCCTCCGTCATAGCCGGAAATCAGAATAACCTGCGCACCGGCTTTGGCAACGCCGGAAGCGATTGTTCCGACGCCTGCTTCTGAAACAAGTTTGACCGAGATTCTTGCATAACGGTTCGCGTTTTTCAGATCGTAGATCAGCTGCGCCAGATCCTCGATCGAATAGATGTCATGGTGCGGCGGCGGCGAAATCAAAGATACGCCGGGCGTTGAGTATCTGACCTTTGCAACCCACGGATATACTTTCTTCCCGGGAAGATGTCCGCCTTCGCCGGGCTTCGCGCCCTGTGCCATCTTGATCTGTATTTCAACCGCGCTGTTCAGGTACGCGCTCGTAACGCCGAAACGCCCGGAAGCGACCTGTTTGATTGCGCTGTTGTATTTCGTCCCGTAGCGGGAAACGTCTTCACCGCCTTCACCGGTGTTGGACTTGCCGCCGATGCTGTTCATGGCCTCGGCCATTGTCTCATGTGCTTCCTGCGAAATGGAGCCGTAGGACATGGCGCCTGTTTTGAACCGCTTAACAATGCTCTCAACCGGCTCGACCTCTTCGATCGCAACCGGAGGCTGCTGCGGCACGAACTCTGTCAGGCCGCGCAGCGTGTGCGGACGCTTTTCATCGTCAACCATCTCCGTGTACTTGCGGAACATTGCATAGTCTCCGGCGCGGACCGCCCGCTGCAGTGCGATGATCGTCTCCGGATTGTACATGTGGTCTTCCTTGTCCCGTCCGCTTCTGAGCTTATGGAAGCCGACCGAGTCAAGCGCTGTGTCGACGCCGAGTCCCAGAGGATCAAACGCATGATCATGGCGGAATGTGATGCCTTCCTCAATCTCACGGATGCCGATGCCGCCGACACGGCTGACCGTGCCCGTAAAGTATTTGTCTATGACATCCTTCGAGAGGCCGATTGCCTCAAAGATGCGTGCCGACTGATAGGATTGGATCGTGCTGATGCCCATCTTCGCCGCGATTTTCACGACGCCGGACAGCAGCGCTTTGTTGTAATCTTCAATCGCCGTGTGATAATCCTTGTCGAGGATTCTTCTGTCGATCAGTTCGGCGATGCACTCGTGCGCAAGGTACGGGTTGATTGCCCGCGCGCCGAAGCCAAGCAGCGCCGCTACCTGATGTACATCCCTCGGCTCCGCGGATTCGAGAATCAGCGATACCGCTGTTCTCTTTCTGGTATTGACCAGATGCTGCTCGACGGACGAAACGGCCAGCAGTGACGGAATCGGCACATGGTTCTCGTCCACGCCGCGGTCGGAAAGGATGATGATGTTTTTCCCGTTGGAAGCCGCGCGGTCAACCGTGATATTGAGCTGTTCCAGCGCCCGTTCCAGCGATGTGTTCTTGTAAAACAGCAGCGATACCGTCTCCACATGAAAGCCCGGCTGATCAAGCGCCTTGATCTTCATCAGATCGACCTCGGTCAGGATCGGATCATTAACTTCGAGCACGGTGCAGTTGCCGCTCTTTTCCTGCAGCAGATCGCCGTCGGAACCGATATATACCGTTGTGTCGGTAACTACCTTCTCCCGGAGTGAGTCAATCGGCGGGTTTGTGACCTGCGCGAACAGCTGCTTGAAATAATTGAACAGCAGCTGGTGCTGCCTTGACAAAACAGCAAGCGGCACATCATGCCCCATCGAAAGGGTAGGCTCCACGGCGTTCTTCGCCATCGGAAGAATTTCGTCCTTTACGTCTTCATAGGTATAACCGAAGACCTTGTAAAGCTTGTCCCGCAGCTCCTGCTCGTGCGTCTCGACTCTCCGGTTCGGGATCGGAAGCTGCGACAGATGCAGCAGGTTCCGGTCCAGCCATTCGCCGTACGGCTGGCGTCTTGCGTAATATGTTTTGCACTCCTCGTCCGAGATGATACGCTTCTGCTTCGTGTCAACTAAAAGAATGCGGCCGGGCTCGAGTCTTGACTTTTTCACGATATGTTCCGGAGGGATATCCAGTACACCGACTTCGGAAGAAAGAATCAGGCGTCCGTCATCGGTCACATAATATCTGGAAGGGCGCAGTCCGTTCCTGTCGAGAGTCGCGCCGACAAGGTCGCCGTCGCTGAACAGGATTGCCGCAGGGCCGTCCCACGGCTCCATCATGGTTGCGTAATAATGATAGAAATCCCTGCGCTCTTCGGACATGAACTGATTATGCTTCCACGGCTCGGGAATTGTAACCATGACTGCCAGAGGCAGATCCATGCCGTTCATATACAGGAATTCGAGTGTATTGTCGAGAATCGCGGAATCGGAGCCGGATTTGTTGACGACAGGGAAAATCCTGTCGATATCCTTTTCCATGTTCGGGCTGTGCATGGTCTCCTCACGGGCGAGCATGCGGTCCACATTGCCGCGGATGGTATTGATCTCGCCGTTGTGCGCGATCATGCGGTAAGGATGCGCGCGGTTCCACGACGGCGTGGTATTCGTTGAAAATCTCGAGTGGACAATTGCAATCGCGGTCTCGTAATCTTTGCTCTGCAGGTCTTCATAGAAGCGGCGGAGCTGTTTTACGAGGAACATGCCTTTATAGACGATCGTTCTCGAGGAAAGAGAGCAGATATAGGTGTCCTCGGAGCTCTGTTCAAACTCGCGGCGGACAACATAAAGTCTTCTGTCAAATTCGACGCCGCGGGGTGTCTCCTCCGGGCGTTTGATAAAGCACTGCATGATGCACGGCATGCACGCGCGCGCGGGTCCGCCCAGAATTTCCGGGTGTACCGGTACGCTGCGCCAGCCAAGCAGTTCGAGTCCTTCCTTCTGCGTGATGACTTCGAGCATGCGCATCGCGAACATGCGCTTCATCTGGTCCTGCGGAAGAAACAGCATGCCGATGCCGTAATCGCGCTCGCCGCCCAGGGTGATGCCTGCGGCTGCGGCGGCTGTTTTGAAAAACTTATGAGAAATCTGCGCGAGAATACCGACGCCGTCGCCGACCTTTCCGGTAGCGTCCTTGCCCGCGCGGTGCTCGAGCTTCTCCACGATTGTCAGAGCGTCGTCCAGCACCCGGTGATCCGGATGCCCGTCAATATTTACGACGGTTCCGATCCCGCAGGCATCGTGCTCTGTGAGAAGAGCCTCGTAATCTTCACTGGTCCATTCGGATCTTTTTGTATCGTTCATTCTATTCTCCATTGAATACCAGCCGGCCCCGGACAGGTGAGTGCCCGGGGCCATCGGTGTATACAGTTAAGGAACTACGTCAAAGCCGCGAGGGTTGCGGCCAGGCCGTCATCTGAGGGAAAACAGCAGTTCTCCGTACGTCGGATACGGCAGATACTGCTCGGGGATAATCGCTTCCGCGGCATCTACAGACGCGCGGAGCGTATCCATATCCGTAAGGATTGTGTCGTGATAATATCTTGCTGTCTTCAAGGCATCGGTTTCCGCTTCCGCCTTGTGTGTATCCTCCGACAGCTTTTCGAGCGCCTGATCGATTTCACCTTCCGCCTCGTCGAGCGTTCCGATGATATCCGTCTCGTAGCTGACCTTGAGCTCCGGCATCAGCTGCTTCTTCTTCAGCGCTTCGTTTGTGACATCCTTCATATAGGATACGAGGCCGGATGTGAAGTCCTTGCGGACCATTTCCTGCATCGTGAGAGATTCGATATGAATCGTCTTCACATAGTTTTCAAGGAAGATCTCATAGCGCGAACGCAGCTCTTCTTTCGTGAATACGCCGTGTTTTGTGAACAGATCGACGCTCTTGTCGCCGATCAGGTGCGGCATTGCATCCGGAAGAGATTTGAGATTGTAGAGTCCCCGCTTCTGCGCTTCGTCAATCCATTCGTCCGTATAACCGTTGCCGTTGAACAGAATCTTCTTGTGCTCGTCGAGCAGCTTCTTTAAAAGCTTCTTGACTTCCGCGTCGCGGCTCTCTTCCGGCACATCCTTGAGCGCGTCATAAATTCGCGAAAGATACTCTGCAACCGCCGTGTTCAGTACCATGTTGGGGTCAGCCACGGAAAGCGAGGATCCCGGCATACGGAACTCGAATTTATTGCCTGTGAAAGCAAACGGCGATGTTCTGTTGCGGTCTGTCGTATCTTTTGTGATATGCGGCAGAACTTCCGCAAGACCCATCGAAGTCTTTCCTTCGGATACAAAAGCTGTGCCTTCGTCAATCGACTTCAATACCTTCGCGAGCTCATCGCCGACAAAGATCGAGATGACAGCCGGCGGTGCCTCGTTCGCGCCAAGACGGTGGTCATTGCCGGCCGTAGCGACCGATACACGAAGCAGATCCGCGTATTCGTCTACAGCGGCGATCGTCGCCATCAGGAAGACCAGAAACTGGATGTTCTGGTCCGGTGTTTTGCCGGGATCCAGGAGGTTCACACCGGTATTGGTAATGATCGACCAGTTGTTGTGCTTTCCGGAGCCGTTGACGCCTTCGAACGGCTTCTCATGCAGAAGGCAGGCATAACCGTGTTTGTCGGCGACCTTCTTCATCATCTCCATGGTCAGCTGGTTGTGATCAACGGCGATGTTCGCGGTTTCGAAAACCGGAGCCAGCTCGTGCTGGGAGGGAGCGACTTCGTTGTGTTTTGTTTTGGCGGGAACACCCAGCTTCCAGAGCTCCTGATCCAGATCGTGCATGAACTCGGAAACCTTCGGCTTGAGGACGCCGAAGTAATGATCCTCCATCTCCTGTCCCTTCGGAGCGGGAGCGCCGATGAGTGTGCGGCCGGTCATGAGAAGATCTTTTCGCTTGAGATACATCTCCTTGTCAATCAGGAAATATTCCTGCTCGGAGCCGACGGTTGTATCAACATGCGTGACTTCCGTATTGCCGAGAAGGTGCAGAACCTTCACGGCTTCCTTCGAGAGGGCTTCCATCGAACGCAGAAGCGGAGTCTTCTTGTCGAGCGCTTCGCCGCCGTAAGAAGCGAAAGCGGTCGGGATATACAGGGTGCCGTCTTTAATGAATGCCGGAGAAGAAGGATCCCACGCGGTATAACCTCTTGCTTCAAAGGTCGCGCGAAGGCCGCCGCTGGGGAACGAGGAAGCGTCCGGTTCGCCTTTTACCAGTTCCTTGCCAGAGAAATCCATGATCACGGAACCGTCTGCCTGCGGATTGATGAAGCTGTCATGCTTCTCGGCGGTAAGACCTGTCATCGGCTGGAACCAGTGCGTAAAGTGTGTGGCGCCATGCTCGAGTGCCCAGTTCTTCATTACTGCGGCAACCGTATTGGCGACGTCCAGCTGCAGGTGCGTGCCATTCGTAGCACATGCGTGAACTGCCTTATAAATGTCCTTGGGAAGCCGTTCCTTCATGACCTTGTCATTGAAAACAAGACTTCCGTACATTTCCGGTACAGAATTGATATTTTCCATAAGCTCCTCCTGCAAAAAAACGAAAAAGCGCCTCGGGAGACCGCCCGTGCGGGCTGTCTCCCGAAGCGCCTTTGCTTCATGCAACTGGTTTTATCACATGGCTTCCTGCCTGTCAAGACTTTTGTATACAATAATGCAATAGGCTTGACAAGTCGCCGGGAGAGCGTCATAATGCCTTCCATAAAGCAAGTACATACAAACGCGGCAGAGACGTCGCTTTCCACCCTGCGGGCAGCATTTATGTGCCCTCCGTTGGTGGATGCGGCTCTCTGCCGCGTTTGTATGTACATTTATTAAAGAAAGTACAACGTACATTGTCCGCCGGAGCGCCGGCCGGATGAGGAGGAGGATTCCATGTGCAGCATTCTAGGCTACTGCGGCAAGCCTGCATCATATGAAGCGATGCAGGCGATGCTCGCCAAGACAATTTCCAGAGGACCGGATATGTCCCGGATCATGAAGACCGGGGACGGGTATCTGGGATTCAACCGCCTCTCGATCATGGGCCTGACCGAGGCGGGCATGCAGCCCTTCGAATATAATGGAAATTACTGCGTATGCAACGGTGAAATCTACGGCTTCCGCCCGATCCGTGAATACCTCTGCGGCAAGGGTTATACTTTCCGTTCCGAATCCGACTGTGAAATTCTGCTTCCTCTTTATGAGGAACTTGGTGTTTCCATGTTCCGTGTGCTGGATGCGGAGTTCGCGCTGATCATCTACGACGGCAGCACCGGAGAATATATTGCCGCGAGAGACCCGATCGGCATTCGGCCTTTATATTACGGATATGACGCGGAAGGAACCATCGTCTTCGCCTCCGAGCCGAAGAACCTGGTCGGTACCTGCGCGAAGATTTTCCCGTTCCCTCCCGGATGCTATTACGCGGACGGCGAGTTCCATACTTACAAAGATCCTTCGAAGGTTGACCGGTATCTGGACGACGATCTTCCGGAAATCTGCAAAAACATTCACGACAAGCTTCTGTGCGGCATTCAGAAGCGTCTGGACGCGGACGCGCCGATCGGTTATCTGCTTTCCGGCGGTCTGGATTCCTCGCTTGTGTGCGGGGCTGCCGCGAAGCTCATGAAGAAGCCGCTCGAAACCTTCTCGATCGGTATGGACATTGACGCCATCGATCTGAAATACGCGCGTGAAGTCGCTGCCTATATCGGTTCCAACCACCATGAAGTCATCATCACGAGAGACGATGTCATAAACGCGCTCGAGCCTGTCATAGCGGCTCTCGGCACCTTTGATATCACGACGGTCCGCGCTTCGATCGGCATGTATCTTGTCTGCAAGTGGATTCATGAAAACACGAACATCCGTGTCATCCTGACCGGCGAGATTTCCGACGAGCTCTTCGGTTATAAATATACGGATTTTGCTCCTTCCCCCGACGCTTTTCAGAAGGAAGCCGAAAAACGTATCCGTGAAATCAATGTATACGATGTGCTGCGGGCAGACCGCTGCATTTCCGTAAATTCGCTCGAGGCGCGCGTACCGTTCGGCGATCTGGATTTTGTCGATTATGTCATGCACATTAATCCGGAAAAGAAGATGAACACCTACGGCATCGGTAAATACCTTCTCCGGCATGCGTTTGAGGCAGACGAGCTGATTCCGAGAAATATTCTGATGCGTGAGAAGGCCGCCTTTTCCGATGCAGTCGGCCACTCTCTGCGCAATGATCTGATCGAATACGCGGAGTCTCTGTATACAGATGAGGAATATGAGAAGCGCCGCAAGCTGTATCCGCACGCGATGCCGTTTACAAAAGAATCGCTGCTCTACCGCGAGATTTTCGAAAAATATTATCCGGGGCAGGGTCAGATGATCCCGGCATTCTGGATGCCGAACAAGAGCTGGAAGGGCTGCGATGTCAACGATCCTTCCGCCCGCGTTCTTGCCAACTACGGAGCTTCCGGACAATAAGCTGCAAAAGAAAGGGGAGACTGCATCTGCAGCCTCCCCTTTCCTTTTGCGCGGTGCGTCCGACGGACGCACTTTTCGTTCTAATGCAATACCTTCCGAACTGCATGAATATTCAGGACAAATTTGCAGGCTGCCCTCGTATTGCATTGCGTTCATGTATCGAATTTACTGCATGCTGTACGTTACGGTTACATTGGCGTCGATACTCATCTGGCCGGGCTCCATCTGCATGCTGTCTTCGGCTTCCGCGGATGCCATGGCCATTGTTTTCCCGCTGACGGTCGGATCATACTGTGCGGAAGTATCCTGATAACCCTCAACGAGAACGGACGGCTCTCCAAGCGTCTTTCCGGCAGCTTCCGCAAGAACCTGCGCCTTCTCCTTCGCGGCGCTGACAGCCGCCTGCAGGGCTTCCTGATATTTCTCATCGTAGGTGCTGCAGGTATAGGTCACGCTGTTGATGTTGTTGGCGCCGGCAGCGACCGCCTCAGTAATAAGCCTTCCGGTATCCGCGATCTTCTGGTCGGAAACCGTCAGTGTTGTTGTTACCTGATACGATGTGATTTTATTCGAATTGTAATCATACTGCGGGTAGATGTCGTACCCGCTGGTCTGAAGACTCTTTTCCTCTACGCCAAGAGCTTTCAGCTTCTCTTTGACCTTGTTGACCGATTCGGTATTCTTTTTCTGCGCTTTTTCCGCGGAACTTTCGTTCGTGGTGATGCCAAGCGAAATGGCCGCCATGTCCGGTGTTTCCCTGACCGAGCCTTTCGCGGTCACCGTAACGGTATTGCCGGACACCTGCGCGTCTGCCGGAGAAGCCGCCTGCGCCGTGATCGCAGCCCCGGATTCCTTCACCTGCTCTGCCGTCTCCGCGCAGCCTGCCGCTGCGAGCGCCACTGCTGCCAGAATTGCTGTTACAATCACTCTTTTCTTCATCTTGTGTTTTCTCCTTTCCTGTCGCTGTTATTCCGCTTTTGTGATGGATAACGTCTCCCAGAAACCGCTGTCGGACAAAATGTCCTGATACGTTATGCTGCTGTCTGCCCTCTCTCCGTTTTCATCGGTTTCACGGATGTCCTGCACATAAATCACGATGTCCTTGAGTGCATCACTACCCGCTTTCACCGTAAATCTTTCCGCCTTTTCCGAAAGGGACGACGCGCTGATCAGCGCCTGATATTTCTGTCCCCCCGCTGAAAATTCATAGGATTTCTCTTTCTCGGCTGCCGCACCGTTTTCTACCGCCTGTACCGTCTCCCCGCTTTCCGCCATGACGCGCACCTGATAGGAACCTGTGTTGCCATTTGGAAGAAGAAGCCCGCTCACGTGAAAAGTAACCGTATTCAGAGCGGCTGCCTCGGCTGCAGCTCTTTCCTGCATGCTGCCGTCTGTTTCGGAAGAGACCGTTCCTTCGAAGGATGATGCTACAAGATACGCCTTACTTATCCCGTTCTGATCATCCGCTGCGCGGATTTCATACTGCCGGACTGCAGCCGCGGACTCCGGCGCCCCGGCAGATGCTGCGGCCGGTTTCTGCGTGTTGTCCGCGCTCTTTTTCATCGCGGCATCGCCGGAAGTGTCTGCTCCGTAGAATGCCGGCGCCTCCTCCGCGGCTGCCGGCGCGGTTCCTGAAGAAACTCCGGCTGGTCTTGAAAACTCTCCGGTGAACCGGAAGACGGTTAGCGCAATCAGTGCTGCTGCCGAAAGTGTAACCAGTATGGTCACAGTTCTTCGCCTGTTTGCAGTTTTGCCGGGCTTTTGTGGTGACATCTGCCGTGCGGACGACCTCTGCCGGAAGCGTGCGGTTTCTTCGATCAGGTCTTCATCAATCTCACCGACGGCATCCAAAAGGCGCCTTGCGCCCTCCTGTTTCATATAACGAAGCCCTCCTTTTCCAGATAATTTTTCAGTCCTTTTCTCGTTCTGGAGAGAATGCTGCGGACGCTTCCTTCCGGGATTCCCGCCTTGTCCGCGATATCCGCGCAATTGTCGAGAAAGAAATACCGGCTGATGAAGATCTGCCTTTTCTGCTGATCGAGACTGCGCAAATAAGCCGATATCGCTTCTCCAAGCGCAGCCGCGGCCAGCCGCGCTTCTGCAGGATCCTGCGTCCCGACACACTCCGCGAGCTCTTCGAGCGAAGCTTCGTAAGTGCTGCCTTCGCGTTTTGCAGTATGCCGTTTTCTGTACATATCGATGGCAAGATTTCTGGTGATCCTGCCCAGATATGCCGCAAGGCTGCGCGGCCGGTCCGACGGCATGGAATTCCATGCACGCAGATACGTGTCGTTCACGCACTCCTCCTCGTCCTGCCGGTTTGAAAGAACATTGGCGGCAATGACTGTAAGGTAGCTTCCGTACTGGTCTTTTGTCTGCCTGATCGCGGCTTCATCCCGCGCCCAGTACAGATTTACGATCTGTTCATCATTCATAAATCAAGGCGCCTTTCCCTTTGAACGGGACCGCTTGTCATCCGTTCTGCCTGTATAGACGTAATATCTGCAGAAATGCTGCAATGGAAAACAAAAATATCCGCAAAATTTTGAACCGGCTGAATTTGTTTTTTCCTGTGCTGCCTTATATAATTATGTCATTACGCAGCGGGCATTTTCCAGTCCCGCCGCAGTGAATAATACACAGGAAAGGACCTTGATTTGAAACTTGCAGCAATTATCCTCTTTGTAGCGATGTACACTATCATGATTATCCGTCCGAAGTGGCGCACTTACGTCGCGGCGATCACCGCGGTCATCTTTGCCGCCGCAGGTATATCTCCGCTTGCCGGCATTCCCTCCGCCATCGACTGGAACGTACTCATGATGATTTCCGGCACCATGGTCGTCGTCGACTTCTTCATCGAGTCGAAAATGCCGAACAAAATCGCCGACTATCTTCTGGACAAAGCCCCGAACGTCATGTGGGTTACAATCTTCATGTCCCTTTTCGCCGGGATTATTTCCGCTTTCATCGATAATGTGGCAACTGTTCTCATGGTCGCGCCGGTCGGCATGGCCGTCTGCAAGAAGCTGAAAATCAACCCCGTGCCGATGATCCTGTCCATCGCAGTTTCTTCCAATCTGCAGGGCGCCGCAACGCTGGTCGGAGATACAACTTCGATCATGCTGGGTGCCTACGCAAAGATGGATTTCACGAATTTCTTCTGGTTGAACGGCAGGCCCGGCATCTTCTTCGCCGTTGAACTGGGCGCGCTCGCAACGATTCCCGTCATGATGCTGGTCTTCCGCAGGGAAAAGCAACCCGTTTCCGCGGACGTCTTCACAACCGTCGAAGATTATTTTCCGACGGTCATGCTGCTCGCGGTCGTTGTAACGCTGATTATTGCTTCTTTTATCCCCGGAAAGCCGGATATCACCAACGGTGTGATCTGCTGTATCATCGCGCTGATCTGCATC
This sequence comes from Bacillota bacterium, assembly GCA_029224465.1. Lineage (GTDB taxonomy): Bacteria > Bacillota > Clostridia > Lachnospirales > Lachnospiraceae > CAG-791. The sequence goes on along the minus strand of JAQXUQ010000016.1, from coordinate 40,174 downwards.
ATCAGGAACGCGGTGCATTATCAGAGCTTTCAGGATTCCGCGCATGCTCTGAAGTCGGTAGATCTGCAGACAATTGTTCTTCTGGCTTCGCTTTTCATCGTCATCGCCGGTATCCGGAACGTCGGTGTCATCGATGATGTCGCGGACTGGATCGCGGGCGTTGGCGGAAACAATCTGTTCCTTCTGTATTCGATCATCGTCTGGGGTTCCGTCGCGATCTCCGCGTTCATCGACAATATTCCGTATGTCGCGACGATGCTGCCTGTTATTCAGGGCGTTGCCGCCGCTATGAATATGGATCCCTATCTCCTTTACTTCGGTCTCCTTTCCGGGGCAACGCTGGGCGGCAATCTGACGCCGGTCGGCGCGTCCGCCAATATCACGGCAATCGGAATTCTGTTCAAAGACGGTCATGATGTTTCGATGAAAGAATTCGTAAGAATCGGCGTTCCTTTCACGCTGGTCGCTGTCACGGCAGGCTATCTCTTCATCTGGTTTGTCTGGCACTAAACATTTCTTGTACGCAAAAGGTGCAGGAGACACGGTATTTTCCATGCCATGTCCTCTGCACCTTTTCTTTATCATCTTTTATTCAGCCGCGGGTAAAATCCGGAAAAACAAAACCGTACCTGGCTTACCCTTTCAAAATATGTTCCGCCTTTTGAATCTCTTCCTCCGTCGGCGGCGCCACCGAAAGAAGCGGATACGGAATACCGAGCTTTTCGTACTTGGTAATTCCCATCGTATGGTACGGCAGCACTTCCACGCGGCGCACTGTCTGCAGCGTGTCCAGAAATTTCCGGAGTTCTTTAAGATCTTCTTCATCCGTCGTGATGCCCGGCACCAGTACATGCCGGATCCACATATCCTTGCCGTTATCAGACAAGTACCTGGCCATATCGAGGATATTCTTGTTGTCCCATCCGGTCAGCTGTTTATGTTTTTCCCCGTTGATCTGCTTGATATCCAGAATAAACAGGTCGGTTACAGCCATCAGCTTCCGAAACTTTGAAAAGAACGGCTCGCTTCTTGTAAACGGATTGCCGGATGTATCAAGCGCTGTGTGAATGCCTTTCTCATGGCAGAGTGTAAAAAGCTCTGTCACAAATTCAATCTGCAGCAGCGCCTCGCCGCCGGAAACCGTGATGCCGCCGCCGTTTTTCCAGTAACTGCGGTACCGGCAGGCCTGCATAAATACATCCTCCGGTGTCCGCACGGTAACTTCATTCCCGGACAGCCCTTGTCCGCCCTGCGACGCTGCCGGCCCGGCGACCTTCCAGGTCTCCGGGTTATGGCAGTACTTGCAGCGCATCGCACAGCCCTGCATAAAGACAACGAAGCGTACACCCGGCCCGTCAACCGCGCCAAAGGTTTCGATGGAATTGATATATCCTTTCGTCATTGTCTTACCTTCGCCTGTTTCTGCTGATTAAAGGTGATCGTGGAACGTTCTCGCGATGACGTCTTCCTGCTGCTCTCTGGTCAGGCTGATGAACTTGACCGCATAGCCGGATACACGGATCGTGAAGTTCGCGTATTCGGGTTTCTCCGGATGCTCCATCGCGTCGATCAGTTTTTCCCTGCCGAACACATTGACATTCAGATGGTGTGCGCCCTGATCAAAATATCCGTCGAGAACACTGACCAGATTATTCTTTCTCTCTTCCTCATCATGTCCGAGCGCGGAAGGATTCATGGTCTGCGTATTGGAGATGCCGTCCAGCGCCCACTCGTACGGAAGTTTCGTCAGAGAGTTCAGCGATGCCAGAAGCCCGTTTTTCTCTGCGCCATAGGAAGGGTTCGCTCCGGGTGACAGCGGGGTCCATGCTCTTCTTCCATCCGGCATATTACCCGTGTACTTGCCGTAGACAACATTCGATGTAATCGTCAGAATCGAAGTCGTCGCTTCCGAATTGCGGTACGTATGGTGTTTCTTGATCTTGGAAATAAACTCATGCAGGAGCCACACGCCGATCTCGTCCGCCCTGTCATCATCATTGCCGTATCTGGGGAAGTCGCCTTCCACCTCATAGTCCTGCGCGAGGCCGTTCTCATCGCGGATCACCTTGACCTTCGCGTATTTGATCGCGGAGAGGGAGTCAATCACATGAGAGAAGCCCGCAATACCGGTCGCGAAGGTTCTGCGGACATCGGTATCAATCAGAGCCATTTCGGCTGCTTCATAGTAGTACTTGTCGTGCATGTACTGAATCAGGTTCAGGATGTTGACATACAGGCCGGCAAGCCAGTCCATCATCTTGTCAAAGCGCTCCATGACTTCATCATAATCAAGATATTCCAAGGTGATTTTTCTATAAGCAGGTCCTACCTGTTTTCCGTTCTTCTCATCAACACCGCCGTTGATTGCGTACAGAAGGCACTTTGCGAGATTCGCTCTTGCGCCGAAGAACTGCATCTCCTTGCCGGTCTGTGTTGCCGATACGCAGCAGCAGATCGAGTAGTCGTCGCCCCAGACAGGCTTCATGACATCATCATTTTCATACTGGATCGAAGACGTCGTGATCGAGATCTTCGCGGCATATTTCTTGAAAGCAGACGGCAGCTTTGAGCTGTACAGAACGGTAAGGTTCGGCTCCGGAGACGGTCCCATGTTCTCAAGCGTATGCAGGAAGCGGTAATCATTCTTTGTTACCATGCTTCGGCCGTCCATGCCGATACCCGCGACTTCGAGTGTCGCCCACACGGGATCGCCGGAAAACAGCTCGTTATAGGAACGGATTCTCGCGAACTTCACCATACGGAATTTCATGACCATATGGTCGATCAGTTCCTGCGCCTGTTCCTCCGTCAAAACACCGTTCTTCAGGTCACGCTCCATATAAATGTCGAGGAACGTGGAGATACGTCCGACGGACATCGCCGCGCCGTTCTGTGTCTTGATTGCGGCAAGATAGCCGAAATACAGCCACTGCACCGCTTCTTTCGCGTTTGCCGCAGGCTTCGAAATATCAAACCCGTACGCCGCAGCCATGGTCTTCATATCCTGCAGAGCCTTGATCTGATCCGAGAGCTCTTCCCGCAGGCGGATGATATCATCGGTCATGGTTCCGTCGCCGCAGTATTCCTTATCCTGTTCCTTCCAGGCGATCAGCTGGTCGATACCGTACAGGGCGACTCTTCTGTAGTCACCGACAATACGTCCGCGGCCATAGGTGTCCGGAAGTCCCGTAATGATGTGACTGTGTCTGGCAGCGCGCATCTCCGGTGTATAGGCATCAAAAACCGCCTGATTGTGTGTCTTATGATATTCTGTAAAAATCTTGTGCAGCTGCGGATTCGGCTTGTATCCATACATCTCGCATGCCTCTTCCGCCATCTTGATGCCGCCGTAAGGCATAAACGCGCGCTTGAGCGGCTTGTCTGTCTGAAGACCTACAATCTGCTCGAGATCCTTCATGCTCTCATCAATGTAGCCGGGTCCGTAAGCTGTCAGTCCGGAGACAACATCGGTCTCCTCGTCCAGCACGCCGCCCTTCTCTCTTTCCTCTTTCTGCAGCTCCTGCAGCTTTCCCCAGAGTTTATTCGTGGCCTCTGTAGGACCTGCGAGGAAACTTTCATCCCCGTCATAAGGGGTGTAATTATTCTGAATGAAGTCTCTGACATTGCATTCCTGTTTCCAGATGCGACCTTCAAAGCCTTCATAAGCTTTGTTCTCTAACATGGCAGCCTCCTTTTGCACAGATAGATAATTTTTCCTTCATACAACATGTTGTATGTCTTTCATGGTCGAGCATACGACATGGAGTATATCACGTCTGTAACCTGTGTTACAATCCCGAATCTTGCAGTCTTTGCATTGATGCCGGACCCTGAATCGGTTATCCTATACAGTATATAAGGAGACTATATTTTGCTGAACGAATGCTTCATAAAACGGAATATGATTCTTCTTCTGCTGCTTCCTTTTATGTTGTCGGCCTGCGCCGGGACAGAGTCCTCCTCTCCCGGCGGAAGCACAAATGAAAGGGTTACGGGAGACGTACTGGATGCAGCGCAGAGCGCGTATGACAAATTCCTTCAGTCCGAATTCATTCCGCATTTTGCGGGAAAGAGCGCGCGCGGCGCATTTGCCTATATTGACGGCAACAATGTGCCGGAGCTTCTGATCAGCGCGGGAAACGCCAGAGAAGACGGCGTCTATGTGTTTACACTCGATATGGACAGCGGCGAAGTATCCGAGATCGGAGAAGCGCCGTTTTCATCTTACGGAAAAATCAGTTACGCGGAAAAACAAAACCGGATCATCAGTACCTACGGCACGGAAAATATCTGTTATCAGATAGTTTCACGCATCAGCGGCTGTAAATCCAGCGCTGTCGGCGCGGTCATGAAAGACGCTTCCGGGTACAGAGATGCGGCAGAAGCGATCCGGAAAGCTTCGGGAAAAAGCGGAAACAATACCTCTGCTTCCACCGGGACTGAAAATGATATCACGATACACACCTACTATTATGCCGGCTTTTCCCTGCCGGACGACGCGGACGGAACTTCCAAAGACAATTATCTTCTGACAAACGCCGCGGACTCGCCGGCTTCGGCGGAAGGGAGCGCAGCATCTGCTGACGCTGCCGGTTCCGGAGCTTCCGGTGCAGATGCTGCCGCCGGCACCTCTGCGGACGCCGCACAGGCACTTGGCGCGGAACAGGCGGAAGCCGGCGCCGCCGGGAGTGAACCGGCTGCTGCCGCCACCTCCGCCGGTACAGAAGAAGAAAAGTCCGAAAAGAGTGAGACGATCGAACCGCCCGGCGACACCTATCTCGTAGATGAAAAGGTTTATGACCAGTCACTATCCGATATGGTCAACGGAAATAAGCTGACAGATATATCCTATGATCAGATGCAGGATCTGACTTCGCTGAAGCTGAAATAGGAGAAGGCTGCAGCTTTTCCTTACTTTTTCAGGTTCTTTAAGATTTCGATTGTCTCAAGATCTTCCTGCGTCAGCTTGATGTTGCTGATCCGTTCGTGCCCGTCCGGCGTCGTCACCTTCATCTCGATGACGGTTCCGGTCTGCACCGCATTCTGCGCGGTATCCCGCAGGAAAGCAATTGCCCGCGGATGCTGGGAAGAAAAAATCTGCAGTCTCTGCGCCATTTTCATCATATCCATTGGATTCGCCATATTGTTACCTTCCGTTTTAGTGATTCATATGTTAAATTGCTTCCCATGCCTCGGCTGCCCATTCAGGATATCCGCGGCATGACTTTACGGAAGGTTATTATACGCCTGTCAGCGCCATCTGTATTGAACAAATGCACCGGCAAGAACGGAGAGCCCCATCAGAAATGCCCATGTACTTTCTTTCGACGTGTCGCCGGTTGCCGGTGTTTTTCCCCCTTCTTCCCTCGCAGCTTCTTCCGCCGGCGGCCCGTCCCCCGCATCCCGCTTCTGCAGCTCGAACTTGACCGCAGCCTTTACCGCGTCTTTCGTATACTCCTGTCCTTCCGGAACTTCAATAAGCGCCGGGACCACACAGTAGCCGGTCCCCTGCTTCGAAACATCCTTTCCTGTCAGAAGATAGATGCCGGGCATCACGCCGTAAAAATGACATTCCGGCTTTTCATCCGCCTTCGCCGCGTATGCCGGCTGTATACTGTCTTCTGACTTATGGATCACACCCAGCAATTCCTCCGGCACCGTACGGATTCGCTTGTCCTCAGAGGAAACATTCCGGATACCGTTTCGGGTATAAACGGAGTCGAACTCAATTTTCTTCCCGCCCGCGCTTCTGCCAACCTTATAGAGAAACAGTGTCTGGTCCGGCAGCAGACAGTTTGTAATGATAACCTGACTACTGCCGGAAGCGGCATGCACTCTCCCCGGCATGCACATCCAGACGACAACGGATAGTGTGGCTGCTATGAGAAGCCACGTCCCGATTCTGAGCTTTTTATCCATGCAGCGGAAGCCTCCTTTTCTTCATGCATTGTTTTGTTCCATTACGCTCCAGTCTTTTCGTAAGAAGTCCGGCAAGCGCCGCGCCTGCGGCCGCGCTGAACGCGGCGATCAGCGCAAAGCCTGCGCTGCGGCAGTATGTCTCCGGGTAATACGCGGAAAAATCCGAAGGTACTGACAGCTTTAATGTTATTACAGATTCTATAACCCTTCTGCCACGAACCAGCAGTCTGTGGGTGTTAATGCCGTAAGGCGTACAAGTTACCAGCGTGCAGTAGTCTTTCCCCTTTACAGGCATAAGACCTTCCTGCTGATCAGGAAGAACGACACGTATCTGATCGACTTTATAAGTCAATGCGTGTCCTAAAACATGCAGCGTAAATGTATCGCCCTTTTTCACCCTGTCCAGATCCGTAAGCAGCTTCTCCTGCGGCATCCCGGTATGCCCCGTCAGCACGCAGTGCGTTCCGGCTCCGCCGACAGGGAGCGATGATTCTTTCAGATGCCCGCAGCCCTTCTGCAGCACCTCTTCCGAAGTCCCATGATAAATCGGAAGAAGGATATCTGCGCTCTTCATTTCAAGATACCCCATGACCATGTCTCCGCCCGGATTCAGCAGTTCTTCATATTCCTGCTCACGGCCGGGCTCCGTCAAATCCGCAGGTATTTTTTCAGTTCTGTTATATTCGCAGGCCCTGTTCCATTCCTCGGCAAGTTTATTCTCCGAACGGTTCTGCACGCTATCCGTATACCTTTCGATTTCACCGTGCCGGATTTTCCTGTTCATTTGATTCATTGCCCATGGCGCGAGCATCAGACAAAGCCCGGCGGCAAGCAGAAAACCCGCGATGATTTTTCTCAATGCAGTGCCTGCCTTTCCCGGAGAAATACAAATCCCGCTGCAGCCAGCGTTCCTCCGCCCAGAAGAAACAGCAGAATGCCCCGGCCGCCGGTCTTCGGCAAATCAAATGCCGGCGGAAGGCCGTTGTAAAACGTGACCGTATACTCCGGTCCGGATGCATCACCCGTGGCACCGGACTGTTCCGAAGCCGCTATCGGCGCTATCGTTCCATACGCTTTGCCGTTTTCGCTGCGAAATAGTTCCGGCCGCAAAGACGAGCCTTGGATTTTCATAAGTTTTGTTTTGTCACTCGCGCTCACTTCTTCTATCTCATACTGCGTGCCGACTGGAACGCCGCGGATCGCGTAGGTGTGCTTCCCCGATGACGCAACGATATCAAATTCCGTATCCGCAGTCTGTCCGGAGGACATATTAAAATGAACCTTAAAATGATACGTTCCCGCAAGACTGCTTCCATCGGATGATCTTTTATCCACGATCAGCGATCCTGTTTTGACCGTATTGGTAAACAAAGCTGTGAGATCAATGCCTGCATTGATATCATCCGGGTTCAGATAAGAGCGGAAAACCGGATTCTGCAGATCAGCGCCGGAATCCTTCACAAGCTCTGTTACATCGGTGCCATTCTCCAGAATCGTCAGCTTTGTCTTGTACAGCGGCGACGCCTGTTCCTCCAGATGAACCGTGCTGCCGCGCTTGAAAACGTCTCTGAAGCTCTTCTCATCTCCGTCCCCCAGTTCAAACGACTGTCCGTCCGCCTGCAGCTTGTATGTCTGTGATCCGAGAAGCTCTTTGAAAAGCGGATGGACGCTGTCCATGCTGACCTTTTTGCGGACATGGAGCGTATCATCCAGAAGGAAGTTGAATTCCACCTTCATGTTGGACTCCCAGAGGCCTCTTTCCATGTAAAACAAAGTCATCGTGTGCATCCCCGGCGATCGAAGCGACGGGTCCAGGGAAACACTCTGCGGTCCTTCGGTCAGATTCTCAAAACCAAGGCTTTTCTTGACGGCGCTGTTGAAAACCGTTCCGGCAGGCACCTGCGCCGTTTCCGGCGAAGAAGTGTATTCGTTGTAACTGCTCTGATACGGAAGATCCGAAGAAAAATTGATGCAGCCATAGGATTTTCCGTGCGCGCCGCCAAGGTCCAGCGCAAGTTTCCCGTCTATGAAAACCCAGACATCATCATCTCCCGAAAAGTTGAATGTAATCGGGCGCGGAGTGCCTGTTTTGTCCACAAGATTGCCGTCCGGCGTCAGTTTGAAATCGATGTCCATCCGTACGCCGAAGCCATAGTCATAATCGGCTCCGCTCATCGAAGCCCTCCTGTCATTGAGCGGGAAGAAGCCATACGGATTCGCTACAGCAGGCTGATCGCCCGGGCAGCCGACATTCTCCGACCAGGGCTGCCTGCCGGTGTCCGCCAGATAATACCTGTACCGTTCGTCCGACGCGGTTTCATAAAGATGAAGCGATGTCGCCATGCTGTCATAGGTCCAGTACGCGATGCCGTCACCATCCCGTTCCGACCGGAAAAACGGAAACGCCGTATCCGTGAAAACTTTTCCGACCTGCGCATGCAGGCTGTTCTTTCCCTTCAGAAACGCTTCGGAAAAATACGGCATCGGCGCTTCTGTTCCGTAGCAAAGCAGATTCCCGCTTCCCGTTCCTTCATATCCCTGCAGTTCATGTCCCGCAAGGTTCCATGCAGCGCTGTTATAACTGCCTGCCGCGTCTTCTCCATGAATGTTCTTGATCGCTACATTCGCCCAGTAAAATTTTGCGAAGTCATCACTGCCGTATAAATTCATTTCCTTTCGAAGATACTCGAACCCGGCTTCCTCCTTCCTGTCAGAACCGGAGAACGCGCCGGTGTAAATGGGTGCCGGTGCGTTGTGGCTGCGATAATAATCACTCATCGTCTCGTCCAGAATCCGGAACGGCATGAACGAACGGTAATTCACGCCGTTTACCGACTTTCCGAACCGGTTAAGACCGTTCATTTCAATGTCCGAATAGTAATCGTAAACTGTAGCGGGAACATAGGTCATACCCGCGGCCCCCGGCATCCCGCCCTGCGGAACATCGAGAATTTCCTGCGGCTCGCCCTTCTTTTCATTTTCTTTTTCCGGCGATCGGATCGAATACACACTGTCCCAGTAGCCGCCTCTTGCGCCGGAAGTGTAAACTACAGGATCACCCGCATCCGCATAGAAGCAGGGATTCTCCATTTCCGGAATCGGCAGGTATCCGGTACTGGTTCCACAACCGGTTATTGTTCCATCTGGTGTCCCTGCTGCCGGATCTTCCGCTGATGAACAGAAACAGATTGCTTCTGCTTCCTCCGGCACATCCGCGCTGTAAACAGCGTTCCATATACGGCCGTCTTCCGCGTGTTCCGGAAGACGTTCCATTTCTCCCTGCGCAAGGCACTGATTCTGCCCGTCGAATACCACATAGCGGACGATCCCGTCTTCTCCCGGAATCCCGTTTCCAGACCCGGTCGGGCTGTCCTGATAGCAGATACCGGAAAGCGCTGCATCCAAATAAACGGTTCTGGTTTTCATGGCAGCAGGCTCCGTTTCTTCCTCAGAAAATCCGGCTTTTGCCTTCGTCTGCGACTCGTCTGCAGTCACTTCCGCTGCCGGGATCCTGCCGGCAGCCGCAGTCGCCGTGTCTGCCGCAGAAGTTTCAGATGCTGCCGCACTATCCGTAGCGGTGCTTTCAGCATCCGCCGCAGGTGCTTTGGCATCCGGCGATTTCGGCTCTTCTTCCGGCGTCTTACTGTCAGCGTCTGTCTGCGGTCGGGCCGCAGCCCCGGCGTTAGAACTTGCAGCGGTCAGGTCTTCCTCCGGTGCCTGCACCCCCGCTGTGTCTTCGCTCACCGCCGCCCTTGCTGCGCTCTCTTCCGCGGAGACTCCGCTCACCGCCGCCCCGGCCGCGTTTACTTCCGCAGATGTCCCACTTTCTGCCGCCGTCTCCGCAGTGCTGGTATTCCCCACAGTACTCTCCGCCAAACTCTCCGCGGCAGCGTTTTCACTTGCAAGTACCGTAAAGTGCGGCTGCAGGAAAAGCAGCAGCGCAAGCAGCAAAGATACTCTTCCCGGGCGTTTCATGGTCTGCCTCCTTTCTTTCCGGGAAGGCCGGAAAGCAGTACAATTCCCGCCATCGCTGCCACTGTAATGCCGGCGCCGTAGAAGATCGCTGTGCCGGTGCCGCCGGTAACCGGCAGGAGCACGCTTGACCTATTGGTCACATTCGAGCGTACTGTTCCTTCTTCCAGAAGGACACCATACGGATCCTGCCCGTTCTCATTCGAAGTGCTGTCATGTGTCCTTGTATTTCCCTCCTGCTCCACGGAGATTTTCAGGCTGTCAAGCTTGCCATTCATTCCATTCTGATCCTTCATTCCGGCAGTAATCACAAGTTTGACATCATCTCCGGCGCGGTAACCATCCGGCGCCTGCAGCTCTTTTACGTAATATGTACCGCTGTCAAGACCTCTTACACCGAACTTTCCTTTTCCGGCGCCTGTCAGTCCGGATGAAAGTTTGGCAGCGCTGCTCTCGTCTTTTGTCCAGCCGGTTAAATCGATGACACTGCCGTCTTTTCCTGTTGCGTACTCGGTAACGCCGCCGCGCTTTCGGTAAAGCTCAAATACAGCGCCGCCCAGCGCGAGCGAATTATTGCTGCTGTCTGTCTTAGTGAGCAGAAGCTGATACGTATAGACCTTTGTCTTCTCCTGCGGCGTCGTATCAACGCGCCCCTTGCCGCCCTCATTCGGATCGTTGGAAAACGAGAGCGTGGCGCGGTTCTCATTTCCTTTACTGCCGCAAACCGCGTTCCCGTTCATAACGCAGTCATACGTCACAATGATTCTCTGATCCGCCCGGAAAGACGGAACCGCCTTTTTCAGATCCTCGAACTGCACGGTCAGATCATGCCCGCTGCAGGTAATCTTCAGTCCTTCTGCATCGGACAGATCCTTCGTTCCCGTGTCCTGATAGGCTGCGTTCTCATGATCCGCTAGATAGACCTTGACAGAATCCGCGCCTTTCATGGAAAACCCGTCTCCTGCCTGATCCCGAAAAACATACCGGTACGTGTCATACACATCATAATTGTCCGGCAGCGTGCCGATCAGCTTGTACGAAACAGTGTCGCCGAAAGAGCAGTCGGCCGCATCCTTATACTCCGAGTGATGGAGCGTTTCTTCGGAGGCGCTGTCTTCCCGTACTCTCTTAGTCAGCGACGGCACCGCCGACTTGAGCTCCGCAGACTGCTGCCCCGAAACGATCCTCAGCATGAATTGTGTAACAGACTCCGCTTTTCCATCCTTCTCCGAGATTGCACTTTCATCGCGCAGAAGATAATATCCTTCCGGCAGCCCCGTAAAAACAGCGCTTCCCTGCGTCCCCTGCACAGACTGCGCCGCGTCTTTGAGCGAAAGCGACAACGCGTCCGCGAACGCCTTGCTCTCCATGGCGCCCGCATCTTTCATGGCAGCGGCTGCCGCGGCGGCGCCGTCCTCCAAAGAGACATTCGCAAAACGTTTGCCGGTCAGAGGGCTCTTCCGCAGCCTTTCGATCAACTGCGCGTCCGCGCTGACGCCGGGTCCCCAGAGAATCTGCGTAAGCCGTCCCTTTTCGTCCGCTGTACCAGTGAAGATACAATACGCCTTATATGTATGTCCGTTGACCGCGCCTGTAAGCGTAACGCCGCCGTTTCCCGCCGCCGCAGCGGGTCCGGCTGCATGCACCGGCACGGCAGCCCCCGCTGCCGAAAGCGATACTGTCAGAAAAACGGCTGCCAGAGCAGCCTGAAAGTGTAAAGATTTCATGATATGACCTCCTGAAGATAGGACTGCAGATCAGAATGCAGAGCACTCCGAAAAGACTCCGGACAGCGTTTCGCGTATTACGCGGAAGCTGTCCCTGAACGCTGGCCGCTTTCGAATGAACGACCGATATGGATTATTGTAATCGGAATTTGAAAAATGGGAAGTGTTTTGGCACGAATCGGGGGCAACGGTGGCACGAATTGTCCGGGCTTATATAGTGTCCCGTGGCTGACGGTTCATAATATAATTTAAAAAGGTAAAGTGAAAGGACACGCACTGCCCCCACAGTGCGTGTCCCCACGACGACTTGCAGATATTCCGTTTGCCCGCAGACTTCTAGGAGGAAAGCGGAAAATTCCCCACACTACCTCTGTTTCCGTTGATCGTGTACTGGACGCGGTCTTCCTCCGGCTGCAGCGAAAAATCGATCGAATGAACATCTTCCAGCGAGTTCCCACAGCGCTGCCATGCTTCCATGGCCCTGGTTACGATCTGTTCCTCGGTAATAACCCTGTTCCTGTAATGAATCTGAAATGTGCTGTCAATCTTATCTCTGGTTTCCATTTTCATCCGCAAGCCTTTACGAATTATCAATTCAACCTGATTTCTGATTTAATCATATATGATTATTTCAGCAGATTATTGTCCGCCGTTTATGATAGCATTATAGCACAGATTCATTCGAAATAACAAGTGACCTTCAGGCCGCGGGAAACGTCACCTTTACCTTAAACAGATCCCCTTCAATGAAGACTTCAAATGTTCCGTTCATCAGCTCTGTCAGGCCGCGCGCGATCGAAAGACCGAGACCGCTCCCTTCCGTCGAACGGGCAAGATCGCCGCGGACAAAGCGCTCTGTCAGCTCCTGCGCCGTGATATGAAGCTTCGCCTCCGAAATATTCAAAAACGCAATCTCCACCTTTTCCTCCGCCTTCCGCACGTCAATATACGCGCGGGTCCCCGGCATCGAATACTTGTACATGTTGCTAAACAGATTCGAAAAGACTCTGCCGAGCTGATCCGGATCGGCCGTGATCATGACCGCGCCTTTTCCCGTTCCTTCAAGATCAAGATCGATTTTCTTCGAAGACAGCTTTTCGCTGTACTCTCCGGCCATCATACTGATCATGGTTGTGACATCGAGCGGCATCATGGAGAGCTTCACCTTGCCACTGCCGGCCCTGCTGGCGTCCATAATGTCGACGGTGAGCTTTTGCAGGCGCCCGGCTTGTTTTTGCAGGATCGCGAGGTATTCTTTCTGCTGCTCCTGCGTGATATCATCTTTGGACAGAAGATCCACATAGTTGACTATTGAAGTCAGAGGCGTCCTGATATCGTGGGATACATTGGTAATCAGCTCCGTCTGCATATGCTCGGATTTCATACGCTCTTCAACCGCTTTGTCGAGGGAATCGCTGATCGAGTTGAGCGCCCGCGCCATCTGCAGAAGGTCAGCCGGCATTCCCTCTTCCGGCACTTTATGATCAAAGCAGCCTTCGGAAATCTTGTCCGCGCCTTCCTTGAGCGCCGCAAAAGATCCAAGCGCTTCCTGCAGCTTCCTGTAACGGTAAATTCTCCACGCAATATACAGGGCCGCGGTCAGCAGCACCGTCGGATAAGATCCGGACAGCGTACTGAACAGTACGACAAGCCCCATGATCACGGTAATTCCCGTCTCCCGTAAAAAGTGTCCGCGTACTCTGCGGTAGAGATTTTCAACGCCGGTCAGGCTGCTTTCCCTTTCCCGGCTGTTTGCGGTCTGCCGCCGCACCCATGCAATGAAACGGCAAAACAACGTGTTCCGAAGAAACATCCCGCCTTTGCACTGGATCGCAATGCCACGCAATAACAACGCCGTCGAGACCGATAAGACAAGCAGCAGAATCATGAAGCCGATTGCATCAGCCGCGGCGCTGCCGGAGCCGAGCGCCGGCGCGGTGCCAAGCAGGATTCCGCACAGGATCAGATAGAGAACGCAGGAAAGATCGGCAGGAAGCAGGGCGATGCCGCTCACTTCGATGTAATCATTCTCGCGCAGCATCCGTATGTTCTCCGGCCTGTCCTTATGCTGCGGCTCCGCCACATGCCCCGCCGCGAGCAGGTAAAGAACCGCGAAAATTACCGCGAGAATCACACTTGCCGCGAAAACAATCATAAGTCCTGTCAGCATGGTCCGGATATTTCGCGCTGCCGGCGCGATCCTCGTGAACAGATCCGCGCCGGAATGCAGCGGCTGCGAAATCAGACAGAGGATTGCGCAGTCCGATACGCCTTCCGGTTTTTCGACCGGCATGCCGGTCTCCGGATCATAGGAATCATTGTAAATACCGGAAGATCCGAGATTGTACGGCCACTCGAACAGCCCGCGGTCATAGCTTAAGGTGTAATAGCTCGCATCTTTCCCGTAGGCAAAGTCAAACGCGAAAACTCTTCCTCCGATTACGGTCTCCCCTTGCAGATGCCGCACGATCAGCTGTATCTCATCCGCATCCGCGGTTTTATCCGCGATATTATACTTCGAAAGTTTCAGCTTTCCTTTCCTTGCCTCTTCCGAAAGACTCCGGGTATCCGTGCCTTCCACAATCACATATTTGAAATTGCTGTTTCGAAAGTCCAGGGAAGAATCTCCGGTCAGCGCGGCAACCGCGTACTTTCGCGCGGCATCTTCGTAAAATGTTCCCTCAAGGGAAGCTTCGCTCTTTCCAAGGTCTCCGCCGAAATAAACCAGCATTCCGCCACCGGCGGCCGTCGTCAGAATGCAGACGATTGCCAGTATGAACAAAGTGATTTTCACAGCGGTACTTGTACGCCACTGTCTGTTTTTTTCTTTACGCATGTTTTCTCCCCTTCAGATTCAAAGAGCACTGCCGCTTATCCGAGACGGTATCCCCTGCCCCAGACAAGAATGATGTACCGCGGATCCGACGGATTGATTTCGATCTTTTCGCGCAGATGCCGGATGTGCACCGGAACCGAGCTTGCAAGTCCTTCGTAGTCCTCGTGCCACACCTGCCGGACGATCTCCTTCGGTGAAAAGACCTTCCCCTGACTGCGAAGCAGCAGCCGCAGAATGTCATATTCGGTCGGTGTCAGCTGCAAAACATCCCCGTCCAGCGTAACTTCCTTCTTCCTGTCATCGAGTACAAGGCCGCGGTAAGTAAGCGTCTTTACTTCGCCGCTGTTTTCGCTGCCCGCATTCTTCTCTCCCTGCGCGCCGCCAAGCAGAAGGTACCGCCGCAGGGCGCTCTTTACTCTCGCCAGAAGCTCCGCCGGATTGAACGGCTTGGTAATATAGTCATCCGCGCCAAGGTTCAGCCCGAGGACCTTGTCGGTATCCTCCGCCTTCGCCGTAAGAAGAATAACCGGAAGATTGCTGTTCTCCCGGATTCTGGAAAGTGCCTCGATGCCGTCCATCAAAGGCATCATGACATCCAGAATCACAAGATCCGGTTTGTCCGTTTCGAGTTTTTCAACAGCCTCTTTTCCATTGAAAGCGGTCACGGTTTCGTATCCGCTTCCGGTCAGATAAATGCAAATTGCCTTTACGATGTCGTGATCGTCATCACAGACCAGAATTCTGCTCATGAAAGGTACCTCGTTGTTTTGCTGGTTTTATTGTAACAGGAGTTCACTTAAGAGGATTGAAGGATATGATTAAGAAGTTTTTAAGAAACGGAGCATCCGCTGCCTTCTTCCGGCACCGGATGCTCCGGATAAGATCTATCTGGTTTTTGTCCGAATCAGCCCGGCATCCCGCAGATACCGGCAGGGCTTTTGCGTATAAGAGATATACAGCTCGTCCTCGGCCCTTGTCACAGCCACATAAAAGAGCCGCCGCTCTTCCTCGAGCTCTTCCTGTGTCCGCCCGCCCTCCGGCGAAAGGTCGGCCGAAAGGATGTAGACTTTCTTCCACTGCATGCCCTTGGCTCCGTGAAACGTTGTAAAAAACACGCCGCGCTCTCCGCCTGTCCCCTGCAGGCTTTCCCTGAAATCCCGCACTTTCCGGTCAAACTCCGGAAAATCCTTTGTCCCCGCGGCAAGCTTTCGCAGAAGATCAAATTCCATCTGAAAATAGTCTTTATCCTGATGCAGAAACTCCGCGTGCTCTTCCAGATAGTCGTAGTAATCCATACCGTACTGCAAGTAATTCAGAAGCCGCGGCGGATCCATGCCCGCCATTTCGGTAAAATCCTCGTACATGCTGTCCAGGTTATCGAGAATGCTGCGGCGCCGGTACGCCTTGTCCGCAGTCTGCAGGCACGCGCCGTAAACCGCGCGCCGGTTCATTCCGGGCCTTATGAGGGAGGGGCTGATATATCTTGTCGGCCGGTTGATCACACGCCGCAGCGCGTACATATCGTCCGGGTTCTGAGACAGCCGGTAGTAACTGACAATGTCCCGGTAGACCTGTCCTTTTGCAACGTCCGGAAATGCTTCGCCGATTTCCACGGGAATTTCCTTTTCGCGGCAAAACAGCGCCGGCAGCATCCCCGTCCGCCTTGTCCTGTACAAAACAGCGATGTCCTCCGCGGCAACCCCCGCCGACAGGTCTTTTCGGATCTCCGTCCGCAGGGCGATCGCCTGATGCAGCTGATCGTTCTCTTTTACGACGCGGATGAGCGCGCTTCCGTCTCTGTCCGGCCGGAACTTTTTCGGATAGCGCAGATGATTTCTGCGGATCAGATGATCCGCCGTTTCTACGATCCCGGGGAGGCTCCTGTAATTGACGCCGAGTGTGATTTTCACGCAGTCCGGATACCGCTTTTCAAAGCCTTTGAAAACCTGCGGATCGGCGTCCCGGAAACCGTAAATCGACTGGTCGTCATCTCCGACGACGCAGATGTTGCGGCTTTCGGCAAGCAGATAAAAAAGCTGCGCCTGCAGCCTTCCGGTGTCCTGAAACTCGTCAATCAGAATGTAGTCAAAGCGTTCCTGCCATTGTTTTCTCGTCGTCTCTTCCCGCGAAAGCACCCGGTACGCCATCATAACAAGATCGTCGTAGTCGATCTCCTTCCGCTCGTATTTGCGTTTCCTGTACGCCTTGAAAATTTCAACGACCGCTTGTTCCTGATCCGGCTTCTCCCCGAAAAAGTCCGCTGCCGCGCAGCGGCTGAGCCGGTTCATCAGATCCGTGACCGCCTGCGGATCACCGCCGTCCAGCAGTTCGCCGTACGTGCCGCTGTATCTGATTCTGATTTCCTTCAAAAAGGCAAACAGCTCTTCCTGCGCAAAAAACTTCAGTTTTCCGCGCCCGTACCGTTCGCTAAGTATCTGATAGCATAACGAATGAATCGTGCAGAAGGCCGGGCTTTTCCCGCCATAGTGCGCCGCGTACCGGCTCTTCATTTCCTGCGCCGCGTTTCTGGAAAATGTGACGGCGAGTATCCTTTCCGGAGAGATGCCGCGCGCGCATAGCGCGTGAATCCGTTCCAGCAGCACGGTTGTCTTGCCGCTTCCCGCGCAGGCCAGAATCATGACCGGCCCGTCGAGCTGCTGCACGGCCTTCATCTGCGTGGGATCCAGCGCGGGCGCCGCCCCCTCCGCAGGGTTTCTCCCGGGTAAAGGCCGGCCGGCAGCCCCGTTCCTTTCGGCTGGCTGCCGGCCCGCATTATCTATGCTCTGTGTCATTGATTTTCGATTCCCTGTAATACCGCCTGCGCGGCCGCTCCGGCGCTGTCCATCTGCCCGTTCTGGGTGCCTGTTCCCTGTGCCGGCGAAGCGGCTGCCCCGCCTGCGGAACCGTCCGCGGCACCTGCAGCTGCGTTCCCCTGCGCCGCGCCTGCTGCGCCCGCGTTACCGGCAGCGCCATCGCCTGCTGTGCCGGTGCCTTCCGTTCCGTCCTGACCTTCTGCAGCCGCGGAACTTCCCGTACCTGCCGCGGCTTCCGCCTGCGCTTTGGCAAGCGCTTCGTTATAAGCCGCCTCCGCGGCAGACTGCTGCTGCACCGCGGCTGTATAATTGAGGTTCGCCGTATCCAAAGCACTCTGTGCGGCTGCCACCGCGTTCGCGTCGCCGGAGGCCTGCGCCGCGGACAGAGTATTCTGCGCCTGCGAAAGAATCTCACCGGCCTGCGTCAGCGTCGTGTTCGCCGAATCCAGCGCCGCCTTCGCATCCGCGGTCGCCGCGGCCAGCTTCTGCGCCGCAATCTCATCCGCGTGATAAGATTCATTGCAGTACTCCACCGGCACGGTTCCCTCGGCAAAATAATCCGTCACCAGATGCGCGTCGCAAAGTCCCTGCACGGGCAGCTTTCCGGAGACGCCGCAGACCATCGCCTGCGTAATGCCGGACGGCATCTTGAACGAAGAAGATGCCATGCCCTCGTGCACCCGTTCCATCACCGCGTGCCAGAGCGTCTTGGCAATTCCCGACTCTGTCCCCACCAGATCCGTATCCACGTCGTAGCCTGCCCAGGTCGTGCAGGTATAATAATTGCTGTAGCCCGAAAACCAGACGTCGTGTTCGTTCGAGGTCGTGCCTGTTTTGCCGGCTACCGGTGTCTCGGAAATCCGGCACGCGGTTCCGGTACCGGATTTGACGACGTCTTCCATCGCGGAAGTCAGAAGCCAGGCTGTCGTCTCCTTGAGTACCTGCCGCTCCTGCCGGCTCTGCGACACATCCAGAATCACATTTCCGTCATGGTCTGTCACCTTGGTATAAAGTTTCGGCTCGATATACTTACCGCCGTCTGCGATCGACGCATAGGCCGCGTTCAGTTCGATGTTCTTGACGCCTTTTGTCAGTCCGCCAAGCGCCATCGTCTGCTGGATATCCGAATATACTTTACCGTCTATTGTTTCCTTGTCCACAATCGTCGTGAAGCCGAACTTCTGCAGATACTCGTAACCGAGCTGCGGCGTGATGTCCGTCAGCGTCTTGACGGCGATAATGTTCATCGAGTTCATGATCGCGGTCCGGATTGTGGTGTCGCCTCTGTACGATTCGCCGTACCAGTTGCGCACCGGCGTCCCGTCGGAATAATTGTACGGCTCGTCTTTGTAAACGGTCGCGAGTGTTTTGCCGCCGGCGTCAAGCGCCGGAGCGTACGTCGAAACAATCTTGAACGTGGAACCCGGCTGCCGCAGCGTTGCGGTCGCGCGGTTGAGCGTTCTGCTTGCGGTCTTGGTCCCGCGCCCTCCGACAACCGCGAGCACGTTTCCTGTTTTCTGGTCTTCAATCGTCAGCGAAATCTGCGGCTGCGCGGTGAGCGTCACTTTATCCGCTTCGAGCTTGCCGCCCTTCCCGAGCATAGCCTGCTTGTACTTTTCAGCCACCTGTTTTGCCGCGTCCTGATCGCTGAACAGAAGGCTCGTGCCGACACCGTTTTCCTTCATCCAGGCGAGCATCATTTCCGTCGAGTAATTGCTCGTCGAGCCGTCATCATTGGTGATGCTCAGCTGATAATTCAGATACCAGCGCGTCCCGTTCGGATAATTGGCCTCATTGTTCGCCTCTTCGTCTGCGATCTTCTGGATTTTCTGATTCTGTGTCGAATAGATATTCAGGCCGCCGGTGTACAGAAGAATCTGCGCCTGCGTGTCCGTATACCCTGCGACGTCGACGAGATCCGTCAGCAGCTGGTCTGTCAGCGCGTCGACAAAATACGAATTGACACTCGCCGTGCTCGTGCTGTTATGCTCGCTGATTCTCGCGTAGACATCATCCGCCATCGCCTCGTCATACTGCGCCTTCGTGATCCAGTTCTGGTCCAGCATGTCGTCCAGCACGACTTTTCTTCTCTTCTTATTCGCTTCGGGATTGACAATCGGATCGTAGCGGGACGGATTCTGTGTAATTCCCGCCAAAACAGCGCACTCCGAAAGTGTGAGATCACTGACCGGCTTTCCGAAATACGTCTGGGAAGCCGCCTGCACGCCCAGCGTATTGTGCCCGAGGTTGATGATATTCAGATAGTTGATCATGATATCATCCTTGGACATCCGCCTTTCCAGCTGTACGGCAAGATACTGCTCCTGCAGCTTTCGGATCACAGTCTGCTTCTTCGTTTCCTCCGTAAAATTCGTAAAAACGCTGTTCTTGATCAGCTGCTGGGTAATCGTGGATGCGCCTTGTGAAAAGTTGCCTGTCGTTATCCCTTTCCAGCCGGCACGTATAATGCCGACAATATCCACGCCATGATGCTTGTAGAATCTGGCATCCTCGACCGCGACAAACGCGTGCTGCAGATTCTTCGGGACCATATCCAGTGTTACCGGAATACGGTTGGAATCGGCGGCGACGAGCTTCGCGGTCTGTTTGCCTTCATCGTCATAGACGAAGGTCGCGTATCCGGACGGCGTAACATCGATCTTGGAGATGTCCGGCGCATCTTTCAGAATACTGGTGTACAGACGGATTCCGAGATACCCTCCTGTGACAAGAAGCAGTAGAAAAACAGTAAGGAGAACCTTACCCGCGACACGCGCGAAGAGGCTTCTTCTTTTCTTCGGACGGCGGCTTTTTTTCTGCCGCGTCCGGCCGTTCCGCGGTGCCTTCCCGGTGAATCTGCTGCGGTCGTCCGCCCTGCGGCTGCTGCCGCGGCGCCCCCGGAACGCCTGTGCATCGTCAAGGTCGTCATCATAACCGCCGCGGCGCGCGTCACCTGCATATCCGCAGCGGTCATTCCCCTCATACCGTTCATCATATGCCGGCTCCTCCGTATCCGCGTAACCGTTGTCGTATGCTCCGCGGTTCTGCCCGGAATATCCGCCCTCATACAGACGCCCGTCCGTATCCGCGTATCCGTCAATATACGAAGAGTTATCCTGACCGGTGTACCCGTCATTGTACAAAGAGCCGTCCTGCCCCGCGTACCCGCCATCATATCTTCCGTCGTCTTCGCCGGTATAAGCGCCTTCGGAATATCTGTTGTATTCGTTCCGTCTTCTGCTCAAATGCTTACCTCAGATAAAGTGCTGTATATTGCCACACTGTTAACTAACAACTATATCATATCCGGCGGAAAACAACAAAAGGCACCTTGTCCGGCGGGTATTCCCTGCCGGACAAGGTGCTGATGATCCGGAATCTGTGCGGTTTTCCGGTCATTTCTGCCGCTTAACCGTGATCCTTCTTCTCGCCACAGCTGACATGCCGGTCAACAAAACTGTAGTATCCGACCGAAGTGTCCCGCAGCTCCGTTACCGTTGTCACGGGATCCATTACGCGGTTGCGCGCATTGGCAATTTCCACGACCTTTCCCGCGAGCGAAAGCTTGGTCCGCATGGTAATTTCGCAGCGCTTCAGAATCGTAATGCCCCCCTCGTTGTATACGTTCTTGACTGCAAGATCCACATTGGAAATACGCGCGTCCGAAATCAGATTCAGTCCGAACAGCTCGGTCAGAATTTCCGTTGCGTTATCTCTTGAAAACGTCAGTGTCTGAATTTCACAGATTCTTGAACCCTCTTCCATATGTCATTCCCCCTGATCATTTTGTTGTTGAAGGTCCCTGCCCCTTTCCATTATATCAAATATCCGCGGGGTTCCATATGCTATAATCAGGTAAAAACATTACGAAAGTCTGTTGTGACATGAAGAAAAAATTACTGAAAAGAAATGATAAAATCCTGATCGTCATTATGCTCGCGCTCCTTTCCGGCATTCTGATTTACCGCACAGCCGCAAGTAAAGGCAGCGGTTATCAGGTCGTTATCTACGTCGGCAATGAAGTCTATGGAACATACTCCATCAATGACGATCAGGATATCCGTATTGAGCAGAATGGTTTCACCAATGTTGTCCGAATTAAAGACAAGACAGTCTGGATGGAAGAGTCCAACTGCCCGAACCAGCTCTGCGTCTATCAGGGTAAGGTGACGCAGCCGGGCATCCCGATTGTCTGCCTCCCGCACGGCATTACGGTTGACGTGGTCGGGCCGGACAAATAAAGGGTTTTGCACTCTCCAAAAAAGGAAGCTGCACTCCAGTGACTGACGTCACCGAAGCCGCAGCTTCCTTTTGTTTTTTCATAAGAGCAGTCTGTCTGCTCTGTACAGATCCCGTATTCTCTTCAACACCCCTGCGCCAGGAAGGAGGTCAGCCTTTTTCAAGCGCAAGCGTTCTCGTTGTGATGTCGCAGACATCCGAAGGTCCGTAATACTGGATCGCGCCCGGATAGGTGTAGCAGGTGTGAGCAGCCCATTCCGCGCGGTGCGCTTCGAAATACTGGAACGGCTTTCCCTCAAGATCCACGAGCGCCTTGCGGATAACAGGCTTATCCTGTCCGTTTCTGCGCTCCATGTTCATCATCTTCGTAATCGGCATTCCGCCCGCGACCCACTCCTCGGCAGGTCTGTTCAGGTGCGATACCTTGGAAAGATAGCCGGTATAACCATACTGAATCAGCATGAACGCGTTATAACCGAGACTGTAGCAGTAATCCGCGTCAAAGTTCGACGGGAACGCGCATCTTCCTTCATAGCCGAAGAAATGGAACTGTGTGCTGAACTTGCCGTTGTAAGTGCCGGCTTTGCGGCGCTCTTCCAGTTTGTTCTTAACCAGCTCCGCGAACAGCTTCTCGGACTCGATCAGGGATACCTGCACGTTGCCGTGCGGATCTCTTTCAAGGAACAGCTGCTTCTGAATCATTTCCGGCAGAATGTCAAATACCTTGAAGGATTCCTCTGTCAGTCCCTTGCGGATGTATTCTTTCTTGTTCTCCCACGAAGGAAGCGCGTTGAACTCTTCGGTCTTCGAACCCGCGAGCATCTCGCTGATTTCACGGATCAGTACGCCGAACTCCGGAACGAACTCCACAATGCCTTCCGGGATAATGACAACACCGAAATTGCCTTCGGTCCTGGATCTTTCCTCTACGGAATCCGCGATCTGATCCGCGATCTGCGACAGGGAAAGCTTCTTCTGTGCCACTTCTTCGCCGATCAGGCAGATATTCGGCTGTGTCTCAAGTGCGCACTCAAGCGCTACATGCGAAGCACTGCGGCCCATAACCTTAACGAAATGCCAGTACTTCTTCGCCGAATTCGCGTCTCTTTCTATATTGCCGATCAGCTCGGAATAGGTCTTCGTCGCCGTGTCAAAACCGAACGAGCAGTCAATGTCGTCATTCTTCAGATCGCCGTCGATCGTCTTCGGGCAGCCGATGACCTGCACGCCGGTGCTGTTCGCCGCGAAATACTCTGCGAGAACCGCCGCGTTCGTATTGGAATCGTCGCCGCCGATAATGACTACAGCGGTCAGTCCATGTTTCTTTGCCGTTGCAGCTGCCGCTTCGAACTGTTCCTTTGTCTCGATCTTTGTTCTGCCGGAGCCGATGATGTCAAAGCCGCCGGTATTGCGGTACGCGTCAATGAACTCGTCCGTGAATTCCACATAGTCGTCATCCACAAGACCGCTCGGACCGCCCTTGAAGCCAAGAAGAACATTGTCTTTGTCTGTCGCCTTCAGCGCGTCATACAGTCCGCTGATGACATTGTGGCCGCCGGGCGCCTGCCCGCCGGAAAGAATAACGCCGACAACCTGTCTCTTCGCCGCGGAAGTGTTATGCCCCTTCTCGAAGATGATTTCCCGCTTGCCATACGTATTCGGGAACAGTTCTCTGATCTTGTCCTGATCAGAAACGCTGGCGGTCTCTTCGCCTTCCTTTACGCAGATGTCGGCAATGCCATGACGCAGCATTCCGGGAAGCTTGGGCTGATACTTCAGTCTTTCTTTCTGAAGCGGAGAAATTTCCATATGTATGCTCCTTCCAAAAGACTGTGCAATCAGAACTTACCCTGCTGCGCCGCAAGAGCTACGGAAACAGCGGTGGAAACGGTCATGCCGACCATCGGGTTGTTGCCGGCACCGATCAGGCCCATCATTTCAACGTGCGCGGGAACCGAAGAAGAACCAGCGAACTGCGCGTCGGAATGCATACGGCCGAGCGTATCCGTAAAGCCATAGGATGCAGGGCCTGCAGCCATGTTATCCGGATGAAGCGTACGGCCTGTGCCGCCGCCGGAAGCCACGGAGAAATACTTCTTTCCGGCTTCAAGTCTTTCTTTCTTATATGTGCCTGCAACCGGATGCTGGAATCTAGTCGGGTTCGTGGAGTTGCCAGTGATGGAGATATCAACATTCTCCTTCCACATGATCGCAACGCCTTCCTGTACATCGTCAGCGCCGTAGCAGTTTACAAGAGCACGCGGGCTTGTGGGATCCTTGGAATAGCAGGTTCTGGAAAGTTCCTTCAGCTCGCCGGTCTTGTAATCATATTCTGTCTCAACATAGGTGAAGCCGTTGACACGGGAAATGATCTTCGCCGCGTCCTTGCCAAGGCCGTTCAGAATGACACGCAGTTTCTTGGTGCGGACCTTGTTCGCCTTCTCCGCGATGCCGATCGCGCCTTCCGCAGCCGCGAAAGACTCATGTCCTGCAAGGAACGCGAAGCACTCTGTATCCTCTTCGAGCAGCATCTTGCCGAGGTTGCCGTGGCCGAGACCTACCTTGCGGCGGTCAGCGACGGAGCCGGGGATGCAGAAAGACTGCAGTCCTTCGCCGATTGCAGCAGCCGCTTCCGGTGCTGTGCGGCAGTTCTTCTTGATTGCGATCGCGGCGCCTACCGTGTAAGCCCACTTCGCGTTTTCGAAACAGATCGGCTGAATGCCTTCTACAAGATGATAAACATCAAGACCTGCAGCCTCTGTGATCTCCTTGCACTCTTCAATGGATTTGATGCCGTACTTGTTCAGGCAAGCAAGGATCTGGGGCTCTCTTCTTTCATATGATTCAAATAATGCCATCTTCTTAGTCCTCCTCTACCTTACTCTTTCCTCGGATCGATTTCCTTTACAGCATCCTGTACGCGGCCGTACTTGCCGGAAGCCTTCTCGAATGCGGTATTCGCGTCATCACCCGCCTTGATGAAATCCATCATCTTGCCGAAGTTGACATATCTGTATCCGATGATCTCATCATTCTCGTCGAGGCAGATCTTTGTAATGTAGCCGTCGGTCAGCTCGAGATAACGGGGTCCCTTCGCAAGTGTGCCGTAGGTTGTGCCGATCATCGAACGTGTACCCTTGCCGAGGTCTTCAAGGCCGGCGCCGATCTGCAGGCCGTCTTCGGAGAACGCGGACTGGGAACGGCCGTAAGCGATCTGCAGGAACAGCTCTCTCATGGCAGTGTTGATGGCATCGCAGACAAGGTCTGTGTTCAGCGCTTCCAGGACCGTCAGTCCGGGAAGAATTTCCGCGGCCATGGCAGCGGAATGCGTCATGCCCGAGCAGCCGATTGTCTCAACCAGGGCTTCCTGAATAACGCCTTCCTTGATGTTCAGGGACAGCTTGCAGGCACCCTGCTGGGGAGCGCACCAGCCGACACCGTGTGTATAGCCGGAAATGTCCTTGACTTCTCTTGACTTAACCCACTTTGCCTCTTCCGGAATGGGAGCAGCGCCATGGTGTACGCCCTGGTGAACGACGCACATGTCTTGTACTTCCTTTGAGTAAACCATAAAAGTTCTCCTTCCTTGAAAAACGCGCAAAACATGGCGGTCCGGATGTCTCCATCTGAACCGTCATTTTTTTAACACACTTCTTTAGGGATTATAAGACGTACAGCCCTTGTTATGCAAGACTTACCGCCGGCGCAAGGGCACGGAATTATCGCGCAAGCACAGAATTATACAGATCAATCGCTTCCTGCGTGTCCAGAAATTCCAGAGAGCCGCCAAGAAGAGCCGAAACCGCCTCTTCACAGTCACCGGAGACCCCCGCGTAATACTGAATGCTCTGCTGCGAAAGCGCTTCCCGCATCTTCTTCGAGATGCCGCCGCAGATCACGCTGTCCACGCCATTGGCTTCCAGAAACTCCGCGATTTCAAGGTCCCGCGGCATGGACGGCCAGACTTTTTGGTCCGCCTCCCCGGGAATTTTAAAGTCCTGCGTCCGGAGACATTTCCCGCTCCTGTTGTCGATGTCAAATACGCGGAATGTTCCGGCTTTTCCAAAATCCTGCTCGATCTCCCCATGACGAACCGGTACTGCAATAATCATGACGCAACCCCCTGATATTGTGTATTCTGTCTCCTGCGTCTTCCGGATTCTTTATGCAGTTATTTTACCACCTTTACAGCTCGATGTCTTTCGATATACAGGAATGCCCGGAAAGTTTGCGGCTTACGTCATCCGGCTGCGTAAAGCCCGCATAAACCGTAAACTGACGGCTCCGGATCATGCGGTTCCCTTCCGCGTCGACGGATGTGAAGGCGCGTTCGGGAAGATCGATTTTTACGGTTCTGACCTCTCCTTTTCCAAGGTGAATTCTCTGCACGGCGCACAGGCACGGATGCGGCACTGCGTCTTTGCATCCGTTGTCATGGATATAAATCTGAAGAACATCGTCCGTCTCCCTGCCATCGTTCCGGACGGTTACGGAAAGCGTTGCTTTTCTTTCTCCGAAGGCGGATGTTTTATCGGTATATCCTCTTGTGAAGGTGTTCGCGTCGGTTACCGAAACAACATGCAAATCCTGTACGCTGCAGTCTCCGTAGGTCAGGCCGAAGCCGAACGGGTAGACCGGCGTCCCGTCATAGTAGCGGTAGGTCCTGCCGCGCATCGAGTAATCTTCAAAGGCCGGCAGGTCATCACACGACTGATAGAACGTAACCGGCAGCTTTCCGGACGGCGAAACTTCGCCGAACAGGACCCTGGAGACCGCGTCGCCGCCCGCCGCTCCGGGATACCATGCCTGCAGTACCGCGTCCGCCTTTTCAGCCGGCAGCGAAAGGTCCAGATCCGAGCCGGACATGTTTATCAGAATGACAGGGCGGTCTGTGTCCAGGATTCTTCGGACGAGTTCCATCTGGAACGGCGGAATAGAAACATCCTTCTTATCGCCGGAGAAATAGGCGTTTCCGTCATCGCCCTCTTCACCCTCCAGCGTTTCATCAAGTCCGATGACCAGCACAGTCACATCCGAGCATTCCGCCACCGTCAGGGCTTCCGCCATTCTGTCCGCGGACTCCGGCTTTGACAGTGCCTCCACGTTATCTTTGGAAAGATCGCAGCCCTGCGAATACAGCACGCGGATGCCGGAAGCGTCCGCGATCTTCTGGATTCCCTCGAGAACGGTCGTATAACGGGAAGATGTGCCGTGATAGTTGCCGATCAGAGCACTTCTGGAGTCCGCGTTCGGTCCGATCACGCCGATGGTCCTGACCGCGGTGCGCTCGAGCGGAAGGATACCGTCGTTTTTCAAAAGGACAAGGCTTTCCTCCGCCGCCTTTTCGGCAAGCGACAGATGCGCCGGACTTTCGACTTCCTCATAAGGGATCTGATCGTATTCGGTGCTCTCGAACATACCCAGCAAATATCTGCAGGTGAAAAGCCGTACGCACGCCTGTGTGATGTGCTTTTCGTCCACAAGACCTTCTCTTACCGCGTCCAGAATCTTCTGGTAGGTGCAGCCGCAGTTGAGGTCCGTACCGTTTTGCAGAGCAAGCGCCGCCGACTCTTCGGGGCTTCCCGTTACCTTATGATGCTCATGGAAATCCCGCACAGCCCAGCAGTCCGAGACAAAATGTCCTTTGAATCCCCATTTGCGCCGAAGGATGTTTTGCAGAGAAGGGCTCGCACAGCAGACTTCGCCGTTTGTTCTGTTATAAGCCCCCATGACCGCTTCGACTTTTCCATCCTTGACGCAGGCTTCAAAGGCCGGCAGATAGGTCTCTTCCATGTCTTTTGCGGAGGCTTTCGCGTTGAACTGATGCCGCAGTGCTTCCGGTCCCGAATGCACCGCGAAATGCTTGGCGCAGGCTGCTGCCCGCATGTATTTGCCGTCCCCCTGAATGCCGCGGATAAACCGTACCGCCAGAACCGATGTCAGAAACGGGTCCTCGCCGTAGGTCTCATGTCCCCGACCCCAGCGGGGATCCCGGAAGATATTGACATTCGGCGCCCAGAATGTAATTCCTTTATAAATGTCCCGGTCTCCGCGTGCTTTCTGGGCGTTGTATTTAGCCCTGCCTTCCACGGAAATCACTTTTCCGATTTCCTCCATGAGATCCGGGTCGAAGGCCGCCGCAAGACCGATCGCCTGCGGAAAAACCGTTGCCGTCCCGGCTCTCGCGACGCCGTGCAGTGCTTCATTCCACCAGTTGTAAGCCGGAATATGAAGCCGTTCAATCGCGGGAGCATCGTAGCGCAGCTGCGAGGCTTTTTCTTCGAGTGTCATTTTCGCAACCAGTTTTTCGGCTGCCGCTTTCGCTTTTGCTCTGTCCATTTTCATTCACCTTAGAGTATTGTAAAATTATAATATCTGACTGATGGGAAGGGGGTATTCCATGAGCAGTCTGACCGCCACCGAAATCGCGCGCTTCCGTGACAAGGCACTCGGATCGGTTCCCGCCAAATACCGGCAGCCCGATGTCGATAATTACGGCGGACGCACAGTGAAAGACGATTCTCTTGAGATCGTGGATTATGTTCCGCAGACACACTTAAGGATCTGGTACAACTGCCAGATGGAGGGCTATGAGCTGCATCACCATGCGGCTCTCGAAATCATATACTGTGTCCAGAACACGTACACCGTGACCGCGGGACGCGAAACGTATTCGCTCGAACAGGGTGATATCCTGTTCATTCCTCCGAATGTCATCCACCGCCTGATCGGCGGCGTGCAGGGCGTGCGTTTCATCATGCTGTTCGATCTGGAGCCGGCTTCCATGTTCCGTGAAACGAGGCTCCTCGCACCTGTCATGAGCGAGCCTTTCCATCTTTGCAAGAAGGAAAGGCCGGATCTTTACTGCGCCGTTCAGGAACGCTTCGAGCGTATGATCGACCTGTACTTTTCCCAGCAGGCGATGTGGGAAATCAGCGTTTATGCCCAGCTTCTGAATATCACGGCAGCAATCGGTAGGGACTATTTCGACAAAACGAACAGCTTCTCCCCTTCCTCAAGCGAACACGGAAAGATCAACTACGACAAATTTTCCGCCCTGCTCGATTACATTGACGAACATTACAATGAAGATATTTCGCTCATGGACGCCGCTTCCTATGTCGGTTTTTCCAAGTTTCATTTTACAAGACTGTTCCACGAATATACCGGCACAACCTTCTATGACTATCTTCTCCGAAGGAGGATCCGGGCAGCACAGGAAATGCTCGGCACGAATCTTTCGGTCACCGAAATCGCCTACCGGTGCGGTTTTCACAACCTGACTTCGTTCAGCAGAAGCTTCCGCTCGTTCACCGGCATTTCGCCGTCGGAATACAGAAACTACGCCGAACGCTATCAGGGCAAATTTTCGGATCGAATCATACTGCCGGAGGAATAACACCCCCCGGTAGTATTTTTATCCCTTGACACTGCCGAGAGCGACACCCGCGACGATATATCTGGAAAGCGCCAGATAGATGACAATCAGAGGAAGGGCCGTCAGGGAAAGTCCGAGGTAAACGGCTCCGTACTCTGTTTTGTAGATATCGCCGCGCAGCAGGGAAATCATGATCGGCAGTGTGAACTTATTCTGTTTGGTCAGAAGAACGAGCGGCGTGAACAGGTTGTTCCAGGAAGAAACAAACGTGAAGATCGCCTGTGTTGCAATCGCGGGCTTCATGATCGGCAGCGCGATATGATTAAAAATGTAGAATTCCTTCGCCCCATCGATTCGTGCGGACTGCACAATCTCGAGTGAAAGCGCAGGCTTCATATACTGCCGCATGAAGAACACCATCGAAGGCGCCGCAATGGCCGGCAGAATCAGCATGATCAGCTTGTTGGTCATGTGAATCCGGTAAACCATCTGATAGAAGCCGATCGTCGTGATCTGCGCGGGGATCATCATAACCGCCAGAATAAAACGGAAAAAGGCATCGCGCAGCTTCCACTCATAGACAACAAGGGCATATGCTGTCAGCGTCGAGAAATAGGTTGACAGGGCCGTCGCGCAGACCGAAACAATCATCGAATTCATGAAGCCGACGCTTGGCTTGAAGCTCTTGCCAAGCAGAATCTTCATGTTCTTCGAAAGATAGTGCGAAGGGATCAGGGATACCGCGTGCGCCTGAATCTGCGGTGTGGATCTTGTCGCGTTGACCAGCATGATAATAAACGGCAGAACACTGATAATAGCGAGAAGCACGCAGATGATGAAGATGATGGTTCTGGCGCCGTAATGCTTTTTCGATTTGCTCATCTTGCGCCCTCCTTCTTTGCCCTGCGCTCTTTCTTCGCTTCGGCTTTCTCAATCCTGCGCAGTTTTTCCTCATCCTTATCCCGCAGCAGGTAAAACAGCACCGCGGAGCTCAGAATAATCAGAACGAACATAATCATGCTGGCCGCAGCCGCGCGGTTGTAGAGATACCCGCCGCTGAATGCCTGATTGTAAATGAAGACGTTCGTCGTCAGCGTCGCGTTGTCCGGTCCGCCAAGAAGGAAGAGCTTCGGAATATCGAACATGTTCAAGCCGCCGATCAGACTCGTAACCAGTGTGAACAGAAGGATTGTGCGGATGTTGGGAAGCGTAACACGCCAGAATGTCTGCCAGCCGTTCGCGCCGTCCACTTCCGCCGCGTCGAAAATATCAGGACTGATGCCTAAAACGCCCGAGATCAGGATGATCATGGTATAGCCGTACCACATCCATGTCTGGATGAAGATGACAATGCCGCGGGCGACATTTTTCTTGACCAGGAAATTGTAAGGTTCGGAGAGAATGCCGAATCTCGTCAGGAGATCATTGACAGGTCCCATAGGATATCCGAACAGAGCGTTGAACAGAATCGCGACCGTTGCCGCCGTAATAATGTTCGGCATGTAAAACAGAACCTTGAATGCGCCCTCTCCCGGAATCTTGAATCTTCGGTTCGTGAACCACGCCGCCAGGAGAAGCGCAAGCGCGAGCTGCGGTATGAAGTTTAAAATCCACATGACAAGTGT
The DNA here is from genome assembly GCA_029224465.1 of Bacillota bacterium. Classification (GTDB taxonomy): domain Bacteria; phylum Bacillota; class Clostridia; order Lachnospirales; family Lachnospiraceae; genus CAG-791. The sequence continues at coordinate 9,665 of JAQXUQ010000016.1, read as the reverse complement.
ATTCTTCAGCGCGATCAGGAATGTGGGGCTTGTCAGGATCGTCCGGAAATTCAGGAACGGATCATGCCACAGGAAATGGAATGTTGTCTTGCCGATGCCTTTGAGGTCCGTGAATCCGATGAACGCCGTATAGAGCGTCGGATACAGCGAAAAGACCGCAAAAGCAATGACAAATGGCAGGCTGAAAAGATAGCCGTATTTAGCGTATCCGACGCGTTTCTTTTTCTTCATTGTTTTTACCCCGAATTGCTCTTTGATGAAATAAGGAGGGCAGGGCAGCTCCCCGGAAAGAGGCCGCCCTGCCTGTTATGAAGACTATGATGATTTACTGTGCCGCTTCAATTCCAAGGTTGTCAGATACTGTCTGCTTGAAATCCTTGATGGCCGCGTCGCGGTCCTTCTCGCCTGCCGCGTAAGCGCGTACCTGATCTCTCCAGATCTGGTTGATGGACTCGTCATACTGGGTCAGGTTCTTGCCGTTTGCGTACTGGTTTGCAGGGACGAAATAATCGAACATGTTCTCGCCGCCGAGGAACTCGAGCTTGCCGTCCGACTTCGACATAACCGTACCGGATGCAACTGCATCCTTCGTGCCGCCTTCGCCGTTGAGCGTGCCATTCGCCCACTTGTACTGCAGGCCGTCTTCGCTCGTATCCAGCGTGATCCACTCGATGATCTGCTTTACAGCGTCAACCTTCTTGGAATCCATGTTCTTGTTGGCAAGCAGCCATGTGCCGCCCCAGAAGAAGCCGATCGGAGAATCGCAGACTGCCCAGTCACCGTAGGTTCCTTCGCCGGTCTTTGTGCCGCCGCAGTTCGGAGCCAGAGTGTAGTTGATCAGCCATGCGGGTCCGAAGAAGCCGAATACCGGTTTCTGGCCTTCACCCTTCATGTCCGCAAACCATGCGTCCTGCCAGTCCTGCGTGATGTTGGACCAGCCGTTGTCGGTCAGATTCTTGGAGATATCAAGGAATGCTTCTCTCTTGGGGTCGATCTGCAGCTGCCCCGCGTCGTTGAGCCAGCCCTTGTCCGAGCTGTTCTCTACAGCGTGCCATACATCGCCGTCGCCCGAAACGATCGCGTCACCCTTGTCCGCGAGCTTCTTCGCCGCTTCCCAGAATTTGTCGAACGAGCCGGAGCCGCCGCCGATGATCTTGGAAATCTCCTTCGGATCGTCCGTTCCGAAAACGTCCTTTGCGATCGAACGTCTGTAGATAAAGCAGCCGCCGGTTGCCTGATATCCGAGAGCATCGAGATCGCCGTTTGTGTTCGTGCCGATATCAATCGTATACTGCGCGATATCCGCATCCTTCAGCGCTTTGTCCACATCAATGCCCAGATCCTTGTAAGGCATCGCGTAATCCTGCATATCGCCCTTGGTGTATTTCAGGACGAACGCGGACTCCGCGCAGTACAGATCCGGCTGGTCGTCGCCGCCTGCCTGCAATGCCTGATCGAGTGCGGGCTGATAAGCGCCGTCGGTCGTCGCGATGATTGTCGAGCTGACTTTGTAAGGGAAATCCGGATGGTCTTTGAGATAGTGGTCAACCATGCCCGGAACTTCGTTTGTAAATGTCCAGAGATTGATCGTGCCTTCCTTGCCGCCGTTCGCGGGTGTGGATTCAATCGGCTCGGTAGCCGCTTCCGTGGAAGCAGCAGCCTCTTCTGTTGCAGCTTCTGTCGTGGCTTCCGCAGCTTCCGCATCCGAAGATGCCTTCGCGGTATCATCCTTCGAACCGGAGCTTCCGCAGCCGGCGAGCATGGACGCTGCCATGACTCCCGTCAAAACAATGGCTAATGCCTTCTTTTTCATACGTACCTCCTTGCAATACATTTACAGCTGTTTCCCGTTGCAGCTGTCTGTCCCCTGTTACATATTATTTGTATCATCTAATCGTTTTCGAATGTTGACATAAATTGCGTTTCGTTTGACAGTAATTGCCGTTTTGCACATTTTTACATCTATTTTTGCGGTTAAATAGGTAATTGTGACTGTATATTAACGATAAAACAGCGTCTTTCATTGTTGTATAAGTGATTTTGCTGTGTTTTTCCTGTGACTGGCAGCTATTTTATTACTATGCATATATTGCTTTATAAAAAGTGCAGCTGTCTGCAGACGAAAAGCCGGAGCGGACCTGCCACGATGTGACAGGTCCGCTCCGGCTTTCCGGGCTGTACGGATTCTCCCGCTGCATTGCAGCAGTACCGTGCGGCTTTCCCATGCCGCTGTCAGGGACAATTCAGAACGTAATTTTCAGAGCCTCAAATAAAAGCCCCCAAAATACACCGATGACATACAAAAGCAGCGCCGCTTTCACGTTTTCCGAAGGGTGTCTTTCATTCGTACGGAACAGGACGAGCAAGCCTACGCCCGCGCCGACGAGCAGGCCCGCCATCATCTGCCCCGCGCCGAGCATGCCGGACAGATACAGCTGCGTGATCATGACGGAAGCGGCGCAGTTCGGAATCAGCCCGATGAGAGCCGCTAAAACAACGCCGATCACCGGACGATTTGTAAGAAAGCCCGCAATCGCCTGCTGCCCGAATCCTTCGACCAGAATAGTCAGCACCAGACTGATCAGAAAGACAAACACAATGATATGCAGCGTATGAATAAATGCCGCTTTCAGTACGCCGTCTTCTTCACCTTCCTCGCTGCCGCAGTGTTCCTCTTCGCACAGATCCCGGATATGTTTTTCCGTCTTGTGCCGGTACTTCGTGAACCGGAGAGCGAAATCAACCGCCATACCGGACACGGCGCCGATGAGCGCCTTCGTCAGCAGAATTTTCAAAACCGACGCCGCCGGCACCCTCTCCGATATAAAGATCGGCAGCATTTCGTCCGATGTGGAAAGAAAAACAGCCAGCAGCGTTCCGATTGAAATCAGCCCTCCGGAATACAGGCTCGCGGCAGCCGCCGAAAATCCGCACTGCGGAACAACGCCGACCGCGGCGCCGGCCGCAGGGCTGAAACGTCCGAATTTCTGCAGCAGATTCACCGACGCGTTCGATGCCTTGCGTTCCAGTATTTCCATTACAATATAGGTAGCGAACAGGAAAGGAATGAGCTTTGCCGTGTCGGTAAAAGCATCCTGCAGCGCGTCAAGTAACATTTCCATCATATCTTGTACCTTTCTCCGGTTTCTGATCCCTAGTCTGTCCCTTCATGCGGACAATAGCGCGGCATTCGCTGCAAAGGCCGGTCAGCATCGACTCTCCGCAGTCCAGAAGAAAGCCGTGGTCCTCCATCAGATGTTCCTGAATTTCACGCATAAATCCGCAGTTCAGATGGATAACCTTGCCGCAGCGGCTGCAGCAAAGATGCAGGTGCTCGGCGCATTTCAGTCCGGGGCGCATGTACTGATAATACTTTTCCTCTTCTTTCGGCGCTTTCAGAGCAATCAGCATCTGATCCTGAACCAGCCGGTCGAGATTCCGGTAGACCGTCGCGAGATTTACGTGCATTCCTTCTTCCGTCATTTTCTCGTAGACACCTGCGGCGCTCATGCGCCTGTCCGGCTGCTCTTCGAAATATTGCAAGATCCGGATTCTGTATCTGGAATGATATTCTTTCGCCATCGTTTCCTCTCTGCGCGAATGCGCAAATGATTTGCAATTTATAATAATTGCTATTATACACATCTGCAAATGATTTGCAAGTCTTTTGTTAAAACAAACCGGGCCAGACAGCGCTCCGCCATGCCGCTTCTGCAGCATTTCGCTTCGCATACCGTCTGGTCCGGCTGCATGTTTTCAAATATAGTGTTTGAGAATTACCTTACCTCCGCCTTTTCTTCCGGCATCGGAAAGTTATCATATCTGCCGCGCAGGAAATCTCTGTGTACATGAGAAAAAGCCTCATTTGTTTCCCGTGTCTTCTTTTCCTGCTCTTCGAGCTCCTTCTGCGCCTGTGTAAGCTTTTCTCCGGCTTTATCAAGCGCAGCTTCCGCAATGCGGAGCCGCTCTTCGAGTCCCCGCTTCTCATCTTCAAGTGCCTTCAGGCTCTCTCCGGTATTATCCGCAGCGCTCTCCCGGCTCTCCGTGAGCTTGACCGTTTCTTCCTTCAGCGCGCGTTCTTCGTCTTCCGCCTTCTCCACTTCCGCCTGCAGTTGTTTTTTCCGGCCACTTAAAACAAACGTGTGCTCAAATTCATCCCTGAGTTTTAAGATCTCCTCCTGTTTTGCCTGTAACAGTCCCCGGTTCTCATCGAGTTTCTTTCGGATCTGCTCCAGCAGGCGCTTCTCTTCCTTGTGGATTCCGGCCTTTCGTTCCTCTTCATCATCAAGGAACCGGTTCAGATTTTCCTGTGCAAGGAGCTGCTCTTCCTGCGCAGTTTCCTTTTCCCCGGCAAGCTGCTGCACATTCGCGCGGGTCAGCTGCATCGTTTCGACAAGCTCGTCCATCTGTGCCTGCAGCGATTCTGTCACAGCGCGCTCTCTGCGCACATCCGCTTCCTCGATGCAGGAAGGAAGCTGCATTTTTGTCTTCTGCCATTTGTCGAAAATTTCATCCGTTTCGGCAGGTCTTGCGTAACTTACGCGGTTTTCTTCATTGAAACGCACAGCCAGCTTCCTGTACTTGCCGTCCAGCTTGGCCGCGAATTTGATCAGGCGGATAACGCAGGCTTCCCGGATTCCGCCGGCAAGCGCCTTCGTGCCGACTTCGTCCAGACGGTCTGTCATCTGATCCAGCTGCTGGCCGAACCCGTCAATATTCATATGGATCTGCGCAAACAGATCCAGCAGTTTCGGGTCGTCTTCGCCGGTAAACGGTGTCGTATTGAAAACATCCTGCACCCAGCCGAGAAACTCGTGAAAATGTCCGATGACTTCTTCGGATTCCCTGTCCAGCTGCGCGATCAGGTGGTCGACTTCCAGCTCTTCTTCCGGATTCCCCTGATATTTTTCCCGCAGCTTCTGCGTTCTGAGGCTGCGCTTTTCTTCCAGCTGCAGGATCTCTTTCTGCTCCGGTGTCAGCTGCGTACTGTCCTCTTTATTCTTTGGCTTTTCCGCATTTACTCTCTCCTGCGCAGCGGCTTCTGCTCCGTCCGCAGCGCTCTTTGCTGCTGCAGCGGACTCTGCCCTTTCTGCAGGCCGGTGTTCTGCAGCCCCTGACCGGTTCGCAGGCTGCTCCGACGCCTCCGCCAGGTCCGCGGTCTGCTGCTCCATGGCTGCAGGCTCTGCCTGGCCTGCAGCTTTCTTTTCCGCGCGCTGTCTCGCTTCTTCCTGAAGACGGGCTACGCGCTCTTCTTCGCGTGCACGGATTCTTTCTTCACGCTCTTTCGCGCGTTTTCTCGCTTCTTCCTCCGCCAGTGCCTGATCGCGGGCGATCCGCTTTAATTCTTCGGCGTTGCGCTGCTGCGCCTGCGCGATAATAACCGAATCCAGTGCGGCACCCCGGCTGATTTCCGCTCTCTTTGCCAGTTCTTCCTTTCGCTTCTTGGCTTCCCGCGCCGCCCTTTTCTCCGCTTCCTGCGCCTCCTCCGGCGTCATCTGATACATTGTTATGGAAGTCAGAAACTTTTCCGCAGCGGTCAGGCGGTTCCGGTCACCGGATGTTTTGACATGTATCATGCCCCTGTACATGCCTTTGCCTGTAGCAATCATATAATGAACATCGCCGCGGTCATCGGACCTTGTTCCGCAGACGACCATCAGATCCTTCTGCGAAATCAGGCATTTCTGCGGAATATCACGTCCATAACAGCGGATAAATTCCCTCGCTGTCACGTTGCGGATCACGCCTTTAACCGCCGGCCTTGTAAAATCCATCTCTCCGCCGATCTCCACCGGTTTTTCCAAAGCGATGCAGGCGTCCTCTCCTGCAGCGCGGAAGATAAACGGCCCTTCTTCCGGAATTTCCTGCGCCGTATAGCCATCCGGCAGCACAACGGAGAAATCCAGATTGACGATTTCTCTTTCTTTAACAATTTCCTGATCCGGCATTGTATTTTCCCCCTCGGTCAATTGAATGAACGTATATCTCTCAACAGTGATTACGTGCAATTCATGATAATAATAACATATTTTACATTAAAAACAGTCACCATTTCGGTCAATAATTTTCATTTTCGTTTGTGATATACTTGTTGCAGGGCATTTTACGAAAATTTAAGAAAAAAAGAAGGGATATATAATATTTTCATAATTCACATTCTGTATGAAAAACAGCTATAATACGAACTAATTATTCAGCATCTTGGAAAGGCTTATATGATGATCAAATTACGTGTACAGGAAATCCTTGATGAAAAGGGTAAGACGCGGTACTGGCTTGCCAAAGAAACCGGGTACAGTTATCAGAACATCTGTAACATTGTCGGCAACAAGACCAAACAGATTCGTTTTGAAACACTCGAACTCTTCTGCAGTGTTCTCGGGTGCAGCGTCAAAGATCTTTTTCAGGAAACCGATAACTGAAATACCCGCGGCATTTCTGCCCGTCAGGATTCTTTTCCCGCAAACCGGGTTATAATCTCCCAGATTTCAGAATAACAGCCGACTGTAAACTCCGGCCTCACATTTTTCCTGCGGCATACTCTCCGAAGCGCCTCATCTTTCGAAAAATCCTGCTCTGTCCAGTTGGTAATCGCGACAAGTTTTCTGTAATTATCCTGATCTTCTTTATTCCTATGTTCCTTAAGCCAAAGTGTTTGCACAGAATGCACGTGTGTTTGTGCAGCCATCAGAACATCGCAGGTCATGCTGTCTCCCGCGTAAACAGCCTCTTCTTCACGAACGCGGAAATCCCTGCAGATTTTCCGCAGCATGGCAGGATTGGGTTTTGCATGACCGCCGTCCCGGAGCAGTCTGTTTTCCGCCGCTTCTGATGACAGACCGCCAGTCACATATAACGCGTCAAAGAACGGCTCTATCTTCAGTTCCCGCAGTCGTTCCAGTCCGTTCCCGCTTCCCGCATCCGTATATCCCGCAATTTGAATTCCGGCCTCATGCACCTTCCGCAGTGTATCGTACACGCCGGGCAGCAAATGGAGCCTTTGTGCCCGTACATTTGAAAACGCCTGCAGCGCGCCCGCAAAAACAATCCGAAGCTGTTCTAAAGGCGCCCCCGGATACCGGCGCCTGACCGACGGCAGCTGCGCGATCGCGAACGGATGCTCGACGTCTCCGTACACTGTATGCACCTGCTTGAATTCCGGCAGCACCGCATACAGAGGAAGATCCAGAATCCGCGCCGTCTCACCCGCCATCGCGTAGAACGCGGGCACAAAACTGTCCAGCCACGGATACAGTGTGTCATCCAGATCTGTAATGAGCAGCCGTATCATCTTATGCCAAATCCTCCCGTCGTTATCTAATCGGCAGTATAACACATAAGAGTCCGTCAGCTGAACAGTTTTGAGATCCGGAATCGGAAAACACGATCGACATGTAAAATATTCTCCCTCCCCCGGTATCCTGCCGCCTCCGACTCAAAGAGTACGTACAGATCGTCTCCGGATGCCACGATCTGTTCCATATACGGAGGAAAATGCAGCTTGCGAAAGCCCGCGCTCCTGAAATCGTCGAAAATATCGCCGTCATCCAGCCTGTGCATCAGAAGCGTCGAGTCCGAAGGCCCCCACGACTTCGAAAAAAACATGCTGTCTTCCGTACAGGCGACGCCCTGGATCTTATTGATCACAGCGACTGCTCCTCTTGCTCCGGTAAATGCGTCACCGCCCTCCGGCAGTCCCCGGTCGTCAAGATCATAGGCTTCCAGTTTTCCTGCGCCGTTTCTCGAAAAGCTTCCCATATACAGTGAACCACCGTGCCAGGTGAGGAAGGAAATGTTTTCCAGCGAATCAACACGCACCAGATAATCGTAAGTGACCGGTGCCGCGCTTCTTGAAAAGTCTTCCTGCCGCAATGTTTTGTCGTCAATCGCGGCCAGCATGCCTCTTTTCCCGTCTGTCGTCTCCGCAATCCAGAGGCGCCCGAAGCACTCATCATATGCAAGACCGCCGGCATGCGGTGTGCCGGGGAGCACAATTGTTTTGACATAATCGCCGCTTTCGCGATCCATTACGTACAAAACAGAGTAATATGCGTTATCATAGGAATAAGCGGAAATGATCAGATAGTCATCTGTCAGGGCGATGCCCTGCGGCGTCATGTGGCGGCTGATCCCGGGTCTGCCCGTCGATGTTTCGATTGTGGCGGTTGTAATCATTCCCGGGACAATATAAACCGGCGAGCCGTCCATATCCAGCGCGTTATACAATTTCGGATACTGCTCCCGCAGCTGCGAGAGCAGTTCTTCTTCGGAATAGATTTCGTTGATATTGGTGCCGCTGCGGACAAACCGCGCCGCGGAGTCAGCGTCCAGAATATTCTTCGGCGTGTGAAGCCCCAGCAGCGCGCCGATGGCTGCTGCATTGACCGTAAGAATCAATATTATCAGTATAGTGCTATATTTACGGCTCATGATGTGTTCCCCCTGCGCGCGGTGATGCAGCCAGCCGCATATGAACTATCTGTAATATATTCTAAAAGACGGTTATTAACTTGTTATGACATGGAAATGAACTTATGATTTTGTCTGAAAATGAGGTTATGAATGATGAATGATGAAATTCAGAAAATCCATACGGCTGCGGACGATGAATGGGCAGCGATTGAGAAGGAGCGGGCCGGCGGCGGTTCCGGTGCCGGAGCGGCATCGGGCGCCGGGGTGAGCGGTTCAAACGCTGACATGGCGCCGGCGGGCGCTGGCGAGGGCAGTTCAGGCGATGACATGGCGCCGGCGGGCGCTGGTGCGGGCAGTTCAGGCGATAACATGGCGCCGGCGGGCGTTGGTGCGGGCAGTTCAGGCGATGGCGAGGCGGAAGGGAGCGTCAGCGGCGCTGAGGCGGGCAGCGCGGCGGATACTCCTGCTGCCCGTCGAAAGAAATTTCCGCGGAAAAAGTCTGCGCCAAATGCCACTGCAAGGCGCGGCAACCGCTTAGGGATTCTTTCGGTCATCTTCGGACTTCTTGGATTTATTATTTATCCCTGTGCGCTGATCGGCGTGATCCTCGGCATCATTGCCCTGCGGAAAGGGCGCAGCAAATATATCGCTATGGCGGGCATCATCGTTTCCATCGTTGTTTTTGCCGGCGCAGTCAGCTATAACCTGCATGACCGGAACCGGAATCCGCAGGCAATCACAGGTGAGCAGGCGAACGCGATCAATCAGGCTGTTAATGAGACCGCGCAGGCGCGTTCCGAGAACTCGGCGGGCAGCAAATCGGCTGCTTACGCGGCTGCGATGGAGCCTGTATTATCGACAGAGTATGGTGACAGCTACCGGATTTCCACCGATGAAACCGGCTGCATCATCCAGATCTGGCACGATGGCGTCGGTGAAGCCTGCGACGGAATCAAAAAGGGCAGCGCAGAGCTCACCGGCGAATGGAACGACATGAAAACCAGCATACAGAAAATGTGCACGGCCGCGCAAAACAAATTCACTACTTCCGTTTCCCAAGACGGGAACGTGATGGTGATCCTGCTGGACGACCGCGACCGGAACACCGTCCTCCTGATGTTCAAAGACGGTACCTGTCTTTATGATGCTGCCACGGAATAACAAGACACAGAAGAGGCGGGGGGGCGGTTGGCCCCCCCGCCTGCAGTATTATTTTAAAAAAAAATCGGCCACCGGTTTTTTAAAACCAAAAA
>JAQXUQ010000015.1 GCA_029224465.1 Bacillota bacterium | reverse complement strand
GCTTAACAGGACCATGGTACCATAACCGTTTTTCGTGAGAAAGACTGGTTCATTTGATTCCATGACAGTTTCTTCAAGCTCAGGGAATTTGTTTCTGAGATCAGATACGGGACGGATGTTGATCATAGTTATTCCTCCTTTACTATCAGTATAATATCATTATTTTATCACAATCACAAGGAAAAAGACGAACCGGTTCGGCTTTTCTTTGTTGGCTGGATAAATCTATATGCTATCATATTAAATGAAATGCGTCTGTGGAAAAAACAGATGGGTACACTTGATAAACTTTTACGTAAATAGGCAGCTGGTAAGAAACATTAGAATATATGGAGAGGAACATGGATTATATCAGAGACAGGGAAAATAATATTCCCTTTAGCTTACATGATAGTCGGATACTACAGATTGAAATTAATGAAACAACATTCCAGGGCTGGATAGGGCAAGAGGAGAATGACCCAATATTTGGAATTATGCGTATATGGAATACGGGAGATATGATTTATCGGATTTAACAAATCCTGGTTCTGCACCTTGATTTTTATAGATAAGTTTCCACAGAAGGTGAGCGTATTTAGATATGTTTCCTCAAACAGAGGCTAAATTTTGACATGTTCCTACAGACAGTCGGGCGGCGTGATTATATTTTCCATTGTCTTGAGACATGTGGAGACCGTCTGTCTCCTGTCAAGGCAAAAGTAAATATGGGACTCAATAGGCTTGAAATAAAGGGATTTCTGAGATTCGCTTGAATATGGGTGGGTTTCCGGAATCCCTTTTTTGTACTCTGGCAACAGTCCTGACTACTGGCATAAAGCATAGGTGTGACTAAACAACTGCTTTTTCGGGGATGGGAGACTACAGGACTATCGCTTAGTGGATGCGAGACTACAGGACTGTCACCGAGAAATCCATGATCAAATCATTTGCATCACGTTGATGGCAGAAGTGATAATGGCTTTACGCTATAATTATGCTATATCAATGGCACATCTTTGCGGGGAGATAAACAACTATGACAGATTCGAGTGAAATAAAGAAATTGCGTCAGAAATGCTTCCTGTCACAGGAGGCTTTTGCCAGAGAACTGGAGGTATCGTTCTCTTCAGTGAATCGTTGGGAAGGCGGCAGAAGCAAGCCGAACATGATTGCAATGAAGAAAATAAAGGATTTCTGTGAGACGCACGATCTTGATTTCAGTGGGCTCGAAAAAGCATGGAACGAAGAATAAGGAGGGGTGTCGGTTTTGGAAAGAGCGAGAAAAGGACTGAATTCAAATCAGATAAAGCTGATTGCCATCGGTGCAATGACGATCGACCACCTGACGTGGGCGTTCTTTCCGGGACTTCAGCATGTGTGGTATGTATTTGCGCTTCATGTCATTGGCAGGCTGACGGCTCCCATCATGTGGTTCTTCATTGCGGAGGGCTGCCATTACACGCACGATATCCGGAAATACATCGGCAGGCTTTTCCTGTTTGCGGTCATATCTCATTTTGCATATGACTTTGCATTCGGTATTCCGTTTGTACCGCTGTCAAGTGGCGTTTTCAATCAGACGAGCGTCATGTGGTCACTGGCGTGGGCACCAGTGCTGATAGCCATCTGCCGGAAAGACGATGTTAAGCAGTGGGTGAAGATTGTTCTGATCATTGCGGCCTGTCTGATAACATTCCCGTCTGACTGGTCGACGATTGCCATGATCTGCCCGTTTTATCTATATGCGCATCGCGGAAAGTTCAAACTGCAGGCGCGAGATATTGTTATCTGGAGCGCGTTGTATGCGGCAGTCTATTTCGTGTTTCTTGACAAGGTTTATGGTGTGCTTCAGATATTTACTTTTCTGACGATTCCGATTCTGGCGAACTACAATGGCGAGCGCGGAACGTGGAAGGGAATGAAATGGTTTTTCTACATTTATTATCCGGCGCATCTTGTTGTGATTGGGATCATTCGACTTGGGCTGCATGGAAATGTACCGATAATCTTTTGATGAGTTACAGCATTTAAAATGAATAACGGTACCGGAACTATGACCTTGCGATGCTGACGATTGTGGTAAAACGATAACTATGAATTTATAAAGGAGAATAGGTCAAATGGAATTGAAAAAGATAGAGTATAACCTGACAGTTTGTAAAGTGCGGAATGTATCAGCCATAGACATGACATCTGAATTCTATTTTATTGGGAAGACAGATGAAGAAATTTCATTAGTCTGCAAAACGGAAGATACTCCCTCTGAGACTGTTGAGCGATATGATGGCTGGAAAGGTTTTCGCATTCAGGGAACGCTGGACTTCTCTCTTATTGGTATTTTATCAAAGCTGTCAGGTATTCTTGCTGATCATCAAATAGGTATCTTCGCAGTTTCCACATACAACACAGACTATATTCTTGTGAAGAAAGAAAATTTTGACAGGGCATTGCAAATCCTGGCATTGGAAGGATATAGCATCGTATAAATTCCGGTTTTATGTCTTGGCTTTTGATAGATAACGTTTGAAACAGAATACTTTCCATCAACGCAGATCTGGATGTTGTCACAGTAGCGTTTTAGCAGGAGGATCTTCAGAATACTGCCTGCAGCAGCACCATATAGGCAGCAGTACCCAGAGCCATCGCAAGCATCATGCTGCGGCTTTTCCGGAATGTGCCGCAAGTGACGAGGAGTCCGGTGAGCTCCGGAATTCCATGCGTTCCGCCGTCGGCAAAAGAAGTCAGGAAATCTGTGTTCCGGAAACAGTAAACAACCAGCAGACCGAATACCGCAGGCCCTAGAACTTTACCCAGATATAGAATGAAAGGCGGGATCTTTTTCCCTTCCGGAAAGGCAATATAGGAAATGAACCGCGTAAAAACAGTACCGGCGATTACAATCCCCACCGTGATAACGGCCTGCGTAACGGTCATGGTCATGACTTTTCTCCCTTCTGCAGTCCATCGACGGCCGGCTCTATGCGCTTTCTGCCGGCTGCAAGAACTGCAAGGATCAGAATCATGGAAGGGATGATAAAACGTTCGGCGCCGAAGATGAGAAGGCATACAAGAGAACAAAACACGCCCGTCAGCTCTCCGGCATGTGCCGGAAAAAGCTTTCTCCATGTAGTCTTCGATCCGTTCTTCTGACGCAGAAGGTCACGGTCCCGAAGCCACTGGTTCTGAAAGATGCAGAGGAACATCGCCGTCATCACGAAATCAAGGCCTTCTGTGCGGAAGGTAATGTAACTGCCGGAAAATGCGCCCAGTGCCGCCCCCGCTACCCAGTACATCTGATCGAGGAAGGAAACCCAGAAGTAATATTTGGCTTTACTCATTCCCTTCGGAATTACCGCGTCGCAGTTCAGAGCAAATGTTTCGTCACTGGTGGTATAAATCAGGTAAAATTTTGCCTTCCCGGTTCCGCGGTATTTTGTCAGCATCGCGAGTCCGTAGAAGATGTGTCTTGCACCGACCATCAGGGTTGTGGCAAGCACGGAGAAAGGATTAAATGGCGCGAGAAGGATACTGACAAGCAGAAATTCCATGGAGCCGGTATAGACGACAAGGGCTGTCAATACCGGCATCCAGGCAGGCAGTCCGGAGGTTACGGCCAGAATTCCATATGTAATGCCGAGAAACAGATAGCCGGCAAGGACGGGGATAGTTTTGGGAAAAGCTGCTTTCAGTTCCATGTTCAGACCTTCTTACACAATTTTGTTCTTCATTATAGGGCGTTTTGTCAAGAAACCCAATGCCAAAATCCCTCGAATTGGAAACGCCGGAAAGGTTACTAAAGAGACCAAAGAAATACTGACTGAAATTGGAAGCATTGCTTACTTTTCAGGAGTTACGCCGGTGACAGCTTCCGGGGGACCCGAAGGCGTCTGTGCGCGCATCACGTTGTATAATACAGACGGAACTGTTGCGGATGAGGCGTATTTTTCATATGGGGATGATCCGCGGAATCCGGTACGGATGCATTAACATCAGGAAGATCACTGTCAGAAAGGATTTTCATGGAGCCGATAATTACGATCAGAAATGCCACGCTGGACGATGCGGAAGATATTCTTGGAATCTATGATTATTACGTGCAAAACACAGCCATTACCTTCGAGTATGAAACGCCAACGGTCAGTGAATTCAGGCAGCGGATGATCAATGTGATGAAGCGTTATCCGTATCTTGTGATTCTGCGGGACGGCGTCATTTCCGGATACGCATATGCGAGACCGTTTGTCGGCAGGGCCGCTTACGACTGGTCTGTTGAAATGACCATCTATCTGGACCATGAGGCGCAAAAATGCGGGATGGGAAGGCGGCTCTATGAAGCCATGGAAAACGCGCTGCGAAAGATGGGGATCCTCAACCTGTATGCCTGCATCGGGTATCCGGCGAAGGCGGATGAATACCTGACGACGAACAGCGCGGACTTTCACAGGCATCTCGGTTATGAAACCGTCGGTAGATTTCACAAATGCGGCTATAAGTTCGGCAGATGGTACGATATGATCTGGATGGAAAAAATCATCGGCAGACATTTGAATATGCAGAAAGCGGTCGTCAGCTACGGCAACCTGATGTTAGAATCATGAAATGGCCGGTGGCGGACCGGTTTGTTTTAACATAAAAAAGGAAAGGACAAGACAAAATGGAACTTAAAGATTTTACAGAAAAAGAACAGAAAGAAATCCGGGAAGGACTCTCTACAGCGGAAATCAGCGATAAAGAGGCTGCTGACAAAATTCTCGCGCTGGTACCGGAAGGGTGGATCAAAAAGATCCCGTTCTTCGTGAGAAAACATGCCACCACAAAGACGATCGAGAGAATTGCGAACCAGTACCCTGACTTATATGCTGTTGCTAAAAAATCCGGGGAGCTGCCGGAAAAGGAGAGGGAGGAGCTTCGCCGTATCATTACGGATATTTTTCAAGAGAAGATGAATAAGCATAATATCAGGTGAGAACGGGGACCTGCCCATGGCAAGACAAAACATTTTTGACATGAAACTTTCCAGAATCTACCCGCTTCTTACAGCCAAAGCAATCAAAAAGGGTAAAACAAAAGAATGCGTCAGATGGATAAGCTGATCGATGAGCTTTCTAAAGGAAAGCCAATGGATAAGATTCTGAGGTGAGCATGCACCCTACAGCATCGAAAAAAACGATGCCAGTATCACTGTCATCAGCCCGGATACAACAATAGCGAGAGAACTCATGGCGCCTTCGATTTCGCCCATCGTCATGGCTTTCGCGGTTCCGATCGCGTGCGACGCCGTACCGATCGCGAGACCTCTCGAAACCGGACTCTTAATCCGGAGCAGCCGGCAGAACGATACCGCAATGACATTCCCGAGAATGCCGGTAATGATAATGACAGCAACCGAAATGGTGACGTAACCTCCAAGCTCCTGCGAAATACCCATTCCGATGGCTGTCGTTATGCTCTTTGGAAGGAGCGTCACATAGGTCGAATGATCAAGCCCGAACAGCCTTGACAGCAGCAGGACCGACCCCAGAGAAGTCAGAACGCCGGAGAGAACGCCGGTCAGGATGGCTTTGATATTCTTTTTCAGGATTTCCAGCTGCTTGTAAAGCGGAATCGCGAGCGCCACGGTTGCCGGCGTCAGAAGATAGCTCAGGTACTGGGCACTTTGCTCGTAATTTTCGTAATCCACGTGGAAAACCAGAAGAAAAACAATAATCGAAGCAATGGAAATCAGAAGAGGGTTTAACGCGTCGATTTTTGTTTTGTCGCGAAGCCATACGCCGAATCCATACATGATGATGGAGAGGACAACGCCGACCGTGGCGGAACAGGTTATAACGGAATTGACAGCTTCCATATAATCTCCCTTCAGACTTCTTCGCTATCTGCGGCTTTCATATCTTCAACACCGCTGCCCAATCCCCCGGCTTCCGGATCGCCCGCGGATACTGCGCCCCTGTTACTTCTGCCCTGCGCCCGGCCCGCAGCCGTGCCTTCTTCCGCAACTGATGTTTTTCCGATAACCGCGTCCGTGACTTTCCCGGTAACCGCCATGACAAGGAAAGTCGTAACGACCGTAATCACGAGTACGGGAATCAGAACCGGGCGCAGCTGTTCAAACGAAGTGACAAGACCTACACCTGCCGGAATGAACATCATCGGCATGATTTCAACAAGAAAAGTGCCGACGGCATCGACGTGTTCGATTTTGACGACATGCGTCACCAGCAGAACCAGCATCAGGATCAGCCCGTAAATACTGGCCGGAACCGGAAGCGGCAGGAAATAATTCAGGAATTCTCCGATACAGGTCACGCCGAAGATGATGGCGATCTGCTTCATATACTTCATAAGTTTTCCTCATCTGATTGCGGCTGAAAAATTCAGTTAATCATAAACCATAGCGCATTGCTCTTCAAGAGTCCGGACGAAAGATGTATAATTTGAATCTGTATATCAGCTAAAACAGAGGCAGCGTTATGTCATTTGAAAAAGCAAAGAACTATCTGGAAGACAGAGGATTCGCGGACAGGATTATCGTTACAATAAAGTACACAAAGGCGTGGCGAGGGACAGCAGGATGCGGAAGAATGTGCAGGAGAAAGAATATAACGGCATCACACAGGGCGTGATCTGGCAGCAGCTTCTGATCTTTTTCTTTCCGCTTCTGTTCGGCACGTTTTTCCAGATGCTTTATAATACGACCGACGCCGTGATTGTCGGCAGATTTGTCGGCACAGTCGCGCTCTCGGCAATCGGCGGTGCGGCGTCGCAGATCGTCAACGTCATTGTAGGCGCGTTTCTGGGACTTGCTTCGGGTGCTTCGGTTGTGATTGCGCAGTACTATGGTGCCGGTGATCATGACAAAACATCGGCTTCCGTACACACGGCAATCGCGATGTCGCTGGCGTTCGGCGTTGTTTTTACGATTGCGGGCATCCTCGTTGCGGGGCCTTGTCTGGAAGGCCTGAACACGCCGGCGGATTCCTTTGAAGAGTCGAAAATTTATCTGCAGATTTATTTCGCGGGGATGATTCCGAACCTTATCTATAATATGGGCGCCGGGATTCTGCGCGCAATCGGAGATTCGAAAAGGCCGCTGTATTACCTGATCATTTCGTGCCTCGCCAACATCGGGCTCGACCTTTTCTTTGTGGCTTTTCTGAAGATGGGCGTTTTCGGTGCCGCGCTCGCGACGATTCTGTGCCAGCTGCTCTCGGCGGTTCTTGTGATGGCCTGCCTTCTGCGGAGCCCGGAATGTTATGGCGTTCGGATTCGTGAGATCCGCATCCGCAAGTTCTACATGAAGAGAATCCTGCGGATCGGCGTGCCGGCGATGGTGCAGTCGCTTTCCTACTCATTGACGAACGTGATACTGCAGGCGGCCGTGAATGCCTACGGAACTTCCTATGTGGCAGCCTGGGCAGCCTGCGGAAAGGCGGATCAGGTTTTCTGGATGACCAGCAATTCCTTCGGCATCGCCGTGACGACATTCATCGGACAGAATTACGGCGCCGGAAAAATGGAGCGCGTGCGGAAATGCATCCGCGAATCGCTGATGATTGATACGATTATTACGGTTTCGCTGTCCCTGTTTCTCTGGTTTATGACGGATATTCTGATCGGCATGTTCACAACGGACAAAGACGTTATCGCGCTCGGTCGGATGATGATGCACTTTTTCGTTCCGTGTTATGTGACATTCATTGCGGTTGAGATCTTTTCGGATGTACTGCGGGGCCTGGGAGACACCTTTGCGCCGATGCTGATCTGCATTTCCGGCATCTGCGTGCTGCGGATTCTGTGGGTGGTTATTGCAAGGCCGATCCGCCCGCAGTTTTCGACTTTGATGTGGAGCTATCCGGTCAGCTGGGTGCCGACCGGAATTCTGCTGATTCTTTATTTTGTCCTGACATGGGGCAGGAAGGAAAAACGGCTGCGCGCATAAACGGTCCGTATTCGCAGGGAAAGGATATATCTGAATGGTTCACGACATGACACAGGGCAGGATCACGCCGATGCTGATCCGTTTTACGGTACCGCTTGTGCTGGGGAATGTTTTTCAGCTGCTGTACAACGCGACGGACAGCATCATCGTCGGCAAATTTGTGGGAGAAAAGGCTCTCGCTGCTGTCGGCACCAGTAACCCGATTGTGACGCTCGCGATTCTTTTCATCACCGGCATGTGCATCGGCGCAGGGATTCTGATGGGCATGTTTTACGGAAGGAAAGACATCGCTTCTCTCAAACGTCAGATTTCATCCTCGATGATTGGCGGTCTTATATTTTCGGTCTGTTTTGCCGCCGTATGCATCCTTTTCGCACCGCAGCTGCTGCGGCTGATTCAGACACAGCCTGCCGTCATGGATGAAGCGGTCGTCTATCTGCGGATTGTTCTGACCGGTCTTGTCTTTACCTTCATCTATAATTTCTTCGCGAACACAATGCGCGCGCTCGGAGACGCGAACACGCCGCTGCTGTTCCTTGTGATTTCGGCAGCTTTGAACGTGGCCGGTGATTTGTTTTTCGTGATTGTACTGCGTCTCGGCAGCCTTGGCTGCGCGGTTGCAACGGTCGTTTCGGAAGCGCTGTCGGCGCTTTTCTGCGTTCTGTATGTCGCGCGGAAGATCCCGATGTTAAACCTCGGGAAGGAATGGCTTGTGTTTGACAGGCAGCTGTTCCGCAAAACCGTGGCGTTCGGCATGACCAGCGCGCTGCAGCAGGCGACTGTACAGGCCGGAAAGATCGCGATGCAGGCGCTCGCGAATTCGATGAGCGTCACGGTTATGGCGACGTTCGCTGCTGTGAACCGGATTGACGATTTTGCCTATACACCGCAGCAAAACATCGGCCACGCCATGTCCAGCTTCATGGCCCAGAACGAGGGCGCGGGGAAGGAAGAACGGGTCAGGAAGGGCTTTCTGGCTGGCATGCGGATCGAGGCGGTCTACGGAATCGCGATCGCGCTTGTCTGCTATATCTTTGCGAAGCCTTTGATGCAGCTGTTCGTCAATGACGCTGAGGTTATCGACACGGGCGTGCGTTACCTGAAACTGATCTCTTTCATGTATCTGCTTCCTGCCGCAACAAACGGTCTGCAGGGATTCTTCCGCGGCATCGGGGATATGAAGGTCACGCTGATTTCGAGCATCGTCAACATGGGCGCGCGCGTGGCAGCCGGATTTTTCTTTGTCTACACGTTTCATATGCACATCGAGGCTTTTCCATGGGCCTATCTGATCGGCTGGGTGGCAATGCTGATCGCGGAGATACCACTGCTTCTTCGCAGGTTCAGCCATCCCTTATCCGCGCCAAAACAGTCCTGAAATAGCCATACCCTATGACAACCGCAAAAAACTAAATATTTTACAGTGGCAGCGTTTCGAATTAATCTGTAGCTCATCAAGCAGAAACCGATACGGAGGACAACAAGATGAGCAGATTACAGATTCCTTTTCGATATGACTATGTAGGCAGCTTCCTGCGCCCGGAAGAGCTTAAACAGGCAAGAGCCGCGTTCGCGGAAGGAAAGATTTCGCAGGAACAGCTTACGCGTGTCGAGGACGAGTGCATCACGCAGCTTGTGAAGAAGCAGAAAGAACTAGGCTACCACGTCATCACCGACGGCGAGTTCAGAAGAAGCTACTGGCATCTTGACTTCATGTGGGGGCTGAATGGCATCGAGCACATCGAGCTTGATCACGGCTATTACTTCCATGGAGAAGAGACGACACACGGCTCCTGCCGCGTCACAGGCAAAATCAGCGGTGAAAATCATCCGTTCGTGCAGCATTACCGTTTCGTAAAGCAGTTTGAAGAGGACGGCGTGGTCGCCAAGCAGACGATCCCCGCTCCGGCACAGACGCTCGCCGAGCTGTACCGCGAAGACAACGCAAAGACAACGGTGCAGCTCTATCCGGATAAAGAAGCGCTGATCCGTGATATTGCCGCTGCGTATCACACGGTGATCCTTGAGCTGTATGCCGCGGGCTGCCGTAATCTCCAGATGGATGACTGCACATGGGGAATGATTGTGGATGAAGGTTACTGGAAGGCGAGAGTTTCCGAAGGCGTAACGCTCGATGAGGAAGCTTCTACCTATTTGAAGGTCAACAATCTCGCGCTTTCGGATCTGCCCGAAGATCTGCGCGTCGCTACGCATATCTGCCGGGGCAACTACCACTCCGCTTACGCAAGCAGCGGTCCGTATGACAGCGTGGCGCCGTATGTTTTCGCGAAGGAAAATGTCGACGCGTTCTATCTGGAGTTCGACGATGAAAGATCGGGAAGCTTCGACTGCCTCGCGCAGGTCCCTGCCGGTAAGAAGGTCGTTCTCGGCCTCGTGACGACAAAGAATCCGGCGCTGGAAAACAAAGACGACGTGATCCGCAGAATCCGCGAAGCCGCGGCTTTCGTACCGCCGGAAAATCTGTGCCTGAGCCCGCAGTGCGGTTTTGCCTCCTGCGAGATCGGCAATAAGCTCACGCAAGAGGAGCAGTGGAAGAAACTGGAGCTTGTCAGGGAAATCGCGGAAGAGGCCTGGCAATAGAACCAACATAGTCTGAATACATCATATGTTTTCCGTTTGAGTAAAAACAAGACCGCTTAAGTAATCAATGTGGCTTGAAAACTTCTTGTCCTTATAATTAAAAGTGATTCACACTAACTGTTTTACCGACATATTGTCCGGTGAATGAAATTATAGGAACAAGGGAGAAACATATGAAAAAGCAGCGAAAACGTCTGGCAGCAGTTCTGATTTCGGCTACGCTTGTCCTGTCCAGCCTTGCGAGGCTGAATTGAAATAGGAGGTGCAGTTTTGTAATCGAAAACGCCACTTTGTAAATCGACAACTGAATTTTTGTAAACGAGATGCCACTTTTGTCGTTGGGAAGCCTGATTTGTAATCGAAACTCCGCTTTTGTAAGCAAAA